>MEQL01000055.1 GCA_001770205.1 Bdellovibrionales bacterium RIFOXYD12_FULL_39_22
ACTTCAAGGACTTGTGGCCCATAAAAAAACCAAACTCTCCACCGAAGATTTATTAGATCAAATGTTAGATGAGGCCATCAAAAAAGCGGAAGCGGAAAAATTTTGCGCGAAGGCCGCAAAAACTTCTGCAAGAACAGAAGTAGTAAAAGAAAAAAATGATGAAGGGGCCAAAAACAGATCGCGCTATATCCCGGCCTCGGTGAAACGAGAAGTTTATAAAAGGGCCCAGGGCAAATGTGAAAATTGCGGATCATATCATGCCCTTGAATTTGATCACGTTATCGCGTGGGGCATGGGGGGGCAAACTAATACTGACTCGATGAAAATTTTGTGCAAAAGTTGCAACCAAAGACATGCGATAATCGATTACGGAATTAACAAAATGGAAAAGTACTTTGCCAGGCAAGGTCGTGCAGGCCAGATACCCTTGAGCTAACCTCGCCTGCACTTATTAAATTTTGAAGGCCATGACAATTACCAAAGCAAAACAATCAGAGATAAGAAATAGTAGCTGTTTTTATGAAAACAGCGCGAAAAATATTTTGAACAAACTAACTTTTGAGAGGGAAGATTAATCAACCGGGAATTGCTGCAATTTATTCAGAACATTTGGACAAATCGCTTTCTCTGGCGAAAGTAAAATGCCAAAAAAAATACATTACCCGAGCAACAATGTCTGGTTATCAACTAAATTATTTGAAAAAGGAATTTCCCATAGATACTGAGAAATGTGGGGAGAAGTAGTGGCGATTTAAGGGATGAATAAATGTATTGTGTCAATTATTTTTCCATACACCTCTGTCGTAGGAAAGGGAATCAATTTTTTAAAACATTTAATTTTTTGAAATTTTTTGAAATTCAAAAAAAATCGTATTTTTCCGATATTTTAAATATGAAAGTATTGTTGAATAGGTACTTTACTGAGAAAAGGGCGGTCATTCTCTGTATAACAATGATGAGCGCTTTATTTGTTCCCTTCTGTGGTTTAGCAGGGGAGATAAGTACTTGCATCTTAGCAGTAATGGCCTCATTGCAAAGAGATCTCAAAACGGCGGGGAACCACGGTCAAGTTCATGCTGCCAGACTTCATCCGTCCTCAGTCATTTACTCAAAAGAAATCCCCGCAAATCAACTGGGTTACAAAACAGGTCTCAGAAATCCAAGTACACTCAGTGCCGAAACGCTTTATCAGAGGATGAAAGTGATTCCAGAAGTGACGGACATCCAGATTACCTCTACGATTGTTACTTCGGATCTTAAATCAGCAGAAAATGGGGTTGTCCGCCTTGCCTATCTCAAAGATGGTCGTCCGGTAGTGGTGAAGACACTTATGAAGGATTCCATTGATCCTCTTAAGCAAATGCATGAGGCCAAAGGAGCATTCTTGCTTTCAGAACTGGGTATCTTTCCCACCTTTCATGGAATATATAAAGCGGACGGAAATTTCAGCCTAGTGATGGATATTTTTCCGGGAGATTTGTTTCTGGGCCCACAGATGCCTTCACTCCATTTTCTGAAGCAGTATGCTGAAGTCATAAAACGTTTTTCTGCAGTTAATATCAATCGTCTTCCGGATCAGGAAATACTATTTCAGGTGATGAAATCTGCTCAAGATGAGATTTCAGTCATCGACGCGGATGGGTTTTACGAAGTATTTATCCGAGGGAACCCGCAACTTAGGGCCCATTGGAAACGTCCCAACTGGCAGGCAAGAGACTATGATGAGTTTCAGCAGCTCTCTAATGAACAAGCCGAATTTGATGAAAAGCAGATAAAATCGATACCGAGATTCTCGTGGGGCAAGCAACTGGCATCGCTGGTACTAAGCGCTAAGGAAGATGATGCTGCACAGTTTCTGGTAGAACTAAAAGCGGATGCCGGTGGTATCTTGTGGCAGTATACTGTTCAAGAATTAAGAAACGAAGTCGACTTATGGAAACGGCCTGTTTCGGAGAAGGTGAAGGCCCTGATCTATGGCACGAAGAAGTGATGAGAGTTCGATCGTCTTACTGGGCAAAATAGATAGTAGCTACCACCGCCTTCAGCAGTAAAACCAACGTTGAATTGATTTAAGAGATCGCCACTAAAACCGACATCTCGTGATTGATCTTGCTTAAAAAAACTGCACAAAAAGTAGTCTGCTTATCTGAGTGTTTCACTCTGACTATGCCAAATTATGCCAAAAAGGAATTTCCCATAGATATAAAAAAGTTGAAGATAGAATTAAATTTAACCCAGCAAACGATTTAAAAGAATCCGCAGGCAGAAAATAAAAAAAAGGATTACTACAGTTCTCAGGCAATCATAAATCTAAAGAAAAATGAAAATGGCCGCGATGGCACTTATATCTTAAAACGCGAATGATAGATTTTTTCTAAAGCATCTGAGGCCTTGCGATAGTTGCCACTATAAAATTTTTCTTTTATTAACTCGACGATTCGATCCATTTTTTCTTGCTTAAAATCTTCCTGGTAACTTTGATCAAACATCTGTTCAATGAAATAATTGGCAATAATATAGATGGCCGTAAGCACGGTTACACTGCCATAATTAACTCCATGTGGATATCCCTTTCCATTCGGTCTTTCGTGATGTTCGCGAATAATCGCCAAAGTCTCTTTTGAAATAAAATCTCTTTCATTTTGTAAACGCAAAGCGATATTAAGGGGATGATCTAAAATCTTTTTTGAAAGCTCAGTTATATTATTTTTCTTCTCTCGCATCTCCTTAAAATCTTCTGGCGATAGCGTGACGTCGCAAAGCAGTGCTCCTAAAACAATTTTTTGTTTCACTTCTGAATTGCACCAAGAAAATTCTTCGGCCATGGCACAGGCCAAATAACTAGAAAGCAGCGCATGCAAATATTCACCGCTACAATTGGCCTTAAACTCCGCATACTTTTCAAAAATATCAATCTTGGCAATCGAGTTGGCAGTTTCCGAGGTTAGTTCTTTGGCCAAGGCAATCGTGTCGGCATTAATATATCCCTCATTAAAAGAAACTTTTATTACATCATGCACTACACTTAATTGGCCGAGTTGTTGCGCCGGGCCTGCTGCTTCTGCGCTCCTTATTTTACTTGTCAATATCTGACGAATGGAAGAGACAAAGCTAACATAATCCTCCGTCTCTAAGTACATATCGATTATGCCTTTGGCCTTATATTTTTCAATTATGCTTTTGCTGTACGCTTGACTATCTTCTCGCTTACAAACTTTTACAAATTTTTGTTGGGATAGGCGCAAAAAAATATCTATCTGAAAATCACTGGCGTACAACTCCAATGCTTTAATGTTAATTTTAGTATATTGCGCTCTCTCTGGAGGCGCTTCCGGAGCAATACTTTTTTGAATTTCATCACTCATATTTTTTATAAGATTAAATTAATCTTTCTTTTCTTCGCCATCAAAAGGAGTTTCTGAAATCGGTACTGTAAACTTACACTTGGGACATTGCAGAGATTTTCCATTTTTCTTTGACTCTTTTGTTCCCATAACTGGATATCCACATTTTTTACATTTAAACTTTTTAGGCATTGTCCACATAGCGTTATTACAATTTGGATAATTGGAACAACCATAGAAAATTTTTCCATACCGACTCTGCTTTTCGGTAAATTGCCCTACTTTACACTCTGGACAACTTACATCCAAAACATAGGGCAAAGCTGTTTTGCAGTTTGGATACTCCTCGCAGGCCAAAAAACGGCCATACTTACCACGCTTAACCACCATGCGCTTACCACAGGTAGGGCAAGTACTATCCGCATATTTTTTAGGAATAATTTCATAACTACCATCTAAGTGTTTTTTAAAATCCTCAGTCGATGTACATTCGGGATAATTTGAGCAAGCAAAAAATTGCCCATTTTTTCCCCACTTAATAAAATACTCACCCGTTTTACACTTTAGACATTTTACATTAGTGGGAATCTGCTGTTTTTTGAGATTTTTCATCTCCTCTTTGGCCTTATCCAAAGTCTTCTCAAAAGGTTTCCAAAAATCCTTCAATACTTTTTTGTACTTAACTTCACCCTCTTCAATCTGATCAAGAAGCTCTTCTACCTTTGCCGTAAAGGCGACATCCATAATTTCCGGAAAACTCTCTACCAACATTTTGCAAACAACCAATCCCAATTCGCTGGGAAAAAACTTATTTTCCATTTTTTCTACATATCCACGATCTTGGATATTTGAAATAATTGCTGCATAAGTTGATGGACGGCCAATTCCCTGCTCCTCTAATTCCTTAACTAGCGATGCTTCATTATAGCGAGGAGGTGGTGCGGTCCAATGTTCTTTTGATTCAGTAGCACCATTGGCCTTTATACTATCCCCTACTTTAAAATCTGGCAGAATGTTATCATCCTCTTTGCCCTCACCATAAGAATCAAGATATATGGTACGAAAGCCGGGAAACTTTATTACAGAACCATTGGCCCGAAAAATGTGTCCACCACATTCGAAAGTGACTACCGTTTGATCAATGATCGACTGACTCATCTGACTGGCCAAATATTTATTCCAAATCAACGTATATAGATTCAATTCATCTTTAGATAAATCACCTTTGACATCATCAGGACTAAGATCCAAGCTGGTTGGGCGGATGGCCTCATGGGCGTCCTGAACTTTTCCTGCTCCTTTTTTGCGTGTATACATAATTGGCGATAATGCTAAATAATCTGCTCCGTAACTCTTTTTTATATGGGCCCGAAGTGCATTAAGCGCCTCCGGCTCTGTTCTCACCGAATCAGTTCTCATATAAGTAATCAAACCTTGCATCCCTTGCTTGGTTAATTGAATACCCTCATATAATTTCTGCGCCACCATCATGGTTCTTTGCGCAGTAAAACCTAATTTATTGGCCGCATCCTGCTGCAATTTGGAAGTGGTAAAAGGTGGTGAGGGATTTTGCTTTCGTTCTTTCTTGGAAACATCGACAATACTAAACTTATTTCCGCTTTTCTCCACATCCTTTAAAATCTTTTTAACCTCTTTGATATCTAATAATTCACCTTTTTCATCGTTATTTTTTCCGTAATAGAGGGCCTCAAAACTCTTCCCACCTTTGGCCATCGGGGCATGAATGGAAAACCACTGCGTCGGCACAAATTTTTTAACTTCCGCTTCTCGCTCGGTAATGATTCGTAAGGCAACCGACTGAACCCTTCCCGCGGACAATCCTCGCTGAACTTTTTCCCAGAGAATTGGAGAAATTTTGTATCCGACCAGACGATCAAGAATTCGTCGCGTTTTTTGAGAGTCATATTTAAATTGATTAAGTTCCGTTGGATGATCAATGGCCGCTTTAACCGCCTGCTTGGTAACGGCATTAAAAAGAACGCGATAGATGCTTTTCTTTTTTCCCAGCTCTTCTGAAATGTGATAGGCGATGGCCTCTCCTTCGCGATCCGGGTCAGGTGCCAAATAAATTTTAGTCGCAGACTTGGCCAACTGCTGAATCTTTAAAATTTTATCTTTTTTCCCTGTTATGGGAACTAGTTCCATCGAAAAATCATCTTTTACATCTACACCCAATTTGGATTTTGGCAAATCTTTGATATGGCCATTAGACGCCACCACTTGATATCCGCGCCCTAAATATTTTTTTATAGTCTTTGCCTTAGAAGGAGACTCCACCACCACTAAATCATAGGCCGCTCCTTTTATTGGCGCATCCTCCCCTTCATCATGTTTGCTTGATTTGACGGCCTTCTTATTAATTTTTCCGTGGCCTTTGAGTTTTGTCTGTTTGATATTTTTTACAATCTTTGGCACATTGGATGTTTTTGAAATTTTCTTAGAAATTGTTGTCATTGAAAAAGTTCCTCTATAACGCTAGCATTTGATTCTATTTTGCACGAGATGCATTAACCATTATGTTTGCGAAGTTGATAGTTCGTCAACCGGAATAAAAAACCCGCAGAAACAATGAACAAATTTATTTGGCCAAGGAGGGATCTGATTTTAATAACTCATCAATTTCCTCAAGATCAAATTCCGTTAATCCGTACGGGTTATCCTTTGAATTAAGATCTTGATCAAGATATTGCACTCCAGATTCACTTTCAATATCGTCTAGTGACATGAAGGCATCTGCAGGGGCCTCTTGCGCACTTTTCTCTACTGTATCCAAATTCTCTTGTTCAAGTAATTTATCTTCGTCAACTTTATATTCTTTACTCTTTGTCTCAATATTTTCTAATTCTTTTTCCAATCGCTCTAATTCTTGTAAGTCAGATTCGTGATCTTTTATAATAGATTTTTCTCGCTCTTGTCTATCCAATTCCTCTAACTCATCCTCTGACAACTTAACTTTGTCGGCCTTGTCCAGCAAATCTTCCGAGATATCATCCAAATTTAATTCCACATCTAATTCATCCAACACTCCCGACTCTACTAACTTTCCATCTTTATTTACCAACTTGTTCTTCATTCTCTGCTCTCGTGCAACCTGTTCTGCTGTTTTGGTAATTGCAATAGTTCCCATTTTCATCGCATGTGAACTATTAGTTATTAAGGCCGTTGAAAAATTATCAGTGACAGTAATAACTGTTACCTCTCCCGTTTTATAGGCCGGAAGGGCAGAGATCTTTTTCCCAGTACCTCGATCATAAAAATCATAAGTTTCAAAAACAGTTCCAAGCTCTACACCATCAGCGCGGCCACGATCCAGATACACAACATCCCCCGCCGAAAAGATTGTCTGATCACGAGGAGAGTCCATGAAGGCAGCCTCAATATGACGTTTATTAAAATACTTTACCACTTTATTTATTTTACTCATGTAAAGCGTTACGCGATCACCACGCGTAACAACTCCAGATATATCATCTACCTCGCACTCCCAAAGATCATTAATCGGACGAATAGTTTTTAATTGTGCAGTAATCGTGTAACGATATCCGGATCGATCAGAAATAGGATGTGACGATTTTCCATGGGCCGAGTAAGAAGAATACATGTCCCCTGGGCGAATTTTGGTGCCACGATCAAACTTAACAAAAATATGATCTGCTTTGTGGATAAACGTTCTTTCATTAGGAATTGCTGAAATTTTTCCGACATCCGCCAAGATATTGGAGGTAATAAAAGTATTAAGGTAGTACCCTTCGCTAAAATCAAATTTTACTTTGGAAAATTTATCAAATCCAGAAGGATCATACTCCACTCCCGGTTCTTTAATAGTGATATCCGTTACTGGAGGTTGATAGCTATTGTACTCCTTTACCAAACTTTTATCTCCACGTGTTTTTAGATCATCGTAGGTAGATTCTGAGGCATACTGAAAATATACCCCTTGATCAATCAATTTTTTACGCTCATCCGACCAGGCCGCACCATCCCCAAGTTCTCCGAATTGACTTAGATCCTGTAGGCCATTGGCAGGCGCACTTGTTTCTTCTTTCCCATCGAGGCCATTGACACTAACTTGTGGTAGAGTATCCGCAGTTCCAGTGTCAAATGCCAATTCCATTCCTGGTTCAATTTGATGAGGATTAGTTATTGTAGGATTTAATGACCAAATTTTTGAATAATAAAATCCTGAACCAAAAAGCTTTTCCGAAATTTTCCACAGCCAATCACCTTTTTGAACAATATACTTCTCACTTTTTGACTGCATTGCAATCTCATCCCACTCTTTGCTGGAAATCTTGCCTGAAACAAATTTCGACAACTCTAGCAGTTGCCTCTCCTCATCTCCCACATCAAAAATTTCAATTTCCTCTTTTTTCTTTTCTCCCTCTTCATTAACGATGACAACTTCGTTACTACTTTTTTCTACTTCTAATGCCGTGGCCGTTGCCTCCGTTGTTGATTCTAGGGAGTCTGTTGGTTTTGTATCAACGACGGTTGTTGCATCCGGCGCCAAAGCTTCACTCTCTTTAGTAGCATCACCAATATCATTTTTTATTGATTCCAAATCATCAATTTCTTCTATGGTCGAAATATTCAAATCCTCATCTCGGGCCTTTTTCATCCGTTCTTCGTGTTGCTCTAAAATTTTGTCATCTTCAGCATCTAATAATTCCAATCCACCCTTTTCAACGATAGTGGTTCCACTAGCGATGCTATCGATTAATTCTCCCTCCATATCAGCGGAACTATCTTGGGCCCAAGAAAATTCAAGTGGAACAGCGATGAACGCCAATAGAAAAACAGACGGAATAAAAAATTTTATGGCCATCCTCTCTTAAAATCCTTTCAAAAGTTATGACGCCTCAAAAAACTTCATAAGCACCGAGTAGTATTGCTCCTGCTTCTTACCCAGTTTTAATTTATTACTACACTCAATAAGCCGGCCTAGAGTTTTTAACACCACTCCAGAAAAGGCATAATTAGCAATAATATCTTCGTAGACTTGCATGGCCAAATCGTACTCCTGTTGAAAAAACAACATCTCTCCCACTTGATATTTGGCCCGTACTTTTATCTGTAAAACTGAAGAATTTTCTAAATCTTTTAAATACCCAATGGCCTGATTAAATTTCTTTTGCTCAACTAGCTTCAAGGCCTTACGCAATTGAACAATCTGGGTCTCCACTGTCAAACTATCCAAATTGGCCGCTGGAGCAATTTTTTGATTGGCCCCACTGCCATCAGAAAAAACGTCCACTGTATCATTTAAGGCGACACCATTAGAATTTACCAGATCATCTTTCAAAGCAGATAACTTATCGCTGGGCGGATATTTCTTATTCTCTACACCACTTTCCGCCTCGGCATCAACGACCACTTCGCCATCACTCTCTTTTTCTCTAACTACTTTTAGCAATTTCTCGTACTTCGTCATCAATTGATCGTACTGCACTTTGGGTACGGTCTCCACTGTCTGCGCTTCTCCCTCTTTGCCAACCTCTGATGACCTATTGAACAAGCTACAACTAAAAAGCAATGGTAGTACTAACGTTACCAATATAACTCTCACTCTAAGCGTAAAAAATAGATTTAAAAAAAGTCTTGCCACAAATCACTCTTCCTTGATGACGGACAAAATCACTTGACTTATAATCCATTCTAATGGAAGTCTAAATTAAGTCAATGGGTATGAATTTCAAATTAATTCTCCATGATTGTCGCAAAAAATAGGAGAGATATTTTGTCTACTACACTTATAAGCAGCAACAAACTTTTAGTAAAAATTATCATCCGCCTGCATAAAAATAATTCGGCCTTTGTCTATTTTACTTTGGAGGCCAATGAAGGAATTTCTTTTTATTCCACTCTCGATTCCTCTCCAGATGATCAGTTTCGTGAAATTGAAATGTTCTGTGATCAAAGTTTAGAAGCAGAACTTTTACATATCCTAGATAAATTAAAGGAAAAATTTCCCATTGAAATATTAGAACACTCCACTATTTCGGATAACTTCACTCATGCAAACAACCTCTGAATATACTTATTTATTTATTTCCTTTTTGGCACTACGCACTCTGATCGAGCTATATTTAAAAATCAGGCAGCGACAGCACATTATTAAACATCGCTCGATGGTACCGACTCAATTTCAACAAACTATCTCCCTAGCAGATCATCAAAAGGCCGCCGACTACAATGTAACTAGAATCAATAGCTCTTTTTTCTTTTATCTTTTGGACCTGGCCTTGCTGTTAGCTTGGACTTATGGAGGCGGACTGAATTATCTAGATTATCTTCTACATCCTCTTAATTTATCTCCACTACATCAGGGGGTACTTTATCTTTTTTCTTTTTCTCTTATTTCTGCCATCATAGATTTGCCCCAAACTCTCTATGCAACTTTTGTCATTGAGAAAAAATTTGGTTTTAACAAAACAACCCCAAAGCTTTTCATGCTTGATCTTTTAAAAGGAGTCATCCTCTTTGCTGTTTTGGCCACTCCTCTACTCTACTCTCTACTTTTTATTTTTGATTTCATGGGAAATTTATGGTGGATCTATGCTTGGGCCTTTCTGGCCATCTTCCAATTAATTATGGTCTGGCTCTATCCGTCACTCATTGCCCCTTGGTTTAATAAATTTGCTCCCCTCAACGATACTGAGATTACGGACAAAATTAGCAATCTTCTTGATCGATGCAAATTAAAAAACAGTGGTATTTTCACCATGGATGCCTCTAAAAGATCTTCTCATGGAGACGCTTATTTTACGGGCCTTGGTAAAAATAAACGCATCGTTTTTTTTGATACCCTTATTTCCACACTCTCACCCAATGAAATTGTGGCCGTACTAGCACACGAACTAGGCCATTACAAAAAAAAACATATTCTGCAGCATCTAATAATTTCCTCCTCGTCATCACTTTTGGGTTTTTTCATCTTGGGCCAAGTTCACCACATACCACTATTTTTCTCCACTCATGGAGTGATCAATAACGTCAACTATTTAGCCCTTTTACTCTTTGTACTAATTTCCCCAGTCTATACTTTTTTTATCACCCCACTATTTTCTTTTTTATCGCGAAAAAATGAGTTTGCGGCCGATCGCTTCGCCAGCGAAAATAGCAACGCCCAAGATTTAATCGCAGCACTTACCAAGCTCTATAAAGATAATGCCAGCACACTGACTCCTGATCCATTATACAGTGCGATCTATCACTCTCATCCTCCGGCACAAATTAGAATTGAAAAATTACTGAAACTCTCTTAAAAAACTCTCGATACTATTTAGCTTACTCATCATGGCCTTGTCATCACAGGGCATGGCATTAAAGTCTTCCCAGTTGTATTCTTGTGTTTGATGATTTGGATAATCTATCCCGGCATTAACCGTCGAGAGATTGGGCCGAACATATTTCAAGGCAAGATGCTTCAAAATAAATGGGCCGTTTAATCGGCCGTCATAGAAGAGTATCCCATGAAATGTTATTGGCAACATAAAACGGCCGGCCTCAAGCGATAATGGATTTTCCACAAAGGCCACTGGATGGCCATTCATATCGTATAGCGTGGCCTGAAAAATATAATCACCCTTTTGATAAATTTGATATTTTGCCTCGAATTCCAAATCACCATCTTCTGTCAACCGCTCGGTAATTTTATTTTTAAATTTGGCCTGACGATATTGCAAAGCAAAAGAATCAAAAAAATAGAGCGATGGCCTTTTTTTTACTCTGGTATCATTATCTGGCAGCACGGTAGCTTCTACTTTAACAAAATAATTTCCCACCAAATTTTCGGGCGATAATTCTGGTAATATCAGTTGGCCATTATAGCTATAACCGAGGCCCTCTTCTCTTGATTCATTAAAAGCAACTGCTGTGACAAACTCTTTTTTCTGATTAAATACTTCTGCCTTAATGCTGGCGGGAACGCGCCCATTTTTCTCTGTTACTGACAGCGCAAATTCAACCTCCTCTTCGGCAATAGTATAATAATTTTGTGTCCTACTGCCAGAAATTGCGTACGCCCCCATTAAAGGACTCTCTCCTTCGGCCGGCCCATTAGAATTAGGAATGGGCAACGGTTGCCAAAAAGTTCCATTTTTTCCTTCTGGCCTGGCCAACGGATCTTTTTGATTTTTACCCAACGGAATAAGATTCGGCGGATAAATTGAAGTACGTCTATAACGTTTCACGCTCTCTGCCAAAGCATCTTTGTCTGCAACATCTAATGGAGCATTTTCTAGCTCTGCCAAAATTTTTTTTACTAGTTCTTTTTTCTTTTTCAACTTTTCGGCAACTTCTTTCTTTTTTGCTTCTTTATTTAACTGTCGTCGCTTTTTTAAATCCTGTAGATTTCTAATTTTAACATCTACAATTTTTTGGTAATCTTCTGCCGTTAAGCTTTCCGAAAAATCATCCTCTGTTTCCCTTCCACTGCGAAAAGAAGTAGATTCCAAATGCGTCTTTCCCCACCCTAAAACATCCGATTTCAAAATAGTTCGCATAGAAAAGGGAGTTCGTTCTCTGGCCGCATAGGTATAATCAGTCATAATAGATTTCAATGAAGTATACTGAGAAGTAACAAAAATCGATAGCAATATGGCCAGCAACAGAGCAATTCCCACTTTAGTTCTCATCGTAAACTCCTCTTAGTAGTTCCCGATCACGAACCAAGTCAGAATGGGAGTGTTCATCTGATCTAAAAAAATCAATAAAGTAATCATTATTAATTTTATTGCATTCTCCTTCAACGTCCGTAATGGCCACTTCATTTTCGCAGGCCATTGCTGAGGCCAAAGGCACCACTCCATCACTTCTGCTGCTTTCTTTATTTTGATAACGCTCCTCCCATGTAAGTCCACTTCCCCTCAGCAGTTCAGCCACTTCTTCTCCATACTCTCGATCATGAGTTCCAAATACCAAATAAATTGGTACCCCCGGAGAATTAATAATCGAAGAGGGATGATATATTTCTGCGGTGGTCATGGAGAGGATACATTTTTCACCGACAAGCTTAGTAATTGCCTTTGATTTTCCACTCGCGCAGACATAATCCATCAGAGGAGTTCCACTAAAGGCCCCTCCAAAGCTATATACTGCGATTGTTGCCTGATAAATTCTAACAAAATTATGCTGAGGATATAAATCTGCATAGCGACGGCCAAGCCCCAAAATGTAATAGACTACCGCCGATGAATAATCATATGTTCGAAGAAAAATTGGTGCTTTTTTACATTTGCTAATCTCTGCTACCAGCTTGGGGGCCAAATCTTCTGCTGCATTTTCTAACTCTAGTGATGAATTCCAATTTATATAATGCGGTAAATTATCCCACGATCCCAGCTTAGCATCCCGTCCGTGAATATAAATATTGCAAGGCCCCGCGCCATAAGCAAAAGAGATCAATGATGTCCAAAAAAAAGTGGCGCAAAGAAATAGGAGCGATTTCATGCATATCATGCATACTCTTCGGTATAAGGAGGATTTTTTATTATAGCTATCAAGGCAATTTTAAATACGTACGTACGACGCGAAGGAATCTCTCTGCGAGTTTGCTTGCGCATAGAAAATTCGTCTTGTAATTAAAAGCAAGCACATAAGTAATTGTAATTGCGTGTTGTGTTAAAAATATTAATATCGGTGTTAATATTTTTAATATCTGCATTGACAAAATAAACATGCATGGGTAGTTTACATAAATCATTTAAGGAGATTTCGTATGGAAGCAAAGACAATATGCCCCATGTGTTCAGCGGGCCTAAAAATAAAAGTACTTGAGTGCAGCTCATGCCAATCAGGACTTACGGGCAATTTTGATTTCCCCAAAGGTGGCCAGCTTGATGATGAGATTTTTAATTTTGTCAAAGTTTTCATATATGCAGAAGGCAACATCAAAAAGACTGAGGCCATTTTAAATTGCTCCTATCCAAAAATCAAAAATCTATTAAAGCAGGCAAAAAAATCACTGGGCATTTCGGAAGGCCCAGGCAGCAATTCAACTACCCCAGATGAGAGAAAACATATTCTAAATATGCTCGATGCGGGAGAAATTTCATTTGATGAGGCGATGGAAAAAATAAAAAACAGTCAAATATAAGGAGATAAAACATGAGTTACAAATTATTAAGTGGTGATGTTCTAAAATTAGATGTGGTGTTACACAATAACGATTTACAAATTATGACAGAAAATCGTGAAGATGTAGCGATTGAAACTCCAAGCTTGCGACGAAATAGTGCCGAGGAAGCATTTCGCATTGAGATAATTAATGAGGTTTTAATTATTAAAGAACAAGATGTTCGTAGGCCAAGCGGCCTTGGATTTAATAGTGGAGGAGAAATAATTTTACGAGTTCCCGCTAAGGCCAAAATTGAAGGAGCAATTGTTACATATAACGGAGACATTGAAATTGAGGAGATCTCTTTTAATGGTTTAATAAAAACACATAATGGGGACATTTCAATAGAAGAGCTAAATTCGAAAAAACTTGAAATTTCTGTTGCTAGTGGTGATATTTCAATTCCCAATGGCCACTTTCAGGAAGTATCGATAAAAGCACTATCTGGCGACATTGAAATAGGAAACGCTCATTTTGATTTGATTTGTAACTCTAATGTGTCCACCATATCTGGAGATATTCAGGTAGAGATCGTTGAGTATATTGGCAACAATACATTATTGCTACAATCCGTAAGCGGGGACATAGAAATTAACGGCAATTATCCAAAAGATAAAGTTCTGTCACAAACTGTGTCAGGAGACGTTACGAATAACGACTTCTCCGTTAATTTTGAAGGTATTGTTGGAGATGTTGCGAAAAAAATTAAACGAAAAGTAAAAGAGGCCATTTCTGGTAACACTGATGACCGAGGAGATGTAATCCGAGTACTCGATATGTTGGATGCCGGAAAAATTGATGCTGATAAGGCCGAGCAGTTAATTAAAGCAATGAGAGGATAGGAGGTGGATATATTTATTAATTTATAAGGAGAAATGTATGGAAGAGCGCACAAGAATTTTATCAATGTTAAAAAATGGAAAGATTTCTGAAAAAGAGGCGGAGCGTTTATTAGATGCTATCGGGGATAACGCAAATAAATTCAGCGAAACCAAGGCGGCCAGCAAAATTGATGTAAAAAATTTAGTTGGTAAACTTTGCATTGAGGTTAATAGTGCAGATGGAGATGATGTTATGGTAAAAATCCCCTTAAAACTGGCACCTCTTGGCCTAAAAATGATGCCCAAGCAAACTTATGAGCAAATGAAAAAAGATCATGGTATTGATCTGGCCGAACTTCTAACTCACATTGACGAAATTGCTGGTGAACTAGATGAGGATATTGTCAATGTAAACAGCGCCAACGGAGACAAAGTTCGTATCTACGTTAAAAAATAGCTAGCTATTTTTTAGTTCTATGAAAAATTATAACTGGCACATAAATGTGTTTTCATTTACCAACTCATCTCTATGCGCCAGTTTTGACTACTTAACACCATTCTCTCTCAAAAATGGGCCATATTTTTTATCTTCAAAGGCGATATGATTATTCAACCAATCCTTTAAAAATTGCATTACCTCGCGAGACATGGCCACTTTTCCGCTTTTAAAATCCGCTTGCAAGGCCTTCGCCTTATCCGTTAATATTTTATGCTCACTGATATGCTTGGCACTATCTGGATATTTGTATTTAGCAAAATATTGTTCCTCGGTCGCAAAATGAGTTTTGGTGTAATTGACCAAATCACCAAAAATATTTCCAAGAATCTCACTACCCTTGCCTTCAGTCATGGCCGCGTACAATTTGTTTAAAAGATCCACTAATTTTTTGTGCTGATTATCTATAGAGTCAATTCCCACACTCAAAGAAGCTGTCCAGTCGATCAAGTTTTTCATCGCTATTACCTCCAAATTTAAGAAAATATTAAGACCACTGTCACATTCTACTGCGAGAAAATATTTTGGCATGATGGAAAAAATTTCCGAAGGAATATATAACCGAAACAGTCTACTAGTAAAGATCGCAAAACGATGAGTAGATACTCCAATCATTGTGATGAATAACTCCATGGACTGACCAAAATTGAGGAAACTTCAATTGAATCAGTGAACGAATTCCACTACCTCTGGCCACTAAAAAAAAGCGATCGCTTTTTAATTTTGCCAAAAGTTTTTTTAAAATAACACGAACATCCAGAGGAGAACTAAAATCGTACATAAAATATACATCTGCAGGAGGAATAGCGAATTCATCTTCTAGGATATTTTGCTGAATCATAACACAGCGATCCAGTTGGAGATGCTCCCACATTCGCCGCGCTTCTGCCGCTCGAGTTTCCATAATTTCATACGCAATAAATTCGGCCTGTGGAAAAATACCTTTCATCACTATTCCAATACGTCCATAGGCCGCGCCAAAATCTACTATGGTTTTAGGGTTGTATGGCCGTAGTATATTTAAAAAGTGCCATATTTCAGAATATGGAGTTTGTAATACTTGAGGGTGCAGTCCAATCCAAGTCTGCGTTCCCTCAAAATGTTTTTTCCTTTCGTCCGCTGCCGGCCGATAATAGGCGCAATATGATTGCAAATGTTTTTGCTCGATTCGCCCAATGCGGTAGCCTAAAATTCTATCAATTCGCTTTGATTGTTCTTTGGGTGAAATGCCTTTGGGAAGGATAAAGAAGTTTTCGTTAGCGACCATTTTTTGTAATTCTGTGGCCGAAGATTTTTTCTGGGAAAGGGCAACAAAGTCGAACGCATCATCCGCTTTGGCCTCTTGTAATTGGTTCGTGATATAAATTCCTTTGGCCAAATTGTGCCGTGATTGTCCTGTCACCTTAGCACTGTAATAATTACAAGTCTAGTTAGACAATCGATCCTCTGTGTTATAGGTATCTCTTATAATTTATATCAGCACCTTTTTATGAATACTATTTTGCTATTTTTAGTCTCCATCACAACTCTCTTGTGGGGAAATTCTGCGTCAGCGTCAGCGGCAACTACAACCTTTGCAGAAATTTTAAAGATGGCCTTGGCCCGTAATGTGGAAATTAAAAAAATCGACAACAATATTGCCACTGAAAACTTGTACTATCGCCTGTCTCTTAAAAAACTTTTTTTGCCCCAACTTGATATGAAAATATCCGGTGGAGAGGCCATGCAACATCTCAAAGATCCCTCCACTTTTGATCTGGCCACCACTAATATTAGAACCCCTTTTGCTCTTTCTGCTGGCCTACTTGCTCGCTATGATCTCTTCAATGGACTTGCCGATGTTAATGGAAAAAAAATGGCACAACTCTCTTTGCAGCAAAGCAAGGATCTTTTGAAAATGCAAAAAGCGCAACTTACTTACGAACTGCGGAAAATTTTTTTAGATCTCTCTATGGCCGAACGCACTTTGGCCCTCATCGGGGAAGAGGTTGCGGTAGATAAAAAACTATTTGAAATTACCACGGCAAAATACAAAAGCGGCCATATTTCTAAAGAGGAATATTGGCGGGCCAATCTAGAATATATTGAATCGCAAGAACGTCTTGCTAACCAAGAAGAGTTAGTAAAAAATTTAAAAATAGCTCTATTTGATCTGATTTCGAATGAACAAATACAGGAAAAAGAGACCTTAAAACTATCACTAGAAAATTATGAAAAATTGGATGGCAAAACAAACGATCTTCTAACCGCCATCCTCACTCAAAAAGAAGATCAATTAATTGGATCTTTTCTATCCGCCTATCAGCAAACATCTTCTAGTGACTATCAAAACTTATCTAAACAGATGGCCATTAGCGAGATGAACTATAAAATATCCCGGGCAGATTTTCTTCCTAAAGTTTATCTGCTGGCCGACTATAATCAGAACTTTGAAAATATACGAGATCACGCTCTAGATAATTCCTATTCTTCTTATGGAATTTCCCTCAACCTTGAGGTTCCCCTATTTAGCAGCTTCGACTCTTATGTAAAAAGCAAAGAATCTTACTATCTTTTTTTAAATTCAACTTATGACTTGGCCCAAAACAGTTTTGCCGTTAAAAATAAAATCTCCAAACTTTGCAGCAACCTTCGTGCCTACGCATCCTCTTACCAGCTTGTGCAAAAAAAACATGAAATCCAAGGTGAGATCTATCAAAATATGTTCAAGCGCTATAGCGCTGGGGCCATTGCCATTCAACTGCTCATTGACGATAAAATTAAGTTACAACAATATGGCCTGCAGCTAGCAGAAGAGATTCATAATATAAAATTAACAGAGCTAGAGTTAGATAAAATATCTGGCGAAATTAACCGTTATTGGGAGCAACTATGAAACAAATAATACTTGCCATCGTTTTTCTGGCCTGTGCTACTAATCTATTTACTCTGCAGGCCAGCATCAGGCCTAAGGGTAAAAAAGAAAATCTCCCCAAAGTTTACACGCAAAAACTAAATATTGCAGAACTAAGTAACGAAGTTACCTATTGGGGCCACTTAGCTCCGGCCAAAGTCGCTAAAATTTATTCTCCTATAGATGGTATCGTGGTTGATCAAATTATTCAGAGAGGAAACTTTGTGAAAAAAGGAGAAATTATCTCTATTATTAAGCAAAATATTGTAGGACTAGATTCTCTACCACTTAAAGTGCGAGCGCCAATGGATGGATACCTCTTTGAACAGGCCATTTCGGAAAACTCTTTTGTGACACAGAACACTCTTTTATATCAATTATACGATCCGCAGGAATATAAGTTAAAGCTTCATTTACCCCCTGCTGATGCCAAGCTTATCAAAATAAAAGATAAAGCGGCCATAACCGTTGATGATAAAAATCTAGAAGGATTTGTCACTATCGTTAATCCTTTTCTTGATTCAGATACTGGAACCATGGCCATTGAACTCTTGCTTTCCAATCAAGAAAACCTCCTGGCCCCGGGAATGGTGGCAGCTGCTAAATTTAATTTCAATAAACACTCAGGATTTTTGGTCGATGAGCAATATATCAAAAAGCAAGGAGATAAAAATGTCCTTCGTCTTCTAGAAAAAAACAACCTGGTGACGCTTGCAGAAGTGGAGATTAAAAGCAGTATCCGAGGGAAGGTAGAAATTACTGCGAACACTCTGGTCGACGGATTAACCATAATCACCAAATCATCCGTTGAACCCTTGGCCGAAAAACAAGAAGTAAACATCTTTTCCAATTCAGCAAAGTGATATTATTATGATCAGCAAAATTATTAACAACTCTTATTCGTTGTTCCTAATTTTAATCTGCCTTCTTTTACTGGGCATCTATTCTATTTTTGATCTTCCCGTAAAAATGTATCCTAACATGATCAAACCATCTCTCAATATCAGCTTCGGCAACAATAAATCAGTAGTCCCCAGTGATTCGCAAAAACGCTATGGCCAAACCATCGTGGCACAAATTGCCGCCATTCCAGAAATTGATTCCCATCGTGTTACCTACTCCGATAATTACTCATCCATAGAATTAGATTTTAAGTGGGATGTAGATGAAGAAGAAATGCGCTCACGCCTAAAAGTCATTCTTGATTCTGTCAAGGCCGCTGAAGGAAGAAATTTCTGGTACAACATCTGGTCGCGCGGCCAATCTGCTGGCCAAATGTTGCTCGCCATCTCCCACAACAAATTGGGATCTCTAGAGCTACAAGAACTATTAAACCGTTCACTAATTCCTCAAGTAAAAAAAGTCGAGGGTGTAGAGCAAGTAAACTACTGGGATAGTGCAAACTCCTATCCGTTACTGGAACTTAATCGTGATAAAGTTTTAACTTTTAATATTAGCATCCAAGAAATAGTTTCGGCCATTGAGGCCGCACTGGAAAATGTGAACGTTGGCACCTTTGGCATTGAAGACAGTGATAATCAAAAAGTATTAATCGTACCCAGTAACCTTCACTCATTCGAGGATATTTTAGACATCTCTTTACGCAAAGATCTGGACAATAATATAAATCTGCGCATTAGAGACATCGGGAAAATAATAACCAAAACCACTACCCGAGACTCGCTTTATAATTTAAATGGAATTCCGGCAAACTACTTAAGTATCCGCATATCTTCTATTGCTGATGTAAAGAAAACTTGTCGTCTGGCCATTGAAGCACTTGAGCATTTCAAATCAAATAATGCGGATATAAGTTTTCGACTACTTGTTAATCCCGCCACCTTTATTGACGAAGCGATCATAAATTTACTAATCAATGCTCTCATTGGTGGAATAATTGCAGTTTTAATAATGTATCTTTTTACTGGCAATATGAGAAATACCATTATCGTGGGAATTTCCATTCCGGTTTCTGTAATTATCTCTTTTATTTTAATGAAGCTTTTTAACCTGACCATCAACATCATCTCCCTGGGCGGTATGGCCATTGGCCTAGGCATGGTTTTAGATTGTTCCATTGTTTCTCTGGAAAATATTATTCGCCATTTGCGGCAAGAACGCCACCGTCCAATTATCGCAGTCATTGATGAAGCAGTGGGCGAAGTGGCCATGCCGATGCTCTCCTCTACTCTTACTACCATTGCCGTTTTTTTTCCCATTATCTTGACTGCTTCTTATACCAAGGCCATTTTAGGCGATCTATCCAAGGCCATTGTATTTAATCTGTCTGTCTCTTTGCTGGCGGCCATAACTATAGTTCCTATTCTTTTTTATCTGCTTCCTAAAAATGTCGATCAAAAGGACACCACCAAATTTAGTGATTTTTTGCAAAAATATTATGTGCGTTTATTAGATTTTATAATTAGCAGTAAACGACAAAGCATTATTACCATTGTGTTAGCAGTCACTGTTTTTTCCGCCTCTCTTTTGCTTTTCCCTAAGATTAAAAAAGAGATCATCGCCACTCCGGCCACAACACTATTTGATATTTCCATGGAATTCCCTGGCAATCGTGATATTGGCTTGACCAAAAAGCATGTAGCGCGAGTTGAGGCCTATCTAAAGGCCAAAGGCGAAATCGTAAACTTTTTTACCTACATGTGGAATCCTGAAAATGGATTTATTACCGGAGAACTGCGCAATAAATCGCTCTTTGAACCACTAAAAAAAGAGTATGAAAAAAAATTTCCGCCGCTTCCAGATTTTAACTCCTCTCCTAACAAATGGGACCCCGGCGGCATGCCAATCCCTTACCATACAGACTTTCTGGTCCACCTGATTGGTTCTACCACTGACGAAGAAGTAAGCTCCTTTGCTCAAACACTGCAAGCTGAAGTTAGCAGCAAACTCAAGACATCAATTCGTCACTTACCTCACGAAGCACGCAATGAATCTATTAATATGCGCTATCGGCCTTGGGCCTTACCCTTGGAAGTAACACGAGCGCAATCTTTTATTAAGGCCGCCTCCCAAAACGGAATCTATATAGACCAGGTTATTGATAAAGGCCGGCTTAATTCTCTCTATTTATCTTTCCGCCCAGAGCAACTGGCCAATGATGTTTCTGAACTATCTAATCTTCCAGTACCCTATCAAAATAAAATTATTCCCCTAAAGGCCATTGCCGATATCTCTCTCGAAAGTAGTAAGGCCTGGCCAATTAATTTTATTAACAACGTCCGCGCTCACGAGCTATATATCAATTTTAACTCCGCAGATGGGCCGCTTTCTGATACCGCCAAAAATAAGTTGATAAATAAGGCAAAAAAAATAATTGACGGTGCTGACCGCCCACTGGATTTACAAATTGAATATCCGACACCTAATCCAGAAATTGATCGTGCTTTTGATAGTTTTAAAATTTCACTGCTAGCGGCAATTATTCTTGTCTTTTTAATTATTGCTCTCTCTTTTAATTCCATTAAATACCCACTAATTATTCTCTCCACCATTCCACTGGCCGTAACGGGAGTACTGTTTGGATTATTTATTACCGAAAGTACCGTTTCATTAAACTCTATGTTAGGAACCATTCTGCTGGCCGGCCTTGTCGTCAACAATGCTATTTTGCTAATAGACTTCTATCTCAATCACAAGAAGGCCTCGCTCGCGGCCAATATTACCCTATCTATTAAAGAGGCCGCCCGATTACGCTTGCTCCCGATTCTAATGACCACCACTACCACGCTACTTGGGGCGTTGCCAGTGGCCTTGGCCTTGGGAGAGAGCGGCGAGATTTTACGGCCGCTTGGAATATCACTATTTTTTGGATTGTTTTTTTCCACCCTTATAACTCTCTTTTTAATTCCGGCCATACTTAACTTAAGTGATGGTTAATATATGTAGTGGATGCAATTCCAAATAGTTTTACCTGTCAAAAATTTTTACAGTGGCATGCACTGGTATGTAATTGTGGGCAATAGTCCGTCAGGCCCCCAAAAAGCTGCTAGCATTGTCGTATGAGTAATAAACTTAACAAACTCTTCTCCCTTTGGACCATCATTGTACTAACCAACTTAACAATCATTGGTAGCATCAGCGCCCAGGATCATAAAAAAGATAATGCGGTAGATCTCTCACAGGCCGATCCTAATTATAACTACTACCTTTTGACACACGTTAAATATCAAAAGGCCGGAGAGTGGATATATCATAATTTTAGAAACAAAAAAATTGAGGCCAGACGTATTACTCCCAAGCTGGGATATACCGATCTTTTTTGGAGCAACCAAGAGGTAAACCAGGATACAAATGATGCGATTATCACCTTAGAGACACTCTTTCTCTATGATTATGTTGTTGTTGGTACTGACTTATATGGAAAACAGATACTACAAAACAAAACCTGGTCAAAGAAGGCCGGTACTCGGCCACACAGTCCGGCAGATATGAATACCGTTTGGAGTAAAAATATTTTTATGGCCAATAAAGTCCCCGACAAAATAATTCGTCAAATTGGCGATCGAACTTTTATAATAACGGTTACCTTCATGGCCATTAAAAAGAAATAGCTATGGCCACATTGTTTTCTGTTCTCGATATTTTCCATCGGACATTAACTCTTCTGAACTAACCACCTCTAAAGAATCTTTGTTATTGTTTACTACTACATCCCAACTTGAGGATTTCTCAAAAACTTTTTTCCCGCTCTCTAAGTTAAAAAACATCGTCAACTGTCCATGCACTCCCTTATTCCAAAATGTGAGCAATAGCGGAGCATCATATTTGGATATTTGCTCAATACGATAATATAAAAATCCTTCTGCGACAGATGTTTCTTCCAGTAACCGCATTGCGGTATGATTTTTAGCAAAAAAAAGTTGATGGGCCAATTCGTTCTGCTGTACCACTATTTTGTAATAATCATCTTCCAGCAAAAACTTCCCATAAAACGCAATTTTTTTCTCATCAAAAAACTTCACAGCTTCATCTGGCATTATGGCCAATACAAAATTGAAAAAAATGGCACAAACTACTATCAAAATTTTCATAAAAACTTCCCTATTTTACACCCATACCAAAACACTTGTAAGGAGTGTCGCTGGCCTTTAGTGTTTGCATACAGGGCAAACATTTGTTGACAACGTTATTTAAATACTCTGAAGAATTGTCTTGATCATAACTATATACCCCCGCCATAATTGCCTCTCGAGCAGACAGTAATTTATTTTTACTCTTATATTTTAGTTCCACCTTGTCTTTGATTTTAAAATTTAATATTCGCATTGCTGCCTCGATCTGCATTTCGACACTGCCACTCATTAGTTCAAATAGATTCCGGCGAGAAATACCACGATCGACATCCACGGTAGTAAAAGGCAGGTGGCCGACGGAATGAAGAAAATCAAAAGTACCTCTGGTTATTTGGCCCAACCCATGTGCGGTTGAAGACATTACCGGGGTATTTTGACAATAGCTGTAATTGAAATCATGAGGATCAAGGTAAGTGGCCGTCTCTTGATAAACTATGCACGTAACTAATTCAGCAGAAAGATGAGGGTTAATAACATGTGGATCGCGAAGATCTTTTAGTAGTGCCGCGCCTAAATTTTGGCCAGGGCCATTTACTGCATGGGAATTCTCTTTAAATGATCTAAAGGCCTTTTGCGCCAAGGCATAGACCGCTTCACTTCTTTCCTGCAAATTTTTATCTCGCCATAATAACTTATTACCATGAACTTTCGCTATCAGACGCTTGCGTTCTGCTTCGCATTTTTTGCGGCCTAGTTTGCGTAAAGTGCCTCTATTATCTAAGTACGTTCGATAACTATTTAATCCGTTTGCAGATCACGTCCAATCTCTTTCCCTGCACTTAAATTGTAATACTTTTTGCTAACTCGATATTTGGGATAATCTAGTTCATTTCCATAACGATCGATATAAATTAATTCATGATACCAACAATCCGGCCGGCCATTACAGCCAACTCGATTGCTTACTACCACTTTTGAACCATCTTCTAACATCATTTCCCGAACAATATCCACCTGTCCGGCAATTGTTGAATCAAATTCCACTTTTAAAGAGAGAGATAGGGTCTGAATATATTTATTGGTCTTTTCTGCCATGACCTGCTTACTTCCTATTAAGATCATCCCAAAACTGGCCACTATAAAAAATATTTTAGCAATTCCCATAATGCGTCTACTCGGCAATGGCCGAATTATCTTCAAAAATTTAGAAATCTTTGCCTTATCGCTAAGCATATTTTGCCGATTAATTTTTTTCAAACCCAGAACTATTTACCCGACCATATTTTTTATTGAAAAAAAAATTGAGGCAAGTTACCCTAGCCTTATTATGTTATGTTGAATAACTGTGAAGGAATAGTAATTAATTATGAAAAGCATATCAACGAAGCTCCTCTCTCTGTTTATCTCCATAATAGCTATTTGTGCATTTATGGCCATTGCTCTGTTTTATTACTACGACAGTAAAAAAGATAAATTTTTCCACGATGAAGTTGGCCATATGGCGGAAAAAACTTTTAACCGCTTAGTACTTGAGTACCGCTTGGGCCTTGAAAGGTTTATGATGAAATACCTCAATGATGAGAGCATCTACACTTTGATCGATAAAGGGGAATATGCCTCGCTGCAGACCAACACCAACGGAATTCTTCGCGGATTGGCCTTAAGTTCTGCCGATAATGTCGCCTCCGGCATCATAACCTGGAATTTTGTTAGTCTTGATGGAAAATACAACAGTATTGCACCAGATGAAATAGCAAATCAGGGAAGAGCTCTTATTGATGAGCATGCTCGTGGCAATTGTTTTGCAACGATGCTACAAACAAAACAAGAGGGAAGTTGCTTAGAAACTACGAAAGACAATGCTCTTTATTGGATCTTTTTTCCTACCACTGACGATAATGAAAAAATTAACGGCTTTAGCGAAGTTGCCGTCTCTTTGATGCTTCCGGCCACCAAGATAAAAGAGATTTTAAACGGTGAAGTTTCTATAATTAATAACAAAAATCAAGTTATCTTTTCCACCAATCGTGAGTTTATCCCCGAAATCCAGCGCAACCTAAAAGACAAAGAGGTAGATGATATCTTATGGCAAAATAGAAATTATAAGTCTATGCTTCGCCCACTAAACTCCCAACGGCCGGATGTTGGCAACATCGCTTTTTCCATAGATGAAACAGAGAGCACCAAGACGGAAGAGGCCTTAACTCGACTTTTATTTATCGGCTTTTCAGTTGGCATGATAGCAATTATTTTCATCATCATCTTTGTTGTTAGAAAAAATATTGTTGCCCCGGTTTTACTTATTAAGCAAAAGGCGGTTGAATTGGCCGATGGTAAATTTATAAAGATTACTAATATTAACGATAAAACGGAGCTAGGGGATTGTTTGAAATCCATGAATCAAATGATTGATGTATTAAACGAAGTTAATCAGGAATTGGTAGAAATCTCCGCCCAAACTATCCGAGGCAAATTAAACTACCGAATAAATTTTGATAAATATAATGGCGAATATAAAAAAATGACAGAGGGTATCAATAAAATCATTGATGAAATTCTTCGGCCTAATGCCGAAGTTATTAAAATTTTAAAAGAGATGGAGCATGGCAATCTGAGTTTGAAAGTTTCTGGCGATTACAAGGGAGATCATGCTGTTTTAAAAGATGCTATTAATTCTACCATCGACTCTCTTAATATGACTTTGGCGGAAGTAAAAGGGGTGGTAGCACAAGTCAATAACTCAGCAGAAATTATGTCTGGACATGGAGGCAATCTAACCTCTGGTTCAAGTAGACAAGCATCATCCTTAGAAGAAATCTCTGGCTCCCTAATTCAAATCAGCTCCCAAATTGAAAGCAATGCGGGCAATGCCGGGAGCGTGGCGGTGCTAAGTGGAAACGCCAAGGTATTGGCCAATGATGGGGCCAGCGAAATGGAGCAGATGCTCAAGGCCATGGAACAAATTAGTAACTCCGGCCAGAACATCTCAAAAATTATAAAAATAATTGATGAGATTGCCTTTCAAACTAATCTATTAGCTTTAAATGCCGCAGTTGAGGCGGCCCGAGCTGGAAGTCATGGAAGAGGATTTGCCGTGGTTGCTGATGAGGTTCGAAACTTGGCCGGACGAAGTGCGGTGGCCGCCCGCGAAACCACCGAGCTAATTGAAGAGTCTTCGGAAAATGTTAGCAAGGGATCAACACTTGCAAAAAAAACCTCTTCCTCTCTTAATAAAATTGTAGAAAGCATCGAAGAAGTTAATCAGATCATTAGCGAAATTTCTATCGCCTCAAAAGAACAGGCGGAAGGACTTACTCAGGTAAATACGGGAATGAAACAAATTGAGCAAGTAACTTTTAAAAACAACTCCATAGCCGATGAATCTGCTCGTGAAGTTGAAAAACTAAAGACCTTATCTGATGATCTCGCAGCTTCTATCGATAAATTTAAACTCTTTATAACTTGAAAAAAATAACGGCCATGCAATTAAATCGAAAAAACTTTCTCAAGCTTGCCGCTTGGTCCTTCAGCGTTTTTTTCTTCGGCCTAACCCTTTCTATCCCCACTATAAAAATAAGAAGTCGACAAAAAAAAATACGACTTCTTTTAGAAAATATTAATAGTGGTGCAAATCTATTTGATGAGGTGATTATAGTAAAAGATCTAAACATGCTTCGCGCTTACCTCCGACGGTGTACTCACCTAGGTTGTCCATTAAATATAAATAGCGATGGAACACTCATCTGTCCTTGTCATGGATCACAATTCAATCTGGCCGGCATGGCCGTTACGGGCCCGGCCACAAAAAATCTCACTGAATTAGCAATAAAGATCGATCCTGAAAAGAAATTTGCCGAGGTCGAATATGAACTTCTTTAAAAAGTTCAATCATAAAATAATGGGCAATTTCGGAATGCTCTCTATTTCAGCACTCTGGCTGGCCATTCTTTCCGGCCTTCCGCTAATTATTTTTTATGATGTTCGGGCGCCCTATCTGAGCATCCAAGAAATTCTTATTCGCTATCCAATAATCCAACTATTTCGCTCTATTCATTACTGGTCGGCACAATTGTTAATTATTTTTGCCATTTTTCATAGCGTCGAAATGATGATTGGAATTAACGCTAAAGAAAAAAATAAAATCATTTTTTCCACTTGGTGGCCCGCGGCCTTTGCCTTTCCTATTCTTCTTTTCATCATGCTCTCTGGATACATCCTCAAAGGAGATAGCGAAGGAAAACTTGCCGCACAGATTTTTTCTGAACTTTTATGGCCTCCCGTAAAATATTTTCTTTTGGGCAACACCAATAATAACGGATGGCAAACCCTCTACTTGCAGCATGCTTCAATGGCAACTATCTTGCTATTGGCCGCAGTCTTGGCCCATGCCAAGAGAATTTGGCCGTCCTTCTCTGATTGGCCAATCGTCTCTTTCTTAGTTGTCCTTCTGGCAATTTTTTTTCCAATCGGTTTGCATAGTGAGTTTTATTTAAAAACCCAAGGCCCATGGTATTTTCTTCCTCTTCAAGAAATTCTGCATTGGCAAAATGATCCCGCAATCTTGCCATATATTCTGCTAATACTTTATCTTTTCTTTTTTTTCTTTCCTCGATTTTCTTGGCGCTTGCGTTCTTTGCTTAAATTTTTTTTCTCTCTCTTTGGCCTAATATTCATTTCACTTATCTTTTTTGTTTTCTTCTTTCGAGGCGCTTATTGGGCCATTACTATTCCCAAAGACCCCTGGCCTAACACCAATATTTACAACTCCATTTACAGCTACTTCCCGGATAAAAAAGCAATCACCCAAGATACTCCAAGGGTGAATGGCCGCAGCGAGGGTTGTCTTCTTTGTCATCAACAAGAATTTGGTTTTGCAACCTCACATAATCCAAAGGCCATTGGATGCAGTAGTTGTCATTTGGGAAATATTTTTTCTGCCAATAAAACCACTGCCCACCAAAATATGATTCTTCTTCCAGGGAACATTAATAATATAGAGCAAGCACGCTTGACTTGTGGGGCAACTAATTGTCACGCCGAAATTGTTGAACGTGTAGATAAATCACTAATGAATAGTATGCGCGGAGTTATTGCCGTTGATCGCTTTGCTTTTGGTGAAAAAAAAATCCCTAATGGAACCGACTCGGTTAAACAACTTGGCGGAAGTAGTGCCGATACTCACTTAAAACAATTATGTACCATGTGTCATCTTGGGAATGTAAAAAAAGAAAGTGGCCCAATTAACGAACTATCGCGGGGAGGCGGCTGTATGGCCTGTCATCTTAATTATGATGACGGCCAAAAAGATAATAAAAACTATCACCCTGCCCTTACTCTCCAAATTAAAAGTGAACATTGCTTTGGATGCCATAGTCGCTCTGGCCGCATAAGTACTAACTATCAAGGATGGCACGAAAGCAAACTAACGGCCGCCGAACTACCAACTCATTCCAGCGCAAGTTATCGCCTACTGGCCGATCAACGTGTTTTTGAAAAGAAGGAGGCAGATGTTCACTTTTTAGCGGGAATGGAATGCATAGATTGTCATACCTCTCGCGAAGCTATGGGTGATGGCAACATACATCTCCATCAAGAAAAACAGACAGAAATTACATGCATCGATTGCCATCAAAACGGCCCCCTTCCTACCGTCGGATGGGATCAGCTTAGTGATGAAGATCGAAAAATAATTCGACTGCGCAATAATGGGAAGGAAGAGAGACCGCGACAGTTTTTAAAAATTGGCAAAAGCAATAAAGCGCTGCCTTTTGCCTTTCTTAATCCACAAGGTGATTTAATTATGCAGGGAAAAAATTCTAAAAAAATTTTTCGCCTCAAAGGCCCGACTATTCAATGTACCCAAACCATGCCAGGACATGAACGCCTGGCATGTCATAGTTGCCACTCTTCTTGGGCCCCGCAGTGTTTAAGTTGCCACACTCAACAAAGTGGCCGCGGAATTTGGCAAGAATTTTCCGACTCCTTTCTCTCCGATGCTCCGCCCCTGGGAATCGTTCCCGGCCCAAATAATCAAGAAAAAATTGTTCCATTTATTCCCGGAATGGTTATGACGATCTCTACCGATATACCAAAGAATAAAAAATTTGTTCGCCTTTTTGCCCCCACCGTGCCTCATACCACGGGCAAAAAAAGTCGCAGCTGCATCTCTTGCCATCTCTCTAGCAATGCACTAGGGGCCGGACGCGGCGATTTATCTTATAATAGCATTGACACAACTTTTAATTTTTATCCACGCTATAGCGCTCTCTCTGATCAGCTTCCTGCCGATGCCTGGACTGCCTTTTTAAAAGATGGCCCTCCAAATTCTACCCGTATAGATGCTCGACCATTTAATCGTAAGGAGCAGCTAAAAATTTTAAATGTGGGCCTCTGCCTTTCTTGTCACCCCTACGAAGAAAAAAATATTCGCTGGATTTATCACAATTTCAAAAGATCTATCTCTAAAATGAGCAAGCGTTGCCGAATATTGCAATGACATCTTCCTATTTCTTTGATAAGAATATCTCTTATTATCCACCACATCTTGAGAAATACCTATGAATAAAGTTGAAGATTTTTATAAACTACTCCGCGAACATAACATCGATTTTTTTGCAGGAGTTCCTGATTCTTTTTTACAAAATTTTTGCGCCTATATTTCTAATAACGTCGATAGCAAAATGCACCTCACGGCGGCCAATGAAGGCGGTGCCATTGCGCTGGCCGTTGGACATCATTTGGCCACCGGGAAAATTCCACTTGTCTATATGCAAAACTCTGGGCTGGGCAATGCGGTAAATCCACTCCTTTCCTTAGCAGACCCCGAGGTCTATTCCATCCCAATGGTTTTATTAATTGGTTGGCGCGGCCGTCCTGGCGAAAAAGATGAGCCTCAACATGTAAAACAAGGCCGTGTGCAAAATGCACTATTAGAGGCGATGGAGATTAAATATCAAATTCTTGGCAATAATTATCAAGAAAGTGTTAACGATTTGATCAATTATGCAAAAGAGTCCAAGCGGCCAGTGGCATTTATATGCCCTAAAGATTTTTGGGAAAAAGAGCAATACCCTAAAGCAAACGCTGGGTATGATTATAAGTTGCCTCGTGAAACGGCAATTGAAAAAATTGCCTTGGCCTGTAAAGATTCTTTAATCGTCTCTACTACCGGGAAAGCATCACGCGAACTTTTTGAAATTCGCAAAAAATATAATTTGCCACACAATAGCGATTTTTTAACGGTTGGTAGTATGGGACATTGCTCACAAATTGCCTTGGGATTGGCAAAATTCACCTCTAAAAATGTTGTCTGCCTGGATGGTGATGGCGCGCTGATTATGCATTTAGGAGCACTACCTATCATCGGCTCTCAATCCCCTGAAAATTTATTGCATATCCTATTAAACAATGGTGCCCATGAGTCTGTCGGTGGACAGGCCACCGTCGCTTTCAGCTATGATTTCTCCAAAGTAGCGGCCAACTTTGGATATAAAAATTTTGCGCTAGTAGATAACGAAGATGACTTAATTTCTACCTTAAACAAAATGAAGCATTCTCCTGGACCTAATTTTATCGAAGTTCGCCTATCAACCCACTCTCGCAAAGACCTCGGTCGCCCAACAGAAACGCCAATTAATAACAAAAACAGTTTTATGGAATTAGTTAAAAAAAATGACAAACATAAATGAAATTTTTAATCCAGTAAAAGTTTTTGCGGGAAGAGGGGCCATCGATAAACTTCCGGCAATTTTAGACAAAAGACGTTATGCCATTTTATCCAGCAATGTTTTTTTGCGCATGAATTGGCAGCGCTTTTTCCCTCATGCCCAAATCCAAGTTACCTCTGTAAAATCTAATCCTACCGTTGATGATTTGTTAAAACATCTAAAAGAATTTAGCTCTTTTGAAGGCGATACCATCGTAGCAATTGGTGGCGGTAGCGTAATTGATGTTGCAAAAGTTTTAAGCGTTGTTAAAACTAATAATAAAAACGTACTGCTTGAATACTTGCAAAACAGCAAAAAAGTAGAGAAAAAAAATTATGACTTAATTGCTATTCCAACTACTGCCGGAACCGGCTCCGAGGTAACTCCCTTCGCTACCATCTGGGATGAGACAAGCAAGAAAAAGTATTCGATTAACTCTCCTCTTATTTTCCCACAGATTGCCATCGTTGATAGTGACTTAATGAGTTCTTTGGATTTTTCTCTTACGGCCATAACCGGCCTTGATGCGCTATCTCATGCTTTCGAATCATTATGGAATAAAAACTGGACAGTCTACAATAAGGCCCTTGCATTAGAGGCCATCAATAATATTTTAGATCATCTTCCGCCACTGCTTGATGATTTGACTAACGCTCAACATCGAGAAAAAATAAGTTATGCCAGTCTCTTGGCCGGGCTTTGTATTAGTCATACCAAGACGGCCATTGCGCATTCCATCTCCTATCCGCTGACCCTACATCTTAACGCTCCTCATGGACTAGCGGCCGGGGCCTTCTTGCCACAAATTTTTGAGCTTAATTTGAAAAAAGATAGTAACGATCACATGCAATCTATTTTAACGGAACTATCTGGTGCCAACAGATTAGCGGCCCGACTAGATCGATTATATCAAAAACTTGATGCCAAAAATCTTTTCGCTCTTTTGCACGAAAATAGAGAAAAAGTTTTTGCTCTTATCCCAGAAATGTTTGATCCCAACCGAGCACTAAATAATCTAACAGCTCTTTCTCTTGATGATATTGAATTAATTCTAAGTAACTTTTTTTATAAAAAATAACCGCTTGGAGTAGCACAATGGGAATCTTCCATGAAATAGGTGAAGCAATAAGATATTTTAGCGCTAGTAAAAAACACCCGGAAATTACTTTTTATTCCGAAAGCGGAATTTATTATCAGAACTTTCGTGCCACTATTGATGAATTACTGGCAAAATCTGGTTACACTCTTTTGTATATAACCTCTGATCAAAAAGATCCCATTTGGGAAATTGCTAAAAAAAATAACCGCCTTCGCCCCTTTTTTATAAAAGGACTCTTGCCAATTATTTTCCCTTTCATTAGTACTAAAACAGTCATTCTTACTATGAGTGATTTACATAATTTTCACATCAAGCGCTCTACTAACCAAGTAAATCACATCTATATTTTTCATGCGATAAATAGCACTCATATGGTCTATAATCCTCGGGCGTTTGACCACTACGACACTATCTTTTGCGTAGGTAAACATCACACTGAAGAAATTCGCAAAACTGAAGAAATCTATAAATTACCGGCCAAGACTCTCATAGACGTCGGTTATAGTTGGTTAGAAGATTTGGAAAGTGCATACAAAAACGCAACATCAATAAAAGCTAAATCTCGCCCGAAAATATTAATTGCTCCCTCCTGGAATGCCCAAAATCTTTTAGAGTCCTCTATCGATCCAATTCTTACCAAACTTTTACCTCATGATTTTGATCTTGTGCTAAGGCCTCACCCCGAATTTATAAAGCGCAAAGCGACACTTTTAAGTGCTATTATTGAAAAATATAGGGGCCACCACAATCTTGAGATTGAAACCGATTCGGCCCAAAGTAGTAGTGTTAAGGAGGCCGATCTTCTAATTACCGACTGGTCGGGTATTGGATTTGAGTTTTCTTTTTCTATGTTAAAACCTGTTATATACATTCAAACTCCCATGAAAGTGCACAATCCAGATTATGAAAAAATTGGAATTGTTCCTCTCGAAATTAAAATTCGTCCTTTGGCCGGCGAAGTAGTTGAACTATCCCGGGTGGATGAGATCGATCAAATTGTCATCCGGTCCCTGCAAGATAAAGAACGCAACAAAGAACAATTAATAAAATTGCGCTCTGATCATATTTTTAACTGGGGAAAGTCTGGTGCGGTTGGTGCAGATTATATAATTAACTACTGCCAGAAAAAATAATATCCGAAGAGTAGCTAGGGGAAAAATCAGATGCCCAAGAATGCCATTACTTTTTGCAGATCACTCCAAGTTGTGCGTTTCATATTGGGATTGATAATCAAAAGCTCTGGATGAAAAATGGGAACAAGATCAAATTTATGTACTCGATTTTTATAACCAATACTTTTAGGATAAAAGTTACCATGTACTAATGATAGTCTAGAGTCGGGCCCTAGAAAAAACTTGGTCGGAATCGCACCCATTGTAATAACCACTTGTGGCCGATAATAAAAAATCTCATAGTGTAGATAATTTAAACAATTAGAATAACTGCCTTCAAAATTTTGTAAATCACCCTCTAGTAGTGAACATTTTATTGAATAACTTTTTAAATAATCACCCTGAGCAAACTTCATGGCCGCGATCATTTTATCGAGCAGATCATCTTGCTGCTCAACCAAAGCTCGACTTTTTTCATCAACAATTCGCGGATAGTCCAGAACAAACAACGCCTTTATTTTTTTGCCACTACCAAGATTATCATATTGCGCAGAGGATATATCCAAACGCTTTATGCGCTTAGCTGCGTCCAGATGGAAGCAGCTATGGCAACTGCTAATAATTTCTCCCAACTGCGTAGGAGAATCCATTCCAATATCTTTTAAAATGATGTCCGCCCCCATTAAGGCAAAATCATCGGCCACCTCGGGCCCGCTTTCGGCATCTTGCTCAACTTCATTGCCATCAAGATTATCTATAGGCAAACAAAACTCTTCCTGCGCGGAAGATTCTGCCCAGTAAGCGGGAGGAAACAGCTCTTCTAGAAAAGACTTTTTTTCGCTAAAAAAACTATTATTTTGAACTTTAAATATTTCTTCCATAAATTTTAGTAAAAAAAATTGCCTACCACTTTTATGGAAAAAAAATCCATAAGTCCACAGTTAAAGTATAAAAAAATTAAATCTGTAAAGTTACCATTTCATCTTCCGAAAGTTTTAATCAGAAGTGATTGATGTTCAGACTTAATGCGGACGTTTTTTCATTGAGGAGTTATATGTCATCATCTGAAATGGATTTAGATTATAAAATTGAACTGTTCGAAGAGTATTACGGTGATGTGGATCATGTGAAAAAACTCATGAATGAGTGCAACATATGTAGTTCTAAATTAGTTCTCTCTCATCTCTCCGATTATACCAACATGGTGATCAAAGAGACGGCAAGATGCCCTGAGTGTGGTTCTAATAACCGAAAATTTGTACACATCATAAACTAAATAATCTAGGAAAAACTATTTAAAAAGACGCTGACGCTCTTTTTTATGGTGCAGTCGCCGAGAAAAACGATGTGCTTCATCTCGCATGGCAACAAGAATCGAAAACAAAGCTCGATTTTTGGAAAGTTCATAAGGATTAGTTCGCCCAGGGAGATATAGTCGCTCGACACTTCGCTCCACCTTTTCTCCCTTGCTTCCAGCATCCTTTCCCCGATGAATTACTTTTGACTTTGCAATTGCGACACAGGGTATTTTTAACCCCCAATCGCTTAACACACCAACAAAAACTGCCAATTGTCCTCGCCCCCCGTCAACAACAAAAACATCCGGAAGATTACCATGGCCAATTCTACGCCCCAACAACTCTTTTAACATTTCAAAATCATTATTGCCTTCTGGCCGTTCTTCTAAATGATAATGACGATATTGTTTTTTATCTGGCACTCCGTTATAAAAAACTACTTGTGCGGCAGTTGGAGATTTTCCCTGCCAAATGGCAACATCAAATGCTTCCAAAATAATTGGACGCTCAGCTAGTCCAAGTAGTTTCTGCAACACTTCCAGCCCCTCATAACGATTTGTATTATTTTTTTTGCGAAACAGTTGATACTCCTGCGCATTTTTCAAGGTCGCATCTATCAACAATTGATTAGCATTTGACGGGAGTATGGCCGTTGTTGCCACAGGATCTATTATGGACAACGCTTTGGATAATAAATCATTTTTTTCGCTGGAAAAATTGGTCACTATTTTCGGAGGAATTCCACCATTATCTTCAGTATAGTATTGCAAAACTAAAGTTAAAACTTCATCCTCAACATCATCTTGCTCACTAAAACAGCTTTCTCTCGAAAAATATAAACTTTTGTTTCCCACTAAAATATTATTTCTTATTGTACTAATTACAACATCAACCAACTCTCCAGCATAAAAAGCAACACAATCTAAATCGGAAACTCCACCCCCAAGATTTAGCTCAACACTATTTTGCCCATAGTTTTGCTTAACGAATGTCGATAGAACGGCAATATCATCACGCAAAGTGGCGGCATACTCAAAATGCTCTTGTTTTGCATGTGCCAACATTTCTTGTTCCATTCTTTTTATAATTTTAAAACTCTTACCTTCAAAAAAATCCAAGGCCCCTCGCAAAGCGACTTCATACTCCTGAGCAGAAATAAGCTTTACGCACGGAGCACTACACTGGCCAAGCTGTTGCAGGAGGCAAGCTTGTTTTTTTGACTTAAACTCACTCAGAGAGCAATCTCGTAGTTTGAAAAATTTAATTAGAATTTTTATAACTAGCGAAATATTGCTCCCCGTAGGAAAAGGCCCCCAGGTTTTTCGCAAGGCCCCACTTTTTACTCGTCGCAAATACTTCAGGGTTGGAAAATCCTCATTAAAATCGACAGCAAGATATGGATAGCTTTTATCGTCTTTTAAAAGAATATTATATTTGGGTAGATATTTTTTAATTAAATTATTTTCCAACACAAAGGCCTCTGCCTCCGTTGCTGTGACAATAAAGTCAAATTTCTTGATATGTTTAATCAATAACTCGTTTTTTAAGTTTTTCTGCGAATTATTAAAATAAGAAACAACTCTTGCTTTTAAGCTCTTTGCCTTACCAACGTAAATAACCTGGCCATCTTCTCTTTTCATTAAATAACATCCAGGAAGTGACGGAAGATTATTTGCTTGCTCTTGCAGATTCAAGGTTATTCTCCAGGGCAATGAACATTTACATTCTGTACTTTCTTACTTTCTTTACTTTCTTTACTTTCAACAGGTTTAGTTATAATATGTCCCGTTTCTTCTAGTCAAAAGTAACACAATTGTTGAAGTACAACAGCTCTTCATTGTCCCAGAGAACTGTCGCTTTAACAACAAACCTATAGGGGTCTTTATGTCTGATGTTGCGGTAGGAAAAGAGGTTTTATCACAGTGTAGTAAATGCAAACTTGCCCTAGCACATCTGATCGTCTCGATGAAAAGCGATTCGGCCATCGGCAAGGTAAAATGCAAAACTTGCCAATCAATTCATGCCTACAAGGATCCATCTAAATCCAAAAGTAGACAACTAAGAACATCCAAAATTTCTTCCAAACGTCCAGAACAATCTATCTCCGATATCTGGCTAGAGGCCGTTAATAAGTCCCAAACTAAGTCTCGCCCCTACGCAATGAACACTCACTTTATGGTTGGCGATATTCTCGATCATCCACAATTTGGCCCGGGGGTAGTTGAACGTTTAATTGATTCAAATAAAATTGAAGTTATATTCCGCCATCAAATTAAAACATTGATGCATAACAAGAAATAATTTCAAAGAAAACTTCTACCAACCTAGATAAGCGCCACCACTGATTCCAAAAGTTCCACCCATATTGCCCATAGCATAAGGGGCCCCGCCCATTCCGTAATAACCACCACCACCAACTCCATACATTCCTCGATTTAGATCACTGGCCGCGTTGGTGTAATTTTGATAAAGCGCAGCTCCGGCCATCTGATTCCCCTGCATATTTGTCTGAGAACGAGAAAACTCATCCCCTTGTTGCTGCCAAATTGCCTGTTGTTGCAATTGCTGTTGCTGATAGTAGCTACTACCACCACTATTCCATCCACCGGTATTGCCCCAATAACCGCTATTGCCCATTCCGTTATAACCAATTCCCATTGCTCCATTGTAGCCACTCATTCCACCATAAGGATTGCCATAAGGAAGTCCACCGGCATAATACCCCCCACCACCGCCGGGAATACCTGCACCGTAATATGCACCTCCGGCCGGAACCCCGTAGTATCCACCACCATAAGGCATTCCTCCCGCTCCAATATTGAGGCCACCACCAGCTCCAATGCCAAAATTAATTCCGCCCCCAATTCCCATTTGTGGAATATTCATTCCCATCATTCCCATACCTCCCATCATTGGCATACCAAGGCCCACTCCTAATCCTACGCCCATCCCCATACCGGCACCAATTCCGGGATATCCCATGGCCGGCATCCCGTAGTAACCGCCAACTCCTGGATAGCCAAGGCCTGCTCCTGGCATACCTGCGTAGTAGCCACCACCAATATTGCCCCCAATTCCCAAATTAATTCCAGCTCCAGGATAGAGCCCTCCTCCCATTATTCCTCCAAGACCTAGGCCCAGGCCAAGTCCCAATCCAAGTCCTGCTCCTCCTATAGAACCAGAACCCATCATACCGGAACCATAGTATGGGCCGGCCATTCCAGATAAAAAGCCTGGAGAATATCCTGCTGATGCATAACCGTTACCCACTCCCCCAAAGCCAGAAGGATAAAACCCCCCCATACCAGCATAAGCAGAAGGACTCATCAAAGTCCCATTACATCCGGCCGTAAAATCTGAGGCCTGATCTGGTGTCATGGGTGGCGCACCACGCTCTGTTAAATAACTCGAATATGCTCCGAATTGGCTAGTGCAAGCAGCATAACCAGCTGTATATCGAGAAGAATAAGCGTCGGCCCACCCCATCTGTGTATCTTTGTAAGCATCTGACCACATATAGTTTATACCTAAGTAGGCCAGCGGACTGGCCACTATGCCTAAGGCCTCTACCCAAGCTGGAGTGCTACTTGGTGGTTCCAAGCACTCTGCACAAAAATCTGCTCCTTGAGTTTCATATCCATTCACAATGGCCAAGCAATAGGCAATGAACTGATCTTTCTCAATATTCTCACACTGCTCTGGGATTGTTCCCGCCCCCGCTCTTCCAATGAGAAATAGCGAAATAATCAGGGCCATGGCATTTTTACTTTTCATAAATCTCATATAACTCTCCCCATTTAGGCCTACGAGTCTCCAAGCTTTCGATGACTTTTCGGAGCATTACACCTAAAACTTGAGTGTTCTTTTCTGAAAATGGGCCAAATAGCTGTTGGCACACTAACAACGGAAAATCAGAAGATTAGAAGAAAAAAGATCACAAAACGCAAAGTTGCAAATGGAATGAAATGGTCGGCCATTTTCCCTGTAAACAATAAATTACTATACAAATAGGATTAATAAAACGGGTGAAAAACTAGGAAGGGGGAATATTCTTCTCTTCTGTTGATGCTGTAGATCCCTTAGCACTCTTTTTTTCCACCGCATCAAAAAATCGGTTTATCTCTTCTGCTACTTCAAAAAAATAGTCCTTTTTTCTTAAATTAATATGTTTAAAAGTACTGCTACTTCCAGCAGTCAACGGGGTGGTGGCCATCTCTTCTCGCAAATCCTTGAGGTGATTGCATATATGATATAGTGGGCCGGCCACTCTGTTAGATATAACTAGCGCCGCCAAATAAAACATGCTGATACTAAAAATGCCTCCACAGATAAAAACAATCATCATCATAAATTGGAACTTTTCAAAAGCGATCATAAACGGATGATTCTCATCTAACCCCAAGGTATAAACTTCCGTCATAAGTGGACTATATTGCCAGATAAAAATCAAGGCCAACGTAAAAAAAACAGTGAACAATAAAACAAAAAATTGTCGAATCACACTTAACTGAAACTTTGGATTAATAAGCAAAGTCTTTCTACGATTAAAATTATTCTTTTTTTCTGACATAATAATCTCCAATATAGCGCATCTAACAGGTAATTCTAACAAAGTTTGCGCGAAGATAAAGCAAGAAGTAGTTTCCCCACATTATCCATATACATTATCCATATACATTATCCATGTCCATTAATCATAAAATAATATGAGATAAAATTAGGCGGTCTCTTTGCTGTCCTTTCAAAAAATTTTATATTGCTAATAATTTACAATCCTTTATTATAATTAAGTAATGCTCATAAAAAAAATTACCAACTTTTTCAACTCAATCCGTGGCCTCGGTTATGTGGATGCGGTAGTAGGTGTTTCTATCTTAGGCATCGTAGCTATCGTTGCTATTAAGATTGTCGAAGTCCGATATGATAAAAAATCTAGCGTTAAGATATCCAACGAGATCTACGCCTACGTTAGCAAGGTTAAAAAAAACATTACCCAACAGACGGCCTGTCGAAAAACTTTTGAAGGGCGAAATTTAGTTCGTCAATCTCATAAAATCACCTCAATCTTAAATGCAGGCGGAACCCGCGTATATGGAATTGGCGATGATGTAATGGGCCGCTACACCGTGGTTAATATGACAACCACTAACGGCAATCTTGATTACGATAGTAACGGTATCTTTTCTATAAAAGTTAGCTTTAAAGAACAGTCTGCTCAAGGTGACGGAAACAAATTAATCAACACCTCCATAAACATTTATGGAAACGTGGATGGTAAAGGCCACATCATGTATTGCTACGCCGACGACGATGGATTCATTATTCGCTCACTGAAAAATGCCTGTCGAAAATTAGACAACTAAATTACCAGATCACTCAAAATCAAACCTGCGACAATATAAAATAGCGCAATAACTCAAACATTATCTTACATCGGAACACTCTGCTATTTTTACAATAGACTTTTAAAATCAAGTTAGAAACAATTTACCCCTGAGTATAATTCAAAAAAAGTAGACAATCGGATGTCTACTTCAAGTTCAAGGAGGATCATATGAACAGAATTTATCTCTTGTTTGCATTAGTAGTTGTAGCTCTCAGTTTTGATGGTTCGTCTTCGACATCAACCTCCAAAATGCTTCCTTCATTTTTACCAGAAAATGATTGGCATATTGGCGTGCATGATAAAAAAGCTTCCCGAACAATGACTGAACAGATTTTTAACGATGTTATTACTAGAATTAATAATATCTACACTCCAGTAGTTGAAAGAAGAGGTAATATTCTTAAAATCAACTCCTCCTGGAGTGACGACACCGTCAACGCCTATGCGCAACAAACCGGCAATACTTGGCAAATAAATCTCTTTGGCGGACTGGCCCGACACCAGGCAATAACTCCTGATGGCTTTGCCATGGTCGTATGCCATGAAATGGGACACCACATTGGTGGAGCGCCAAAAAAGACCAGTTGGTTTGGCACAATCTGGGCCAGTAGCGAAGGCCAAGCTGATTACTACAGCTCGGCAAAATGTGTTAAGCGCTATTTTGCGGAAGATAACAACGTAGATATTGTTGCCGCGATGAATGTGGATCCAATTGCCACTCAAAAATGTAATCAAGCTTTTTCAAATCCTGAAGAGATTGCAATGTGCCAACGAGCGGCCATGGCCGGACTTGCGCTAGGCAAACTTTTTGAAGATCTATTGAACGAAACAACCCCTATTAAATTTTCTACTCCCGATCAAACAGTTGTATCTAGAACAAATACTGGCGGATATCCTCCGACTCAATGTCGTTTTGATACTTATTTTGCCGGCGCTCTTTGCGACAAAGATGTCACCGTTGATCCTAGTGATGATAGCGACGATGAAAATGAAGGCTTCTGTGCCGCCAAAGACAACTACACTCTTGGCACTCGCCCACTCTGCTGGTTTAAACCGGCCAGAAATTAATTAGAAAAATAGTTTATTTCTCAGGGGGCAAGTTCTTGCCCCCTCCACCCACTTCATGCGGCCAAATACTATACAGAAGCGATTATACTAAATTAAATTCCAGAAAAACCGAGATGGTTAGTTAAATAGAGGAAGCTGGTAAAATTTTGTGCTTAGTTTGCAAGCATACAAGCAAGGAGTAACCCAAAATGAGATACTGGTTTTTAGGATTATTTATTCTAATTTTAATTAATATGACCAATACCTAAGAAGTGGCCAATTATGCCGCATCTGCTTGTTCTAACTTTTCCACCCAATCAGGTGTAGTAAAAGTGCTTCGAGGAAACGGAAGCTTGTTAACAACTATATCAGAAAAAAATGATGGCACATAATTACAAGGAACCATCTCTCCAATATATTTCCCTGTTTTAGCATCCTTTCCCGTCTGTACCCAGCGAAAAATATGTTTAACAATATAATTTCCGTGGTTATCCACTCCCAGCACTTCGGATATGTAGGAAACGCGCCGGCCACCATCATGATAGCGCGCACATTGAACAATAATTTTTACCGCACTCCCCACCATCTTCTTGATAGCATCGGGAGGTATCCTGGTATCACCAATCAGGCACAAGCTTTCCAAGCGCGTACAAGTATCTAACGGGTTGTTCGCATGAACGGTTCCCATGCTACCATCATGGCCAGTATTCATAACTTGAATTAAGTCTAGTGCCTCTTCACCCCGTACCTCTCCGACAATTACGCGATCAGGCCTTAGACGCATGGCCGATAAAACCAACTCACGAATAGAGACTTCTTTAACTCGCAAATCATCGTTGGCCTTTCTTGCCTCAAAAGGAACTACATGCTCTGAGTGTATTTGCAATTCCGCAGAATCTTCTATGATGATCAAGCGCTGCGCTTTAGGAACTCTGCCTCCTAAGATATTAAGCAAGGTGGTTTTTCCAGAACCTGTTCCCCCCGAAACAATAATATTTTTTCCTAAAAAAACGGCAATATCCAAAAAACGCGCTCCTGCGGCGGAAAGCGCTCCGCTACTAATAAGATCCTTCAAGGTTAACTCTTCTTTAGCAAACTTTCGAATGGCCACCGTCGTTCCTCTTCTGGCCATCGGCGGCAATACTACGTGAATTCGAGAGCCGTTGGGAAGACGAGCATCTAGGCGCGGACTGTCCTGATCGATCACTCGCCCCACTGATTGTGCTACTGAACGAAAAGCTGCCAACAGAGCTGCTTCATTTTGAAATTTGTTAGGAACTTTGTAAACCAATCCCTTACGCTCTACAAAAATTTCCTCCGCACCATTGATCATAATTTCTGAGACCGTCGGATCATCTAAAAGATCTTTGATGGGAGAAAGGTAATTTGAAATGGCATCTGAAAAAACTGACATATTTAATCCTTCGGCATCCAAGCGGATGCCGCCAGTGCTCTGCTGCCAGCGTCACTATTATAACTGTTCTTGCTGTGAATATTTTTATTTTCGCTTTTGCTCACTGGTTGATTATATTTGCGCTCACGTTTTATCACCGAGACTCGCCCCTTGATTTTCCCCGTTGGGCAAAAAAATTCAAACTCTCCACCAGCAGAAAAATAGACCTCCGTCTCTGCTACTTTTCCTTTTTGTACTGCAAGAAAGATATTTTTATCGGGCATACTAAAACAACTAGGAAGCTCAGTAGTGCTCGTGATAAAAAAACGAATCCGCTCCCCTTCAAAGGCCAAGATACTCTTGGGATAATACCCTTCCTTTGTAATGATGACGGAGTACTCTCTAATTGGAAAATCGTACTGCACTGGCCGGCCATGTTGGACATAGTCTAGGCCCAAGGCCGGGAAGATAAGCAGGCCACTTATACTTACTGGTAGTAGGCCTAGTAGCAAATTTAGTAATTTAATAAACACCTCCTGCGGCCGATCAAATTAGTCCAAATACCTAGCTTCTTATCGGGGATTTTGCAGAAAACTTTACCTTCTCACTCAACAATTATCGGTGTATGGGATTGATTTTAGATAGACATACTTTTGTAGTCCAAATTTTCTGCTTCTCTACTTGATCCAGATCATGATGTTATCAATGGCCCAGGATTCGTTGGCGGTGCTTTCATTAAAAGTTCCGATAAAAGTAAAGCTAGCTGTATCGTCTGAATGAGCGACTGTTTTATCTTGTATCCAATGGCCATCATATTCATATGAATCGTTATCAATATCAATATTATTAATATTATTCCACCCAGTACTATATGCGGCCGTTGGCAGGGCATTATAGTCTTTGGAATATACCTGGGTTGATCCCCCAGGAAATGTTATTGTTACATTTTCATTATCCCATGAATCTATCGAATACAATCTAGACGAAAACTTCAACGAGTCATGACTAATTCCCTGCATCGATATATTATTCAAATTGCTCGTAACATTAAAAAGGCCATTAATATACGACATTCCACCATCCCACCTCATCCACATTTTCGTAGTTGTAGTCATAGTCACATTATCCATGGTTCCTTGTGGATTATCATAAACCACTCTCGTCCAACCTCCTCCATCAGAAGACATATCGCAATAAGCAGCGAAGGTGCCATTTGTGTTGCTACTAATCCAATACCATCCATCCTGGCGTTGCATTGAAAGATCTGAGGATAAAATTGTGTTACAGGCCGAAGCAGTTGCGACAGTTGGATTTTTATAACTATCGCCAGGATAATCGGAATCATACTCTACCTGTGGATATACCCGCTTAATAAAACCATCCTCTGTTCCAAACGCCAAATCATAATCATTAACATCATCACGCTGGAAGGCGAATATGCTTTTTACATTAGAACTATTAAAAGTGTAGTGTGACGCCGCTTTAGATAGTTCGATCTTATGAGCAAAAGGTATTTTATATATGTAAGAAGAAGAATCAACTCCGACATACTTAGCTGCAATCATTTCCGATAATGTTCCAAGAGATGCCGTGGTGGTGTTAATAGCAATTTGAGTAAATATATTACCGTCGCTTACATCACCAGGAAGATATGGATAGGCAGACCAAACATTTGGATCACCTGACACGGTGGCAGAGGTGTATACACTTCCCGCGACAACTCCGTATTCTGCAGAATTATAAAACTTGTCACCGGTTTCATTAAAGTGGTACAGCATAGCAACGTTTGCATTTTTTTGATATAATTCAAACGCCACAGGTATGGCCCCTGAGAATGATGTGCCATCGTTAATAATGGCCAATTCATCAAAACATCCATGAAATGCGTTATTCCCACTTCCATCTGCTCCAACATAAACTTCTCTAGTGTCAGCTCCCACATACTCTGTATTAAATCTATATCCGGCATCAAATGTTAAGGCGTATTCTATTCCGTTGACATACAAATGTGATGTTCCACCGTTGGTATTTGAAAGTATTAATTTAACACTATACCACGCACCTATAGTAATTGTAGGGCCAGTTATAAAGAATGTCTTTCTTGTAGTAATACTTTGATTCCAAGCACGAATTTCTACCACGATATTATTCCCCGAATCTATATATAATTGAAAATTTCCACTAGAATTTAACAGGTCTGCTGGTTGATGGGTATGCTCTACTAATACCTTATCAGCAGAATCAGATAGTGCCATAAATCTAAAAACATAAGAAAGATCATTTGGTTGAAATGTCATTCCATCACCGAGTCGCAAATGCGTATTTGTATTACCCGTCTCATTACCCAAGCAAACTACATTCCCGTAAGTCGCTGGGCCACCGAAAGTGAAAGTCGAATCATCGCCTTTTGTAATAATCCTACGAACAGATGATTGAGCTGCATTCATTCGTTCATGAATATCTACAATACCCGTATCGGTTGCCAACAATAATGTATTATTAGTTGAAGGAGCGGTGTCACTGATATTTGAAGCGTTGGTAATCACTTTCATATCATTTATTTCATTCCACGATGTGCCCGAAATCTGTGTAGAATACGTATAGGCAGAATTCCATGCGGGAGCTGTAGATGGCGATACTGGATAATTGGCCCTATAACGAACAACATTGTTATTGGCATTGGTAAAATATACAAACCCAGCAGTAGGAGTTGCCGCTGTATCATTTAGCGACATTTCTACTTTTCTCGAAGTATCTCCAATATCGGAAATTTGTACAAACCCATAAGTCGCGGCCGCCGTTCCAGAAGCAATATTGGCCAGCGCAACATTTGTTGAACCCCCAATAACCAAATAATTTCTAGTAGAAGTAGATAGTGTATCCAGCGACCGAATTTGTCCTAAGGACATCATGGAATTAAATATACTACCACCTGTTGTAGTTGCGATGTTACGATTTACAATACCACTTCCATAGTACTGGGAAGTAGTACCAGTGTTGGTCTCTACCCGATAAAATCTATCTCTTTTGAAATTAAGCTCTACAAAACCTTCATTAAATCCAGCATAAATTCTACCATCGGTAGCTGTAATGGCGTTAGGCCCTGTCCAATTTGGATATGCACGATTGACGCCTTTGGCAAATTTCATCCATACTTTGTTCGTTTTAGCATCAACGATATCAATGCCGCTTGATGTACCAATGATGAAAGCATGTGATGGAAATTCTTTTTTCGGCCCACGCACGCTGCTTGTGCCAGATGCCTCTGTATACCAGGAAGCATTCGTATAAGAAGTTCTCCATGACTCCCCGGAAGCGTCCCAATAATAGCTCGCTAAAATATCATCACCGCTTAATACATCCCGGACCGCACTACAAAATGTGTCAGAGGAACTATCACAGACTTCGCTGACACTATTTGCCAGACGTTCAGCGGGAACACCGGCCACATCAATGTATATTGTCGCTGTCGTAGAGGTAAATGTTCCAAAGGTAAAGTTTAAAGTTCCTGTTCCCTCTTTTACGCCCACAAGCGATACGCAATTTACACCTGCAATACAACCTGTATAATCAGCAACCGTATATGCCAAAGATCCACCAGCACCCCAACTGTTGGCCGCAGCGGTGCTAATCGCCATATAATTTCCAAATTTGTCAAAGGCCGAAGGATAAACTTCAAACGAGTTATCAACTGACATATTAGAAATACCCAAGGTTGCAATATCGACGGCCTCTCCTCCCACAATATATGGCTCATCCAACATTCTCACGCAAGAAGTAGCATCGGCCAAAATAGAGGAAATTATCGTTTCTCCAGACAATGCTGGCCGGCCAACCCTAGCAGCAGTGAAAGTTACGGCCACATTTTCTGCAACAGTGAAAATAGTGGTAGCATCGGCATGGCCATTTACGAAAGACATCGTAACCGTAGCAGTAGATGCACTATCTAATGCTACTCCATTTATCGTTGCATAATTTGTGAAGCTTGTGTTTACACACATATTTTCTAGCAACGCAAGCGATGGTGTTGGTTTGGTGGTAGTAGTAAAAATTATTTCCTTTATGCCATCATATGAATTTGCCGGATTCCCTACCTTCGTTTTAGCATCAATTGTGGTCACGGCCACCTGGCCTGCTTGTGGAGAAGTCGCAAAGGTAAATACAAAATAATAAGCCCCGTCTTCACCAAAAATTATTGCATCAGAAGACGCAGTAAGGCCTGCGGCAAAATCTACTCCAGAAGCATTAACCACTGTCTCTTCAATTCCTTGAAGTAAATTTGTTAGAGTGGCCGAAGTAGCTAATGTGGGCGACGCTAATCCAACGTTAACATCAGTGGTGGTAAGAGACCATGTAGCAGAGGCCTCACTATAGAAGTTATCAAATTGGTCAAAAACCGCAGAATAGAAAGTAAGCGAATCTACCGTTCCATCAAAGGCAGTAGCATCAAATTCATTTGCAGCAACGAAGGTTAATGAACCTCCATTATTTGCCACGTTTAATATTTTAAGCGATCCAAGAGTACTATTGGGATCCATGGTAACGGCCATAGAATCACTGACCGCTCCAAAAGTTGCACCAAGAGTTAAATTCTCTCGATGTATATTTTTATAGTAAACGTCTCCATTGTCCGTAGCGTCCAATAGCAGAGTAGTTGTGCTCACTCCACAACCGGCGGCCGTGTAGAATGAACCAGTCGAGGCACCAATAAAGGAAAAGGTCTCTGCTCTGCCAGTTATTGAGTTCTCATACACATCGGCCCGAGATAAGTTATATGCGTTACAATCCCCAGCGGTGATAAGTGCAGGGCCACTGAAGCTTAAATTATTGGTTGCCCCTGGATGCACATAAAAATTATCACTTAAGACCGAGGAAGGCTCGTTAGCAATGTTATTGGCAAATATGAATGAATTATTAGCAAAAGATCCGGCGTTAACGAACGTAATATTGGTATTCATAACACCACCGATGAAATCTGGAACTAGAAAACTATCATAACTTGGTGGTGATCCGCTGGGGGACTCAAAAGCAAGATCTTCTAATCCCGCAAAAGCATAGGCGCCGGACTCTAAAAGCAAATCAATATCAGTAATTATATTTCCAACACTATCTTTGGCGGTAGCAGTAAGCGCAAATGGAAATCCCGCTGTTGCGGAGGTTCCTGTAACCACAGATAACACAAATTCCTCTACCGTTTCGGCCGTCGACTGAAAGGTAAATGTTACGGAATTACTAGGAACAGATCCTGACGAAGCACTCGATAGAGTAAAAAATAAATTTCCAAAATCATTGTAGTGAAGTCCCATTACTGTACCAGAAGACGCTGCGGATAAATCAAATGTTCCTGTATTATTCGTAACTGTTCCAACGATCTGGCCTGAGGCCGCTTGAGGAACAAGCGTTAGATCTCCATGGCCAGAAGAAGCAATGGGGTTACCCCACAAGTCTGACACTGATAAAATAACATCAAAATCCGTTGCTCCATCCGCATTAATCGGCATAGCGGTATTTGTAGTGATAAAGTAATTAGAGGTTGTCCCTGGATCAACAGTAAATACCACGGCCGCAGCGGCACCAGAAGTTCCTGCGGCCGAAACCGAGCAAGTGCTGAGATTGAAGCTCTCTGCTTTGTAGAAAGTAAAGCTGGCGCGATTGGAGGCCACACCATTCGCGAAATTGGGAGAGGTCAACATTACTGCAGCTGGAGGTGTTCCATCTGGAGCATTATGCGCACCTGAACAGCTAAGTGAATAAGAAAGCGCATCCAAGGCCCCATCTACCCCAGTTATATCGTTCCCAACATAGTCTTTAGCGTAAACAGTGGCCCCAATTCCAGACCCAGATGTACCGCTAGTTAATCCAGCAAAATCTAGTGCAAATGATTCAAGGCCAGCGATAGAAGGATCAAAGGTGGCCGGCAACTGCAAGGAGGCCGGGGTAGTACCGGCAGAGCTGGTGGCCCGAATATTTATTGCGTGCGAAACACCATAAAGTAAATTGGAGAAAGTGTAAGAGGTAGCAACGCCACTGGACGTTCCATTGACAATGGTATCTACTAGCGGCTCATCTCCTCCTGTCTTATTAGCAAACAAAGTAAAAGTTTCACTATTGGCCGCAGGATTACCCCACGCATCGCGAGCATCGACAGTTAGGCCAAAGGCGGTTGCTCTATCCCCGAGTTGTGTCCCAGTCAGAGTATGTACCGCATAGTGATCAAAGACAGGAGTTGTCGTACTTAACAACAACCAACCAGAAGGGTGTGATCCAGTAGTCGTTTCAACAATAGAAAATTGCTTGCTAGAAATTGCCTCATACAAGGTTGCGTTTACAACGGCCGTTCCATTCGTAAAGTTGGCGGCCACAAAAGTAAAACCAGTATCCGCTGATCCTTCCGGAGAGGTACCCATGCCATAAGTTGTAAAGGCCATAGCACCCGGAGCGAAACTGGCCCCCAGAACATTGATGTCAGCATCCCGAGCAACGGCCGTAAAGGTTACCTGCGTACCCAATGGAATTGCATCGGTTGGAGATGAAACAGTTAATAAGAAATTATTAAATAATCCAGGATCAATTGAAAATTGGCCAGAATGTGCAGTCCCTACGCTGGCAACTGTACAATCTACTTGTCCAATGTTCGTTCCTGCTACTCGCGCATTAAAAGTTGTTGTACTGCCTGTATTAGGTGAGAGATCTGAGGCAGTGACTATTGAGCCGGTTCCCGACCATGAAGCAGTAGTAGCATTGGCAACAAAATTTCCTACTGTATCGTAAGTCGCACAGTACATAGGAACTGAACTATCTGCAGTAAGTGTTGTTAATGAAGTGGCATCAAAAACTGCCCCTCCACCATCTAAGGCCGTGCGAATACAAACGTTGCTCGTGGCAGACTTGCTGATCGTTAGTGCCGGAGATGTTCCATAAATAGTTCCATCCGTGGCGATAATTTTTGTAGAAGCATTGCTAGCATTATAAAAAGTAAAGACTGCACTAGAAGAACCAATTGTACCCAGAGCAAAAGTTTCCGTAACGGCCCCACTACCGGAAGGCATAATAGAGGTTCCCCCAATTGCCGCTTGATCAAGAGCTGTTACATTTTCAAAAGACCAGGTAAATGTTTTGGCCCCATCGAAGGCGCTACCAATATTTCCATATTGATCGATTGCATTCAATATTGCGTGATACCCACTTCCAGCAATAACCGTGGTGTTATTAAGCGCATTTAGTCCTTTAAAGGTGAAAGCGGCGGCCGGATCTGAAACAACCGCAAATGCGGAGGTTGTGAAAACTCCGCCACAAGAAGTAGTGCAATCGGCCAATGTCACCGTAACATTATTGTTGGCCGCAGCGAAAAAAGTGTTAGTGGCAACATCATGACGACTACTACCGGAGCTAAAAGAAATTAAGGTGCTGCCCGAAGCATACGATACAAAATTGGTAAAGCTTGTTCCGCTATAATTAGTTACACTACTTCCCGATGGGGCCGTATACGATAGTCGCACATATCTATCACTTGGAGAACTGGAGAGCTGACATCGTTCATCTAAAGAGTAGATGCGGAAAGTAGTAGCATCTCCGGCACCAATACTTAAACGAGAAGCGGTGTTGATGGCAGAACTATTTAGTGAAACACTGCAATCAAAACCTGTGGGGGTGGCCGCGCTCTCCGTTACTAAATCATCTCCTGGTAATAATAGCGCTAAATGTTTATGTACCCCAGGTACTACATAAACATTTATACTTACACTATCTGCCTCATTAATTTTATACGATCCAGAAGCAATTGTTAATACCGCAGTTCCAGAAGCAATATTTGGCAAAAAGACAACCTGAGATGTTGCAGCACTAGACGTTATTATAGGTGTAGTTGTTAAAATAGAAGTCAAATCACCAGACCAGGTAACCGAAGGAGATGTTAGCGTTCCCGATATCAAGTTTCCGTAAGCATCCAATCCTTTCGTTGAAAGAGTTACACTCGAAACAGTGCTGAGATTAAATGTTACATCAGAATAACTTGTAAGTTCTGTCGCCGTAGCAGAGGTTAAAATTTTAACACATTTTGGATTATACCCTGATTGAGTTGTTGCCGCCGTTGGGCCGCTGCTATTACTAATTTGATATTTGTTGATCTCTAAACTATTATCGACATTAATAGTTGTTTGCGCACCAGTTTTCAAAAGGACAACACCAGGAATGGTTGCTTCTCCGCTAGTAAAAGTTATTATCGTTCCAGAAGGCTGACTCTGCAAAATTGGATCATGTGATAGTCCATCCACACAGCTAACTTCTGAGTCTATTCCTGGGCCTGTAATATTTAATTTTATTCTCTTTGTTCCACTGTAATTGGTGGCCGTTCCTCCTACTCCTGTTTTAGCAGTAATGATAACTTTGGCCGCCTCACCAACACGAGCAACCTCCGCACTATCTGTGTCATTTTTATATTTGGCAGTAAAAGAGTACGCACCCTGTTCATAGATAGTAAATGTTCCGGATGAGTTAGTTACACCGGCAACTGTCGCTAAAACATTCAAAGAACCTGAAAAGGCCGTTCCCGTTCCAGGTGAAGCTGTATCCAAAATTAGATATGTTCCGGTGTTAGTTGTAGCGGCCACGAAAGTGGTACTGCTGTCTTCTAGAATAAATGGTATTTTATAGGTGCTAGATCCTATTGTGCTAACGACATTCCAAGTAGCACTAACCAATGCCCCATCTGAGTTTCCATATTGATCAGAAGCCGATACAGAGAAGGTAAATGGTTGAGTAGAGTTATAGGCCGAGCCACTTAATTGACTAGTAGTAATACCAACCCCATTAAATTTTAGCGAGGGCACGCCGCTTCCTACGGCCGCAACAATATCAACTGGTAACGAAGTAGTCGTAGCAACCGTACCACAGCTGGCGCTGGTACCACAGGAGCGCAACACTATGCGATTTGAATAGGCATCGGATGCATTATAAATTTTTCCTGCAGAAATAGAATCTCCATAAGTACCATCAAGTGCAAAATAAAGAGAAGTAGCGGTAGCGGCCGTGGCATAAAAAGTTGTACCCTCCGCATTAACAATATTGGAGGCATTAAAAAAGCTGAAAGAGTGATAGAGGTAAGGTTGACTTGAATCAGAAGTAATATTGCAATGCTTATCAACTTGTACAATTTGTAAATTAATATTTGCTCCAGCGGCCACTTGGCCAGCAATAGAATCAGAAAAGGCACTTGCAGATCCGTTGGCCAAAGCACTTAATTCTGCGGAAGTAGCACAGGCCTGTTTGATGGCCGTTTCTGGCAACAGCGAGACGTAGTAAGAGAAGCTGCCAGGAATAACATTAACATTACTGATGGTGATATCTGGATCAGTAGAGGTTAAGATTATTTCTTGTTTGGTAGCACCATCGACTCCATTTCCTAATGCCCTAATAGTGTCAAGCGCATCGTTCCCCTCAAGTCCTGAAGAAAATGAAAATGTCGTAGAAGCGGCGGCAACGTCGCCAATATAGTTTCCGGCCAAATCATACTTCGCATCATAAAATGTGGCCTGGGCATCAGAGGCAATATTGAAACCATTCGTATAAACTTCTCCAGCTCCCGCTATTTGAGAACGCAACTGATGGCAAGCGGCCGTGGCATTAGGTTCAATGCTAATATTAGAACTAATACCCTCGGCGATGGCATAGGCACTTGCACGCAAGTAAATATTGGTGGCAGCATTAGCTTTTTTGAAATTAGCATTTATTGTCGCAACTCCGGCAACGAAAGAGAAGGTGGCACTTGTCAGCTCTGTTCCCGTTACGGCCGTAGAAGTGTTAGCATCAATGAAAACTACTTCCGCAGTTGTACTGCTGCAAGTTTCTATTCCATTTTGTGCATTCGTACTAAGATTGATAGTTTTATTTCCAACATAAGAAGTGGCCGTACCACTACCTCCCAATGCAATGATTTTAAATTCTTCATTTTCACCCGCTACGGCCGTAGTATCTGCGCCTGACCAAGCTAACTGGAAGGCCGTGGCATCTTGATCTGTTATGTGCAAAATCAAATCATCCGTAGCACTGGCCCTTGAGGCGGCAAACGTCATGGCCCCAATACTCATCGAAGGAGGAGTAAGTGTCACAGAAGCATTCGTTGCAATCAAAGCACTATTGGTAAACCACTCTATCCCCGCACTGTTTTCAATAAAATTTCCATAAGAGTCGTAAGTGGCACCATAGAAAGTTACCGCGGCCGTAGTGTTAGAGACCACTAGTAATTCCGCACTCTCTTGTGCTCCTCCAGTTGGACTGCCGACGCTATTCATAATCTCAACACTGGCAATTGTCGCATTAGGAAGCAAATCAAATCCCGGAGTAGAAAAACCAAAAATTGGGCCAACACCACTAACCGTTGCCGAAACATCTAAAATAATATTAGTACTCAAATCAGCGTTATAGAAAGTATAAGATGCTCCCAAATCAAAAGTCCCGCTGGTAAACGAGGTGGCCGCAATGGTAGTTGGTAATTGATTAACACAAGTTAGATTAGCACAAGCGTCAGTAAATCCGTTGGCATATTGATTCCAACCAAATTGCATATCTGATACTGGCGGCAAATCCGTAACCGTATTTCCGGCAATATCTTTGGCCACAATTTTTACGCTAACTCCACTACCAGCAGTGACATCAGCGATAGTATCTGTCGGGTCACTCTGCCCATTTACCAGCATTATAAAGTGATCAATACTTCCATGCTCAATAACATAATCTTGTGAAGAACCGTCTCCGTAACTATCGCTAGAAAAAGTAAAATGACGGCCAGCTCCGGCCATAGAATCACTATCAGTTGCCGAAAAGGCCAACATACCATTTACTAACGGGCCAGTTCCTCCCGCGATAGAGGCGGAACTAGTTGCTCCAATTCCTGTAATATTAGTAGTACTAGTTGTTAAGACATTAAATCTTTCATCCACTTCGTAGAATATCACCGGGAAAGACTCCCCTAAATTTTGTGAAGGCCGAGTCGGAGTTAGGGCCGTATTAAGAGTTGCGGCACCCTGCGAGAAAGTTTGCTCATCAAAATAGGCGACAATGGAAGCACCTACTCCCGGAGCAACACTGTATAAACTAGACACGGCCGTACCGACAACTGTTCCACTTAAATTTTCCGGTATCAAATATCTCGTTCCTAAAAAGTTTGGATGCGTGTTTGCCGTCATATTGGTTACTTCAAAACCGGCCGTACCATTTACCAATGTAGCACTTCCGGCCGTTGCGGTAGCAAAAGCATCATTTGTAAAATTGAGCTTAACAAAAGCAGTTAACGTTGTGCGATTATTATAGCTATCGGTCGCCACAATAATTGGAGTAAATGGAATATTGGCAGTTTGAGTGGCGGCGCTACCAGTGATAAGTGGAGCTCCCACATTGCCATTTTCTTCAAGCGATTCTCCTGGAAGCAGAACTAATATTTTTTGATTAGTTGTTCTTGCGCGAACGCTATACGGATTTGACAACCAATTAGTACCAACTGCCGAATCTAGCTGCATCTGTCTGGTGGCCGAAATAGCAGTCGGAGTTACCGTCCAAGCACTGGCCGTTCTCTTGGTCTCGGTTACTGTTAATCCCACGGAACCGGAAGTAAAAGTAGTAGAAGAAAAAACAGCAGAAGCATTATTGCCAATATCGGCAAATCCCACAGGGCCAACATAAGTCGTTGCCACATTAAAATGTTTATCCACCACATACGCATTGGTAGAAAAAGAGACTCCGGCCGTAGCGGTACTGGCCGTTGTAGTTGGAATGGCCAGAGAGAAAGATCCTTCTGGAACTCCTTGAACAATTGTCTCATTGGGTAACAAGATTACCGTCTGCTGGGCGGGGCCGGCAACAACACTATAATCGGAAGAAGTCGTGCTACTTAAAGTGGCCCCAGAAAAAGTGGCCGACAAATTGTAACCTGACTTGGCCGCATAGTTAGTAAAGGTTGTTGCGGCAATTCCTGCACTAAAGGTAATAGAGGAAAGAGAGGGGTCGTAGCTGTGATTACTTGATAAACTACTAACCGTTACTGCCGCGGCAGTGGTGATAGTGTTATTCCACTGATCAGTTAAACGCAACTCAAGAGAAACTGCACTTCCGGCAATTTGAGTTGTAGGTGAACCACTGATACCAGCGGCGGAATAAAGGTTGTCATACGTTTGTCCAGGCAAAATAGTTAGTACTTTGTAAGGAGTGGCGTTGTTGGCCCCTACCGCGTAACTACCAGAAGTGTTGGTTTTCCACACACGTCCATTGGCGGTACACGCCGATTCAGTGGTGAGCGTCGCACTACCATCACAAATTTGAGCTATGGTATATTGTTCGGGATAAGCGGTGTAATTTCTAAAGGTAAAGGTGGCCGAACCACCCACCATTGCCACCGTGCCGGAAGGCAAGATGCTAGCACTTAGCGCCGGAGAGGTTGTCATAAAAACTGGCCCAGTGTGATTGGTAACTTTGGCCAAGCAAGCATTAACGGCCACCACTTCTACCGCAAACTGACTACCGGCCGCAACAGTACTTCCGTTAAAGGGAGTCCCGCTCACAAGATTGCCGGAGGTGAATGTTTGATTTGGCATCACCGTCAAAAAGCGATCAAAAGCTGAATTGACAACCGCATAACCATTAGGATCTCCCGTAGCAAAACTTTCGGTATGTTCATCTATGTAAAACGAATAAGAAGCATTGGGTTGAAAAGATTTTATAATAAAACTGGCCACCCCAGAAACAAAAGGAGCAGAACCAGATTGAACTGTTGTTGTCGTTCCAACAGTTACTAAATCGGTGGAGTATCCTGTTCTTACTGTTGCACTGCCAGTAGAATAAGTAGTATCAATATTGTAGTAATCATCGACCACCAAAACTTGGGCCGTGGCATCTAGACAAGTGCCAAAAGTAAAAGGCCCTCTCACTGCTGATTCGGCCACCGCTACTCCTGCGTTATGCGAACCTGCGGCCAATGTTTGGCCAGCAAAAAGAGAAATTGCTTTGGTGGGAGTACCACCTACTACCTCGTAATTCAAAGAAGTTCCAGTCAAGGAAGTTGAAGTAATAGTGATATATTTATCGGCAACTCCCGCCACTGTCGACGCTTTGAAATTTTTCAATCCAGTAAAAGTAAAAACATCCAGACCGCTAACTGCTGAAACAGTTCCCAGCAAATTTGTTGGAAGCGAATAAGCACTATCTGACATACTCAAAGTTAAAGTTGGTGCACTCGTAGTAGAGAGCAAATTGTGATACTGATCTGTAACATAAGCAACTACACTGAAGGCCGAACCTGCAACTTGCGTATCAGGCGGCAAGTTAGCAAAAACATCGGCCACCGTTGCATTGCCTTGTTCCAGTCGAGAAATATCTTCTTGGCCAGGCAAGGCCACTAATACTCGTTTGGCCGTGTTAGGATTAATTGCAAAATAGGAGCTAGAATGACAATCAACGTTGGAACAGTACGCAGAAGAGAGACCAATTGTGTGGCTTCCCGCACGGTAGAAAGTAAAAGCAAAAGGAGCACTAATTCCGTTGGTGACAGTGATCGAGGCCGGCATTTGCGCCCCATCATCTGTTGGATGGGCAAAAGCAAAAGTAGCACTAGAGAAAGTGGCCACGTTAAAACCAACATCTGTGATATAAATTCTTGCTTGCGTATAAGCAGAGCCGGCCGTCTTAGTGGCGGCAGTACCGGTGAAAGCATCTTCAAAATTATCTTGGCCACCACTCACAAATCCTTGGCCATCTAAAATCATGGCCACATGTGCCGCGGTATCGCTTATAACTAAAACTTGCTTGTAGTAGCTTCCCGTACCATTGGCCGTTGTCTCTGAATAGGTAGGAAACACTCGCAACGCTTCTGGGGCCAAGTATTTTAAATTATCAAAGGTGGCAATTCCGCTTGTAGCAAGCACGGTTGTCGTACTGCTTGTGGAAAAATAACGAGTAGTGGTTGGAGATGAATGTAGCACGGCCTTCATGATGATGCTGCCAGTGGTATTATCCCACAAACGGTTATTGTAACTATCAAAGACACGAGCAACAATAGTTGGCGAAGACCAAGTCTCTCCAACATCATAGGTTCCAGATGGAGAAGTAGAAAAATCTAAGTGATGCGCAACGGAAGGAAGAACTGAAATAGTAGGAGCGGCCAATGTGGTAATGCCTGTCGCCGAGGCTCCATTGAAAGAAAATGTGTAATTGTTACTTCCAGCAGCAGAATAAGTTAGTGTTTCATTAACATCTGCTTGGCCAGCAGAAAATAGTTGAATAGAAGTTGTTGTTGAAGAAGTTGGAGTGTGAATTATATAGCTGGCCGACCCATCCCAATCAGAAACCAATACTCCATTATTATCCAACGCGCTTAGCTGACAATCAGTAGCGCTTCCGGCCACCACAGTGGTCGAAGCACAAGTCAAATCTAGCTTCGTAGGCAATCCGCTAGACACTGTTATTGGATGAGTACCTATCCGACTTGAATCTTTATCTTCCACGACTAAAGAGCAAGGAAAAAGTGAAATTGGACAGCTAACATTCAAAACAAATGTTGCATCAGGGGCGGTCAATTTACCAGCGGCAAAAGTATATATTCCATCCGGCGGATTTATTGCCGTAGTTTGAATAATTTCACTTTTTGTCACCGAAAAGGCCAAATCTAATGCAGCCGAACTCTCTACTCCCGAGTAGACAAGATTATCATCACTATCTTTGATTATGATATTTTGTGCAGAAATTTCCCCACCATAAGTAGTCGCAGAGATAGTGGTGGGAGGAGGAGCAAAAGCAATTTTACTATAAGTTCCGTTCGCAATAGTAATGTTCATTGTTCCATCAACGTATGTGGAGGAGGTTCCATCTCGCCAGGTAGCAACCAACATTGGAGGCCTAGTATCTTCGGCGGTAGTTAGTAGATATGTTTCACTATCCGGAACATCGCTAATAAAGACTTTATTGTTGTATGTGTTGGCCGCTTTTTCTGATTTGTTAAAATTAAGCGTTATACAGCGAGCATCATTAATTATCTTGGCCGCACGATAACGCACAGAACTTTTATACAACTTCTTACTACCCTCTGGAATAAATGTACAAACGCTGGCCGTGTCGGTAGAGATTATCGTTCCAGTAGTAGTAGTTGCGCACATCGGAATGCTATTTTCATAAGTCAACATTCCGGCACCTAGACTAGCAGTACAAATATTTCCATATTGGTCATAAGGAGTAGAACAAATTTGCAAAGAGTTTTGGTCGGCAGAAAAAGTAAAGACAGTTCCACCGGCAGTTGTATAACCAATTGGTTCATTGGCACCACCAGTATTATTTGTTCCTGTGGGCAGTGTCGTATAATTTATCGTAGCGGTAGTCGGATCTGAATTGTTATGAAAATGTACCACATCAAGCGGGCCATGATTCATTGCAAAGGCAAAAGTGGCAGTATAACTACCAGCACTAGGAACAGACATGGTTGCGGTCATAGTGTAACTCTGCTCGGCCTTCGGAAATTTAGCATGGATGGCATATACTGAATAACTCGCACCATCGTAAGAATACGCCACCGGAGATAGCGTCGCTTGCACTGAAGTTATTGTGGGATTAACTATAGTGGTATTTCCAATTGTCGGCATCTCTCCAAATAGCGATCTTGTCGGAACTGCTCCTGCTAAAAATGAAAAAGTTATAGTTCCATCAGTAGTCGCATCCAACCAGTTTCCATTTTCATCAGTGGCCTTAACAATAACTGAAGTATCGGAATCGGTGGCTGTATAAGAATTTAGGGCCACTCCTATTTTCTCCCAATCTCCCGGAGTAACTTTTAATGTGACATAAGAGGTTGCACTCCCGGAAGCATAAGAAAGGCCAGAATCATCAAAAGTACCAGTAAATGCTGATGATAATGCTACTACTCCCGATCCCATAGAGACAGTCCAAAAACTTGGATGACTGCCTGTTAGCATTGCAGTGTTATCTGCACTAGTGGCCGCCAGACTTCCAAAGAAATTCCATGAAGTGTTGGAAGTATCTGCCGCAGTTGCCAAATAATTTCCAAACTCATCTTCTAAAACTGCCAAATAGGAAGTTTGCGTGGCAGAAGTTTTTAGCAACTGACATGGCGTAACACTACCGCTTCCACACTGATAATCTACGTTGTCGTGATTGGTATCACTCAGGCCTCGACATAAATTAGGAACGAAATCTGTAGAAAATACAATCTTAACCGCATCATATGATTGGTTTTCACAAATGGCCGTTGGTGTGCCAGAAACATAGCGCAAGTTAACACGTTTAGGCGGCCCACGATAAATAGTGATAGGATTATTAGTACGATAATTTAAATGGCCGGCAAAATAAGTATAATAATCATCATCTCCATACCAGCCAGGAAGTGGGCCAGCAAAATCATAGGTGGTAGAGGCAGCAATCGTTTCTAAAAAGTCTCTTGTACTTAATGGATATCTGGCCTCAATTGCCGCCACTCCAGAGTTAAAAGTATGAGTCTGGGTATCAACATGAACAAATGGCCGATAATTAGCATCTCTAAACATTATTTTTAAGTCAGTAGATCTTCCGTTTCCAAAGCTCAAACGTATGGTGGGAGTACCATCAGTACCAAGTAACCAGGTTCCGGTGGTAGTAGTTGGCAAATATTCCTGATTGTAGTCTTCAAGCGAATAGGAAATAATGGGACGAGTCCCTTTGCTATCTACTCCATACGCAGAACCACTACTATTTGGATAATTTGTAATCGGTAGTGATAAAACCGGGTCTGATCCATCGGTTGTCGAATTAAATCTTTCAATACTTATTCTAGTGTCATAGTAACCATTGATCTTATCGCAGGTATTACCAAACTTATCTTTAAACGAAATTTCGACTGGCGTAAATTGTCCGGCCAGGGCAGAATCATTGTTTGGATAATCACACCTCGTCCTATCCAAACAACTATTCATCATCGCCCGAATATAACTCGGACGATCAGCATTTACTGTTAATCCTAGTCCCTCAAAAGTATATGTCGTTCCATCAAGCGTTAATCTGGGAATTAGTTTATTTTGGTAACCAATTTTTGTTGGACGATAAATTAATCCCGTTGTTCCCGCAGCACTTGTACCATTTGTAAAAGTTAACTCTGTTCCAGCAACATTTGTCCTTCTCAAAATTGTTCCAGTTTCGGCTGTTCTTAAAAACATCGTTGGATCTGGAGTGGTCCAAACCAAAACATCACCAGCGACATCTCCAACATCGCGCAGATAGTTTCCCGAACTATCAATGACTGCCGCATAAAAGGCCAAAGAAGAAGTATCGGTGGCAGTCATCGTCTGTGCTCCATAGACTTGCGCTCCGAGATTTTCCCGATTTATCTGAGTATTATCAAAAATATCTGCCGCAAAAGTGTAGCTCGGCCCATCCATAGAATTGGCCACAACTACACCACCTGGAGATCCGGGGGCCACGTAAATTTCTACCGCGGTTGCATCATAAAGATTGGCCTCATTTCCTGCCTGGCCTTCTCGATTATCACTAACCCAAACTCGGGTAACTCCTGCGTTGTAGATAGTAACTGCCTCAGGTATGGTGTATTCACCGTTAAAAAAAGTATAGGTTGTTGATTGATTGGCCGGAGGCAATACATTTTGACGTCCACTCCAACTAGGATATTCCTGATAGGAAAAGCTTAGGGCCCGCGGAAAATTATCTGCCTCTTCTGCAATATTTTGTTCAACGTCAGTAATTGCCAGTTGAAAATTAAATGGCACTCCCGCATCTTCATAATTTCTCCGTCGAGCAGCGACCTGTGCACACAATGCTTCTTGTTCGCAACCAAATTCTAATGAATATTTAACACAAAGAGCATTCCAAGTATCAACGGAAAAAGTATTATCTCGACAATCTCTAAGCGTCATTGATTCACTGTCAAAAATTTGCTCATAGTATGGGTGAGTATTGCCAACTGTAGTATAGTGGGTAGTACGCAAATCTATCATCGCAATACTTTCCATTGCACTACCAGGAAGAACTTTCAAGTTAAAGGTATTGGAGGCAAAAAATTTTGTGGCCGAGACATTAATGTCAAAAGAACCTCCCGATGAGCCTAAAGTCGTATCTCCAAACTTAATAGCAGTAGAAGCATAGCCCGCTGAATTGGTTTTTGTTTTGGGTGTACTAATTGTGATAAAAGATGAATCAAAGCCCACAACATTACTATAGCGAAATGCTATTGCCGTATTGGCAATCGGGTTACCGTGCATATCGACGAGTCTAACTCTAAGTGGTTCATATACAGATCCCGGTGCAACCGTTTGGTTATTACCACTAACAATCACCAGCGAAATATGTAGGCCACCTTTTTCGATTTCCTCATTTAAATTTTTGGTACAAGAATAGTTGCCCAGCAAAGCTAGCACTAGCAGGATGGAGGTCAAAATGGTGTCTAATACTCTTTTCATTTTAACTATTATTTCCTTCTTAAAATCAATTTACCCTGTCCATCAACTATTCCACCTAGGCCATAATCAAACATGGCCGCGTTGGAAGGATCCGTTCTGTATATAAATACATCATTGTTCGTAAATCCCAAACTTGTGGAAGAACCCATAGACGGACTAATAGTTTGTGCATTGGTATATAAGCAAAAATAGTTATCTGACGTCGTTGCCAACCCTGCGGCAGCATTAGAATTTTTGCTTAAATCAAATCCTTTAATATTTTTATTATTTCTGCACTCAAGTACTAGCGCAACCGTTGCTAACGTTAAATCATCTGGATTTGTACCACTTTCATGGACGGCAATAATTTTCTCTTCCACCGCGACATAGACAATATTTTGTCCTAAAGCACCACCAACGCTGGAAAGGCCATCGGCAACTTTTAAATCAACAACACTAACATCCGTATTGTTAACGCCTGTATACGTACTTGCGACAACCGAGTTTAAGGTTAAACTATCTTTAATCAGATTATTATCAACGTCTGTCGTAAAATAAACCGCCCCATTAGTTGCCATTACAACTGTAGAAATCACTCCCAATCCTATTCGACTTGCTTGTGCCATGGTTTCTAGATTAATCACCACCACCGCTCCACCTGCTGCATAGGCAACATAATCCGTTCCATTTGATCGCGTAGTTGCCAAATAATTTATCTCACTTGACCCGCCAGGAATAATGCCAAAGCTTCCTGCCGCCCAACTATCCATCGCCTCGTTGCGCGCAGCAATTTTGCCATCTACAAATGAATTATCAGAACTTGAACTATAAGCGCTAGTTACTAGATGAATTTGATCATTGGCAAAATCAAACACCGTTAAACCACCTTCTCGACCAATAAATAACTTACCGGCGATCGCGGCCATATGATTTATTGATCCCCAACCAGAAGGCATAGCATCAGTGTTGGCATTTATACGCATAAATTTTTTATTTGCAGTAGCATCGACAATCTCCACATAATTTAGAGCATAGGCCAAAACCATGGCCTTATTTGGGAAATCATGACGAGCGCTTCTATAATTCTCGTTAGGATCTACTGTTGAATTATATTCATCATACCAAGACAAATTATCATCGGTGGCCCAAGCTTCTGTTGTTGGAATATCCCAAAAAATTGCCTTAGATATTGCTGCGGAGTCTATATCATCATAATCGAAAGTTCCCGTTGCCGTCGTGCCGGTAGCAACCACCACGTTTGCTGTTCCACTAGCATCTGTACCAATCCGTAAAGTAAAGGTTCCTGTTTCAAAACCAGTAATGATTGTTCCAAGATCAACTTCGTTATAGTTTTCTGGACGCACATAATTTCCACCACCTTTTTCAAGCATCCATTCAGTAGCAGAAGAAGACTCTGTGGGCAGATAATAATTATTATAATCATCAAAGGCAGCAACATAATATGTTCCGCTAACATTTAAATTTAACGAAATAGCTGCTCCCAAATTTTGAGCGGCCGACGCAGAAGAGGAAACACGATAGCAGGCATTATTTTCGCTATCAGCACTCACTGTAAATGTTGCCGAATCTCCAACAACCGGCGAAATAGTACTCATCACGCGATTACTATTGGCCACCTTAAACTTGGCCTGGAAGGAATAAACTCCGCTACTAAATGGCACGGCCGTAACCGATCCATAGGTCTCCAGACTACTTAACGTTCCACAGCCAGCAGTATTCGCGCTAGGGATTGTAAAAGTAAGAGTGGTGGAAGGAGCGGTTGCCACCGTTACACCGCTTTCATCTTTGGCCGTTACCATTACCCAGGTGTCAACTCCGGCGGTGACGGCAGGTGTTGTATCAACATCTATATTGTAGTACGCAATTCCATCTTTTTTCAAATATAGAAGTGGTGATGTTCCCGCCACACCGCTATGAGTGGCCACAATATGTGTTCTCCCGGCCGTGGAGGCGGTTAAATTAAATGTCCCAGTTGTAGCAGTGGCCGGGCCAATTACAATGGCCGTGCTATCCACGGTGGACCAGACCGCATTTGCCATCTTAGAGATAAAATTTCCATAAGCATCATAACCGTAGGCCACAAAGCTAGCAGAAGTTGCAGTGCTTGCCTTATCCCAAACAGTGGTGGATGGCCCACTGGTAGGTAAATTATCTCCACCGTAACTGCCATCACTGGCCAGTACAACTTTTATTTTAGAAAGTGTATTGGGAGCAATCCAACTATGATCAACCGTGGTGGCCAGCGGCGCCTGCAAAGCGCTAACACAACTACCTAATCCGTCCGTGCCACACACTTGGGTAGTAAGAATCGGGGACGATCCATCGGCAGTGTAGAAAGTAAATGTTTTATCCAAATAAGTTGTTCCACTGGCCAAAACAAATGATCCAGAAACGTTGGTAGTAACTGGATTTTGCAATACCGGGTCTGTATGTGAGTTTGCAAAATTGGCCCAGGTAAGTTTAAACTGTCTCGGCCCGGCGGCCAATGCCGTTTTATAGAAGCGACTATCTACCGCGATAAAGCGCACGGTAGTATCGGCCCCAGTCGTAAAGGCGGCCACTCCACTAATTGCCGCCGCTCTGCTGGCCACTCCTCCCGCACTATAACTCTCCCCTGGAAAGAGCGGCATGAAATATTTTAAATCTCCTGGACTTACTTTCAATCCGACGGTACCCGAAGAGGCGGTTATCGCATTAAAAATTGAGCCGGTGGCCGTGGTAGAAACTTCCAGTGTCCCACCCGATGCAGTAAAGGCCGCAATCGATGCCCCGGCGGCAGTTACCCAGCTAACGCTATCATTGTTTCCAAGAAAATTTCCTCCGGCATCATAAGAAGCCGCATACATGGTAGTGCTTTGGCCGATTTTTAAATTAACGGTTGTTCCATTAAGCAGTGAACCTTCGCCATTACTACCGGTGAAGATTTTTGTACAGGCCACTGGCCCTGGCACTACGTGAGCGGTAGTTGTTCCACCGATCAAAACATTATCTCTATCTACTGCTGATATTGTATAAGTGTCTGGCCGATATAGTGTACCGGAAGTAAAGGTGCCGGAGCCTCCTGCGAAAGTTATCGCTTTGGTTCCTGTCACATTTGAAATCAAATTTATTCCACTGCACTCACTACTTCCATCTGCATTACTGGATGGAGAAAACACTATCGAGCGTACCCCTGTATAACTTACGGCCGTAGTATCACTGCTAGTCATGGCCGTAATAATTATATTAAAGGCCGAAGCAGAAGTTATATCTCCGGCCGTACTTAGCGCTAAATCAAAGTGATCAGCATTGCCCGCGGAAATAGAAATGATTCCCGAAGAATCCGCAGGGGGAGAGCCTACTGCCTGCGAAGTAGCGGTAACAACCATCTCTCCGGACTGTATCAAATTTAAGACGACAGAACTTGCATTCGTAACAGAGGCCATGGGTATTGCACTAAAAGGCGTCGTAATTAATGTTCCATCTGTTCTTGTAAACGTCCAATCCGCAGTAGTATCGTTACCAATAAAATTTCCAAAGCTATCGTACTTGGCCGCCCAGAAGGTGGGATCTGCACTTGTTGCGTTAGTCGGATAAGCGAGCGTGTCAATTTCGCTGCCATTTGGCGCATCCACTATCTTTAATACCGCCGCCGAAGAATTGGCCGTGACAGGAATTGGATACGGTGAGTATCCAATGATGTCCGGCCCCTCCGAGACAACTTTTAGTTTAACATTAGTATTGCTGCTATTGTACAAAACAAAACTTCCCAGCGCAGCAGTGAAAAGATAGGTTCCGTTAGTGAAGGTAGGAGAGGACATTACTCCATGCACTCGGGCAATATCCCCATTGGGCGAAGGAGTTGTATTAATAAACTGAAATGCCAAAGATGTCGGCGGCGAAAAGTTTGAGATGGTATTGAAATTAGAATCTACTGCACGAATTAAAACAGCAAAAGAGCTACCGGCAGTTTGCGTTCCCACTGCAATGGAGCCTAACGCTTCCGCGGCAGTATCTACTCCATAATTGTATGTACTAATCTGATTGGCCACTGCCACCAAAAAAGAAATATTACTACTTCCCGTTGTCACATCATATTCTACTCTATTGGCCAAGGCCGTGTGGGTATAAGAACCGCTATTGGTAAAAGTAAATGTTTTACTATCGCCTACTGCACTATCTCTAGCGGCAAAATTAATCACACCCGAAGAGAAAGTGTAGCTACCGACCGGAGCAGTAAGCGAGTCAACGCTATTTTTGATGGACCAGACAGATGTTGAACTATCTGTAGTAATATTGTGATAATCATCTACGGCATATAGTCTTACGCCAAAATCAACACCAGCATTTTTGGTGGCCGTTGCCATTGAAGGTAAAAAGGTTAAAGTCGAAATTCCTTCTACTAAGGTCTGATCGGAAAAACCATAAACAATTCGCTTACCACTTCCTTCATTTACCACATATGAAGAGGAGGTAAAGCTAACTATCCCGGCAGTGTTAACCGGAACCAATGCTTTGCCCAGGCCGGCATGTTTATTAAAGGCAGATCCCAACGTGATGCATCCTCCAGCATCTGAAGTATAACCGGTATCAAGAGTACAACTTCCCCAAATATTAGTAGCAGTAGGTGCCGTAGCATAAGTATCACCGATAAAACTAAAAGTTACTCCTGTTATTGCACTGGTAGTATTGATGTGATTAAAATATTGATCAACCGCTACCACACGAACATCGAATATTGATCCCACCGTTTGTGTAGATGGCGCCCCACTAACAGCACTGGCCGAGGATAATTTTCCTTCCTTTAAACTCTGTCCAGGCAGCAGCGCAAGAAGTTTCGTTGCCGAGGGATTCGTACGGGCCACAAAGCTACTAGACTGATAGTTAGTCCCAACACCACTGTTTGTTATCGACAAGTAGTGTAGTGCTCCAGTGTGTGTCCGTTTATATTCCGTGTAACTACCCAAATAAGTTCCAGAAGAAAACGATAAGATATCTGAAGTCGTTTGACTGCTTGTATTGAGAGTAAATCCACGATTGTCAGAAGTTACTGTATTAAAATTTGCATCCACTAACTTGGCCATAAAATTAACTGCCGAACCGGCCGTCATGGTATAAGCACTATTAATTAGTCGAGCACCACCGCTCCAAGTAGTATATCCCTCTCGATGTGTCTCCGCTGAGGGAAAATATAATATACTGTAGGCCGCATTTCCTGGATCAACTTCATAGGCCGAAGAAGTAAAGTGAGTAGTAATACCCGCACTTCCTCCTTGTGGAACAAAACGCAAACTACTTCCAGATACGCTGGTAGACAATCTATTGGTGACATTAAAGGATAGAGATCCAGCTGCTGCAGAGTTAAAAGTAAATTGTCCACCAAGTAGTGCATTGGTATCAGAAAAAATTCCGTTAACCACTCCGGCCATATTGGCCGCACCCAGCGATACTCCCACCGCATCTGTTCCTGTAGTTTCTATATTGAAGTAGTTATCCACTAAGAATGCCTTAACCGTAAAAGCAGTTCCGGCACGTTGATCTTGTGGTGAATTTGCCAAGGCCTCTGCCGTAGTGGCCACTCCAGTTATAAGTGTCTGGCCAGGAAGAGTTAGTACAATGTTTTTAACCGCAGTATTGGAAGCTACTGTAAACATCGATGAAGGAACTGATGTCAGGCCAGTCACCACCGGAGTTACATATTGCGAACTCATCGCCTTATGCAGAGCAATTGCCCCTCCTACTGTACCGCTGCTCATCGCTCCTAAATTATAAGTAGCATTCGAACTAGTATTTAAGGTAGTGACCGTGGCAGAAGAAGTCGTCGTAGTAATTCGATTATAGCAGTTATCTGTAGCGATAACTTTAACATTGAAATTAACTCCGGCGGTTTGAGTAGTTGCCGTGGCCAGTGGCCAAGAACCATCAGTATGCGTTTGTCCTGGTAACTCTACAATGGCCTTGCTGGCACTAGCTAATAGAATTGGCGCTCTATAAGTTCCGCTCGCGGCGGTGAATGAGGCCCCGGCCACTGTACCAACAGTTGATAAAGTCCAAGTACCACGCGAGTAAGTACTCATGTTGATACTAGCACTGCCACTAGTAAACGTTATACTTTGAATATCCGCTTTTGCGATATCATTTGTATCTGTGGTATTAAAAGATAAAACTCCAGAGGCGGTAGTGGCCGTCACTGGATTAAAATATCTATCCACCACTTTAAATTTTACCGGTAAGCTGCTGCAGGCCGAACCATCTGGAACAACTCCTAAAACATTGGCCACCGATTCATTTCTATCTCCAAAAGTGGCCGCCTGTGAAGACATTATCGCAATAACTCGCGCAGCAGTTCCCGCTGCAATCGAATAAATAGTCGCGGTTCCACTTCCCCAACTTGGAGTGGCCGGAACATTAACCACAATAGTCCCACTAGGCACTGTTGAAGCACGAAAGTCATAAGCAACAAATGCGCCCGTACCATTTGTTAGGGTAGCGGTAGTAGAGACAAAAGAGAAAGAGTTGGCCGCTCGTCCAGGCATACTAATTGAGGCGGTAGCAACGGTTGGTAATACGTTATGATAAGCGTCGGTAACGTGGGCAAAAACAGTAAATGATGATCCGGCCACTTTTGTCCCACCAAATGGAATATCGGGGAAGGCATCATTGTGAGCAGTAAAACCACTATGTAAAGTCTGTCCAGATAACCCCACCGCTAACATAGTAGTACTAGGATTTGTCTTCACTTCATATTGAGTACTCGGTAAACAGATTACCGGGCCCGTACCATTAGGTTCATCACAAATTGGGTGATAAATTCTAATGGCATATTTCACCCCTGTAGCACTAGCAGTTCTAGCATTTAAAGAAGCAAAAGTTAGCGTGGCCCCACTGCCATCATTATCCGAGGTAGTCGAACGCGTAGTGGCCAGCTCAATAGCATTAGCAGCAGCGTCATCCATATCGAATCTAAAGTTGGCCGTCTCAATTGGATCATCGGTTACTCCCGTTCCCACGATGCTAAGGCCGTCATCTAAAAAGTATACTCGTGCACCAATGGTGCTTCCGGCGGTATAGGTACCGGTGCTATTTGGTACTCCGGTGATAACGGAATCAATGTCTGCCGCAGGAAAATGAGTGGTCTGGCCATCTAAGGCGATAACCGCATATTTAATGGATGCCGCAGAATTAACCGTAATTGGCCCAGTAGCGGCCGTCATCGTAGAAGTGGTGGCCATAAATGTTAGACTGCTTCCGGGAACAGAATATCTCGTTCCAGCAAAAGAGGCCGATCCAGAGCTGAAACTAGCGGTAGGCAGAGGGCCTCCAGCAAAGTTGGCCTCTGGTTTTCCTTGCATGCTACCCGTGGCCAGTGTCGTGCTATCCGTCCAAACAATATTATTCAAATTGTCATAAATATTTAAAATCGGCCCATTCCAAGCTGTGACGGTGTCGTATGGCCCAGTAGGACTAGGCGTAGAGGCAAATTGCAAATGGTCCGCCACCCTTGGAAAAATTTTAACATCAGCACTTCCAAAGGCCGTCGACGCAATAGTTGTAGTTAGCGCAGCATCGGTGGAGAGAGTTTTAATTTTTAAATTTCCAAAACCAACACTCGGTGCTTTCGATTCATTCATCTTAATGGTGACACGGCCAGTTCCGGCGCTAAGTGTTCCAACAAAGCGTGTGGCCGACGTAATTGTTGTTGAAGTAAAAAAACTGGAAGAAACAAACGTAGCATTATTGGCCGTTGTCAAATTTGGTTCTGGATCTAGTGTAATAGTCACTGTTCCAGAGGCCCCGGTTGCTGTAGATATAATGTTGTGTCCCAAATCGTGCACCGCCACATCACAATCAAAATTAACTCCGGCCGTTCCTGTCGAACCAGTGGCCGACAAACAAGCAATATCTATATGATTTGGAGTGCTTGGAACCAGTGTAATTCTTTTACTTACCGTCGCCAGCGCAGCTGACGTCCCCATTACCGTTGCAGAAATTATCGCTTTCTGATCTGGCCTTATAGTAGAAACTTTAAATTGATTAGCTTCTGCGGTGGGCCCCACGACTGCTCCTGCCGCAAAAGTATAAACACCATTTGCTGGTGCATGATTTTCCGGCCCAGTAAATGCTAGATAGGAAGAATCGGTTAAATTGAAGGTGACATTTTTAGGGCCATTGTCAGCATCATTTAGTGTCGTTCCCCCGGCATTTTCACTTAAAAGATTATTATCATAGTCGTATATTTTTAAAATATTCAAACCAATGTTACTACCTGCGACGTATGTTGCATCAGCAGTAATATCTAAAGCAGCATGATCTATCACCCCAGGAAGTATGGAGATATTTATACTGGCCGACTTAGAAGTCATCCCGTAACTCCAGGTTCCTAGAAGTGTTGAATCCGATAAAGTTCCCAGTCCTGATGTAATAAAGTTAACTTCAATACATCCTTTCTCATAACTGCTATTGGAGGCCCGGTTGTTTTTAAAAATGGACCAAACACTAGTTTGATCAAATGAAACAGAACCATTGTCTAGTGTTATATCGCTGTAATTACCAAAAGCATCGATGGGAGCAACACAAAATGGTTCTTCATTATCATCAGCGGTAAAAGTATAACTACCGCCAGAGACATAGGTGAATGAAGGTGCCACATCTTGTTCGTTTCTTAAATTGGCAGAGGCCAAAGGGCCGGCGGCCATCGTAAATGTGATGACCTCAGAATAAGCTTCTTTGACACTGCCATTTAACCAATTAGCAGATCCGGAGGCGGCCAATTTCAACTCCTCTTGGGCCCGCGGAAAAACGACTGGGATTTTATAAACGTCTCTGGTCTCTGCGCCAATGGTGTGAGGAACTGGTGAGAGTCCTGAGGCGGTGGCAAAAGCGGTGGGAGTGCAAGGTAAATTATCGTAATCTTCATCGCTATCCCCATCAACCGGAAATGGTGATCCAGCACAAGCAGTGGCCCCTGTTACTATGCTTCCATCAACATCCACTCCATTTACTCTAACATTTGAGGCGGCGTTAGGAGCTGGACTGGCCGACGTATCCACCAAGTAAAGTCTGGCCGTCCAAGGATCTCCTTTGGCATCAATCCAGTTATCAAGTTTATCAAAGGCCCGAACAATCAAAGTTGCCGTCGCTGTTGAAACCAACGAGTCCATCGCTATTTCGTATTTATAGGCCTTATCTGAAACAATTTTGATCACATTATAAGACGATAGAGACTTAGCGTACGTCCCCCCCTCATCGTATTCAAATGTATAGTTGCCAACCGTAGAAAGGCCGATGGCGCCAAAAGATACTGAACCAGGAATTACTGCCACATTTCCAGCGGGGAAAGTTACTAGCCCGGCCGTTTTTAAGGAGCCAAGCCCACTGCCTGTAACCAGTGAAGTGGTAAAATCAATGGGATCATAGTCGCCGCCAGCGGCATAATTTGCATCAACCACATTCCCCCACTTATCTTCAAAAAAAGCTGCGTAGGTATACGCTTCATTACTGGCAGTGTAGCTAGTACAAAAATTAAGTGTATTATCCGCAAGAGCATCACACTTATAGTTTGGATCTGGATTGGAGCTTAGAACACCACTACATCCATCTCGTGTAAAATTTTGAACAGTTCCGGCCAAAGAGCGACGCCAAAAACCATTTTTACACACTGGCATCCATGTTCCACCTTGATTGCTTCTTAAATTTATATATTCTGCCTCACCACGCCAGACGGTAATTCGAGGTGCTCCACTGGCCACAGCGTCTGTAGTGATCGCTCCACTTTTTCCGGAAGGAATTAGTCCGCCCATAAAAGAACTTTCATTACTAACGATACTTATATAGGGCCGGTAATGAATGTCTTTAAAGGCCATGCGAAGGCCCGCATTTTCTGCACCATAAGAGGTTCCGTAAATAAAGCGCAAAGGAATAAGCGTTCCTCCGGCCGCAGTTACCAGCTGCCCTGCGCTATTAGGCCAAGCAGGCAATGTTGTGGCGGCCGTTGCACAAAGATTGGGATCGCCATAATTGTAGGCCAGGGGACTAGAGTAAGAATAATCAGAACAAACATAGTAACCCATTACGACACTATTGGCCTGCACAATGGGAAAGGCCGCAAATGTACCAAACGTTCCTGCATTTTCAGTGTAAGCAGAGATAGATAATCCACCGCTACTATTTGGAACAACTGGGGAGACAAAATCGGTGGCAGTTTGCGAAGTTGTCATATTGTAGTAGTTGACATCCACACTAACATCAACAGTATCATCAATCACATCTTCGCAAACATTCCCGTAGCGATCGGCCAGTATAACCCTAATTGGAGAAATTACCCCCGCACGAACTGTATTTTCGTGGCCAGCAATATCCCCGGCCGAAGTAATAAACTTATATGGCAAATTGTTTTGTACAATAACACTCGCCCCGTAGGTGAAAGCATCATCTTGAACAAAAAGAAAACCATCGCCTTTGGTTTTAGGAGTAAAAAACAGTTGCTCATTGGTATCGCCCTGCACTGCTGCATTAACTAGCACCTCATCATGAAAAAGATTAGTTGCCGAAGCATTAGTAAAAACATCAGCGGTAAACGTCCAACTCTCCACGGTGGAACTATCTCTTACGTAATTTCCTCCCGCATCAACGAGTGCCGCAGATAAGGTGGTGGCCGCATTACTGGCCAAAAAATGATATCCTTCATACACCGGTTCGGTTCCAACATTAGTACGTACCTGTTCCTCCGAACCGTCAGGCAAGGTCATCGTCGTGAAAGTATAGCTGGGCCCTCCCTCTCCATTTTGAATCACCACACCACTGACATTTCCCCTTTGGACAAAAAGATCAGCGGCCCCCGATTTTAATCCGGTGGCCGGTGCACTGGCCACCACTCTTATTTTTCCAAAACCGTTGGCAGTAAAGGGAGTTGCCGTCGCAATAGTGGTTCCCCCAACCCAACAAACTCCATTAATGAACTGGCACAACTGTGAATAACCCGCCCCCGGCAAAGAAGAAGTCTTTCCAGTCCAACTGATCCCTGCATCATTTTGCCAATCCACCACCACAGTAGCATCTGGAAAAGTAGAAACCGGTGCGCCCTTGTAGTCAGTAACAACTATTTTAAAACGAAGTGCCTCTCCGGCAGTGATAAAATTTCTCTTAAATCTTTTAGAGTACAGCGCCGGACACTGCTCTGAACACAAATTAAGATCCGCAGCACAGGATTCATCGCTTTCGCATACCGGATTTATCACGTACTCATCATCATCAATTGGTAATAGCGAGCCAGAAACGGAATCAGGAATCTTTCCATACCACTCGTGGCCGGTGACAGATTGATCAGTCGAAACATCGAAAAACTTATCTGTCTCCAAACTAAAGGCAAACGGTTCACCTTCACTGACGTCCATAGAAGACGTTATCTGCATCACAAATTTTACCGATTGAGAAAAAGAGGGAATAGATGCGACAACATAAAATTTCTGATCCGGGAAAAGAGTAGCTCCGGCCATAACCAATGCAGAAGCACGTCCATATTTATCAGTATGGGTCTCTTCTGGTAGAATCCGAACATCTGCCACACTACGATTGATATTAAAGGAGTCAGGATAAGGCTCCGCACGAAACGACACCTGCACTCCCTCCATGGGAACTTTGCCACCCGCGCTGTCACTGTAAAAAGAGACCTCTAAGGGTTTAGCAAACAAGCTACCAAGACTGGCATATTGCATAGGATCATCGCCACTGACTTTCAACAACAGCGTTCCCATGGTTCCATCGCCTGGAACTTTTTTCGAAGAACAAGAATTGGTGATTATAATTGCTGTTGCAAATAAAACAGAAATGAAAAAGAGGCGAAGACTCTTTGCCCAAAAAAATGTCACGAATTTATTCAACTCGCCAAATTTCATTTTTCTCTCATTCCCATCGCCAAACTTCACCACACTCCAAATCGTTACTATTTTAGACTGTTTCGGTTTATCGCTTCGCGATGTTTAGTTATTATTATAACCACTCCTGCCAATATCTATATCTGGCCATTAAGCTGTTAAATTTTGCCTACCGACTTATTATAGTCCTTCAATCGTAGCGGTCAGAAATGAAACCTATTTTCAATGAGTTGCCGGCCAGACAAAAGTTGACAATTATCATTAACTGCCCACCACAGTTGGCAGTGGCAAGTACAAAAAAAGTGTAGCAATTAATTTATTGAAATTACTTGTAGTTTAAAGTTATGCCAACAAGTGCTGTCATTGTGCTTCCACTGACGGCATAAACGGTAAAACCAAAAGCGTAAGAGTAGCCAATGCGCGCCTCTACCCCCCAATTTTTATTAATTGGATATATTGCGCCGCCATGCGCTCCAGCATCAAATGCCACAGAATGTAAGACGACACCGGAATCGTATTCACGCAAATTAACATCGACAACACCAAAATCCCAACCGACAAAAAAGCGATAGCGCGGACGAGAGGAGACAACGTTTTGACTATCGCTTTCTTCAATGGCCATTCCCGAAGAGCCTAGATAATAACGATTTCCAAAAAAACCTCCCAGATAAGCAACCATCCCTGACGTTGTATTCATGGCCACCACACCTTTAAAAAAAACGGCACTATTGGAGTTAAAAAAAGACTCATACTCCGCTTGGACCGTGTTTGTGCCAGTATGATTGTAAGTGTTATTTGCTCCGGTATAAGTGCCCGAAGAGGTTCCCAGACTAGCATGAATTTGGGAGTATCCATAGGCCATTTTACTGCCTCCTTCCAGCACCACTAGCAACACAAAAATCAAACAATAAATCCCCAAACGTACAACAATAGCTCTAGCACAATATTTTTTTAAATTAAGCAGCATTTCTCACATCCAAAGTTGTTGAAGTTGTTTGGCCTTGCTGTGCCTTTTCTCCAATCCAATCGTCAATAATTCTATCAATCTCCGGAGAGGCCGACTCATCAATACTTAATTCCTTTCGGAAAAACTGGATGAAGGCCCGCCCAATCTTTTCCTTAAAGGATTTGATGGTTGATACTTTGCTTTCATTTTCTAAAATCAACTCCATGTCTGCCTCAATAAAGGATCGCATCTTAGAATTTTTATCTCCAAAGACGGAAAGATAAAATTCTCTTTCTGCATCATCTAAAGAAAGCAAAAATTCTACTCGTTGATCTCGCTTATACTTCATTAAAATTTTACGAACTACATCTTCGGAAAGACGATTGATCAATTCACCAGGAAAATTTTCTCGCGCTACCTCTTTTAAAATTTCTACTTTGCCATTGCGATAGAGTGAATCAAAAAGTGCTCTCTCTTTTTCTAATCCAACGTAAGGAATCATATCGACGATTTTATCTAAAAATGGAGCATAAACACTCTTTTGTTTTGTATCCAGGGTAGAAAGTAATTTTGTTAACTCTTCGCGCTTTTCATTTAACAAACCGTCTGTGTAATTTAATCCATAATCTGAAAGCAACAAGGCCGTCTCTTGATCAATTAGTTCATAAGTGTCCGCAATAAAATCAGTAGGCAGTACGTTTAATAAAATTGACCCTATTTCAAAGTCATCGCGCAAAATACGTGCACACTCTTGTGGAGTAATTCGCGAAAGAATCTTCTTAGATTCTTTATCCAAAGTAGGTGGAGGTAAAATAATATCTTCCATAATCTGTGCTTCAATAAAAGTATCTCCCAGGCGCAAGTTGTTTTTATCCATATCGGTAACTAAATTTTTCTTCCATTGCGCACGTTCGGTAACCGACAGGTTATCAAAAATATATAACAAATCGTCAGTAGATGATTTTTTAATAATAATAGTCAGGGCCTGCGTTGACCCTTCCGCCTGTTGATTAATCCATCTCCGAATTAACAACAACGCCTCATTGGGGGAAGATTTTAGCAGAGACATAAATCGGTCAAATCCCACCAGAGGAACATCATCGTCCAAGGAAATAGTTCCACCACTCATACTCAACTGGCCGGCCAACATGCCTCCGACCCCTTCACCTCCGGCACCCGTAGGAGCATGTGCCGCGGCCTGCTGCGCCGGAGTTTTAGTGAATGCCTCATCCAGCGTGGTCAAAAATTTATTTCCAAATTGGATCATTCTTCCCAAAAGAGCAAATCCTAAAAATCCTATCAACAGCGCAAACAGCACAATTGCAATAGGAATTTTAAATTCCCGGATCATCTTTAACACAGGGTTTTCTTCTACCCGCTCGGCCGCTTTTTTGGCCTCTTCTAATTCCAATTTTAATTTGGCCAAACGCGCTTCTTCTTCTTCTCTTTTAGCGTTGGCCTCATCAGGCGGTATCAGTCCTATTGAAGCGTATGATACTTGCGGAGTAACAGCAGCAATTGGCGTAACAATCCGCTGTAATAAATCTTTAACCATATCCTGACGCAGTGGCGAAACACTTTTATCTATTAAAACTTCCACTGTGACATTTTTGATTCGATCCATGATGCTAACTGATTCTTGATTTAAATTTATTTGTCCTAAAATCTCACGCAGCGATGGCTCGTTTTTATTTTTTTCATCCTCTGTTTGTCCTCCTAATTGAATTGGAAAAGGAAGATCAAACTTATCAATAAACAGCGCATTCTCACCGTTGTCGTACTCTTGCGCATTCCGAACAAAAGGATTGGCGGCATCCTTTGCCTGTTTTTCTCTTTGTTTTTCTTCTTCTTTTTTCTTCTCCTCCAACTCTCTGGCCGCTTTCTCTTCGGCCTCTTTTAAGGCCGCCTTCTGCTTGGCCCGTCGCTCCACCGACTCGGTATCATCCTCGATGGAAATCGTAACATTAACAACATATTCATTTGGTTTTAAGATCGAGCTAATTCCGTTGCTGATTTTATTTCTTAAATTATTTTCCTGCTCTGTTTTCTGAGTAAAAATATCACTAGCAAAGGCCAGTGGATTTATAGAAAAAAACAGCGCTATTAGTCCCCCGGCCAGCAAGAAGCGCAAAGAAAAAAACGCAACGGGCCCTTTTTTCGCCAAACTTCCGCTCCGATCATTATCATGCTGTTTCATTTGCGATACCTCTATCATGTTCTTTCTCATAAATACTCTCTTGAATTACTGTTGTTGAGGTGCTTCTCCCTCAAGAGGAGCTCCTTCAGTAGTTCCTGTATTGCTATTTTGATTAGTTGTATTTCCAGTTGTGTCTGCTCCAGCGCCGCTACCACCACCACCTTCGGATGTAAGATTAAACTGCTTTTCTACGGCCCGCTTTAATCGCAACGCCTCTACATTTCCCGAATTATATTTAATGGCCATCTTGAAATTATCTAAGGCCTGCGTGTATCGTTGCTCAATAAGATCAACGCCTCCTTCAAATTCATAGATAACTGATAGGTAAGGAAATTGAACTTTTATTTTATTTAAAATTTCTCTGGCCCGAACCAGTTCTTTTTTTCGAATCAATTTCTGACACTCAAAAAGATCGGTCACCACTGAATCAATAGAATTTGCCATATCCAAAAAGTTGGTGGCCTCCATTTTAACTTTAATTTCAATATCTCTGGCATTAAGATCGGTAACAATAACCGTTGAAGAAAGATATCCTTCCTTGCGCAGCTCTAAAAACATAGTTCCAGATCCACCAAAGGCATCGCTAACATCGCTCGACTGAATGGTCAGCGGCGTAGTTCCAATTTTTTTGGAAGTACTATCGGATAATTTCCTTATATAGATATCGGCCTTGGTAGGATCGCTGTTAATTGTAATGGTTGATGAAGCACATGCCACCAACCCCAATAGCAAAAGACCTCGTCCCATCTTTGCTGCTAACAATAAACTTTTTCTCGCCAACATCGCTTCTCCCCGTTTACAGGTTTTCTCAAACAGTATCGAAAATATGATGGAAAAAATTAGAATTCAGACGACTTGTAACGAAAGAGGAAAAATTAACCTAGCGTTGATTATACTTGATAGAAATGTTCATAGGTGATCGGTATTTTTCATGCCTTTTTTCCTGTCATTCGTAAAACATGTTGTACAGAGGTCTTTCTCCTTTTGTTAGGATCAAATAATTCATCTAATTTTAAGAGCAAATGGATGAATGATTGTTGTGACAATAATCGACACCAACACTAAACTCATAACAATGTTGGCATTTGCAGAAGAAATATCAGCGATTCGCAAACTTCCCTTGGCAGTTTTAAAAAGTAATTCCACCGACCACCTAAGCCGATATAACGTCGTCAATTGCCTGAAAAAGCGCAAAGTCAAAATATCCGAGATCAAAGATTATAAGATATCCTGCGACTGTTTTTAAATCCGGAAAATGATTGTGATCGTTGCTAGTTCCAGGACTTATATCAAACCATTTTACAACACCGCCAAAAATGTCAAAGCAGTGATGCCACTTTATCACCGCCGCG
>MEQL01000056.1 GCA_001770205.1 Bdellovibrionales bacterium RIFOXYD12_FULL_39_22
AGTTTTTTATATCAGATTCAGGAAAGTGGACGCACTTCTCTGGTCTCTATGGACCATGGCCTTTTCTAAAAGGCTTATGCGCAGATTTGGGATCCTATAAATGGATCGGGCCGGCAGCTCAGGAAGCACCATTTTGCCATCGAGAATGTCGCTATACTCTTGCAGAGAGTAGCGATATCTGCGAATGAGGGCCTTCTTTCGCTCTTCTGGGAATGTGGTGCGGCCATTTTCAAAACGCTCCATTGTTTTGGGCGAAATGCCAACACTCTGGGCCGCAACTTCTCTTGGGATTTTTCTGAAAATGCGCATTTTTCTTAGGGCAATGATGTCATCGGTAATAATTTTTTTTCGCAATCGTGATATTTTAATTTTAAAAGTTTCATTTTCCATAATGTACCTCCTGCATTTCGTCTTCCACTCAAGAGCGGAAGCTCATGTTTTTAAAGTTGATCCTAAAAAATTTGACGGTTTTTTTGGATATCAGTTTTACTTTGGATCTGGTCTCTGAACCTTATTGGATAGCAAATGTGGGCAAGCTAACGCTCATTGCGATCTCAAAATAGATTCAGACAGTTACAGCTTGTCAGGGACAGAATGGGAAATTTTGATTTTGGCGTAAACACGCAAGCCAAAAAAAAGTAACCCACAAGTCATCTGGTGAAAAACTGTGACTAAATGTGAAGAATTTTTTTGTGTCGATAATTGGCAACCTCCTAGAATCATTCGTTTCTGGTTTTAATGATTTAGAGATTGTTTTGATTTTGCTTGTTCCGAAAATTGGAGCGCGTGATGGGATTTGAACCCACGACCTTCTGCATGGCAAGCAGACGCTCTAGCCAACTGAGCTACACGCGCTTAAAGTCAGATTTTAAGAATACTAATAAATCGCTGGCACGATTGTCAACTTTTATTCATCTACTTCGTAATAGTCATATTGGTTATTTTTAAAATTACGAATGGTGACCTTGTTTCCCTCTTTTTTTACAAAGTAGTTAGGATTCATTGGAATTTTTCCACCACCACCTGGCGCATCGATAACATATTGAGGAATGGCAAGGCCAGAGGTCCAGCCACGCATTTTTTCGATTATTTCAATTCCCTTTGAGATGGGAGTTCTAAAATGGGAGATGCCTTCTGCTAGGTCGCATTGATATACGTAGTAGGGCCTAATTTTCATAAGAAGAAGTTTGTGACAAAGTTCCGTCATTATTTTTTCATCGTCGTTTATGCCTTTTAAAAGAACTGATTGATTTCCCAAATCAGCTCCGGCCAATGCTAGTCGGGTGTTGGCCAAAAGTGCTTCGCGAGTCATCTCCTTCGGATGATTATAGTGAGTGTTTATATGTATCGGTTGATGTTTTTGAATGACCTGTAACAGGCCATCATCTCGTACTCGAATGGGAAGGGTTACGGGGTTGCGAGTTCCTAGTCGAACCACTTCTACATGATCCATTTTTCGAAGTTCTCCCAAAATGTAGTCGAGCTTATCATTGGCCAGATGGAAAGGGTCGCCACCGGAAACAACAACGTCGCGTATTTGGCGGTTTTCGCGAATATATTTTAGGCCATCTTCCACATGTTGTCGGAGGGCCGCTGAAGTTGGATTTGCCACTTTGCGCTTGCGTGTGCAGTGTCGACAGAGCATGGCACAATCATGACTAACATAAAACAATACCCGATCAGGATAGCGATGAGTAAGGCCTGGTACTGGCATATCCTTATCTTCGCCCAGAGGATCTTTGAGGTCAGTAGGCAGTACGGTCAGCTCACCTTTCGCAGGAACAGATTGCATGCGAACAGGGCAGTGTGGATCATTTCTATCCATCAGTGAGGCGTAGTAAGGGGTGATGGCCATTTTAAACATAGCACTTCCAAGTTTAAAGGCCTCTTGCTCATCATTGGTTAAATTAATTATTTTTTTTAGCTGGTCAAGAGTGGTTATACGATTACTCAATTGCCAATGCCAATCGTACCAATCACTATCCGAAACGTGCTCAAAGGGGCCTTTGCCGCGGATGGGAAATTTATCCAGGATATGCTTGGGATAAATTTTGTCTAAGTCTTCAATCGTTTTGATTGTTGTAAAATCCATTGGTGCCGCCTTTTGCTCTAAGACTGAAATTTCACTATGTACATTCCAGGATATATTTTTTGCAAATATTATTCAAATAATTAGTTGAATATTATCCATTATTTCGGAGGAATGTTTCTGACTTCAGAAATTTTAGAAAGAGCAAAGGACTTATATTGGTCAGATAATAGACATTTAGCATAGAGCACATTTCCCGCAGGCATAGGTAAAATACTGACAGGTTTGATCGGCCTAAACTTGTTTCGATGACTTCCTCCGCTATATATAATTTCAATCTCTTCCTGCAAGTTAACTTTTTCTTTTAAAATTTCTAGATGTTCAGGAACACTGTAGTCCGTTTTTTTGTTAAATTCGTCCAGGCGAAAGAGAAAAGAATCTTTTAAAATAGCCGTTTTTTCGCGATTAGATCCTCGATTGAGATAGACCAATCCCTTCGCAAAAACATGGGCGGCAGCGATTGCATCATCAAGTGCACGGTGGTGGTTGTCGATATGAACATTTAGACTCTCGATTAAAAATGCTAGATTGAATTTTTTTAATTGCGGAAAGGCCTTGCGGGCAAATTTGCATGAGCAATAAACTTCGTTGTTAGGCATGGCCATTTTAAGTCGATGTAAATTGAACACAATAAATCCAAGATCAAATCTAGCATTGTGCGCTACAATGGGAAGATTTTCTACAAAGGCCATAAAATTTCCAAGAATATCATCAATCATTGGCCGGCCATGAACCATTTCGTCATTAATGCCATGTATTTTGGTGGAAGCAGGCAGGATGGAAATTTTTGGATCAATCAGCGAGTCAAATTTTTCAATTTTATCGGAGCGAACTTTGATTGCAGAAATTTCGATAATTTTATCCATCAACGGGGATAGTCCTGTAGTCTCTAGATCTAAAAAAATAATGCCTTTAGGAAAATTAACTGCAATAGCAGAGATCTCTTCGCTGGTGATTTGAGGTATGTTAATTTCTCTGATCATGCTCTTTACTTTGAAAGGACACAGTTATAGCGTAGTTTGTCCTTTTTTCCAAACTAAACCATAGGGGGAGAGATGAGAAAGTTTGATTTGATAGTTTTAGGGGCCGGGCCTGGCGGTTATGTGGCGGCCATACGCGCAAGTCAATTGGGGAAAAAAGTGGCCATTATTGAGAGAGATAAATTGGGCGGAGTTTGTCTAAACCGCGGCTGTATTCCCACCAAGGCACTGTTAAAGGCCGCGCATTCAGTTCATGAAATTAAAAGCCTAAAAACACTTGGAATTAATGTTGAGCTTAAATCGTTAGATGCGGCAGTTGCGGTGACGCGCGCTTTTCAAATTTCGGATCGAGTCGGAAAGGGTGTTGCCTTTTTGATGAAGAAAAACGGAATTGAGGTCATCGTTGGTGATGGAAAATTAAAGAGCAAAAGAGAAGTAGAAGTCACAACTGCCAGTGGCCAAGAGATAGTTGAGGCCGACAATATAATTATCGCCACCGGTGCTAGCTATAAAACTTTCCCGGGCCTGATACATGATGGAGAGCGATTGATTGGTGCTTGGGAGGCCATAAAAATGGAGATACTTCCGAAATCCATGGCGATTGTAGGGGCCGGAGCAATTGGAGTAGAATTTGCCTATTTTTGGAATGCCTTTGGAGTGGAGGTGCATATTTTCGAAGTACAAAATCATCTTCTGCCTCTGGAGGATGAGGAGAGTTCGCTAGAAATTGAAAAAAGTTATAAAAAATATGGAATAAAGTTATCGCTAGGGATAAAAAATGTAACGGCCCAAAATACCGGGGAACAAATAGTAATTAGCTGTGAGCGTGATGGTGTAGCGGAAGAATATAAGTTTGAAAAAGGTCTAATCGCCGTTGGTATGTCTGGAAATGTGGCCGGGATTGGTTTGGAAAATGTAGGGGTTGGCTATGCTAATGGATTTATCAAAGTCGACGAGTTTTGCCAGACAAATATTCCCGGGATCTATGCCATTGGAGATGTCTCGGGCCCGCCATTATTAGCACATGTGGCCTCGCACGAAGGGATTATTGCAGCTGAACATTTGGCCGGACTTCATCCACATCCCATCAATAAGAGCAATGTCGCCGGTTGTACTTACAGTCAACCGCAAGTTGCTTCCGTAGGAATGACAGAAAAACAACTTAAAGAAAAAAACATTGAATACAAAGTTGGAAAAATGCCTTTTCGCTCCAACGGTAAGGCGCTGGCCTCCAACGAAAATGAGGGGCAGATCAAAGTACTACTAGGTAAAGAGGGGCAATTACTAGGTGCTCATATAGTTGGTAATATTGCGACAGAGATGATTCATGAATTAGTGCTATTTAAGCAGATGGAAGGAGTTGAGGAGGAAATTTATAATACCATTCATCCGCATCCTACGCTTGGAGAGTGGATTGCCGAGGCGGTTATGGCCGCCAATAATCGCGCAATTCATGGGTAGTCAGACTTAAGTTTTGAATAAACAGACAAATCATGAAACCCATCATTGCGAAAAGAGACTTCTCGCTGAACTCCTTCAAAAACGTAGTGTAGCCGTTTGGGGACAGAGGCAGAGCGTAGGTTTTTCGGGTCACAGCGAATAACAATGCGATTAAACCCCATTCCAAAAAGTGTTGCCTCCAACAATCGAACTGCTGAAGAAATGTGTCCTTGTCCTTCAAATTTTCCCAAGATCCAATAACCCAATTCACAGGAACAATTTTTCCAATTGATCCCAAAAGCACTAAGGTTGCCCATGTATTCACTATCGCTATTGCGAAAGATACCAAAAGAGAAGGTGGCATACTTCTGCCATTCCTCTGAGCAATTGTTAATAAAATCAACCTCGTCATGAACAGTGGCAATAAAGTCTGGCCATGGTAAAAAACGAGCAAGTCTTTGACGATCTTCAACGACATATCGATACATTTTATCTGCTAGTTCGACCTGATGTTTTTTTAGAGTAACGGTCTCTCCGTGAATAATTTCTGGCAAAAATTGTTTATCCATAACTAAGTCTTGTACCTCCACCTTCTATTAATATCCCTTCCCGTATTATTGTTACTTTCATTTTTGATGATAGAAAAGTAACATAGTCTTACATACAACACTATACAATATATCTTGCGGGAGATTATTTGAAGACACTGATTCTTACCGAAAAACCTTCGGTGGCCCGTGATTTTGCGGCCGCCCTAAGCGTCAACACTAGAGGTAATGGCCATTTTGAAAGTGAACAGTTTATTATCACTTGGGCCATTGGACACTTGTTAGAGCTAAAGGCCCCTGAAGATTATGATAGTAAGTGGAAACGTTGGAGCTTAGATACACTTCCAATCTTGCCCGATAGATTGTCGTACTCCCCAAATGCTAAGACGAAAAAACAGCTAACGGTGGTCAAGGCCCAATTACAACGCAAAGATTTAGCGACAATTATCGTTGCCACTGATGCCGGGAGAGAAGGAGAGTTAATTGCACGCACTCTGCTTGATTTCGCGCAAATTGCGAAGCACCCAAAGATATTACTATTGCGTTTTTGGACATCACAGGCCCTTTCAAAAAAAGTAATTTTAGACAATATAAAAAATGCAGCATCGTTGGCACAATATGATCGCCTTTATTTCGCCGGCCGGGCACGCCAATCTGCAGATTGGTTGGTGGGAATGAATTTGTCGCGATTGGCCACCATAAAAATGGGTGACCTTTTTTCTGTTGGACGAGTGCAAACGGCCGTACTGGCCCTGTTGGCCGAGCGGCGTTTGGCCATCGATAACTTTAAACCTGTTCCATATTTCCAAATAATTGGTAAATTTTTGTTTGCCACGGGAGAGTTGTTGGCAACCTGGTTTGACTCAAATAAAAAAGAAGATGCTAGCAAAATAGAAAATAAAACTAAAGCGGATTTGATTTTAAAAAATTGCGCAGGCCAAGAAGGAGTGGTTACTTCAATTGTGCGCGATAAAAAAATGCAAGTTCCTCCACAACTCTTTTCACTGACAGAGTTGCAAAAACTGGCCAATCGCCTTTATGGTTTCTCTGCTCAAGAAACGTTATCGATTGCTCAGAATTTATATGAGAAAAAAAAATGTCTCTCCTATCCGCGAACAGACGCTCAAGTTTTGGGAACCAGTTCATTAGAGCAGGTACAAGAGATGCTGACAAAATTAGAGGCGGAGTATGGAGATTATTTTAAATATTTCGATGAGAAAAAATTATCCTTAAAAAACCACTTGGTTTTTGATGATAATAAACTTACCGATCATCATGCGCTAATGCCACTGGCGATTTATCATGGCAATCTTTCTTCTGACGAGGGAAAAATTTATGATCTGGTAGTTAAAAGATTTGTGGCCGTGTTTTCTGCTAATTTTGAATATGAGCAAACCACTATTGTTTGCAAAATAGGCCAAGAAACGTTCAAGGCCAGTGGGCAGCGAATTATTTGTTTGGGATGGAAGATGCTGGCGGGAGGTGACAGTGAAAAATTCTTACCGCCGCTTATCGAGGGAGAGCGAAGCAAGGCCGTCGAACTTCGTGCCGAACAAAAAGAGACACGTCCTCCCAATGAATATAGCGAGGCCTCTCTTTTGCACGACATGGCCAATCCTTCAAAACTAGTACAAGAAGCGGAACTAAAAAAAATATTCAGAGGAGAAGTGGGACTAGGGACCCAGGCCACGCGCGCTCAAATTATTGAGACACTACTTTCTCGTAAGTATGTTACTCGAAGTGAAAAAAACTTGCAGGCGCTTCCAAAGGGAATGGCGTTAGTGGAAACATTAAAAAAAATGCCTATCTCTAAAGTTTTGGCCAGTCCGGAGGAGACGGCCAAGTGGGAGCTAGACCTATCGCATATTGCGCAAGGATCTGGTGATCCCAAGGCATTTATGTTGGCAATTAGAAAATTTGTTGCTGATTGCGCAACAGAATGGAAGCAAGCTGCTATCGTTGCACAAGCAAGTTCCGCATCGCCCGTTGGGAAAAAAGCAAAAAAATATCCATCCAAAGTCATTGGGGAATGTCCGTTTTGTAAAAGTAGTGTTTTAGAATTCCCCAAAAGTTTTGGCTGTAAAAACTGGAAGGCCGGCTGCAAATTTACTGTTTGGAAGATCATCGCTGGAAAAAAAATTACGGCCGCGCAAGCGAGTAAAATAATAAAAAATGGAAGAAGTGATTTACTTCGTGGATTTAAATCGAAAGGAGGGAATGTCTTCAGCGCTTATTTGGTAATTAACAAAAATGCCGTGGTATTTGAATTTATCAAAGATAAATGAAAAACAATAAAATATTTGACCCGAGAGTTCATCCAAAGTATATAAAAGTATATAGAGGTTGTACTTTTGTTTTTTTCAGGGAGAAAAAAGGAGATTTGAATGTTAAAGACTAATGAAAAGAATATTGTAGAAATGATATTGCAGTGTCAGGCCGGATATCCAAGGAAACGAAAAAGTGCCTACTCGGTTGGCCATGATGGGCGGCCATTTAACCTACCAGGTATTGGAGGTATTACGCTTAATATCGAAGTGGGAGATTCTGCATTTGACTGGGAGGGAGATCATTTAGAACCAGGAGTTAGCTGTACCGCTAGTGCTGAAAAGCCTTTTGATTTTCCAAATACAAGTTTGCAGTACTATAGCTGTGTGGGAAATAGTGTTAAAATTATTTCCGGTAGGGCCAAAGGGGCCACCGGCATAATGATTGGACATCATGGAGGATCCGAACATCTGATTGTTGATTTTCCACGAAAAATAAAAGAAAAGATGACTTACGACGATAAAATGGTGATTTTTTCAAAAGGGCAGGGAATGAAACTTTTGGATTATCCAGATATTAAACTTTTAAGCGTCTCCCCGGAACTTCTGAAGAAGATGAAGATTAAAGAGTTAAAAAATGGAAAGTTATCAATTCCAGTGACAACTATAGTGCCCGCGGAATGCATGGGATCAGGGCTTGGCTCTACCGATATGCACACCGGTGACTACGATGTGATGACAAGCGACAAAGGGCTTGTAAAAAAATATAAACTTGATGAGATGCGTTTTGGCGATTTTGTTGCGCTAATGGATCACGACAATACCTATGGCCCTTCGCTCAAGCGAGGTGCCATTACAATTGGAATTGTTATTCATAGTGATTGCTTTTTGGCCGGACATGGCCCAGGAGTAACTCCGCTTTTTACCACGCCGAAAGATTTGATTATCCCCACATTAGATAAAATGGCCAACATTGGACATTTATTTAAACTTGGTAAATTTCGACGAAAGTAATTACACCATCTGTGATAATTGATACAAGAGATCGGAGAGAATTATATAGACGTCCAATAGTAGAAGATTTTGTGGCCTTGAAAAATTTCTAGAAAGATTTTCCGGAGATGGAACTGTTTTGTGTTTGCTAAGCTTTTATATTGAAATCAACTGCCCATCATTTTCGAAGATTTCACACGGGGTGCCACCATCAATTAACTCAATCTTCCCGGCAAGTTCTTTCACAATGGCCAAAGAAGCGTACATTTCAAAAATTTGCAGACTATTTTTAATATATAAAATGCGCCACTCGTCGGCAGAACGAGGGCCACAAGCGGCCATTGCCACGTCTACTGCTTGCTGATCATTTTCTTCTATTAACGGAATTTTTACGCGATCGTAAAAGAGACTGGTTTTGACATTAGCATACATGGCCTGAAAATTAATTTTATTAAAAAGATTGCGAGTGATAACGTCAGCAAGACCGATTCCAATAGCGTTTCCATGGGAGGCGGCAGTTATGTCGGTTACTACAATCTTGTTAATATTGGGAGTGGTCGGTTCTGGTGCTCCGCGAATCATTAGGCGTCCAATAATATTTGGATCCATTCCAGTACCGCTAATATTTTTTCCAAGCTCCTTTACAATGAGCAGGTCCAGATTTTTAACTGGAAGCGAAGGCATAAAGGAAAAGGCCGCTTGTAAAAGCTTGGGCTCTTCTTGCATCAAATCCTTGGCCGCGATGGCGCGTATGATAACTGGGTGGTCTAGTTGATTTTCGACAATGGCCAATCCCATAATGATTTTTTTTGTATTAATTATTGCTTCTGCCGTTTTGGGCATAAGAGCGGCCAGCCCTTCAATGCCAAAGCGATGCAGCTCCTCGGCACCTTTGTGTTTGCCAAGTCCTATGGCCATCATTTTGATAATTCCGCTTTCATATTGGCCATGGAAGTCGGTGTGGGGTTTGATGCGATTTACAATAATTACCCCATCAGATTCATAGGATAGCTTATCCATAAAAATTTTATTTTTTAAAGAAGAGGAAATTTCCACTACTTCCATACTTGAACGAATGGGAACTCCCATAGACTCTTCGGTAATGCCTAATTCTTTTAAAATTTCAATTTGTCCTGCGGCCGTCGCTCCTCCGTGACTTCCCATGGCCGGAACAATAAAAGGTTTTGCCCCTAACTCTAAAATAGTATCAATGGTCGCTTTTAGAATTTTGGGGATATCACAAATTCCGCGACTACCTGTGGCAATCGCAATGGTAGCACCAGGCCGAATTAATATTGCGTGGGCCAGAATTTCTTGTTTTACGTGGGCCATTATATCGGAGATATGGGCATCATTAAATTTTTGACGAATTTTTATAAGTTTTATGGCCATAGTTTAATATAGTCCGGCCTCTGCCTTGTCTGCGCTAACTAGTTGACGACCGAGAGTGGTTTATTATTTAAAAAAGCAGCAAGATTATCTACTAACATTTCGATTAGAAGCGATCTAGCATCCAAACTGGCCCAGGCAATATGCGGAGTAAGAATACAATTGGGGGCCGACAGGAGAGGATTGTTTGCGTCAGGTGGTTCTGCTTGCAAAACATCTAATCCCGCGCCGGCAATAATCCCGCTAGAAAGAGCTTTTGCCAAATCTGCTTCATGTACCAGCGGGCCGCGGCCGGTGTTTATTAAAAGAGCTGATCTTTTCATTTTGCTCAAATTTTGCGAATTTATTATTTCACGAGTTTCATCAGTAAGTGGACAATGCAATGTAAGCACATCACTTTGTCGAAACAATTCATCGATGCTAACTAATTTAATGCCTCTTTTTTTAAGATTATCGTGGCGTGGATCGTTAGCATTAACGTCATACGCCAATACTTGCATACCGAAGGCCAAGGCCACTTCGGCTACCGCTTTGCCGATATTGCCAAATCCTAATATCCCCATCTGTTTTTTATACAAATCAAGTTGAGGAGTAATCCAGTAACAAAAATCTAAACTTTTTCCCCATTCTCCCTTTCGCACTGATTGATCATGCGCACCCACATGGCGGGCCAGCTCAAAGATCAGGGCAAAAACCAACTGAGTTACTGAAGGAGTGCTATAATTGGAAACGTTAGTAACAACTATATTTTTTTCTCTAGTATATTTAAGATCAATAACGTTATATCCAGTGGCCATCACACTGATGTATTTTAATTTTGGAAGTTGATCGATAACTTTTTTATTAAAAACAACTTTGCTGGTAAAAATAATATCGGCATTTTTGGCGCGTTCCACAACATCTTGAGGGCCAGTACGATCATAAACTACTACTTCTCCAAATTTCTTTAGAGGATCCCAGGAGAGATCTCCCGGATTAATGGTATGCCCATCTAAAATTACCATTTGTAATTTATTCACAGATCAATCACCCCATTATAGGCCATTTGAAAAATAGCGGTGGCATCTTTCAAAGTGACTTCTCGGGGGTTGTTATTTAAGAGGCGAGTAACCTTCATGGCACTTTCGGCCATATGGGGAATGGCATTTTCGGGGATGCCAAGCTCTTTAAGGCCGGCAGGAATTTTACAGGCGTTAGAGAGTTCTTTTATTTTCATGATCGCCTTGCGGGCAATTTTTTCATCCGCGCAGTCACAATTAATTCCAAGAGCATTTCCAATATTTTTATATTTTTCCACACAAGAAGGAAGATTAAAACTCATAACAAATGGCAAAAGTACGGAGTTTGAAACGCCATGAGAAATTTTAAATTCACCACCCAATGGATAGGCGAGCGCATGAACTGCGGCAGTATTTACTGGCCCCAAGGCCAATCCGCCATAGAGGCTTCCAAGTGCACAGGCAGTTCGGGCGTTAAGATCATCACCATGGGTAACGGCGCGTTCTAAATTGGCCGCCAGCAAGCGCACCCCCTCAATAACAAGATTGTCAATTATGGGGTGAGAAAATTTATTTGTGTAGGTTTCTATACAGTGGGTCATCGCATCCATACCGGTCGCGGCAGTAACTGCCGGAGGTAGAGATAACGTTAGTGCCGGATCTACAATGGCCACATCAGGGACGAGGTATTTACTTACTACTCCTTTTTTTAATTTATTTGCCACATCAGTTAGAACGGCAATGGGAGTAACTTCGCTACCAGTTCCGGAAGTAGTCGACACGGTGATAAGTTTTACATTTCGTCGCTTGACCTGATCGATACCAATAACTTCTGTAATTTTTTGTTCGCGCGAAAAAAGCACTGCCACTAATTTGGCCAGATCCATGGCCGAACCACCACCGACTCCCACGACACAATCCGGAGCAAAATTAGAAACGCCACTTAAAAGTTTTTCTAATGCTTCGAAGGGAGGCTCTGGCACAACTTCATTGGAGACAAGGATTTCTTTACCATGTCCTTTTAATTCATCAATAAGAGGTTTAATGGTGGACATGATTGGAGGATCGGCCAAAAAATAGATACGTTTATTATCTTTTAGGTGCGTGGCCAGCGTTTTTACTTTGCCCACTCCAAATTCAATTACCGATGGCCAATTTAAAGTGATATTTGCAATCATAACTTACCTGCCTCTAATTATTTATATAATATTTCAAAGATTCCTTAGTAATGTAGTACTGCTACTTATGCAGATTATTTGCGCTAATAAAAGGAATTCCACTTTGGGTCAGACGTTTCGCAGTATTGTTAACAGCATCGTGTTTGTCTAAGTAGTTTTGCTCCAACGCTTCCATTAGGCCACCTTTTACAACATCTGTTTTGGCCATAAAATAATCCAAGATATCTGAGGGGTGTTGCCGATTAATTTCTGTTGTAGGCAGTCCGCCTTCATGTTTAGCACTGATGTTCCTTACTTTTTTCGCTAGAGTCATTAATTCTTCTGTTCGATCATATGGTTGACGTACAATGCTCTTGTAGGCCTCCGTGATGTGATGTTCAAAACGGACAAAATCTTCAAATCCTAGCTCTTCTCGAATGGTGGAGCAAATTTCGATATTTTGATTATTGATAGAGTTAGAGAAATTAAAACCAATGAGAGGAGTTGATCCATCGTTGCGAGAGAACATTTTCGCATTCATCAACGTGGCCATAACCGAGTATGGGTTGTCATTACCCATGAATACCGAAATTTTAAATTCCATATCTATACCCAATTTATGAGTCAGATATCCCAACAAAATAGTTCCAGGATTAACATTCAACGCTTGTTTCATTCCATAGTTGGTATAGTAGTACAAATATTCATCGACCCACTTCAGAGCGTAATCATTTGGCTGGCCAACACCGCCAAAATATCCGGTGATGGTGGCCGGGCCGCCGAGATGAACATTGGAGCCATCGGCCCCTTTGGTATCTAGTGTTTCTACCCAGGTAGCTCCGATAATATCCATGGCCGCCGAAACAGCAACCAGATCTCCTTGATCTGCCTCTTGCTCTTTCATCATGCGCACACGAATGTATCGTCCAGGCATAATTTCTTTATTGGCGATGGCCTTTTTGGCCTGTGTGATTAACCACGGGAAATACTGTAGGGCACTTACTTCCAACGTAACGGCGTACTCTTTGTCAAATTTAGTTTTAGCAAAATTTTTACCTAAAATATTTTGACGATATTCATCAATAGAAACAAAAGTATTTTTTTCTCGCTGCTCAATTAGCCAATCAAGATCTTTCAAATAAGGAGATTTGATTTTTTTTAATTTGGCAATTTTGTTTTCAAATTTTGCATTTTCTTTTGCCTTAGCATTAATCTCTTTTACGCTGCCATATTTTTCAATAATCTCGATTAAATTATCGATGGCCGGGTTATTTTTCTTAGTCAAAAATTTATTAAATTCACCCAGAAAATGCTCATTGATTTTTAGTTTTGCTTTCATGTTCGATTGCTCCCCAGTTTATTTGAAGTAAGTATCATTTACGTACTGATACGATTTGTTGATAACGGCAATATTTTGCTCAATAAGGTGCTTTTTCTTAAAATTGTGTTTTATTAGTTCTAACAAGTGGTTGAGTTCAAACGCCTTGGTTGCGGCAATAAAGGCCGTAACGGCGGCCATGTTTGCTGCGGCCATAACACCCAAAGATTCGGCAATTTCATTCATTGGAATATATATTTTCTTTACATCATTTCGCTTGGTGTATTCCTCTTTAACCACCGAAGAATTGATGATTATAAGGCCATCTTTTTTTACAGTCGGGCCAAACTCTTCTAAGCTTGGGCCGTTCATGGCAATTAGGGCCGAGGGGTGTTCCACCATGGGTGAACCAATCTCTTTATTGGATAAAACGACGTTACAGTTGGCGGTTCCTCCGCGCATTTCGGGCCCGTAGGAGGGAAGCCAAGTTACATTTAGGCCCGTTTCCATCCCTAAATAACCAATTGTTGTTCCGGCCAACAATACACCTTGTCCACCGAAACCAGCAATTTTGATGTTTTGATCTTTAAAATTATCTAAAAACTTTTGATCCTTTTTAAAAAGGCGTACATCTTTGTTCACTCCCAAAACTTCGATAATTTTTTTGTTATCAGGAGTTGTCACTCGAGGGGGATATGGTTGATGCTCAGCAATTTTGTCTTTAAAGTTTTGAATAGGGAAATATTTGGCCATCTCATCATTAACGCGTTTTACCGCATCAGTTGGTTTCATCTTCCAACCAATTGGACAGGCCGACAAAATTTCCACAAAGGAAAATCCATGGCCATCTTTTTGTGATTGCAGTGCTTTGCGAATGGCCTTGCGTGCCTTCATGATGTTTTTGGAATCACTAACTGCCACTCGCTCCACGAAAACAGGGGCCTCTAGTGTAGCAATAATTTCGGCCATGCGCATTGGGTGGCCCGCATCACGAATATCTCTCCCGTAAGGGGAAGTAGAGGTAACTTGTCCTTCTAGCGTAGTGGGTGCCATTTGTCCGCCCGTCATTCCGTAAATTCCGTTGTTAACAAAAATTACTGTCATATCTTCCCCGCGATTGGCCGCGTGAATGATCTCGGCAGTACCAATTGCTCCGAGGTCGCCATCGCCCTGATAGCTTATAGTAATGGAACCAGGGTTGCTGCGGCCAACGCCGGTGGCCACCGCAGGAGCGCGGCCATGCGCCGCCTGTAAATTTCCGCAATCAAAGTAGTAGTAGGCAAAAACTGTACAACCAACTGGAGAGATTAGAATAGTTTTGTCGCCAATTTCTAAATCTGCCATTGCTTCTGCAATTAATTTATGAACGCGGCCATGGCCACAACCTGGGCAGTAGTGAGTAACTTTGGGAAATTTGCCTGGCTTTCGGACAAAGTCTTCAACAAAGCCAGCAGGTTTTGAGATGGTGTCGCTTTTGGTTTTAGTTTCTTCTGTTGTGCTCATATAGATTCCTTATTCATTCATGATTCATTCAAGATTAAATTTTTATCCAATATATTTTTTATAAAACCCTGAGATCTGCTCGATCAATTCATCATGAGTGGGAACGGCCCCGCCCATTCGTCCATAATACTCTACCGGCCGTTTGCCATTTACTGCCAGACGAACATCATCAACCATCTGGCCGTTAGAAAGTTCTAAGGCCACAAATAATTTAGCGTGATCGGCATGTTTTAAGATCTGTTTTTTGGGGAAAGGAAAAAGAGTGATAGGCCTAAAGAGCCCGATTTTTATTCCCTTGCTGCGCAAATCATTTACTACGCTGCGGGCCAGACGGGAGGAGATTCCATAGGCGACAATAATCATCTCTGCATCGTCAGTCATATATTCGGAAAAGCGGACTTCTTTTTCTTCAATCTCCTTATATTTTTTTTGTAAAACAACATTTACCTTTTCCATTTCAATAGTATTCATCTGAATTGAGGTAACGAGATTGTGCTTACTCTCTTTGTCTCCATAGATGGCCCACTCTTTTTTGGCCACCGGCAGTACTTCACTTGGAAACTCGACTGGCTCCATTACTTGGCCTATGTAGGCATCTGCCAAAACATAAACGGGAGTGCGGTATTTATCGGCCAATTCAAAGGCCAAAATGGTGTGGTCACACATTTCCTGTGGACAATTAGGGGCCAGCACAGGACATTTATAACTGCCATGTCCCCCACCTTTCACCACTTGATTATAATCACTTTGTTCGGGCCAAATATTTCCTAGTCCTGGCCCTGCACGCATGATGTCGATGATGACTACCGGAAGTTCGGCACTGGCCATATAGGAGACGCCCTCTTGTTTCAAACTTATCCCTGGACTAGAAGATGCGGTCATAACTCTTCTGCCAGCAGCGGCAGCGCCATAGCACATATTGATGGATGCTACTTCACTTTCTGCTTGCAAAAATCCTGCTCCTACCAAAGGAAAAAGTTGGGCACAGGCGTGTACAATTTCGCTAGAAGGGGTGATGGGGTAGCCAAAGTAAAAACTGCAACCGGCCAGCAGTGCAGCTTTCGAAATGGCCTCGTTCCCTTTAATAAACTCTCGTTTCATAAGGCGCTCCTACGTTAAAACTTGCAATGAATTTAAACTTTATTTTTTATTTTTTTATAAACGGTTATAGTTCCTGGCTCTGGGCAGGCATAAAAACAGATGCCACATCCTGTGCAATCTTTGCCAGAATATTCGGCCACCAGATAACCAAATTGATTAATTTTTTTAGACATGAAAAGACATTTTTTGGGACACTCGATAACGCATAGTTCACAGCCTTTGCATTGATCAAAAGAGATCTCTACGCGCGGAGTTGTTGCTTCTTCCATTGATCCTCCAGAGAAAGAAATTGAAAAGTATCAAAACATTTAGCGAGTTGGACTTGAAACGATATAAAAACTGAATCTATTTGGCAATAGAGGAGTTAAAAATCAGAAATATTGCGAACTAGGCCGGGAAAATCGATGAAGGGATTGCGGTTTCCTTGGGCCATCATAACTTCATCATTACGCTCTACTTCATCCGCATCGACCGGATCTTCTTCATGCCACTTTTTCAGAAAATATTCTTGGGTTTGATCGATATTCATGTTGTAGCGAACGGAAAAATAAAAGAGTGCGCGCGCCACATTTCCCTTATGCTCATTTGGGGGTTCAAAATAGTGTTCCGATCGACTTCCTCCATTAATGGGGGCACCTAGATGTGAAGCGCTACAGTCGGCCTTTACTCCTGGCCCGTTAACTTCCGCAAAAGGGAAATTGCCACGGATGCTATTGGCCTGGTTATCTGTAGGGAAGAGGTGGTGAAGGTCAGAAACTTGTGCAATTTTTGATTCGCGAACATTGAATTTGCTCTGAGGCCAGGTATGTTCGCAATTTATTACGTTGCTTTCTGGAATTCGCATATCTCCGAGGCTGGAATGAGGACGAAAATCATCGTTAGTATAGATCTTACGGCAATACACGTCTTGTATGTAGTACCCTGCTTGCGGATCACGACGCAGGTGAAGCTTTCCAAAGAGAAACTGCCGGGCGCGATCATATCCCAGTGGGGTATGTTGATAGCATCCGCTGCTACTTGGGCAACCATCTGCCAAAATGTCAGTAGAATTTTCTTGGACGATATGTTTTTTTAGGAGGACATCTTTGATTGCTTGGCGGAGGTCGTTGTTGGACAGGGAGCTGTTTTCAAAAGCGGCCTGGTATTCTGCCGGATAGTAAGAGTTGTTTGCGAATGCTGTGCTTAGCAGTGATGCGACTAATAACAATCCGTGCATTAGTAGTTTCAAGAAAGGCCTCCAAGGAAAAGGGTTAAGAAGGTTCAAACTCGTAAAAAACTATAACGCCGCCGCATCAGTTTGGCTAATATTTTTTATTACCGGAGCTAATTTATTTTCGACGTTTTTTAATTTAGTCATAGACGAAATATGTCGCATTCTGTAAGGTACGGCCACTTTGATTACATGGTTGCATGGTTACGTTCGTAAAAGTAAATCTTAAAAAAGAGGTAAATATGAAAGCACTCATTTTTGTTTTTTTGGTATTAGTCTCCAGTACCTTTATTAATTCTGCTTTTGCTACCCCGGTTAGCTGCATAGGAAATTTAACCTATAATTTTTCCGTCGATAGTGTTGCGTATTCCATAAATCTCGATCAGACAGAGGTCAGAAGCTTTGGTAGTGATCACCTCGCCAACAGTATTCAGATAATCAAAGCGCTGTTGCAGATGAAAGAGTGTGAAAAAACGGATGTCAACTTTATGAAGACTCCTCTTGGCCGTAACTCCTATTCACGTTGTCGTCAAATTTTAGATAATAATGATAATTCTCGCGCCTGCTTCGTAGAAAGCAGTATTGGCTACTTTTTTGTTACCTGGGATTTTCTCTCTCGCGCCCACGTTATCTATAATCGCTGGGACTAGTTATTAGGGATTATTGATTATTGTCTATAGGAGAGAAAAATGAAATTTTCATTTATAATAGCTTCGGTGATCTTTCTTTGCTCTTGTTCGCACTATGATCTAGGTCGCGAGGAGTGTCAAAGTATTAGCTGGGAGACGCGTGGATTAGAAGATGGAGAGTCCGGACTTGTTTTAGAAAACTTTGAAAAATATAGAATTAGTTGTCAACAACACCAAGTTACCCCTAATAAAGTTTTATATGAAAATGGATACAACGCTGGTATCAAATTATACTGTTCTGATACCAACATCGAAGAATTGGCCCGAAAAGGGGGATTTAATCCAATTTGTAAAAAAATTGATAACTTGTTTTTAGAAAAATTCTCCAATCGGCGAATAAAAATTCTGGAAGAACAAATTTCCGCATTGACAGGCGAAGTTAGCAATCTTCGGGGACAATTAAGCAGTGCCGAGGCCCGAGCGAATGCATGTACTTGTCCGTGATGAGCATCTCACCTTTTTAAAATTTAGAGGGCCGGAACCCCAAAGGAGTTATTATGCGTTATGACATAAGTCAGTTCGCTCGTCATTTTAATCTCTACACCGAATTACGCTTTCAAGAAAATAGAGTTACTTCCATTTCTTGTAATGATGGAACTATTACCACAAATACAAAATCTGCTAATAGCGGTGTTTCTGCTCGAGTGGGATACAAAGGGCGATCTGGATTTTCTTCTTCATCTGTTTGGGCCGATGATACTGTTGCCGTGATTATTAAAGAGGCGGAGTCCCATGCTCTCTTTTTGGGGAGCAAGGCAAACGTTCCAGAATATAACTATTTTCCAAAAGAATTTAAAATTGAGAAGAGTTTTGCCACTACCAAACGCCGCTACTCTCAGCAAGAAATTGTTGAACTGGTGCGTGACCTAGATAATTATATTGTAAGGAATTTTCCCAATCTAAAGGGACGCTCGGTAATGCTTGTTACCCTCGATATGGAGAAGGTCTTACTCACCTCAACAAAGTCTTATGCTCACACACTCACTCCTCGTACTGTTGTTTCTATTGTTTTGCGCGCGGAAGGCAAAGATGGAATGATAAGCGTTGGTGATCGCATGGGCGGCCTTGGTCAAGTTGAAGATGTTTTGGATAATCCCCAAACATTCTACTCCAAAATCGACAAGCTTCATCAACAGCTTCTTGATAAAAAAGAGGCCGTATATGCTAAAGCAGGATTTGCTGATGTAATTTTAAATGCCGATCTGGCAGGAATTTTGGCGCATGAGGCAATTGGACATACCACCGAGGCCGATTTGGTGATGGCCGGATCGGTGGCCGGTGACTATTTGAATAAAAAAGTTGCAAGCGAGTTGGTTACATTGGTTGATTTTGCCCACGAAGCATTTGGAGAAATTTTACCAATTCCCGTTTACGTCGATGATGAAGGTGTCATTGCTAGCGACACCACTATAATTGAAAAGGGTGTTTTGAAAAACTTCATGCACAACAAAGAGAGCGCCAACCACTTTGGAGTTGCTCCAACCGGAAACGCTCGCGCTTTTAGTTTTTCTGATGAACCGTTAATTCGCATGCGCAATACAGTCATTCTTCCTGGTAACGATAAATTATCAGAAATGATTGCTTCCATCGAAAACGGATACTACCTAATGAAGCGCAGTAATGGGCAAGCTGATGCAACTTCTGAGTTTATGTTTGGAGTTCCTGTTGGATATGAAATCAAAAATGGCAAAATTGGGCGCGCTATAAAAGATACTACTATATCAGGAGTGGCCTTTGATGTTCTTAAAACCGTTACCATGGTCTCTGACGACTTTAGCTGCGCAGGTGTTTCCTTTTGTGGAAAAAAACAGATGATGCCAACAGGCATGGGTGGCCCGGCCATCAAATGCAAATTAAACATTGGAGGCAAGTAATGCAGAATAAAAATATTGCAACTTTTTGTCTTGCAACCTTGAAACAATTAGGTGCCCAAAAAGCACAAGTAAATTACGAGCAATCCATCACTAGAGAAATGTCATACGCTAATGGCCAAGTTTATCTTTTGCGAACATTGCATAAAGACGATATTTATTTGCGGGCCATTATTGACAACAAAGAGGCGAAATTTGCCAGCAATAAAATTGACCCGGAAAGTCTATATGCTGCATGTCAAGAAACAATAAATCTTGCAAGTTCTTCCCCCCCGGATGCGGCCAAAGATATTGCGCCCCAACAGGAAATTAAAGTTTTTCATCACGGTGAGAAAAATCCTAACTTCGATCTGATGCATGAACGTTTGCTTGGTTTTTCTAAAGAGGTTAACAGGCGGTATCCAAAAATTAGAATTCGCGAAGTGCTTGTTGCTCACAACTTTTGCACAGCATATTTTTTAAATTCTAATGGAGTAGATGTTGAAACAAATAATGGGAGTTATGTAATTAACGTCCTCTTCTTGGCCAAAGATGGTATCAAAACCAGTTCATTTAATTATGAAATTTGCAATAGTAAAAATTTAGATCTTGAATTTATCGACTGGGGAATGTTAGACGATATTTTATCACAAACTGAAAAACAGACGGAACTTAGACCTGTCCCAGAGAAATCTTTTATTGGAGATATAATTTTAACTCCATCTTGCTTATTAGAAATGAATCAAATGCTGGCGGAACATTTGCGTGATGGAAAACACATTACTAATTCGTCACTATTTTTAAATAAATTAGGAGAGAAAGTGGTAAGTGAAAAATTTACGCTTCACTCGAATCCTATCGCGGCTGATTTTGCTGAACACAACTTCATTACTACTGATGGGTATATTACCCAAAATTTAGTTGTTTTTGAAAAGGGGGTATTAAAAAGCAACCTCCTATCTCAATATGCTGCCAACAAAACGAATCAGGCCCGCGGCCTCAACTATGGTGTAAACTATAAAATCGATTGTGGCGATCAATCGCTTGAGGATATTATTCGGTCTGTAAAAAAAGGAATTTTGCTTTATCGTTTATCAGGTGGATATCCCGCCAGTAATGGTGACTTCTCTGGTGTTGCTAAAAATAGCTTCTATATTGAAAATGGTGAAATTAAGTATCCCATAAATGAGACAATGATTACCACTAATGTTTTAGATCTGTTTAACAATATTCATGCCATTTCGAAAGAAAGTGTTAATTATGGCCACTCTATTATGCCTTGGATGAGAGTCGGTGGGGTTACTGTCTCTGGGAAATAGGGCCTGCGGCCAACGAATCTAATTTTAGTAACTTTAAAAATATTTTTTCACACGATAGCATCTGAAGAATGTATGATACGCAGTAATTTTTTTCTACAAAAACATCTCTTATTCCAATGAAGGCAGCAGATGCTATTAGGATTTGACAAGAAGTTGGCCAAAGGTCATACTCCGCAGATCGTTTTATTCACAATAAAATTTAAGAGGCAAAAATTATCTATGAAACCACATTCGCAAGATCCAACATTTATAAAAATAAAGGATACTGTCATAAACTTGGCTAAACATAATCAGGTTTTTTATGGATGGAGAATTTCTCAAATCGATTCTCGTTCAATTCAAGACCTCTTCTTGTGCAATAATAAACTTCAACTGCACAGCTACCAAAACAGGGATGTGCAAGAAAAAATATATAACATTGATGTCTATACTCGAAGTCAGAACCCTGTTGTTATGGGAAATTCTTCTTACATTTTAGATCCAAATATTTCTTTTGAAGATCAAATTAATCGCGCTATAAGCAATGCTTTGCAGGCAACCAACAAGCCTTGGGATTTGCCACAACCTGAAACTGAGAAATCTAAGCAGGTAATCACCTTTGATCCTCAAATCAAGGAAAACATCAATGCTGCTCACCAAAAACTTATTGGCCAAGCTTCCACCAAAGTTGCCACCATTAAAGAAGTGAAAGTAAATAGTGCGGAACTCTACACTAAAATGCAAACTACATTTTTTGAAACGTCCACTGGTATTATTGGAGAAGAAGAACAATCAGATATTTATTTTGAAATCGCACTTGAAAAACTTCCGCTTCCTAATACTCAAGAAGTACTACAAAGTAAAACAGCGATTGGAATAGAGGACGCTGATCTTCCAGGTTTCATCGATGAAGTGGTATCGGAAACACTCTACTTAGATAAGGCCGCGCTGCCTAAAACTAATAACAACGCAACCGTTATGATTAATGCTAAATATATCGCAAAAATAGTAAATACGCTTATATCTCAAATACACGCCAGCAACGAATATAACAAAACCCCGTTTTTACCAGTTGGGAGCAAAATTTACAATGGTGATAAAAATAGCAGCTCCGATCACCTTAAAGTTACTTTGGACCCTACACTGCCGGTGATGACGGCAAGTTGCGCATTTACGCCCGAAGGGTTAATACCAAAAAGAGCAGTTGTTATCGACAACGATGTCGTTTGTGAACAGATAGTAACCAATCGTATGGCACAATATTTAAATAAAAAACGCAACCCTATCGCTGGTAATATGGTCGTTGCTCTTGGCAGTAAATCCAAAGAGGAACTTTTGGAGTCCATGCCAGAATGTATTGATGTAATCTCTTTTTCGTCTTTGCGGGCAGACACATTCACACTTACCTGGAGTAGTGAGATAAAGTTGGCAAAGTTGTATCGATATGGAAAATTAATGGGAATGATTAAAGGCGGAGTCGTTTCCGGAAGTATAAAAGATAATTTTACCAATTTTTGCTTTAGCAATAAAGAGAAGCGTTTTAATGACATATCGCGCTACTCCTATAACTCAAAAGGATATGTTGGCCCAGACGCTATGTTGATCAAAAATGGTATAAAGGTCGCAGGAGAATAAAATGAAAAACAGTCAAAATAAAACAAGGGCGACTTTTTCAGATAATTTAAAAAATTTACGTAAGCTTTTGCCAAATCTTGTTTCAATACTAGAAGATGGTAAACAAGATAATTGGTACGCTTCAGCATGGCTCGAATCTAATCGTTGGATGATGTATACTGCCGCCATTTTAGAAAATTCCCAGGAAAGTACTGATCGCGGAGTTGTTCTACGTGTATTCGTTGATGGTGTCTGTTATGAGAGGGCCTCTAACAAATTAGATCCAGAGTCATTAACAACACTTGCTAAGGACTTTAGAGGTGATCTTGATAAAAAACATCCTCCATCTTACAACTATACAAAAAAAGCATACCGCCCTCTTACTTGGCAAGAGGAGATTAAACGTGGCCTATCGGCAGAAATCTCTACTCAAATTCCGTCAAATGTGAATGCTTCTTCGGAAGTACATTTTGGAGTTTTATGCGGTGAAGATCCTCATAAAACCAAAATGGATACACTAAAAGAAAGGGCATCTTTTGCGCGAAAAAATCTTTTTGATAGAGCTAATAATTTTATTGTCGAGGAGAACAAGACGAGATCTTCTGACAATCAGTATGAGAATTTAAGCGACATTCGCACCATAATGCGTCAGATTTTAGAAATAAGTGTATTTGTTGATCGTGAGAAAAATATCTCTCAAATTCTTCCATCATCTTCTATCGTTGCAGTAGGTATTTCCAAGTGTGGTAAGACTTCACTCGGAGTATGTGGTGGCCTGGGTGGCCTAGAAATTGCCACTCTGGACGAGGAGTCTTCAGATGTGGCAACCATTAACTGTCTACGGCTGACAAAGGCCGATCGACTGATTCCTGGCCGTTACCAAGTGATAACTGGCCCTGACGTTACTGGCGTTATTGCTCACGAAGCTTTTGGCCACACCCAAGAGGGCGATACCTGGATGAAAGGCAGAAGTATTGCGGAAAATCTTCATAACAACAAAACAAAAGTTGGCAATGATCAAGCTACGATAGTGAATCACCCGGACATGTTTTCCAAAGATGAACACCATTATGGAAGTAATGGCTCCCATTTTTTTGATCATGAAGGTGAACTTGGACGAAAACAGCAAATCCTTGATAAGGGAATGCTCTCCACTCCAATGACAGATTTTATCTCGGCCTACACTCTCAATGTTTCACGCACCTCAAACGGAAAACGTGAAAGTTGGAGACGGCCACTTATGGCCCGTCAAACAAACACCTACTTCACACCTGGTGACAAAACCCTTTCCGAATTGATCTCTATGGTCAAACATGGCCATCTTGCTCGTTGGGGAAATGGTGGAATGGAAGATCCTAAAGGTGGGAGCTTAACTGCTGGAGCTGCTTACTTTGAAGAGATAATAGATGGTAAACTTACAGGAAAAGTTTTATTAGGTCCAAGTGGTGGCCACATCGAATTATCTGATCCAGTTTTTAGTTTACTAGATAAAATTGTGGCAAAATCAAAAACTGTCAACGCAGATAACATTCCTGATGTAAAACTTGGCGGCTGTGGAAAATACCACAAAGAGGGCGTTAACGCCGGATGTGGCGGCCCTTACATTTTGTGGCAAGATATAAATTGTGGTTAAATTCTGCGTGGGCCACTTAAAAGAAATTATTTTTGTATTTTGTTTCATTTTCTAGTAAATTTTTTTAACCCTTGCATATCTAACTGGTAGTAAAATATCATGCAGATAGATATGTGTTTTATATAGGAAATATTTATTGCTAATGTTGCTATGATTTTTCTAAAAATAAGCAACTGGTTTATTTGCAGTAAAAATGGTGATTCCAGCGCAATCCCTGGTCGAACATGCTAGCACTTTTGTCGTCATTGGTTCCATCGATATCTTGAGATGAATCAACAAGACTTAAGAAAAATTGTCCATCCTCTTCTCCGCCATCATAAGTGGACTGTTCAACAGAAATAATTCCTTCGCCAGTGTAATATCCGAAGGCCGATCCACCAACGATGACTTCTCCCGATCCGCAATACTCCAGCCCTAAGGTATAAATTTTATCATCAACGGTGCTGCTTGTTTTTGGTTCTCCAGTAAGAGGAATGAAATCTTCATCCTTGAGCGGATTATCAAGGGCCGTTCCTGAACCTTCGGAGCTTACAAAGCGATTGAAATAAAGATGTAAATCGGCGTTGGGTGGCAATTTACAAAGAGTTTTTCCACTATCATCATCTTTGAAGCTGTAGTTACTGCAGCAGTTGGCCGCCGTGGTAGTTTCTTCGTTAAGCTGCAAACAACAGATAAACTCATTTGATGAAAAAACCGGAGGGATTATTACTTGGTTTTGGAAAGTGATGCGCTCATTCGTTCCGACCGCAGTGTTAGGAAAAATATCGCTATCGTCAGTAGATTTAGCGGAGTCATATATCTGTGCGAGAGATTGCGCTCTGGCGGCCGCCGAGGCGCTAAATTGAAAAGTATCAGCGCTTCCTTCAAAGTCGGATCTGTTTTCTAGCGTAGTCTTAAAAATGCCAGGAACAAGTCGATCTTTGTTGGAGACACAATAAAGAGGTTCGTAAAAAATTTGCGGGATTCCTAAAAGTTCCAGGCGCCCCAATTTGGTCAAGTAGTACATCGTGTTGCCAGGATTGAGAGCGTATGGAATTACCGTGGTGTTGGGAACATACTCGAAAGCGGAGGCAAAGCTTTGAGGGATATTAAAATCTATGGTGATGTTTGCATATGACCAAGGATTGCCTGAACAGGGAGCATTTTGTAGTGCCCGGATATTAAAAATATCGTATCCACCAGCATCTTGTGAGACACACCATTGGTTAGCGGCAAGGGCCGGAAAGGGAGGAGTTATGGCACCACAAACAATTTGAGCGGCCGGGGCAGTTGAGCATGCAGCGCCAGCGCTGTCGTAATAAGTAATATTAACACTAGTTATGTTGTCTCGATTAGCTCGAGTAGCATGCATATAAATGGGAACATAAAAACTAACTTGATCATAATCATAACTAGCAAAGAAATTTTGCTCTTCGGTAATTCCAGTAGGTATCAGATTAGAATCGGGATATGGGATCGGTTGATAATATGCCCAATGGTTTACCGTCGGGGGCGAACCATTTCCGGCACTGGGGCCAGTTACTAAAGATCCCTCTAGTTGTGCCATCAACGTAGGATAGGTAATTTCATAATTACTGGCCGGATTAAATTCAATTTGAATGCAGCCTTTATTACCTGGATGGACACAAAGTTTATCCTTGTCTTTGTCGTAATTTTTTTCATTGGTGTTATAAATAGAAACCGAGCTGACATAATCATTCGGGATAAAAATCATTTCAGAATCATAGTTTAAGCATTGGAAATTATTTTTATCAATCTGCAGGCGGCGATTATTCGTCCAGTCATGAGAACCATCGACGAATTTGCGAACCCAGCCGCCTCCGCAGCAGCTTTTCTTCGCAGTATCCCCGATAGTTTTCCATTGATAAGGAAGAGGCGTTGTGTTGGTTTTAACTTGGGGGATTTCCGCATAGGGAGTACCTACCGCGGCCGGAATTCCTAGCGGTGCTACAATTTGATAACGAGAGTATCGGCCGCTGGCCGTAGGGCCATCCTTGGGAAGTAGCCACGTTTTTAGAGAAGTATTTGTACTTCCCAAATCAGGAATCAAAGTGGTCGTTCCACTAGTAAATAGCGTTATATCTTTACCAACTTCGCGACAGCATCTATTTTGGCCAACGTCATAATTGTAATAAGTACTGGCATCAGCAATCGTTATAAGTGGTGCCTTCTGTGCTTGGCCGCAAATTAAAGATTCGCTCCAAAATAATTTTTCCGCATCACTGTTTCCAAAATAGGCCCTGCTGTATTGATCTGCATAATCAGCATGTAACTTATTAGGGCCGCAATCCAAATCTGTCTGACAAATGGCCCCTGCCCGGCGTAAACAACCATCTTTGGCCATAGTAGCTTCTTCTAAATATGCCACTGCCCCTAAGGTGGCCGCCTCAATCGAAGAAAAAGGAGATATTCCGGTGCTGCTTTTGCTCTCTCCACCGCACATGTTTTGTTGGTGGTGCTGATTGTAATTGGCAAAGGTAATTAGATAATTTCCAGAATCATCAATAACAGGACAGGCCCAGACGCGAGCATCCCCCGTTGCTCCCGAATTACAGGAACCAATTTGTGAAATGTAATCAGTCCGCCAGGAAGCATCTTTGGAAGAGTGCTGGGTAAGATGAGAACCACTTGCTAGTGATTTTCCTGGGCGACACATCCCAAAATCGGCCGTGCTGGTGGAATAGATCGTGGCATTATCGCGAAGATTGGTTTGAATGTTGGCCGGAAGAGCAGAAGCTGCCGCGATATAATTTTTTGGCCGGCCTAATACGTTGGCATCGCGTCCGATTTTGTAGGTGCCGGAGATGGCCGGTTCTCTGGCCACGTCATAGTTAAAATCACTACTGCTCGCAGAGCTGCAATAAAAATTAGGAGCACAGGTTAGTAATTTTTTTTGAGAAGTGTTGAGTAGGTTGGTATTATAATTTACTTTGCAAAAGGCCCCGCCCCCACGATAAACACAACGCTTATTATTTTCTCCATAGGCAAAATTGCGCAAAATTTGTTCAATGGCCGTAAAACTGGCCTCATTGATCTGCTCATCAACTATTTCATTGGCATTAGTGTCAAATTTGGGCCAGCGACTTTTAATTTTTGTTACATCTTCACAGACATATTCCCAACCCAATCTGGAAATACAATCACGATCACTGCTACAAATATGGTAGCGCTGACAAGAGGCCCCGCGGTTTTGATTGGGATCAGTTGGTTCCAAGTAGGGGTCATAATCGTAATCAGATACTCCTTGTTCATTGCCTAGGTCGAGAACGACCCCGACTGTTGTATTCCCTGGATCGGCAAGATCACCAAAAGGAGCATTGATGGCCAAAAAAAGTTTCGAGCTAGTAGCGCGCACTCTTCGGCCATTGGCCACCGCAAACCAACTGACACCATCAAAGGAGCCAATAAGTGCACCCTTATTGAAACCATACCAATCGCGTTGATAACCATTTACAAAATATGCTGACTGCGTGGCCAGACGATTGCGTCGTTGCGTATTTAGATTGGAGCTTTTGAAATGAGAAAAAGGAATCATGGTAGGTGGAATCCAACAGGCCCGTCCAAAAATAGTATCTTCATAATTTCCCAGCGAGCTGTTGGAATAATCTCCTTGGCGATCAGTAATGTAACTGGTTGCCTCTAGGCCAATTCCTTTTTGAGAAGGAGGATGAGAGAGGTAGTTATAGGCCCAACCGTCTTTATCACAGATTGGACATGGGGTGTAAAAACCACTGCTAACAGTTATTATATAGACTTGATCGAAATCAACATTAATTACCTTGGCCGGAGCGGCCTGATTTAAAGAGAGGGAAATTTGGCCTAAAATAGAATTAATATTAAATTGGCCATTATCAGGATCAGTCTTGGCAGAATTATCCATATAAGCAAAGGGAGTACCTTCTTGCTCCGGGATGGCCCCGACAACCGCAGCAAGATCATCAATGGCCGATCCAGAAGAAGAGGTAAAATAGCGATGAGGCACTGCTTTGCTGCTAACTTGAATGGAGGTGTTTACAAAGGGAGTTGGTTCGGTAGTTGGTTGTGGTTCTTTACATAAAATGGCCTCAATAGTTTGAGTCCCGCTAGTATATTGGGGTTGTAGTCCAAAACCAGCACAAACGGTATCGCCATCATTGGGGGCGGGGGTTTGATTGTTGGCGGCACAACCACAACGTGCCCAAACACTTTCTAATACCGCATTATAGCGAGATTCTTGAGTAGAGGTATTACCGAGTACCGTGTTATAATAGGCCGCACCACAAGAGCTGCCTACGCAGCAGGCCGAATAATCGGGGGTAGATTGTAAAGCTTCGCGTAAGCATTCATAAGTCTCTTCAGAACAGTAAGTGGTTCCTGATAAGCAGCAAGCGCGGTAGTCGGCAGTGTCGGCGGCGGCCCCTTCTAAACAGTTATAGTCCATAATCTCTTGATTTAATCTGGCCTGCGCCTCTTCTGCTGGATTTGGGCCAGGAGTTGGCGTAGGAGTTGGCACCTGAATATTTGAACATATGTTGAAAATATTTGGCCAAAAAAGGTAGTTCATTGGATTGTGCTCAATATCGGCCATGGCCTGAGCGTATTCTTCTGGATAACTGGCCTGAGCATTAGATTTAACAGTGTTGTCATCAACGCATTGTCCATTCAAACAACAATCATACTGTTGAGCGATACACGAGGAATTGGTACAACCGGTGGTCTCTTCAGTTGTTTGGTTTTTAGTATCGATGCGTAGGCCCACTCCTCCTAAATTTAACTCCGCCACATCAACAGTAGAGGCATCATTTATTTGTCCGCTTTCTGAGCGATACAGAGAAATGTTTTGTAAAGTTAGGATGGAGGTGCATGAACTACAAAGAGCGGTAGGAGTAAAGGCCGAAAGTGCCGAAGTGGTGTAGTGATAACTATTTTGCCAGGAGATATTGAGGGAGGGAGTGCGATTTTTATAGTTAGTACAATCTACCTCTGTTTTGTAGCTGGCATTATAGCATTTGTTATTGGCCCAGGAAAATCCACCAACTGCCGCAAGGCAGGCAGCTTCGGTGCTATAGTTGGCAATCAAACATTTTCCTATCTCCCAAGTTCCAGATGATTTTTCACAGTCCGCTTTGTTGCGGAGGCCATCATGGGTGGCGGCGGGCAGACAAGTACCAAGAGCGGAAATAGTGCCGAGGCAGGCACTTTGATTTTCTGCGGTGGAAGGGATGTCGAGACGAAACAGTCTTTCGGTTCCTCCCGAAGAGAGATTGTTTAAGCTATACGGCATCGCGCGTATTCGCAGTTGTTGCTTTGCTCCCGAAATAGCAGAAGATAAATCGGCCACTAAGCAGAATTGGTTAACAGAAGAGTCGGCATCAATAGTTGAAGAGGTGTAGTAGTTATTTTTTAAAAATTCATGAACAAGATCACCTCGCATATAGACGACTGTGTTTATATTGGCGTTGAGAGTTATTACTCCCTCAATTTTTTTGCCACTAAACCAATAGACGGCATCTTCATCTGGAGTATCTTTCAAATGGTTGGCGGTGGGGGTGGCCGTTATGATTTCGTTGGGCCCGCGACTTCCTAGCGATTGATTGGATAGACATCCTGCGATTGTAGCTAGCATCACTAATATTGCAGATAAGATAAAAAATGTTCGAACTAATTTTTTTATTTTCATCACTCTTAGCTGTTCGGCTAATCTTTTTTTTACATTCGCCAATCGATCTTCTGGGGAAAAACTAGGCAAGTTTTGCTATATGTTTAATAGATAAGTTTAGTCGGAATAGGATTATTGGCCTGAGAAATTAAAATATCCGCTTTGCGAGGAGGTGGCCGAATTTCCCCAGTTGAATTGGCCACTCCATAGTGGATTGTAACCGTAAGGATAGCTGGCAAAAGGCATGGAATCCCAAAATTCCATGGCCAAACGTTGCTGTTCTTCCTGAGTGTGAAATTGTTGTTTTAAAAACATGGCCTGGGGGATTAGCGCGCCAGTGGTATAATTGTTGGCGGTAAGTTGGCCAAAGGCGGTGGCCACTGCTGGCATTCCACCGGCCAGTGCGGCGGCAAACATTTCTCCACCTGTTGGACGTCGCTCATAGCTTTGCTTGCATTTTCCTTTGCGATTGCAGTCGATATAATAACCCTTACTAATTTCGGCCAGACGCTCTGCTTGTTCGGTGGGCCGTTGCACGCGCATCAATTTTCCTGTTTCGTTGTAAGTGGCAATCGTCATTGCCTCTATATGATCACAGGAGTTAAGTTTTTTTAGATTTTCTTCTTTGCACAACTCCTGCATGTCTCCGGTATCTTTTTGATTTTCTAGAGAGGCCAAGATATTATTAGCGTCATCAACTAACGCAATAGCGCTAGATTGTTGCAGAGAGCGAATTCCATCTGCGCCAACGCACTCAACAATAACGCTAACTTTTTTTTCTTTGACACCGTCAGTGCAATTCTTTTTCAAAAAATTATAAATTGAATTTTTGGCCCGATTTAGTTTTTTATATTCGGAAGAAGTTCTAATGGAAACTATTTTGTCTTGAATTTTTTTGAGATCATTTTTTAATTTATCAGCAGTATTGGCCAGTTCGTTTTTTTGCTGAGGTGTAATCTCTTGAAGACAGGATAAAAGGAGTTCTTTATTTTGACAGTTAAGCCGCTTATTATCTAAGATATTTTTCAATATATCGTCTATGTTTTTAATCTGGCCAAGCTGGGTTGCATCCATTAGACGATTGTTAAAGCTGGCCACAAAAAAACCATCCATAATTTTTTTCTCAAAAGGAGCGAGGGCAGGAGTTGAAGTTTTATCTTGCTTGCTTTGTTCAAGATAGTTGATAACATTTTCACTATTGCCGTAAGTGGCATCGAATAGATTTTTTTTGAGCGTAAAGTTGTCATTTGATTGTGGTTTTTTCCGCAAAATATCGGCAATTTTATCAAGCGTTTGTTGATCGAGTTTTTTGTCACCAATGCTGTTATATATTGCCACTATTTCTGCAATGTTTTTTGAATCGTAGTTTTTAGTAATAGATTCTAGTGGGCCCATCTCCTTATCCGCTAAGTGGCCATCATGCCATGCCTGATAAAAACCTTTAGCCGTAGATTGTATATCGTCGTTGGTGGCATCAGTAAAAATTGGACAAAATAGTTCGCTATTTTCTAATTGCGTCTTTTTGGCGGAATCTTGGCATAATTCATTAACCTGTTTATAAAATTCATTGGCCGAGGCCCAATACGATTGGCCTTTTCGATCCAATAAAAGCTTGGCCAAAGTATTAATTACCAAAACTTTTTTTACCGAAGTTGCCGTCTCTGCTACAAGGTGATTACTCTTTAAATAATCCGCAGGGCCCAAAAGCAGCGAAGCAGTAAGGCCATCAAATTTTTCACGTACTTTTAAAACCCCATCGGCCACAATGAATTTATTCATAAGACGATCATGTTTTTCTTCTAATTCGGACAGGGTTGATCCTAAAATTCTGGAACTTTTCACTGTTTTTTGCTGCGCCTGAATTGCTACAATATCGTCCACATATGACTGACAGGCCTTGCTTTTGTCATCACTGCGTGCCATTAGAAGACTAGGCCTCAAGGCGATAAGTATAACAAAACTCAAAGAAAAAAAATTTTTCATATACATACAAACCCCATTGCATTTCTTTTCGGCAAGTAAATGGCAAAACTTGAGTCGACGTGTCAGTTACGGCGTACGCTTTAGTTACATGTTAGTTACGGAGTTGAACTTTGATGCCAGGTTGTCGGCCCATGCCCTTGACTCTTACTTCTTTTGCCGGCAAGACAGTTTTGTATGTTACCGTTCGCTTGGGTTTTCCTGCGGCAGTAAAGTTAACGGTTTGCACAGTTAGTGTGCAGAAATTTGTCCACATTTCCTCTCGACTTTCATATCTATATCCGGCCGCGGGGGGGGCAGAATTGGTTAGCTCACTTACTTCCGATTCCGTACAGCATCTATATGCAGGGTAGGAAGAGTTTACGATTTGCAAAACACCGAATTCATCACGGTAATCTTCGGCCTCCTCTTCATCTAATTTGATCATACGACAACTACCGTTATCTTTAAACGACTCTACTTTTACAGTACGATTGCGAAGAAAGGCATTTCTCAATTGGGGATGGATTGCGATCAGTCCTTCATTAAAGGAGCTGCCGTATAAATATCGGCCAGAAGAGGTGACAGCACTTGGATCAGAAAATAGTATGTGCCAATTGGGATCGAAGGTTGTTGTCGAAGAAGTATCGTCGATGTAGTAAGGCGAAATAGTCTCTTTACCATCGGCCGTGGAGCTAAAGCCATTTTCATAAACAGTAAGCCTTCGATCGGCCGAAGTAGCTCGATAGCTATCTTTTAGTAAGCCATTTTCTCCGCCCGCGGTATTTACCCTGTTTAATCCGGTACCCCGTTTTTGTTTTGCCAAAAAGGGACAGCTTCTGATTGTCAATCGGCAGCTATCTTCAGCAGGATCTTTTAAGTACGCCATTGAACAATACGTTTTTTTTCCTTTAGCACCAATGCGATAAATCTTTTTATTTCTAGGATGTTGAACACACGATCCTTGTTTTCCTGCATCCCTCGCACAACTTAGTATTTTACCGTCCGCGCCAGCACAAAAAATAATTTCATCTGGTTGAACGCTGCATTTTTTGATATCTCCTCCTTGTGCACAATCTGTGGCATGGCCCAAAAAAGAGATTAGGGAAAGAAAAGCAATGAGAAGTAAAATGTTAGCGTAACTTGATTTCATATACATTTCCTTTTACGGACAGACTCCATTGCAGACTACAATAAATTCATCCGTATCTTTAGGTTGTAAATTGGTGGGTAAGCATCCCCACTCGTAAGATGGTGGAGAGGTTGGATTGCCATCATCATCGGTTAGTTGTATAACACCAACTGTTTCGCCAACCTGACAGGCCGTTTCTGGTTCACAAAGAGACTCCCCGGTGGTTTCATCTATTCCCATCATTATTTTCCCAATTGGGCAATTAGCAGTGGTTCCACCACTGCGAGCAGCACAGTCGACAAAGGGGACATCTTCCCCAGAAGACTCCGGGGCCCACAACATCATTTTTATTTGACGAGGAGGGAGATCTACTTTGTCGGATCTCTTGGCGGCAATTGTCAGGGTTGCGCGATATAGTGTTGGGTCTGAGGCATCTCTAACTATTTTATCGAATCTTAGCTTAGTAATTCGTATACCAGAAGGATCTTTAGAATTTTCGGACATAAGATTATTTCCGTCAGTCCACTTTATGGCCAGTCCTAAATTTAGCGCTGATGCCTCGTCTGGTAAAACTTGTTCTCCAGCGTTTGCCTTGTTAACAATAGTGCCGGGGGCCGTTAGTGGGCCATTTGTTGTGTCCAAAATTCCGCTTGTTTTGCATAACTCTTTAGTGCCCATGGCCATCTTGGCATTATCGATCAATGATTGATATGCCGCTTTTTGTTGGATAATGGAGAGATTGTGATTCATTGAAGAGACTAATTGAATGATTCCTGAAGCGGCGGCCGCAAAAAGGCCTAATCCAATTAGTGCCTCAACCAACGACACTCCAGAACAATTTAAAATTAATTTTTTGTATCTGCTCATTTATTTCCCCGATATTTGCAAGCAGTAATAATTATAGTTCAAGTTAAAATAAATGAGAACATATTTACGAGAAGTTATTTAAATTGCTCTAATACTTCTCAGTAAATATTCAAGTATAACTTCCATATTGGTGCCTCAAAAAGTGGGCATTTTCTGATAAAACTCCTTAAGAAACAGACCATTTACTGTCTATTAATTTGACAGCAGTATGTAATAAATCTCCCCGGACAGTTTAATTATAATTGTCAACAATCCTCGTAGTACCATTGGAGTGTGAAAAAAATATTTATATGGCCACGATTTATTTTATTCCCTTCATTTTTGCTATTGCATTTGCTTGGTCTGTTCGAAGGCCATACTGGCCGCGCTTTTGGCAGTCCATTTACGGGAGAATTTGATTTCGGCCATCGCGCTTATGCCACACTTGAATCATCCCAGAATTTAATTTTAAACTTGGGGGCAGAATCAAAAACGGAAGTTTGGCAACGCCCGCGCTATGAGGCGTTGGTTTACTCGGATATTGAATTTGCCACTCAAAACAGGTTGGGAAAAAATTTTGATTTGGGAACTACTGCGTATCGGCAGGGATTAGGGGATTATCTTCTTTTTTCTTTTGGCCGCTTTTATCCATTAGAGGAGTTTAGTGAGTACTACGAAAAAAGTAGTATTGATGCGGTAGGTATCAACTGGTCGGTAAATGAAAAAAACCCTTCACTTGTTCGGCCAGTTGGCTGGTTAGGCATCGGATCGAGAGTGCGATTATACAAAAATTTAACACTGGGATTTCAATACTCGCCACTTTTCATTCCCACGCTTGGCCCTACTATTGTCTATTCTAAAGATGATGCACCAAGCAGTGAATCTCCCTTTGCCCGACTTCCGCCGGCATCGGTTAAATTAGATGCGGAAACCCAACTTCCGTTGAGGATAGCGTTGGACGAGATTGATATGCGCAAATTATTATTGCAAGATCAGTTTTTTGCGGCCTTAAATTATACCTATCCGGAGCTTTTTTCGCTCTCACTTTTTGCGTGGGATTCTCCTTCTCCAACACCTACTACTACCACGACTGAGATGTTGAGGGTTTCGGGAGATGATGTCTATATTTTGGTTAACGCTACTGCTGCATTTCCTCGAAGGCAACGAACGGGTGTCGCACTCTCTTCAACATTTATAGACATGCAGGCCGTCTACGAGCAAGCGGGGGGGTTGCTAACTCTATCTTCTGCACTCAAACTTTATTCATATTTGCAGATTGGTTTTTTGCATACTATTCGCGGGGCCCAAAATAATGATGCTGGAGATAGTGGGGAAGAAAGCGGAGAGATTGTCTCGCCTTTATTGGATGAGAAGATGGCATGGATTTCAGCATCACTACCGTTGTTTTATTCACTTAAACTAAGCGGCCGCCTTTTGAAGAATATGAATGTGGTTAATGATGGTGCCAGTCTGAACTTAACAGCGCAATATGATTTTACCTCCTATGCCTCCATCTATTCAACACTACAACTTTTTGCAGGCGGGGATAATAGTTATTTTGGTACTTGGAGAAACCTTGATTTCATCACTACCGGAGTAAGTGCCAGATGGTAAAAATAATTTTTCTGACATTTCTTCTAATTACCTTCGCCAGTTGTGGATTAGAACGTTGGTGGGGAGAGCCAGCAGCTCCGGTTCCCATAATTGATTTATCGGCCACTTCTGCCGCCAAAGGAGCACCACCTATTACAGATATTTGGGAAGGATCAGAAGAGAGATCTAAGCAGGCCTTTGAGCATTATAAAAAAACGATCAATGAATTATGGAGCAAGGTTGAAGGTGACAAAAAAGGTGTTTTTACGGAACGGGAGTTGCGGGCGTTGATTAATGAGCGTGTAATTAAATTATCCAATGATGCCGCTGACGATATCCAAAAAGTTATGGCCGTGAAATCGCTTTTGGGGATTAAAGGTGCATTGAAAAAAGAGCGTCTAGATGAGATTTTTAATTGGATTGATAGTAGTCGGAATGATTTACGTAGAGCATATCAAAAGTTTAAGAATGATTCTGCAAACGTTTTGTTTGGGGATATAAAACACGCCATTAATGTTGGAGTGGGCCTTCTAAATCTACTCAATTGGAAAAAAAGCAATTCTTTATTTTTGCAAGAGATAAATATTCTTTTAGGAGCAGAAAATAGTGAACGAGATGAGAAAGTTATGCATTTTGCGGAAGAGGTAATGGGCCTTGTTTGTCCACGATATCCAATGGGCAAAATCGATTTACCTAAACTTAGTGCGTGTTTGACTAGTGCTGTTTCTGAATTTGGAGTGGGCGAAGCATGGTTTAACTATCAATTAAAAATGAGCGATAACAATCACGATGGAGTTGCGATAACAGAGTCGTTAGTGGCATTAAAAAGTGTAGCTCAGAAGTGGTTCAAAAATCCACAGCTTAGACCTATCACAACGGATTCCATAATTGAGTTTTTAGAAATTATGGAATTAGACCCACCAGATAATTTAAAGTCGGCGTTTGCCATTGTTGAGGAATTAAACGGAAGATCTTCACGGAAAATATTTTTTCCAGAAATAGTGTTGGATATTTTAGAGGTTTTTTTCAAAGAGCATCGGGAAATTTTTAAGGTCATACCGATTTTTCAAGAGGCATTTAAAAATGGTAAGTGTGAAGTAACGGAAAGATTTCCCTCCGCCGTGCCGCCTATTAAATCGTGGGCAGATTGTGCTCTTTCTCTGGATGAGATAAAAAAACTATACATCAAATCAACGCAGCAAACTGCCAATCCACAGAATGTATTGCACGCTTTTGGTACAGTTAAATCCACAGTATCTCCTAGTTACGCTCGTTCAGTCAGACCAATAACTCCTAATTTTATTGCTAACTTACTTATGTTAAAAAGTATCTCTGCACACATTATCTTTATTTTTGATAATGATCGAGATGGCAGTATTCGTAGCGCCAGCGAACATGAGAAAAACGAAGTACTGGAAGTAATTCAACAGTGCGTGGTATCAGTTGATACGCTGACAACCTACATTGACCGATTAAAGCGAGGCATAAAACCAAAGCAGAGTTTAGTGGCAGAAGCGGCACCACCGCCTTTAGATGGCCTGAACCTTGAGGGAATTTCACAGGTGGCCGTGTTGGCGGGAAGCGATATTTTAGTAATTCGTGATAAAGAGGAACGGATGATTTTTGAAAAAATTTTTTCGAATTTCACAAATCTTTTTCCTCGCGGGGCAGTTAATTTAGATCTGGCCGGAGTAACGGCCGTTATGAGCTTGATTGATTCTTTTGGTGATTATCGTCAAAAACTTCTGGATTCGCCAGAATTTACCTTAAAAACTTGGAAGCAACCAGTTACAGAGGAAATATTTATTGATCGTGAATCACTTCTGAAAAATATTCCGGCAATTTTGGAAAAATTTTTTCCTGATACCTACCGCAACTGTTTAAGTGTGGGTATGAAGAAAAGCTGCGTTCCTAGTTTCGATGGGGTTTTGCCCGACAGTGGGCCAGAAAAAGAAGGATATGTGGAGGCCTCGTCTTTTGATTTAATTGTGCTAGTTGCTTCGGCCATAGAGGGAATTAGAAATAGCTGTGATTTTAATAACTCGGGAGATCTTTCTTGGGCATTATTTGATGGAAGGGATGAGTTGGACTGTGCGTTTACGAGAATCTCTCATGCCTCCAAGCGTCTGATTGATTCTAAAGTAATTGAGGGGGCCGGAACGGAAACGACCAAGGCAATTTTATCTCTTTTTGATTCAACTTTTGTAACCAGAACAGTTGGAAAGGCGGCCTTAGTAACAGGAAGTCTCAAACGGCCACTTCGTGGGACGTGGAATTTTATTACTCACAAAGAGGCCACAATTGGAACAATGTATCTTTTGATGAATGAATTAGTTTCTTCTGAGTAGAAGCTTTTTAATAATCCATGTTAAGCAAAAATAATATCTTTTAAAAACTTTTCAAACGAATGGCCATATTCTTCCATCATCTTTGGAAACATTGAAATAGGAGTCATTCCAGGAAAGGTGTTAATCTCATTTAAAAATATTTCTCCATTATTGCTTAGAAAAAAATCTATTCTTGATAGATGACGAAGCTTTAATCCCACAAAAGCATCAAGGGCGTAATTGCGAATTTTTTCACTGATATCACTTGAAATATTTTCGGCGCGAGTTGCTGTTTTTGTGTGGCCGTCAGCACCATACTTTTCGTTGTAAGAATAAAAGGAACCGGGTTGACAGATAATCTCGCCTGGGTAGGTGGCGACAATTTTCCCCTCATACTCATAAGTAGAAACCTCCAACTCACGTCCGCTAATGGCCTTTTCAATTAGGACGTAGGGGGAATATTTAAAGGCCTTCCTTAATGCTAGCGTCAATTCTTCTTCGCCTTTGACACTATAGCAGCCCACAGAAGAGCCCTGGGAGGCGGCCTTAACAAAAACATGTTTCCACTCGGCCATGGCCTTCTTGGCCCTTGGAAGATCTTCCAAAGAGTTTAAAAAAATATATGGCGTGTTGGGAACACCAAGGGCATTTAACCAAAGCTTGGTAGAGATTTTATTAAAGCAAAGGACTGAGGCCTCCGGGCCGTTTCCAAGGTAGGGAAGCCTCATCATTTCAAAGAGCGCCGGTAATTCACCTGTTTCCCCAGGGATGCCATGAATACATGGAATAGCAAAATCAAGTTTGATTTTTTTCTCTCCTATGCAAAGTTCCCCATCTTTGCGTAGTTCACAAAGAGAACCATCCTTGGTTCTTCGATTGCCATCCTTGCAAATTTCAACGAAATAAGATTCAACGCCTTCCATTTTGTGGAGGTTTTCTTCTATGTATTTGGCCGATACTAAAGAAACTTCGTGTTCGGTTCCGCCACCGCCGCAAATAAGCAGAACATTTTTTTTTGCGCTAGTTGCGTTACTCATTACAGGCCTCGCATTTCAATTGGTGATTTTTCTTTATCTAGTTCAGTGAACATGGCAATAAGGTTATCTACGGAAATAGTTTCAGAAGTTTTTTCTCCATACTTGCGTACACTGACAGCACTTGCCTCTATCTCGCGATCGCCAATTGCCAACATAAAGGGAATTTTATTCTGTTGAATTTGACGGGTTTTCAGTCCCATCGATTCATTGCGCTCATCGATTTTTATGCGAAAATTTAGTCGAGATAGCTTTCCTTCAACCTCTTTAGCAAACGCCAAATGCTTATCGCCAGCAATAGGCACAATTACTGCTTGAATTGGTGCAATCCAAAAAGGGAATGCTCCGCCGGTGTGCTCCAAATAGACTCCAAAAAAGCGCTCCAGAGAACCTAGCAATGCTCGGTGAATGACTACCGGCCTTTCAATCTCACCATTTTTGTTGGTGAACTTTAGGTCAAAACGCTCTGGTAGTTGGAAATCAAGCTGGGCAGTGCCCAGCTGATGGTAGCGATTTAGCGCATCAGCGATTTCCACATCAATCTTGGGACCATAAAAGGCCCCATCACCCTCGTTGATAACATACTCAAAGCCGCTTTTTTCTAAAACGGCCTTCAGCGCCGTCTCAGCTTTATCCCAAGTCGCATCATCGCCTGCTCGTTTGGGGGGGCGAGTTGATAGATTTATTTTGATATTTTTGAAATTAAAATGGCGATAGCAGATGAAAAATTCATTTAAAACTTTCTTTACTTCGCTTTCAATATCATCGATGGCCACAAAAATATGGGCATCGTCCTGGCAGAAAGTGCGAACACGAGTAAGTCCACTAAGTGTTCCCGATTTTTCATTACGATGAATACGTCCAAAGTCTGCATAACGAAGAGGAAGATCGCGGTAGCTGTATTTAAAATGTTTGAACATCAGCATATGGCAAGGGCAATTCATTGGCTTCATGGCAAATTCGCGATTTTCCACATAGGTGAAAAACATGTTTTCCTTATAGTGTTCGTAGTGTCCGCTTGTGTGCCATAATTCAGTATCTAAAACTTGCGGAGTAATGACCTCATCATAGTTGGCCTTAACATATATTCGGCGCATGAAATCGATCAGAGCATTGTAAATCATAGCTCCTTTGGGCATAAAAAAGGGTGCACCCGGAGCAACTTTATCAAAAATAAAAAGTTCTAAATCCTTTCCCAATTTTCGATGGTCGCGTTTTTTTGCTTCTTCTAAAAAAAACAAATGCTCTTTTAGTTTTTCCTTACTGTCAAAACAAACAGCATATACTCGTTGTAGCATCTGATTGTCGGAGTTACCGCGCCAATAAGCTCCGGCCGTGTTGAGAAGTTTGAAAAATGGTCGAAGTTTTCCAGTACTTTCTACGTGTGGCCCTCGACATAAATCAACAAACTCCCCTTGTTCGTAACAAGAGATCTCTTCTCTTTCGGGAAGTTCTTTAATTAATTCGACTTTGAATTTTTGTTGTTTTTTTGAAAATAGATCTAGTGCCTGTTGGCGAGATAACACTTTTCGCTCAACTTTTATATTTTGTGTTATAATTTCTTTCATTAATTCTTCGATCTTGGCCAAATCCTCATCGGTGAGGCGATGTTCCATATCAATATCGTAGTAAAAACCATTTTCAATGGTCGGCCCAATTCCAAATTGTACATTTTGATCTGGAAACAATCTGGCGATCGCTTGTGCCATCAAATGCGCGGTCGAATGTCGTATTATAGATATATCGTGTCCATTTTTGATTTCATTGCTCATCACTCCCCCCATTCACAATTTAGGGAAGAAGAGTAACAATCCTCTCTCGATAAATCAATTAGTTAAATTAGAGGCCAGCGAGAGATGTAAGATTTTTACATACTAGATGTAAGATTCTTTGACGGCGACAAGTAGTTTTGGTAATGAAACTAGAAGAAAGCTTGCTGGCAACCGTAGATTTATCAAAAGAGGAAAAACATGAACGACACACATAATTCCCTTGGCCAATTTGAAAGCGAAAAATCCCCTGTTTTAGCGCTACGCAACGGCGCCCTTGAAGCAACGATTGCAGAGATAAAAAGGGAAGAGGAAATAGAGGATAGAAGGGCGGTTGGAAAATCTTTTTATCACCTAGCAAAAATATATTATGATAAGGCCGATTTTGAGCGGGCCGAAGAGTTTTTTTTGAAGGCCCTAGATTTTGCCGAGCGGCCGCGAGATGATTACGCTATTTTCAAAACTCTAGGATTTTTAATCCGGATTGCTTCTGAGAAATTGAATAATGAAATTGCAGAAGTTCACATAAGACAGTCAGAGGCCATTTTAAAAGAACTTGATTCTGCTTTGGGCACTTTGAATGCGGAGTACTTTTATAATGCAGGAACGATTGGAACTTATCGAGGAGATTTTGAGGGTGCTAAAGAGAATTATTTAATGGCACTACGTAAATCAAAAGAGGAAAATGAATCAGATCTTTTGGCCAAATGTCTGTTGGCCTTAGCTACCAATTGCTACAATTTAAAAAATTATGATAAATCCACAGAATACATTCATCAATTAACCCAGCTGTTAAAGATCATAAAAAAAGATTACTTAAATGGCGCGCTATCTATGTTGACTGCCAAGGTTTTATTGGAGAAGGAAGAGTATGATGCGGCGTTGACTTTTTTTCGTAGCGCAAACATAAATTTGCAAACCAAAAAATGCTGGAATCTTCATGGCTACAATCTCTACTGGATGGGAATGGTTTATAAGTCCAAAGGAGAGTTTGATCGGGCCTTGTCTCTTTTTCAGCTGGCCCAAGACACCATTGATAAAAATATCTTTCGACGATTGGCCCAGCTAATTGCTGCTGAAATTAGTGACGTCAATGATACTAACGTAGATGTATATTTGGATAGAACTAATTGCATAATAAGGGAGCGCCATCTCGGAGTAATTGATTTTAAACATCGCTTTGTATTGTTGGAAATTCTTTTCTTGTTGGCGCGAAATCCGGGAGTGGCCTACGATAAGGAGATCTTGGCAAAATCTATCTGGAAAGATGAGTACAATCCGCTAATTCACGACAAGTTGATATACACGAGCGTTAGTCGATTGCGAAAATTAATTGAGCCGAAATTGTCCAAGAAAGATAAGCGTAAATATATTATTCGAGGGAAGGACGGTTACACATTTAACCCGCTGGTCAAGACAAGATTCCATCTAGATAGCAAGCACGATGTATCGCCATCCATCGCCAATGTGGAGATGAGTTCGCCGGTTTAGAGAAAAAGAAGTAAGATTTATGTGGAAAACTCTGCTCGTTTTTGCCTTTTTGATGGTAACAAATCTTGTTACTGCGCAGAAAAGAGAAAATGGTATTCTGCTTTTTTCTGATATTGCTATTTTTTCTCAGCACGGCCAAACCTGGATGCTAAGCGATCTTAATCGACTGTTTGTAGATTTTACCGATTTGCGATGCATGCAAAAAAAATCACTGCTTGCTGCGGCCTTAAATCTGGCCTCTCAAAGGCCATTAATACAAAAACTTTCCAAAGAAAAGGCAGAGACAATTCGTCTCTCTAATTACAATTCGCTTTTTATGGCCGCTGCCAAGTTAGTAACTGTGATAAATTACGTTGAGACAAACGAAGTGGCATGGAGGGGCGCGAGCAATGAATTGCAATCAAAAGAGTGTCTCGGGCCTAAGGACGTTAGCAAAACGTTAAAGAGATTAATTTCGGCGGAGAAATATCTGTTAGATCGCTACGGAGGGATTGAGCAGGAGAAGACAAAAATTGATGGCGTAGAACTTTTCATTAATTCAATTTATCGATCGGTGCAAAATGAATTTTTCTACTGACGCATCGGACCGTTTTTTGTCAAATTATCTTTTAAAATTCATTCATAAAAAAGGGCAAGAAGTTGTTGCTGAGGAATTAAAAAAAGTAATAATTTTTGATCAGCTTTTTTTTCCTCAACCGTGGAGCACAAGTGGATGGCAGGGGATAGTGGAAACAAAAAACCGTTACTATTTGTTGCAAGTAGAGGCAGCGCAAAAATTAATCGGAATTGCATTATTTGATATGATTGAGGCCGATAACTGTGCTCATCTGCTAAAGATTGCGGTAGATCCTCAATTTCGGCAGCGCCAAATTGCCGCCAAAATATTACAGGAAGCGTTTTCTTTTATCGGAAAAACAGAGCAGTTTTTGAAGATTTACTTAGAAGTTGAGGAGCAAAATAAAGTGGCAATCAAGCTATATCAGAGAGCTGGTTTCTCGGCCATACATCGCCTTCGTAATTTTTACGGACAGGGAAAAGACGGATTAGCGATGATCCGCTTTATGAAAAAATAGTTTTTTTGCTACCGATCGTCTTTATCAAATATGCAAAATTAAGATTGCCTTTGCAGATAAAAACTGATACAGCATTAACTTGTTGTTTTTATGTGTTTTGGTCTGTTTATGTGGGGTGGAATTTTGGTGTCCGCCCTTTTTTTTATCTGAGTATAGGAAATATGGATTTCAAGGTTGTAAGAGCAGGAGCGGAATCGAAGTTTTTTGAATTATGTCAGGGCGTTGTTGAACAACTGGGCCTTGGACTATATGACCTGACTTATGCGGCGGGGGCCAAGCGGCTTACTATTTTTATTTTCGATAAGGAAACTAAGACGGCGAGATTAGAGGATTGCGCCAAAGTGGATCATGCTCTTACCGATGTTTTTGAACAAGCAGAGTGGATACCCGAATCAATCACGGTCGAAGTCTCTTCTCCTGGAATTTACCGGCAACTAAAGAACAAAACGCATTTTGATATGGCGGTTGGAGAGCAAATTAAAGTTGAATTTAATAACAACGGAGACGTAAATGGAGTTAATGGTGCGTTGATAAAAAAACGCAAGGTTGTTGCTACGCTTGTACGGGTGAATGAAGAGCAAATCGAAATTGAATTTGAAAAGAAAAAATATAATTTAGCTTTTGAAATAATAAAAAAGGCCAACTTAGAGGCAACCATTTAGTAGAAAATGAACGCGTGAACGAGCGAAAGGAAGGAAGGTAACTATGAGTTTTACTGAATTAGGAAGAGTGATTGAGACTCTCGGAAAGGAAAGAGGAATTGACAAGAAAGTTGTGGTTGAAGCAATTGAGCAAGCTTTCCTGGTGACAGCAAGAAAAAAATTTGGACTGCAGGGCGAATACGAAACTCGCTACAATGCGGAAGATGATGACGTTGAGATCTATCAATACAAAAGCGTTGTTAATGTAGTGAAGGATCCAATCCTAGAGATTATTTTAAACGATGCAAAAGTGTTAGATGCAGATGTAGAGGTTGGAGATCAGGTTGGTATTAGAATTGAAAATCCAAACTTTAGTCGGGTGGATGTACAAACTGCCAGGCAAATTATTTTTCAAAAGGTCCGAGATGCCGAAAGAGAAATATTGTTTGCGGAATTTAAGCACAGAGAAAAAGAGATGATTACTGGTACGGCCACTCGTTATGAACGGGGTAACATCGTGGTTAATTTAGGGAAAGCAGAGGCCATATTGCCTCGGAGAGAAATAATTCCCAGTGAAAATTTTAAGCCTGGAGATAGAATTCAGGCCTATTTATCAGAAGTTGTTATGACAAATAGGGGGCCAGAAATTCGTTTGTCCAGAACTTCTCCGATGTTCTTGGTTAAACTTTTTGAAAACGAAGTTCCAGAAATTCAAGATGGGACTATTGAAATTAAATCTGCCGCTCGTGAGCCAGGCCAGAGAGCAAAGATTGCTGTTCGTTCGACTGATCGAGAAATTGATCCGGTTGGAGCGTGCGTTGGAATGAAGGGAAGTCGTGTCCAGAATATCGTTAACGAATTGCAAGGTGAAAAAATCGACATTGTTAAATGGTCTGATGAATTGACCGAATTTGCGAGGGCCGCACTGGCCCCAGCAGAAATTGCTAACATCATGATTGATTCTGCTAACGGTTCGTTAGATGTGGTAGTGGAAGATGATCAGCTCTCGTTGGCCATTGGCCGCAAAGGGCAAAATGTCAGATTGGCCGCCATGCTTAGTGGATATAAAATTAATATAATATCTAAAACCAAGCTGCAGTCAAAAATTAAAAGATCCACAGAAAATCTGTTGCAGATTACCACGATTAACGATCCTAGAGCGCAAGTACTGGTTCAATCTGGTATCATGAGCGTGGCAGATTTAAATGATATGACTTCGGAAGAGTTGCGCGAAATCTTAAACGTAGAGATTAACATCGCAGAAGCAATTTTGGCAGAAACCAAGGCCGCCGTGGAAAATGATACAGTTAAACTTGTTCCCACAGAAGAGGAAGAAATTGTTTCGGCCTCTGCAGTTCCTGCATACAAAGGGATTTTAGATGGCGATAGCAAGGAAAGTACACCAGCAGAGCAAAAATCTAAGTTCTCTGATGCGGAAAAGAGATTGCGTGAGGAGTTGGCCGCTTTTAAATTGAAATAGCTAATAGAGATTTTGTTTTTTGTAACGTATGTGTAAATAAAATGTGGAGTGGTGATGGCAAAGAAAATTTTTGAATTGGCCAAAGAGATGAATCTGGGGGCAATTGAGTTGGTAGAAAAACTGAAGGCCGGTGGTTTCGCAGTTCGAAATCATATGTCAGAGTTATCCGACGAAGATTTAACGAAAGTGGCAGAACTATTCGCTCCCAAGGAAGCAGAGACTTCGCCGCCAAAAAAAGTAGTTAAAAAAGTTGTTAAGAAAAAAACGGAAGGAACGCCGGCCAAAAGTTCCCCGGCAACTGTTTCATCTACTGGAATTGCCACCGCAGAGGCCAATAAAGATCTTGATAAGAAAAGCGATGCGGCCAAGAAAAAAGGCATTGTTGTTCGCAAAAAGGGAATGATTGCGGAAACAACCGATAAAGAAAATTCTACAGATATGCAGCAGCATTATGAGGCAGTAGAGACAGAACAATCTCATGAGATGGCCGATGATGTTACTACAGAGGAGAGAGTAGAGTTTAATGAGATTGAAAACAATGCGGTAGAAGCAGAAAACATCACAGATATTGAGGTTGGGCAACACAAGACGCCAGATCATAGCGATGAAAATAAAGAAATTGCTAGCGTGGCCACGCCGCAAATTTCTACTTCCAAGCGGCCTTCTCGCCCAAGTGGACTTAGAGTAGTCTCTGTTCCAGTTGTTTCGGAAAAGAAGGTTGTGGCCACTCCAGAGAAGCATTCGTCGGCCCAGGATAAAGGCGGACAACCGGAAGAAAAAGTGCATCGCTTTACGCCAGTATATATTCCACCAGCAGCAACAGCTGGTGGGAAAAAAGTTGCAACTGAGCTTGTAGAGTTTGATGACGCTGATTCTAAAGATGAGAAAAATCACTCCAAAAAGCGCATGGGGGGATTGGCCTCCATGATGTCGGGAAAAATTAAAGGTGGCGCAAAAATTCGTGACATAAATCTTTTTAGAGCAGAAGACGAATTAAAGTCATATACCGCACTTGGTAGTCTAGGTCGTCCGCTCTATTCGCAGATGAAAAAGAAAAAGATATACAATGGGCCATCTGACTATACCCATATTACGGAAACCAAAGAATCCAAAAGAGTGATTCATCTTCATCAAGGTGGAACTATTTTGGAGATTGCTCAAAAACTAAAAATAAAATTTGAAGCGTTGGCCGACCAGGTTTTAGATATTAATTTACTGGTTAATCCAGAGGATTATGTTGGGATAAAACTGGCGCAAGAGATCGCCGCCCTTTATAGCTATCGCGTTGAGGATGTGGCCTTTGATGAGCAAGAAGTTATTGGAAAGGTCGAGTTGAGCGAAGATCAAAAAAATAATTTACCGCTGAGAAACCCCATTATTACCATTATGGGACATGTCGATCATGGAAAAACAACGCTTCTTGATTATATTAGACACGAAAAAGTTGCAGCGGGAGAAGCTGGAGGAATTACTCAACACATTGGAGCTTATTCGGTGAAGGTTGGAGATAGTACGCTAACTTTCTTAGATACCCCCGGACACGCCGCTTTTGCAGCGATGAGACAGCGAGGTGCCCAAGTCACTGATATTGTAGTTTTGGTAGTGGCGGCAGATGATGGGGTTATGCCTCAGACAGTAGAATCTATTCGTTTTTGCAAGAATGTTGAAGTGCCAATGATTGTGGCCATTAACAAGATGGATAAGGAAGGAGCAAATCCTGATCGAATCAAGCAAGCGTTGACAGAATTTGAAATTACTCCGGAGGAATGGGGTGGAACCACCCAATTTGTAAATATTTCGGCACTAAAAGGCGATGGAGTAGATAATTTGCTAGAGGCCATTGCTTTGCAAGCGGAAATTTTAGAATTGCGTGCTGATCCTAAGGGCCCAGCGCAAGGCTTTGTTGTGGAGTCCAAAATTGAACAAGGTAGAGGCCCGGTAGCAACTGTTTTAATTCAAAGTGGGACACTAACTAAGGGTGATTATGTGGTAGTGGGAGAATGCTATGGACGCGCCCGAAGCTTAACTGATCATCGCGGCGAACAATTACAGGAAGCTGGCCCATCCACTCCTGTACAAATTTTAGGTATAGATGAACCGCCCAACCCTGGAGATATTTTACACACAGTTAAAAACGAGCGAGAGGCCAAAAAAATTGTAAGTAATCGAACGACAGAGAGAAAAGAGTTAGAGCAATCTCCAACGCAGAAAAAGCTTTCTTTAGAAGATTTCTTTACTTTGAGTCAAGATAGTACTTCAGATCGAAAAGAGCTTAAATTGGTTATACGTGCAGACGTTAATGGTTCTTTTGAAGCAATAAAACAGTCAGTTGAGCCTTTGTCTAATAGCGAAGTGGCGGTGAAAGTTATTGGTGGAGGCGTCGGCCCTATTACTGACAGCGATGTAAGCTTGGCCAGCTCCTCTTCGGGATTCATTATTGGCTTTAATATGCGTCCGGTTACTACTGCAAGAAAACTTGCGGAATTAAAAGGCGTGGATATTAAGACTTATTCGATAATTTATGAATTATTAAATGACATAAAATTGGCAATGGAGGGATTATTAACTCCAGAGACAAGTGAAGCATTTATCGGTCGTGCCGAGGTTAAGGACACATTCGTCATTCCAAAGGTCGGAGTTATTGCTGGCTCAATGGTCATTGATGGAAAAATAGAACGCGGATGTAAGATTCGACTATTGCGAGATGGGAAAATTGTTCACGATGGACAGCTATCTTCACTTAAACGCTTTAAAGATGACGCTAAAGAAGTTAATAATGGTTATGAGTGTGGTATCGCGCTAGAGAAATTTAATGACATAAAGGTTGGAGATATTTTCGAAGCATATAAAATTGAGATTAAGAAGCGAACGCTGGAAGACGTTGCTAAGGATGAGGCCAAGGCGGCCAAAAATAGTGCTAAAGCAGAGCATCATGCCTCTGTGTAATACACTACAGCGTGGAAGGTTTTATGAATACAACCGGTAATAAGAAGAATAACTTTAAAAAAGAGCGCTACCAAGAGATGGTTTTACAGGAGGTAAATCTGTTGCTGCGCACTAAGATGTCTGATGCACGGTTGCAGCGAGTGACAATTACCAAAGTGGAATTAACAGCAGACTACTCAATTGCCAAGCTATATTGGGATGTTTTTGATAGCACAATTAAAGTCCAAGTAGAAAAGGCAATAGTGGGAGTAGCTCCCAAGATTCGTTCAATGTTGGCCACCATTTTAAAGGTTCGTCATACACCGCAAATTCATTTTTTATATGATGCCCAATTTGAGTCAGAGCATAATATTATTCAGATTTTACAAGAAGAAGTAAAGTTGGGAAAAAATTACTAAATGTATTCTAAAATGGCCGAGCAGTCATTCCGCTATTCTCCGACTGTTTTTAATATTTTTAAATCGGCCGGACAGACTTCGTATGACGTTGTTCGTCTACTAAAAAAAATTCTTCCAGGTGATTTTGGTAAAATTGGCCATTTTGGTACGCTGGATCCATTTGCATCTGGAGTATTGCTAGTGGGGGTCGGAGGTGCGGCCAGATTAAATGAACTTATTCATGAGAAGCTTCCCAAAACCTACTTGGCCATTGGTAAACTGGGAGTGCAAACGGATTCGGGAGATCCTACCTCGCCGGCAATTAATTTTGATAGTTCAGAATATTTACAAACAGTTATTGCAAAATTTGACAAAAAGTTTATCGAAGACTTTTTGCGACAAAAATTTTTAGGCGATTATTGGCAATCACCACCTAAACATTCCGCTACTAAATTTCAAGGGCGTGCATTACATGAATGGGCCCGCGAAGGTGTGGAAATAAAAAAGGAAGCAGTAAAGAGAGTTATTTATAAAATTGAAGTAGTAAAATATGCTTTTCCCTATCTGAGTGTGCGATTTGAGGTTGGCAGTGGAACCTATATTCGCACTTTATTTGAAGATTGTGCAAGAGAGCTTGGTACATTGGGGTCTTTAGTGGGATTGGTGCGAGAATCAATTGGACAGATGCACATGCGCGATTCATTGAATTTATCTAGAATGATGCCGAGAATAAGGGGATTGTCTGGAGAAGAGATAATGCGTCAGGGAGTTCCGATTGAAAGGGTGTTAAAATTTGGAGTAATTGTTTTGAATGAAAAGATGAGCTTTAAATTTAATAATGGTGTCCAATTGTCGGGTGAGGATTTGAAAGATTGTCAGCGTATTGGCCAAGAAATTATGGGATCGCACCGATGGATTTCTGGAAAAAATTCAGATAGATTATTAGGATTGGCCGAAGAGCTAAAAAACGGAGCAGGCAGTCTGCTTCGTCCATTAATTATTTTTTCGTAGGATATTAAAGGAGTAAAAAAGTATGAAATTATTTTTATGTTTAGCAATGATGGTGTCATCAGTAATCGCCGAAGAAACTTCGGGAACGATTGAAAAAGGATTAAGAATTTTAGAAATCAAGGCCGATACTGCCGAGAATAACTATACTGTATATCGTGGCGATTATGTAAAATTCAAATTAGATCCGGCACTGAAAGAAATAGAATTTAATATTCCTGATTTGCAGTTTAAAGAGAAGGTCTCTTCTGATTTAGATAAGTCGAAGTTAGTAAAAATGGCAAAGGTCGGAGAGTTTTCGTATACGCTAGGTAATTTTAAAGGAAAAATTAAAGTTATCGAATATCAGCAGGCCAACTATAAATTCATTGAGGCCAAAGAGGCCAAAGAGTTGATTGATAATGTACGGCCCCTCATTATCGATGTTCGAACTGCTGGAGAATATGCACAGGGTAAAATTGCTGGGTCATTGCTTATTCCTATAGATGAAATACAAATGCGATATTCGGAAATAGAAAAATATAAAAACCAGGATGTATTTATTTACTGCGCAAGTGGAAATCGAAGCACTGTGGCCGCTCGAATTTTAATTAATAATGGATTTAAGCGCATCTATAATCTTAAAAATGGTATTGCCGGCTGGCAGGCCAGTGGTTATTCAGTAGAAAAGTAAATTATTTTTTAGCATATATTTCTAAATAGCGCTGGGCCGCCATTTTCCAGGAAAAAGAAGAGGTATGAGCAATTGCCTTAGTAGCATAGGAAAGAGGGTCTCTTGCAACGGTTGCTAGTTGGCGTAAAATCACTTCTCGCATATGTTCTGCTTGAAAATTTTCAAAATAAAAAGCATGCGGCCCGCCAATTTCTGGAAGGCCAGTGTGGCGGGATAGAAAAACTGGCCGCCCCAAACTCATGGCCTCTGCAACGGGAATACCAAATCCTTCAAAAAGTGAAGGAAATAAAAGAGCTTCGCAATTTTTATAAAGCCAAAACTTATCCTCTTCGCTAATGGTCCCCGGCATTATGAAGCGATTTGTTAGTCCAGCGTCTTTTAATTGTTGCAAAATATTTTGGGCATAAGGGTGAAAAGTTGTTCCGGCCAAAATGAAATTATATTCGGGCATAGAGCGCGCTAAATCGATTAATACATGAAAGTTTTTTTTTGGCAAAATAGCACCAATGGAAAAGAAAAACTTACTCTTAGAATCAAATGAATTAAAAAAAGTTGGCCGATGGGGACTATCAAAATGGGTAAGTGCAATACCGTTATAAATAACGGAGGCCTTGGATGGATCAATTGTTAAGCTTTCGCTAACTTGTTTTTTGGTAAATTGTGAAATAAAAACTACGTGGGTGGCCCGATCAATTTTTTTTTGCAAAGTTTTTTTATAGCGATTAAGAACACGTGGGGAACGCTTGCTTTCAAAAATGAAGTTTAAATCATGAATGGTTAAAATATAGCGAGTTTGACGATTGCCTGGCAAGTAAGGAGAGTCCTGGTGTGTGGCATGCCATACCTTTGATTTGGGGGCCAGAAAAGATAGGTTTTTATAAATTTTATTCAAAATAAGTGGAGGGTTATTATTTCGATGGCCGGCAAAGATAGTTGAGGATTTTGGTGGCAAAAGAAAGTGCAGTTTATTTTCGAAAGAATTGGCCAAAAGCTCGCGGCCCAGGTGATAACAAAACTGACCTAGTCCGCTAAAGGGATCTTGTATTTTTTCCATTTCAACGATAACATCAAACATGCCTATTCCCCTATGATATTGATATAGATGAGCGTTGGTTAGGCCATCATATTCAAGGATAATCCAAAGAACAAATATAAAAAGCATCAAGGAGCAATATTGTGTCAGAAAGTAATTTGAAATCAATGGCAGAATTAGTCAGTTTATCCAAGCGAAGAGGTTATGTTTTTCAAAGTTCAGAAATTTATGGCGGACTTGGCTCATGTTGGGACTATGGCCCGTTGGGGGTGGAGCTTAAAAAAAATATACAGGCCCGCTGGTGGAAGGCCATGACTTATCGTGAGGATATTTCGGGAATTGATGCTTCTATTTTGATGCATCCAACGGTTTGGAAGGCATCGGGACATATAGATAACTTCACCGATCCATTAGTTGATTGCAAAAAATGTAAAGCACGCTTTAGAGAAGATCAAATTGACCTAACAAAACCATGTCCGGCCTGCGGTGAGAAGGGAAGTTTTACCGAACCTCGTGCTTTCAATTTGATGTTTAGTACAAAAATGGGAGCAGTTGAAGATGCTGCCTCCACTATCTATCTGCGTCCAGAAACTTGCCAGGGTATTTTTACAAATTTTTTAAATGTGCAAGCGACGATGCGTCTGAAGTTGCCGTTTGGGATTGCTCAAATAGGTAAAGCATTCCGTAATGAAATTACTCCTGGGAATTTTATTTTTAGAACTCGCGAATTTGAGCAGATGGAGATGCAATACTTTGTTCGGCCGGGGACGCAGATGGAGCACATGGAAAAATGGAAAGAGATTCGTTGGAACTGGCATCTAGAAAATGGCCTCCGCCCAGAACGATTACGCTGGGCCCCACACACTAAACTTGCCCACTATGCAGATGCTGCAATTGACATTGAATATGAATTTCCGATGGGGTGGGGAGAGATGGAGGGAATTCACTCTCGAACCAATTTTGATTTAACCCAGCATCAACAATATTCTGGGAAAAATTTACAGTATGTTGATCAGGCAGATAATAACAACAAATATATCCCTTACGTTATTGAGACATCTGTAGGAAGCGATCGAACAATTCTTGCATTAATGTGTGATGCTTATCGCTTGGAAAATGAGGGGGGCGGAGAGAGTGAACGGACTGTAATGCGATTTAAGCCAGACATCGCACCTATAAAAGTTGCTGTTTTGCCGCTGATGAAAAAGACTGACTTAGAAGATAAAGCGCGGCCAATTTTTGCAGATATACAAAAAAATTACCGTGCGGAATATGACACTTCTGGTTCCATTGGTAAGCGTTATCGGCGACAAGATGAAATAGGAACCCCCTTCTGTATCACAGTAGATTATGACTCCTTAACCGATAATGCGGTTACTGTGCGAGAACGTGATTCAATGAAACAAGAGCGGATTGCGATTGATAATTTGAAAAGATACTTAAGTGACAAGTTGCAACTAAATTGAGCGATTATTCTTTTATGATGAATAGTTTGCAAAAATATTGTCAAAAAGAATTGGCCAAGCAAAAATTTGATTGTTTGGCCGTCGGAGCGTTTGATCTAAATTCCGCAGAGATTTTTTTTTTTGAATTAACTAAAAATAAATCCTATCTTAATACTTCCCCAATTTATTTTGATTTGGCCAGCTTGACTAAACCACTTACTTTGGGCGTTCTTTATTTAGAGAATGAAAAAATATTTGATGAAGAGATGCTTTTGCTTCTTGAACATAGGGCCGGACTACCGGCCCATGGGAGACTGGCCAAGAGTGAGTGGCGAGATTTTATTTCGTCTTATGCCATAAAAGCTACAACTACGACTTATTCAGATTTTTCCGCACTACGATTAATGCTGGAGTTAGAAAAAAAACTAGGTGTTAATTTAAAAAAACGCTGCGAGACCTATTGGGACCAAGAACTTTTATATTGGAAAGATTTATCTCCTGGCAAAAATTGTGCTGTCACAGGATTGCGCGGGGGGCGAGAAATAACAGCTGTTGTGCATGATGACAATGCTTTTGTGCTTGATGAATTTGTTGTTCACGCTGGACTCTTTGCTACCGTAGAGGGATTGTGCAAAACTCTGATAAATATTAATAAAAAATTAAATCTTCAAAAAAAAATTCTAGATGTATTGGCCACCAAAAAAGAGGGGCGCTTCGTACGGGGATGGGATATTGCCACCGGAGAGACTTCATTGGCCGGGCCAGGGTTCGTAGGCCCCACAATCGGTCATTTGGGATTTACGGGAACTTCTTTATGGATTGATTTAAAAAGCGGTAAGGGATATGCCCTTCTAACCAATTATACTCAATATGCTAACTATGAACGGATGGCCTTAAATAAACTACGACGTGAGGTAGGTAGTTTTATTTGGAATAATTTTACCTAAGAAGGAAGGTGAGAGATGGATCTTTCCAGCATGATTTCGATTGATGATTTAATAAAAAAACAAGACACAATGAAGCGCATATTTTTTTATCGTATTTGCGGAACAGGAATGGGGGCAGCGGCCTGTTTACTCAAAGAGAAAGGCCTGGCGGTGGAAGGAGGAGACAGTGTTTATGCACCACCTATGAGTGATTATTTAAAAAGATTAAAGATCCCGTGTCACCTACTTAGTGAAGTTAGTGAAGAGGATTTAAAAAAATTTGATCTGATTGTTGTTGGGAACGTTGTCCCTCGTGACGGGATAGATGCTAAGCGCATAGAAAAATCAGGAGTGCCCTTTGTCTCTTTTCCACAGGCCCTGGGAGCACTTGTGCTAAGGAATATAAACGTTGTGGGTATTGCGGGTACACATGGGAAGACAACAACGACTTATTTGGCAACACAACTTTTTGAAAAGCTAGGTGAGAACCCAGGATATTTAGTGGGAGGAGTTATTGAGGGTAGAAATTCTGCTGCGCTGGGAAATGGCAAGTACTTCTTCATTGAGTCTGATGAATATGATAGTGCCTACTTTGATAAAATATCTAAGTTTAGAAATTATTTTATCAATGATTTGATTTTAACTTCCTTAGAGTATGATCATGCAGATATTTTTGCCAACGTAGAGGCAATAAAAGATCAGTTTCGAGCGGCGATGCCAAATATTGATGGAAAATTTATTTTCAATACTGATTTTTCAGATCTTCGCAATTTGAGTGAGGAGTTTTTTAAAAACGGGCCTTATTCTGAACGAGAAGTTTTTTTCTATGGAGATAATTATAAACCAGGCCCTCGGATTATGTTGGCCACCTCCTCAGGAACAACCTTTAAAATTAACTTCAAAGAGCAGGAGTATCTCTTTAAAACTAATATTACTGGTAAGCAAAATATTTTAAATCTTTCGGCCACGATTATTTATGCTTTAACGGAAGGATTTACCTATCAGGCAATTAATCATGCCATTGCGGATTTAAAAATGGTGAAGCGTCGGCAAGAATATAAGGGGCAATACAAAGGAGCTATTTTTATCGATGATTTTGCTCATCACCCCAGCGCCATTTCTATTACTTTGGATGCTATTAAAACCACACATCCAGAAAAAAATCTCATTGCTATTTTTGAACCGGCCTCCGCCACTGCGCGTAGTGCTATTTTTGAAAAAGAATATCTCAATGTTTTTGGACAGAGTATTTTGGCCATTATTTTACGGCCAGAGCGAGAAACTACAGCAATAAATAGCAACACCTTGGATGTGTTTAAGCTGGCCCAGGGACTATCGGCCAAAGGCGTGAGGGCAGTAGGAGTAGAGAGCTTGGAAGTGTTAATTGAGATGATTGAAAATAATGCTAGCGATAAAACGATTTTTGCTTTTTTAAGTAATAGTACTATGCGGGGTTTCTGGCAGAGTGAATTTGCGAGTAAGATAAAATGATGTAATTTATGGAGATGTTTGTTGATGCTTAATCTGTTTTTCTTCTTATATGTACTACTTGAGGGAGTGGCCTTCGGGTCAGAAGCAATCGATGATCAGCTTGTAATTAATAAGTACGATGTTATTCAGAAGAATTTTTCGAACTCCTTTTGTCCAGCAGGAACAGAAGAAAAATTTTGGCGCTTGTATCGAGATTTTAAGGGAGATGGAAATCATGTTCCACTTTTGCCAGATGGAAAACTTGATAGTGAAACTATAAAAAAACATTTGCCAGAAATGGTAAGAAAAATTGCGTGGATTCGCGGGTTGATTCCGCTTATACCGAATAATGCGGAATTAAAAATTATACGCAACTCGATACTTTCATTTAGAAAAAATATCAATCAACTACTAAAGCACAAAAATGATTTTAATGAGAGCACTGTAGGCAAAAGCAAAATAGAAAGTTTGGCCAGGTCGAAGTTAGAATTTATTGCCTTTAGTGAAAAATTTGATGCACTAATGAAGAGGATTAGTTTTTTACAAGGCTATCTTTTTCCTGTCGATCACCTTAAGTGGCGCTTAGAACATGATCTTTACAAAGATAAAAACGATCTTGCATCTATTAAAAAGGCCAACGATCTTGCTTTTTATCGTCGGATTTTAGAGGACGGAGCACAAAATAAGGACAATACTCAAAGCGATTTAATGCTTAGGACTGCACTAAACACTCTGTTTTTGGAGGCCCAAAAAGAGCAGGATTTTATTTCAGAGGTGCTGCGTTCTGATTTAATTTATATTTTAGATCAGATCGATATGATGCTACGGAAAGGACAAAAACAGTTGATTGAGCGCACACAGGAATGGGCCGATAGAACTGAGCGCAAATATAATTTTTATAAAACACTTTGTGAAAATAGTATGCAAAATGAAAAGCAATACCTAGGCCAACGCGCACAAGCGTTAATTGCTTTGCGTGATTTCGTGCTAAATAAACAAGCAGACATTTATAAGTTTTGGATAAAACAAGAAGATTTGCTGATGAAGATATTTATTATCGAGACAATTTTATTTAATGAGGTTGGAAGAGTAGATGGGGCAGATGCATTAGAACGTCGAGATATTGCAGAGGTGGTTATTAATCGCGCCAAAGATCCTATCTACTCAACCCTGGATAAGGATGATGATATATTCTACTATCTAGATGATCACCTAAAGGGGATTGTGCAAAATTATCCCTGGGCAAATGTCCTTTTTAAAGAAGGAGAATTTTCGTTTACTTATTATTTTATAGCAGGAACGGTGAGGGTTTTTTGTCCTTCGATGAATCGTCAATCAACTAAATTGCGGCATGAAAATGTGAAAATTGCTCTGGACTCTATCTATAAGTCAGAAAATAATTTTCCGGCCATTCGCTATTATTCTCGCGCTTCCATGGTCGGCAGAATTAGCATGGATAGTGTATGGAATACGTTTAAGCCTATTTCCGAACGCCCTGGACTTTCGGTGGAGGCATCGCTTAATGAACGATTGCGCCAGCGATATGTTCAGGGTAACTATCACTACCTTTACCATTTTATAGATTCATTTGGACGGCCATACAAAGTGATCGAAATAGATGGACGCAACTATGTTCACCTGACGGGGCAATTGAATTTTTTTAAACATAGAAATCCCCACCTCTTTAAGTATTTTCAAGTTGGGCCAAAACAAACCTCGAACATTTTGTTGAATACCCAGTAGCGTTAATATATACTCCTAATTCAGTCGATAGAAATAAATTCAAAAAAGCTAGTTATTTTTTAATTACGGAGATGGTTATGAGCGGAGATTACATTTTTACATCAGAATCGGTAACAGAAGGTCATCCAGATAAAATTGCTGATCAAATTTCAGATACAATTCTAGACGCCATGTTAAAGGAAGATGCAAATTCTCGTGTAGCGTGTGAAACTATGATGGCAACAGGTCTGGCCATCGTATCTGGGGAAATCCGCACCAAGTCATATGTCGACATTCAAAAAGTTATAAGGGAAAAAATTATTGATATTGGCTATGATCACTCGGATAAGGGTTTTGATGGGCATTCCTGTTCGGTACTTGTTTCTATTCATGAACAATCTTCTGATATCGCTCAAGGTGTTGATGAAGTCGGAGGAGAACATGAACAAGGTGCCGGAGATCAGGGAATGATGTTTGGTTACGCTATCAAAGAAGCGGATAATTTTATGCCATACACCATAGATTTTTCACATAAATTAGCACAGCGACTATCTTATGTACGCAAAAATAATATTATGCCGCTATTGCGTCCAGATGGAAAAACCCAAGTATCTGCTGTTTATGAAAATGACAAAATGAAGCGCATTGAGGCCATTGTAGTTTCTTCTCAACATGCATCAGAGATGACCCAGAAACAGATTCGAGAAGGGATTATGGAGACGGTTATTAAGGAGGTAGTACCTTCAAATTTGATTGATAATAAAACTAAAATTTTTATCAATCCAACGGGCCGTTTTGTTATTGGTGGGCCAATGGGAGATTGCGGATTAACCGGACGCAAAATTATTGTTGATACTTACGGTGGACATGGAAGTCACGGAGGTGGAGCATTCTCTGGAAAAGATCCTTCCAAGGTGGATAGGTCAGCAGCATACGCCGCAAGACATGTAGCAAAAAATATTGTCGCCGCAGGCCTTGCTGATCGCGCATTAGTGCAGGTAGCTTATGCTATTGGGATAGCAGAGCCAGTATCTTTTATGGTGAATACTTTTGGTACGGAGAGATATCCTATTGCTAAGATTAATGCTGCCATTAATAAAGTATTTAATATGAAACCCAAAGCGATTATCACTAGACTAAACCTTTTGCGGCCAATTTATGCTGAAACTGCGGCATATGGCCATTTTGGAAGAACATCAGAGCATGGCTTTACTTGGGAAAAATTAGATAAGGTAGAAGAATTAAAATCATTGATAAAATAGTTTTACTGCACCTATGGCCATTGATACTATTGTTTAGATGGATGTTTTCTATTTCATATTAAGATATACACCTTTTTGGGCCGTACCCCTGGGACTGATAGGATTTGAATTTGCCTATGTTTATTGGCTTAAGTCCTATAAGAAGATGTCCCTGGCAAATGCCTTTGTCTGTTTTGTATGTATTCTTTTTTTGTCTTACTACTATTGGGCAGGGGGGCCAGATAAATCGATTAGCACCTTTAAGCACTTAATACGCTTAACCGAGTAGTTTGCTACAGATTGATTTTGAAAGAATTTTCCTAGTGTCTAAAAATTGACACCCATCCAGTCATTAGCTAAAATTTTAAATGTACTCTACCCTTTTTCTCAAATTAAAGGGAAATGAACTAAGCTGAGATGTATCGTTGAATGAGATAAATTTTATACATGACTCGTTTAAAAAAGAAAGCGCAAGTAAAGATAGTACTTGTGCGCTGCCAAAAATATATCTGGTAGACGATGATGTAGTTTTAGGAAAAGCAATTTTAAGATTTTTACAGAAAAAATTAAATTGTGATGTCATATTTTTTAAATCTCCCACTGAATTTTTAGAAGGAATTGGACACATTCCTCCAGGTGAAACTTTTGTTTTGCTAACGGATATTGCTTTTGAAAATAGCGGAGCAGACGGGTTACTTCTTATTGATATTTTGCGCGAAAAAAATTACTCCTTTTTAAGTATAGTGATGACCGGTTTTGCCTCCGTAAAAACTGCTATTCAGGCCACCAAAAAAGGTGTGTTACATTATTTAACCAAACCCTTTGATTTAGATAACTTGGTAGATATCTTAGTTCAATCTATTAATTCAAAATTGGAATTTTCCCGGGAACAATTGATCGCCTTGGGCCAAAATGGGACAGAGAAAAATGGTGGAGGCAACAGGCCAAGTTTTATTCATCGAAAGTTTGAAGTTGAAGCACCAAGTAAGGAAGATTGTTTTGAAAAGATGATTGGCCGTTCTCCTAAAATGAAAGAGGTTTTTGAACGCATAAAAAAAATTGCGAATTCTGATTCTACAGTTTTGATCACAGGTGAATCTGGTACTGGCAAGGAACTAGTTGCTCGAGCAATCCATTCGTTATCGTCCAAAGGCCAGCAGCGAATGGTGGCAGTGAATTGTAGTGCTATTCCGAGCGAGCTTTTAGAAAGTGAACTTTTTGGGCACACTAAAGGTTCGTTCACTGGGGCGATTTCAAATAGGATTGGGCGATTTGAGTTGGCGAATAATAGTTCAGTTTTTCTAGATGAAATTGGTGACATGCCACTTTTATTACAAGTAAAAATTTTGCGCGCCATTCAGAATCGGGAAATTGAACCAGTCGGCTCGTCGGCCACTGTTAGTTTTAATGCTCGAATTATTACTGCTACTCATAAAAATCTTGAACAGGCGGTTGCTGCCGGCGATTTTCGAGAGGATTTGTATTATAGGCTTAACGTTATACCACTAAAAATTCCTCCTCTACGCGAGAGGCGTGAAGATATTCCGCTGCTTGTTTCTTTTTTCCTTTCTAAGTTTGTAAGTGCAGATGGACGGAATAAAATCGAATTTACGGAAGATGCCCTGTCAACTTTGATTGGCCACAACTGGCCTGGAAATGTACGAGAGTTAGAAAATTTGATTGAAAGACTGGTTATTTTAAAAGGCGGAAGCGTTGTTAAAATCTCTGATTTACCTGCTAAATTTTTTCAATCGCGGCCGGAAACGGCCATCACTTACAAGAGTATTGTACAACTACCAAATGAAGGGTTGGATCTCAAAGATATCTTATCTGAAATCGAGGACTCCCTGATTTTGCAAGCTCTAGATCGAACGAATGGAAATAAAAATCAGGCATCGAAGCTTTTGCGCTTAAATCGAACGACCTTGATCGAAAAGATGAAAAAAAAGAATTTAGGAGGGGAGGATCTTCTAACTGAGTAATTTTAGGAGATAGTAAAAATAGTCCATCAGATAAACAGCTTGTATAAAAATTTATTGCCCGGTAGAATATAGTGGAAGGTTAGCAATACGCATGAGGCGTATTTTGGTTTCGAGACAGATCCAAGGATTGGAGTAGTTGTTTGAAACTCTTTTTGTTTTTATTTGTGGCAATTATTTACGGACAGATTTTTTTTCCGATCGCTTTTTCAGCGACTCCTTCCAAGTTTTTATATAAGGCCTCTAAAATTCCAATCATAAAAGTTATGGTAGGGAAAAATTTAAAAGACGTTGAGATTATAGGCACTGATATTACAAGAAAAAATTACTTAAAAAAAACATTATCAAATTTTGATGGACGTAAAAAAGTTTATTATAGCTGCAGCAAGTATTTAGGAAAAGAGTCCTATCGCTCGGAATCGATATTATTGGCATCGCTAAAATCAAAAACAGGCCTATTATCGTTTGATAATAAAAAATATAGCGGAAATCTCATTGTATCATTGGGGCCCAAGGAACAGCGCTGTGATCTAATTAATGAGCTGTCGTTAGAAGAATATATTTCATTATTGCTCCCCAAGGAAATGAATGGAGCATGGCCAGTGGAGGCACTTAAGGCACAGGCAGTAGCGGCCAGGACGTATGCTCTTTATAAGATGGGGCAGAGAAAAAGTGCTGCCTCTGAAGATGCTTTGTTTGATCTTGAAAATTCTGAAAAAGATCAGGTCAATGGAACGTTTTTTGATCTTACCCCCAATGCTCTGGCCGCGGCCAAACAGACGGAGGGAGAGATATTAAAAACGGATGATAGCGAAGATATTACCCCTATATTTTTTCATGCTAAATGCGGAGGAAAGACAATTTTACCAGGACAAGTTTGGGGAAATGAGGTTCCTGGATATGTTGGTGTTGAGTGTAAAAACTGTGAAAAACATGCTGATCCATATTGGACTTCAAAAATAGAAAAAATAAGGATGATTAAATTTTTTCGATGGTTAATTAAGCAAGAATTGATTCCGGAAGTCGATCTATCGTCGATGGACAAAGAACAATTTATGTTAGCGCCAGATAGATATAAAAATAACAGCTTCAGAATCTATTTGGGTGATAGTGTTTTTGTATTATCTAAAACATGGCCTCGGCGTTATTTTGGTAGAGTTATTTTCCCTTCTAATAACTATTATATCAAATATGATACAGAAGAATTTTTGATCACGGGAAGAGGAAATGGCCACGGAGTGGGAATGTGTCAATTGGGGGCATTGGATATGGCGCAAAAAGGAATGGATTACAAAAAAATTCTTGCCAAATATTTCCCTCACCATAAACTTGTAAAATTATATTAATGGTATTTCATAAAATGATTTTAACTAAGCTGTTCAATATTGTTATTTTACTTTTGGTTTTTGCCAAGCAGATTCGTGCCGACGAATATACTGTATTAATTGATCCAGGCCACGGCGGTGAGGATAATGGCGCTACTGCCATAGTGGGCGAAAGGGTTATTAATAAAAAAAAATTTGCTGATTATGTATTTGAAAAAAATTTCACACTGGAAATATCGCAATTAGTACAAGCGAAGCTTAAGGACAAAAAATACAAGGCTTATTTGACTCGTAGCTTTGATCGGACGGTCACGCTTCAAGAGCGGGCGGCGATGGCCGAAAAATTGAATCCAGATCTTATAATTTCCATACATATTAATTCTAGCGAAAGTAAGGCATCTCACGGAATTGAAACCTATTATCTTGATAACCATAGTGATTTGGTAGTGAAAAAAGTCGAAGAAATTGAAAATAAAAATCTTACAGGGGAAGATCTTGTTGTTCAGCAGATCATCATTGATTTGGTTATTGAGCGCACTGGAAAAAGCTCTCAACGTTTATCCAATTTTGTTCATAATGAAATTATTAAAAAAATTGGCAGAAATTACAAAATGACAGATAGGGGTGCCCGTCCAGGATTATTTTATGTCTTGGCGTTATCTAAACGTCCAGGAATTTTACTTGAGGCCGGATTTATGTCTAATCCAGAAGAGTTGGCCAAGATGAGTTCAAAAAAATTTAAAGATGATTATGCGAACGCTATTGTGGCCGGAATCGATCGTTATTTTTTCGGTGGGCCAAGCAGCTCACTGCCATTGCTTTGATTATTACCAAAACAGCAGGAATTCACAGACGCTAATTTAAGGAATTCTAAAAAAGGTTGTGATGGCCTGGCCTTGAGGATAATAAATACTACCCGAGTTGTATTGATCGGCCAGTAAGATTGTATCTTGGGCAGCGTCTACGCTGCTGAAGCTTTTTGTTGTATGACTATACAAAACTATGCCATAGGGAGCGGTAAATTGGCTGTAGTGTCTTCCCGGTTTAAGTAGTACTCCGTAGGAACACATGGATAGGATTACGTTGTAACCGTTAGATTGTCTGGTAACAATCATTAGATCATTAAACACGCTCATGCCAACGTATGTTTGCGCAACAGTTCCACTTAAGCGTCCAGCGATAAAAGGCCCCATGATGGTAGTATCGCTAGCAACAGAACTTGTATAAAAAGGGATATCAAACCTTGAACCACCTTGACATGGGTAGCGAGTTTTAAGTTGGTTGATGTCGGCACTAACGGTAGCATTGGTGCCATAAGTAGTTCCATTTGTCACTGCATCGCGAGTGGAGGTGGCCGTAGAGGCCGTATTATTTTCTCCGCCACAGGAGAAAAGGCCAAGCAGCATAATCAAAGTTATGATCATTTTAAACAGAAGGTGCTTCATACAGATCTCCTTAAAAGTGCCATATTTTTTTCATTTTATTGGCATTACTGCACAGTCGACACTTTCTAGTTTGCCTTTTTTTGCCGATACAAGCGGCCGGCAACTGTCAACTTCTCGGTAAAAAGTAACGAAATGTTTAGGAGTGTAAAAAAATATTATAATAATGAGGTAAATATTCCCGAAAGTATCCAATAATGCTGCCTGAAAACAGATAAGCCATTGAATTGATTTGTACTCATTTGGCCGGGACTAGTGCCTTTATAAAGCTATCTAAACCATCTCCTTGCAGCTCGCATTTAGATTGCCCACAAATTTGCCAACGATCTCCTTCTTTGTTTTCATGATAATTAAAGACAAAGCGAGGTAGAAAATAAGTTAAAAAATTCAAAAAAGTTTCTTGTTTTAACCATGTTTTTGGAATGGATAAAACTTTGAAGGCATCATCAGGATAGGTGAAGGTGCGCAAGGCCTCTCCAGAGTTGAGAGGGTTTTTTAAACAGGCATGGGTTGTGCGTTCGAAGAGGGACTCAGATTGAGATGTCAATTCTGGGGCATTAAAAAGGAGAGCACTTTTTCTGGCCAAGAAAAGTAGGACCGATAATGGGGAGCGGTATGAATTATCAAAAGAGTGTAAGCGTTGATTAGGATAATTTTCATGGCCGCTAAGCTCAACTGGCCGAGTAAAGCAATTATCTTCTGCTAAGTATTTGTTCAGGATATGTTTTATGATACTGAATACTCGTGATTTATATTGGTCCTCACCAGTTAACTCATAGGCCCGTAGCTGATAATCTGCATAGAAGATATAATCTTCCACATAGGGAATTCCGCGTTCGATAGTGGTGACGTGGTTTATTGTCTCTCCATTTACCAAAAAATTATTATCGAGCTTATCTGCTGCTTGGTCAAAAATAGTTCGGGCCATTTTTTTTATTGCATCAATTTTACAATATTGAATGACATCACAAAGTGCCGACATGATAAGGAAATTATGCCCAGCAACTCCTTTCGTATCTGTTTTGGGAGGGAGTCGTCCTTTTCTGGCATGGGCCAGGGCCTGACGTGTTTTGCGAACCAGTGTCCAGCCGTCTGCAGTAAAAAATTCCTCTCGATGCTTCCAATCCAGACTTATAATATTTAATTTGGAATGGAAGTTTCCTTTTTCAGAAATTTTATGCCAACGCTTAATTTTTTCCATATTTTTATTCAAAAAATCCTCTTGATTGTCGGGAGAATTATTCATAGCATCTTCAAATTCTTCTTCCGAAAAAGTAAAGTATAGGCCTTCAATTCCTTCAGAGTCGGCACTTTGATTGCTGAAAAAATAACCGCGATCTTCATCAAACATTTCGTTTTGCAGATAATCTAGAGTGTTAATCAGAGCATCGTAGACTAAAGGGGAGGGGAAAATCAGACTAATTTTTGAGAGCAATCGTAATAGCCCGGCCTGATCATAAAGCATTTTTTCAAAGTGAGGAATTTGCCATGCTGCATCGGTAGTGTAACGATGAATTCCCCCCCGCGCATGATCATAGATGCCGCCCATTAACATCGTTTCCACTGTTTTAACGATATGAACCCCGTGGGTTTTATCGATTATTCCCTCTAAAATTTGCTCCACGGCCCATTCATAAAAAGCAAAATTAGGAAACTTGGGGGCCATTCCATAACCACCATTGGTCTCATCTTGGAATTTTTTTATGGCATCCATGATGGCCATTGGAGAGGGAAAGTGGCCTTTAAAATCAACTTTTTCTTCTGGTTGATACCCTTCATTAGTTATTGCTTCAAAGACCTTTTGAGCGTTCTCCAAAACTTTTGGATGATCTCCTTTATATACGCGTAAAATCTCGGCCAACAATTCACCAAAAGTAGTTTCCTTTTGTTTGGCGATTGCTGGGAAGTAGGTTCCCACAAAAAAGGGGCGCATATCAGGAAGCAAAAAAGCAGAAAGTGGCCACCCGGTGTTGTGTGAGTAGAGATGGCAGGCCTTTTGGTAGTAATTATCAATTTCCGGATATTCTTCCCGATCAATTTTTATTGCTACAAAATGTTTATTAATGATCTCGGCAATCTCTTGATCGGCAAATGATTCTGTGGCCATGACGTGGCACCAATGACACGCCGAGTAGCCGATAGATAAAAAGATGGGAAGTTTATCATCCTGAGCTTTTTGCAGTGCTTCTGGGCCATATGGCCACCAATGTATGGGGTTATCTGCATGCTGGCGCAAATAGAGTGATTTTTCATGCTTAAGTCGATTGTGTCCCATATATTTCTCCCAAATTATGAAGATTGGCCTTTTTAGCATAATGCACAACAGAAATTGCGTCCAGGGAAAGAAAATTGCTGCATGCGTTAACAGATGGAAATTATGCATAAATGTTATTTTATGTAAATTATAGGGTTTACATGGACCGGATCTCATTATAGAGATTGCCCCAATGAAATCGCAGAATGGTTATCAATGCAGTGCGCAAGAGCACTACTCTTTTTTTAGCATCCATGAGAAGTTCGGCTTTGTTTTATTACCACTATTGTTTTTTTGGATTTTGCTTTTTTCGCATGCCACATCCTTTTTTTTCCAAGAGCGACTTTTTTCTAAATTTGAAATTGCCTCTTCAGCGCTTTATCGCCAAGAGGAGCTAAGAGAATCTTTTGATGCAGAAAAAAATTTGTTAAATAGGCAGTTTCCAATATTCTTTTTTAATAAAACCGATATGTTGGCCACATACTCTTTTGATAACGTTAGGACTGGTTTTTATTCAATTGTTCCACTGGCCCGGACTGATGAAATTTCCAAATATCAGTTTCAGCAATTGATTATCAAGTCGGTACCAAGTTATGTTCAAAAAAATCTATCGCTTTTTTTACCAACAGCATTGGCCTTTGCAGAAAAACATCAGGTTGATCCATTCTGGGTTTTGGCGGTTATGTGGGCAGAAAGTAATTTTAATTCTAAAGCAGTAAGTCGCAAAAAGGCCACAGGCCTTATGCAAATTATGCCAGATACTGGCCGATTTCTTTCACAAAAAATGAATTTATCATTAAAAACCACCCCTCGAAAGTTGCTGGTCAGGGCCATTTTTCGGCCAGATCTCAATATAGAAATGGGGGTGGTCTATCTTAATATGTTGCTACAGCAGTTTAAAAATGATTATCGCTTGGCCACTGTCTCTTATAATATGGGCCCTTATTTAGTTTTGAATAAGATTAAAATGAAAATCCCTGTGGGGGCAAAAAATCGTTATTTGGATAGTGTTCGAAATAGCTATTTGACCTTAATCCAAGGCTACGTCAATTATATGGAAAATAAACAGCGGCCATATGAAAACACCTTTGTTGTTTATAGACATAACTCCCCAGATATTTTACTGGCCAAGCTGTTTTCGGTTTTTTATGCTGATTCGTTCTTGGTTGATTTCACACTCAAGGCCACGGACATAAAAGTTTAGGTCTGCTTTAACTAAATGGATTTCACATGTCAAAAAGTAATGTCATTGCAATTGATGGCCCCTGTGGTGGTGGAAAATCTTCGGTGGCCAAAGCGGTGGCCACCGGACTTAAGATTTTATACGTCGATACTGGAGCGATGTTTCGTGCGTTAGGTTTAGTTTGTTCTCGGCGAGGAATTGCTTTTGAGGAAGGGCCGACAATGCGTTTCTTTTTGAATAATATAAGGTTTAACTATGGCCGTTCTGAAGAGTGCTTAGTTGAGATAGATGGGGATAATTTGACGGAACCAATTCGAGAACATTCTGTTTCTGATTTAGCATCAAAGGTTTCTCAAATTGGTTCTGTCAGGACTTTTTTAAAACAGGTCCAAAAGGATTTAGTTTTGGAGAAGGTATGTATTATGGAAGGGAGAGATATTGGAACGGTAGTATTTCCCATGGCCTTTTGTAAGATATATTTGACGGCAACTCCAGAGATTCGGGCGCAGCGAAGATATGATCAATTAATGGCCCGCGGAGGTAGTGAAATTGATTTTCAGAAAGTTTTGCAAGATCTTAAGACGCGCGATCACAATGACATGAATAGGGAAATTGCTCCACTTAAACAGGCCGAGGATGCGTTCCTGCTGGATTCGTCGGGCCTCACTTTTGAGCAGGTGGTAGAAAAGATAAAACAGGTAGCAAGAGAGCGAGCAATAATAGAGAAAATAAAGCTATGAGAGTTTTGATCAATAGGAGTGATGCAATTGGAGATACTCTTCTTACTTTGCCAATGGCCAAGCTTCTAAAGGAGTATGATCCTAAAATTCATATCACCTTTATTGTATCGAAAAAATCAATAAACCTATTTGCTAATCTTACCTACGTCGATGAGATAATTGAATGGAAAGATTATGGCGGGACGATTAATACTTTCTGGTCTTTTTTTAATAAACTAAAAAAGTGCTCAGCAGATGCATATTTCTATGTAGGAGGCAGTCACATGCCTTCACTGATCGCAAAGATTATTGGAATCAAATTTCGCGGAGGATTGAAATCGCGGCCCTCGACTTTTTTTCTGCTTAATCGAGGTGTGCGGCAAAAACGTTCTTTAGTGGAAATGCACGAGTCTGACTATAATTTGAACTTGCTTGCGCCATTAGGTGTTCATTATGATTTTGATAAACGAAATAATTATCGCCCGGAAATTATTTTAACAGAAAAAGAGATTGCGGAGGCCATGCTTCATTTTACTAAGGATTTGGCAAGTAAGGCGATTACATATAACGATAATCTAATATTTATTCATCCAGGCATGAGTGGACACACCTTAAATTGGCCTTCACGAAACTATGCCAGGGTAATTTCGCGTCTGGAACGACGAGTACCAGGAAAATACATATATGTTGTTTCATACACACCAGCGGATCAAGCTTATTTGAAAGTATTAAATAGCGAGTTAGAAAAGAGCGAGTATGATAAAGTTCGAGAGCGGATTTTCTTTTTTGATGGATCTAAGAGAGGATTGCGTAATTATATGTCCGTTTTGTCGAAGGGCCAACTTTTTATTGGGCCGAGCACAGGAACAACTCATATTGCTAATTCATTAAAAATTAAAACAGTGGCCATATATTCCCCGATAAAGGTTCAGTCCGCCATGCGCTGGGGTCCTTTTGATCGGACAGAAAATCATTGTCGAGTGGTAGTTCCGGACGTCATTTGCGGAGAACAATTTGCTTGTCTGGGAACAGAATGTCCATATTACGATTGTATGATGAAAATAGAAGTCGACGATGTAGCTGGCGCGGCCTTAGATCTTTTAACGATGGGAGTTTAATTTATATGTTGTCTATTATATCGCCGAAGAGATTTTCAGAGCTAATCAGTGCGTTTTCTTCTATTCGGCCAGTTTTGGTTGTGGGAGATGTTGGTGTGGACAAATACACCATTGGTTCGGTGAGACGGGTTTCTCCGGAAGCTCCAGTACCAGTTTTAGAAGTTAATGAAGAATTTACTAAACTTGGCCTTGCCTCGAACGTTTCAAACAATCTAAAATCTTTAGGAATTGAATCAACGTTGTGTGGAGTGGTTGGCCAGGATAGTAAGGCAGATATTTTTACTGAACTACTTCGCAAGGCCGGTATTTCTGCGGAAGGAGTAATTCAAGCAACTAATCGAATGACTACCTTCAAGGAGCGCGTGACTACTGCAGGACAACAAATTTGTCGAGTAGATTACGAGACGATAGAACCACTAGATAAAAGCTTAGAAGATAGTTTTACGCAGAGAGTGATCAATTTAAAAAGCAGTCATGCAGGACTCATTATTGAAGATTATGGCAAGGGGGTATTAACGCAGAAAGTATTGGCCGATATTATTGACCGCTTTACCTCAGAGGGGATGGTCGTCACGATTGATCCAAGCAGAACAACCCCGCCGCAATATTACAAAGGAGCAACGTTACTAAAGCCCAACTTATTAGAGGCCACCAAAATGGTTCAGGCACTAGGTCATAGCGAAAAGGCCCTTGAGCGGATATCTGAAATATTAGTAGAAAAGCTGAAGCTATCAAAACTAGTAATTACTCTTGGTGGAGAGGGAATGGCCTTATTAGATACAAAGGCATCAGGAAAATTAGAATACATTCCTACAGTGGCCAGTGAAGTTTTTGATGTATCTGGGGCCGGTGATACTGCCATAAGTTTGATTACTGCCGGCCTTTTGGCCGGAGGATCTTTGGCGGAGGCCTGCTGGCTGGGAAATTGCGGTTCTGGAGTGGTTGTTGGTAAGCGTGGTACTGCTACAGTTAATACACAAGAGTTATCAGAGTATTATCATCGCATAACCCAAAAGTTAAAATAAAAACTAGATATTAAATATTTCGTATAAAATTAGCTATATAAGTATCTATGAATAAAAAATTCACGCTGTCGCAAAATAGTTGACAATATGCGTTGATTTTGATTTTGCGGTGTGTTATATTGTCTCTTGTCCCCGTCGTTAAGGGCGACCACTTTCGAAAGTAGTGGAAGCAAAGCCCAGCTCTAAGTGCTTCAAAAATATTTTTAGAGGCATATGGGTTGTGGGTTGCCGAAGGGTAAAGACACCGTCTTTAGACTGGCAGAGTTTTGAGGCCAGAATTTGACGGGACAAAAACCTGTTTAAGCTTTTTTGGATTTATCTTTATCTTTATTTTTGTTATTGGAGGAGTTTTTTGGTTTTTGTTCAAAGGCGGATGTTTTTAGGAGGTTATTTTAGAGAATATTGGGCCTGTTCTAAAATTTATTTCTGGCGCTTGTTTCTTCAGGGAGTTTTTAGTCCGGTATTTTTTTCTTTCGTGCCGGTCTTTCGAGGGGCAGCGCGCTTAGTGGCATTTTTGCCGCTATTTCGAAATGAGGTTTTTGGAAATCAATAGGGAGGGCCGCGTATGAGGCCCTCTTTTTTTTAGAGTTGATTTATTAGGCCATCCTCGTTAATACTTTATGTACTTTAATAGATTTAACGGGGATAACGGACAATGATCGAGAAACTAAACAATCTCTTTTCCAACTTTACAACACAATTAGAAGCACTTTCAAAGCAGGCAGAAGTTTTAAATCTTAAGGCCGATTTACTGGGAAAAAATGGCAAGGTCTCTGAGATTTTGTCATCGCTAAAGAATGCATCGCTCGAGGAGAAAAAATCAATTGGTGCCTTGGCCAACAAAATAAAAGATGATGTGCAGCAGCTCATCAATCAAAAGCTAAATGCACTAGAACTAGAGGTTATCAATCATAAATTGGCCAGTGAGCGAATAGATATTTCACATTTAGACTCAATTAAGGCCTCTGGATTATATAGTGGTGGATATCATCCAGTCACTATTGTGCAAAAAGAGATAGAAGAGATTTTTTTATCAATGGGTTTTGAGGTTTTAGATGGGCCACATATTGAAGACGAGTACCACAATTTTGAGGCCCTGAATATTCCCAAAGATCACCCGGCCAGGGATATGACTGATACTTTCTGGTTTCAGCGCCCAGATGATACTTCGGTCGCCAATAAATACCTACTGCGCACGCACACTAGCACTATTCAGGTGCGAGGAATGAAAGGAAAAAGGCCGCCATTTAAATTTATTGCTCCGGGTAAAGTATTTCGGGCAGAACGCACTGACGCATCTCACGAGATGGTTTTTCATCAACTAGAGGGGATGTTGGTGGGTGAAAACATTTCTGTTTCACACCTGATTTTTTTCATGAAAACGATTCTTAGCGAGATTTTTAAAAAAGAAGTAGATGTTAGATTGCGTCCAGGCTTCTTTCCTTTTGTGGAACCTGGTTTTGAATTAGATATTAAGTGTCTTATTTGCGGAGGTGGCGGCTGTTCTGTTTGTAAGCAGTCTGGTTGGGTGGAGCTTCTTCCCTGTGGGATGGTTCACCCCAATGTTTTACGACATGGCGGGATTGATACAAATAAGTATAATGGTTTTGCGTTTGGACTAGGGTTGGATCGCTTAGTTATGTTGAAATATGGGATTGATGATATTCGCCATCTGCATGGTGGTGATTTGCGCTTTGTCTCTCAGTTTAAATCATATTGAATTTAAATACTCAGTATCTGAAAAAAAGAGGAAGTAGAAGATGATAATTTCACTTGATTGGATAAAAGATTTTGTAAAAATACCAGAGAATTTATCGGCCAAAGAAATTGGCCAAAAATTTACGCTGGCCACCGCCGAAATTGAAGGTATTACCGAAGTAGGTGCGGGACTTGAAGAAATTAAGGTCGCGCAAATTTTAGAAATTGAAAAGCATCCAGAGGCCGACAAGTTAAATTTAGTTACATTTAAATTTGAGGAAAATGCGATAAAGAAGGTTGTTTGTGGAGCTTCCAATGTGCGAGTAGGAATGAAAGTGCCCTATGCCCCACTGGGAGTAAGGCTTCCCAATGGGATGGTACTAGAACCCAAAAAAATTCGTGGTGTTTTATCAGAGGGAATGCTTTGTTCCAAGCAAGAGTTGGGATTAGAGGAGGAGTCGCATGGACTAATGGAACTTGTTGCAGATACAACTCTGGGAACGAGCATGCTCACTTATCTTCAAGAGATGCCAGATGTTTTAATTGAAGTTGATAATAAGTCATTAACCCATCGTCCAGATTTATGGGGGCATTTCGGAATTGCGCGTGAATTTGCTACGGTATTTGAACAAGATTTGCAAAATCGTTTTGATAAAAAATGGGAAGAACGTTTTACTAAAATGTTTACCACTGATAAATCACCAATAGTTCCTTTTGTTGAGATAAATTGTTCTTCACTTGGCTATTTCGGACTATCTATGAACAATGTGAAGGTTGCACCTAGTCCGAATTGGATGCAAAGAAGGTTAAAAAATATTGGCCTGCGCCCAATTAATAATATTGTTGACGTTAGTAACTATGTAATGCTGGAGTTGGGAATTCCGCTACATATTTTTGATCGAGATAAAATCAAAGGAGAGAAATTAGTTATTAAGCAGATGAATTCCGACGGAGTGGAGTTTGAAACACTGGATGAGATCAAGCGAAAGCTTATTGCGACGGATACCGTAATATGTGATGAAACAGGCCCATTAGTACTTGCCGGAATTATGGGGGGACTTTCTAGCGGGATTAGTGATAATACCCAAAATATCTTCATAGAAGTTGCCAATTGGAAGGCCGCAGATGTTCGGCGCACTTCTGCTCGACTGGGATTGAGAACTGATTCGTCACAGCGCTATGAAAAATCACTAGACAGTCAGTTGCTTACTCGAACGATGTATCGGACAGTCGAGCTTATGATTGAACTGCTTCCGGCCGCTAAAGTTGTAGGGAAACTGGAGTATGCTGGCCCTGCAATTTCTAACTTTTCACCACTAATAATTCAAACGACGGTGGAAAAAATTGCCACCACCTTGGGCCATCCGGTATCTAAGGAAAATATGCTGAATATTTTTCGAAGATTGGATTTTAAAGTTGTTGCCAATGGAAATAACTTGGCAGTAGAAGTTCCCAGTTATCGTTCTACAAAAGATGTCGAAGTGGAAGCTGACTTAATTGAAGAAATTGGCCGAATTGTTGGTTACGATAACATAGTTCCTACCTCTCCATTATTCAGGGCCGTTCCTGTCGCCTATTCAAATACCCAAAAATTTCATCAAAAAATTAGAAATTTCCTGATTCATAGCTCGCGTGCTTTTGAAGTAATGAGCTATCCTATGGTTGGAGAAAAATTACTTAACAGAGCAGCATGGCCTTATGACAATGCCCTCTCCATCATTAATCCTCTTTCGAATGATTTTTGCATGATGAGAAATTCTCTGATTCCATCTATTCTTGATACGGTCGCTCTTAATCAGAAAAATTATACAGAGTTTCGTTTCTTTGAACTAGGTCGCGCCTATGTTAAAAATGCAAAAGAGTTTCGCAAAGAAGAATCGCATCTTGGTGTGGCATTTTTCTCACAAAGCAATGGACAATATCTTGACTTAGTAAATGAAAGCGAGCGCCTATTATCATCCCTCAATGTGCCTTATCAATTGGCCGGTAAGGATAAAAAATTTTCGTCATTAGTGATCCCAGGGGGCTGGATGGGGGCCCATCCTTACGAGTATTATGACTTGAAGATAATGGGAAAAAATTACGGGGCCATTTTTTCAGTTCACCCTATTTTGCTTCGTGAATTTAAAATACGTGGAAATTTGGCAATACTAATTTTAGAGATGTCGGCGTTCGAAAATAATAATCTAAAAGATAAGAAAAAATATGAACCGTTAAGTAAGTTTCCAGTTGTAGAGTTTGATTGTACTGTTGTGATGCAGAGCGAGCGGTCAATATCGTCAGTTTTAGAACCACTATCGAAGCTAAAATTAAAAGAACTTTTGTCTTATAAAATTGTGGGACAATATGACATTTCAGAAGATAAACGGAGTGTTACTATTAGAACTATTTTTGGTGATAAGGAGAGAACTTTATCACCAGAATTCATTAAGAGTGCGGAGGGACAGGTGATTAGCGCTCTTTCCAATGCGGGCCTTCCGTTAAAAGAATGATTTTTATTTCCAAATTTGATTTGCCTTAATTAGTGCATCATTAAGCAAGATTTTGGCCGTATCTTGACGCGCCTTTTTTATAATCAAAGCGAGATTTTTGTTTTCAATTAAATTATTTTTTTCTTGAGGATCATGCTTTAGGTTAAAAACAAACTCTCGTTTTGTTTTACCATGGTACATATATTTGAATGGATAATTTAGCGATCCAATGTAATATCCGGAATATGGTTGAATAAGAGGAATGAAGCTTGTCTTGTCCTGGAACAATGAGCTACCAACGAAATGATTGACAGTAGAGATATTGAGAATATCTAAAATGGTTGGCGGAATATCTAATTGACTTCGCGGAGTATGATCAATACCAAGAAAGTTTTTTTGCCCTTTCCAGATTAATAATAGCGGCGTTTTGAAGTTTTCGGAATAGAATCCATTTTCGGCCGCGTAGCTATAGTGCTCACCCATTGGAAAGCTATGATCTCCTAAGATCATGATAATGGAGTTTTTTAGATAATCTCGCTTGTCTAGTTCGGAAAAAAAAGTTTTTAAGTATTCATCAGTAAGGTGTAATGAGTTTGCATACCCCTCAGTGATATTTTGGGGATTCTTATAGATGTGCTGAATATCCTCAGGAATTTGATTAAATTTTTGATGATTGGAAACCGTGGTTAAGGCGGCAAAAAAATGTTTATTAATGTTCTGGGCGATGTTGTTCTGGTGCAACTCATCAAGATAGTTGAAAAAAATTTCATAAAAAAAATTGTCCTGGATTCCCCATCCCCAGCTTCGGATAGCATCAGGATTTTTAGAATATTTGGCCTTAATACTTTTCGTCATGGCGTGAATATGTTCAAAGCCATTGTTAGCAATAAACTCACCAGTATTGTCAAAATCAATATCACTGTATGCCTTAAAAAAAAGAGTATTGTAATTGTATTTTTTTAAAATGTCTGAGATGCAATTTAATCGTAGTTGCGGATAGTGAGTGAAGACTTGCTGTCTGGTTATTGTTGGAATGGAGCAAAGAATTGATAATTGGCCGCGCGCAGTCTGCACTGAATTGCCCCAAAAATTATCGAAAAAGAGACCCTGTGCAATAAGGTTATTAAAAAAAGGAGTAATTTCTTTGTCGTTTGGGCCTTTTTTGTGAACATAGTTAAAATTGAACGATTCAACCATGATTATGAATATGTTGGGTGCTCCAGGAGAGCTATTTTTAAAGAAGGTGTCGTTTGTATTTATGTAAGGGAATGGATTTTTTAAATTGGGCCTTACTGTAAAACGCGAATCGGGAAAATAGTAGCGATAAATAGATTGATTGAAAGAAGTAAATTCATCATAAGAGTATGGAGTACCAAACATGATCGCGGAGTATATGGCCAAAGAGATAATAACATTTTGATGTGGCCTTTGGATTTTTGCTGTACTGGATATTTTCTTCCACCGTATTTCTAAAAAAATTAGTAGTGCGATAATAACAAGATTGGTGGCAATGTCTTTTTTGGTGAAAATATCCCAGAGAACTTGAATGCTTTCGGAGTAAAACACTGAAGAGGCGTTATCGGCCATCACAGCAAAATCAAGGTTAGTACGAGAGCGGAGGTGATAGTGGCCAACCCAAATATAGATGGAGATGAATAATAATTTTATTGTGAGATTTAATAATTTTTTGGAAGAGAAAAGATATTCAATAAGGTGAGCGGTGGCGACTAAAGAAATTGCTCCCACCAAAAGGATCGTAACATTAAAAACATCTAAGGTTTGATATTGTAATCCGCTTTTGAGATGTAATCTGACTATAAAAAAAACATATACAGCAAGGATTGTTTTGGTGAAAAAATTTAGATTTAAAAAGTCTTGAATTGTTTTCATATTGTTTTTTTGTACGTTCCGATCAGACAATATTAAGAAAAAAATCTATGATGGGCGTCAAGAGATTGTGGCCGTGTTGTTTTTTTTTGTCATTTCTTTCTTTTTGCTTCTGAAAATAAAGAAAAACTGCCATTTTTAGTTTAATTCTATTTAATTCTCCAGTGGGAAGCGAAAAAATCTTAAATTTTTTTACAAAATAGAAAAAAAATAGCTTGACCCAGAATATCTTTTTGAGTAAATTCGCCTTTCGTCTGACTTCGCATAGCATAAATGACTATCAAATTTGTTACAGAGAACAATCCTGATAGCTTCTCCTTGCTTGTGTGGTTAGCGAAGCTCTTTAAAAACTAAATATTAGATTAAAAAGAATCATCAACTTAGGTTGATGGTTACCACGATGAGAAAGACCATGGCATACACAAA
>MEQL01000057.1:0-74389 GCA_001770205.1 Bdellovibrionales bacterium RIFOXYD12_FULL_39_22
TTTTACCTGTCCCTTCTTCATAAAATTTTGACTCCTTGAAAAGCTCTCTATTACAAGAAAACTTTCTCTTTGTAGAGTCCGTTTTTTTAAGCAAGATCAGGAGCACGTTATCATAGAAAAGATACAAAAGTTTAGGCCCGACAGCACAGGTTGACTTACTCAGAAAAGTAATTCAACGGCCCGTATTGTAGGAGTTACGGAACTTGAAGATACCAAGCTGGCCAATGGAAGTACGAGATCTTTGTCGCACTCATAAAAGTTGAGAAATAAGTTGTCTGATCAACAATCGCAATTTTGGTTTTTTAGGTTACAAACAACACTTAATAAAATACCATATATTCAATATTTTTTTATGCAAATATGGAGTTATTTAAATGCTCTTAGATTATCCAGATAAAAAATACTTTGAAAGTTTTATGGAAGCAGTTGCTGAATTCAGTAATTCTGGGCCAACGGAACATCACCCAACGTCTGAAGAAATATCCAACAGAGCGGACTTTCTGAATTATATCCAAAATATGGAAGATAGAAGATTAGGAAGAAATCTAAAGCCAGGATATGTCCCGGATACATATCTTTGGATGATTGCTGATTCGAAGTACTGTGGCCAGATTTCAATTAGACATCGATTGATTCCCGCTCTTGAGCAATTTGGGGGGCATATTGGATATGCGGTTAGGCCTAGCGAGAGGCGAAAGGGGTATGCAACGAAGGCCTTAGAATTAGCACTGCCTTATGCTAGAGAACTTGGGCTTAGAAAAGTTTTGATCACCTGTTACAAAAGTAATATTGCCTCCGCCAAAATTATTATTGCCAACGGAGGGGTCCTTCAAGATGAAATTCAAAATGAAGGTCATCATGACTTGACTCAGAGATACTGGATCACTTATCGAATTTAGGATTACGAATGTATAAATATGTTTACCATGGCTCACATGTTCAAAATATGAAAGTTCTAATACCAATTGAGGGTTCACATAAAAAGCCTTGGGTGTATGCTGCAAAAGAAATTGAGTATTGTGCAACATTTATCCACCGGAAAGGCACGGGAGGAGATTTTTCATCAGTATCTTACCGAGATGACGACACTGGACTTATGTGTATTTGTGAAAGATATAGTGGCGCGTTGGATAGAATGTATGACGGTGTTTCTGGTTCAATATATATCTTACCCGGAGAAACTTTTAGAGAAGATGACATGACTTTTGATGCTGAGGTAATTTCAGAAGTTGCAGTTAGACCAGTTGAAGAGATCAAAATTTCTAATATGAAAGAATTCCTTCTACAACAATGCAAAGAAAATAAGTTCAAAATTTACTTTCATCCAAATAGACCTTCTTGGGTTCCTACTGACGATGAAGATATTGTCTTCAAAGCTGTGATCTACGCTAAGGCCCATGGAGAACGACAACTTGAATATATTAAGGAATTACAATCTCATCTATACAACAGAGTAACCGAAATCTATAGGAATCCCGATCTAATAGCTTCACTTGTTCCCACATGGCTTGAGCGATTTCCAAACTATAAAAACTTTATCCTAGACTCAATACAAAAGGAATTTCCAGAAGTGTATCCAAAACTTAAATTATGATGCAATCAAGTTGACACATATATGACAACGATATTGGAGCAAACATATGGTAGAGATTTTTTAATTGATTTTACAAGTAAAAATTCCAATTATTTCATCAAAAACAAATTAATTTCTTGAGATAGTGGTAAAGTTAAAATATGCCAGATAGGTCAAATGAACTTTATATGGAAAAGCGAACTTTATGAATATTATATCCCATCTCCTTACTTTAATAATATCAAGCCTACTAATTATAAGACTTTTGATATACTTTTTCCTGAGCAATAAAAACAAAGATTTTATTTTTCGAAATTCTTCCATAGTGCCAGGCCATTTTTTGAAATATACCTCACCGCAAGACTATCAAAATACATGTAACAATCAAATTAAAAAAAATAATGTCGATTTAATTTTTACGATATATTTTACTCTGAATTTTGTTTTTTGGACATGGGGAGGTGGAATGAGAGTACTTGACAATGCTCTCTCTCTTAACAGTTTTCTTTCGAATTCCTACGCTGATCTTCTAGTAAAGAAAATCCTTTTCCTTCTAATTTTCATTACAAGCAATCTAATGCCTTATAAGATAAAAAAGACTATTTACAAAATTGTTTCCAACGAAAAAAAGCTGCTATTGGCAAATCACATTAAAGCATCGGCCAGCGAACTACTCATCCAATCACTACTTTTTACAATCGTCGCATTTTGTTTTGTATTTACGCTGGATAATGTTATCCAAATTCTTGGTCCCCTTTGGCCCGTTTATCTATGGAGTTCTGCTTTTCTCGTATTTATAATATTCATTTTTTTATATCCTAATTTTTTATCGGCCAAATCAAAAAATGGCTGCCATAATTTTTTGGACAAGACTCACATGGCCGATTCAACGATTAATCTATTAAAGAGGAATCAAATTGATCAAACTCAATTACTTGTTGATAAAACTAGTAACGACCTTTACGTTGAGGCTTTTGGGTTTGGAAGCAATAGTTGCATTATATTCAAACATCAAGTGCTCGAGCTTTTAAATGTTCAAGAAATCGAGGCCGTAATTGCTCATGAAATAGGTCATCTCAAAAATCATCATCCGATAAAATTACTATCGTTGGTAATGTTGTTCGTGTTAGTTTTCGTTTTGTTGTTCGGGAATAATTATCAAAGTAACTATTTATTTAATGGACTAGGCACTCCCATCTATTTGGCCTTATATATCCTGTTAGCACCATTATATATTTTCTACGTAACTCCAATCTTTTGTTGGTTCACTCGAAAATTTGAAAATGATGCTGATAGATTTGCTTCTACGCAAATCAACACTAATAACTTAAGCTCTGCCATATCAAAGATAGCTTCAAAAAAGAAAAATTTACTGATTAAAGATCACCTCTATGGTTGGTTTTTTGATAAAAGTCCCAATTTATTATCGCGAATCGATAAATTGAAATGCTAATACTAGGAAAGAGAATGGCCATTAAATAACGGGCATGACCAACAATTTTAATATCCTGGTTTCGTATTTGGGTTGGCAACTGAGATTCACTCTGTTTTAATATATACATGGAACACAATCTTGATAGAAATAAAATATTTAATACATACGCAAAAGAATATGATGTGTATCGACCTAGATATCCAACTAGTTTTATAAATTTGCTGACAAGTAATACCAATTATGTAAAATAAAAGTGAGCCAAATCAATTAAGTTTGCTAAGTTTTTAGAATGGAAAATTTAAAAGACTTAGTAAAAAAAATTCAAGATTATGACTTTAAAGCAGAATACAAGCGAGAACGTGATCCCGGAATAAAAATTAAACTTCAGGCACTTCATCATCTACAGTCGGGAAGACTATTAAAAGATGTAGCTGATATGGTTATCTATGATGAGAAGGTAGTTCGTAGATGGATTCGCGCTTTTGTTGAACATGACTACGAGGGACTTATTGAGAAAGAAGGCCGGGGGCAAAAACCACGGCTACCAAAAGACCAAGAGGAAGCATTTGCTGATGCTCTCGATGCCCTTCAGGAGACGCGGGGCGGTGGACGCATCACTGTTGATGATATTCAAAAACTATTGGCTGAAAAATTTGATTGCAATTATTCAAGGCCGGGAGTTTACACACTACTCGATCGATTGAATATTGTTTGGATTTCTGGGCGGTCAAAACATCCAAAGCATTCAGATGATGCTATAGAAAATTTCAAAGTACTTTTCCCAGAAGAAGTAAAGCAAATCCAAGAAAAAATCGATACAAAAAAAAATTGAAATTTGGTGGCAAGATGAGAGTAGGGCTGGCCAACAAGGTAGCCTAAGTCGAGTTTGGGCAGCGAAAGGAACTCGTCCAAGAGTTGTCAGGCAAAGACAATTTCTATCCACATATATTTTTGGTGCTTGTTGTCCGGATAAAGACAAAGGATGTGCCCTTATTCTTCCTGAGTGTAATGGTGGAACGATGCAGTTGCATCTTAACGAAATTTCTAAATATGTTGAGAAGGATTTTCACTCAATTGTGTTAATGGATCGAGCTAGTTGGCATACTACAGAAGCTTTAAATATTCCTGCCAATATATAAATACTTCCATTACCACCATATTCTCCAGAGCTAAACCCAATGGAGCAGGTGTGGCAGAAGTTAAAACACTCAAAATTAAGTAACAAAACATTTAAAGATTACAATGAAATTTTAGATTGCTGTGCGAATGCCTGGAATTCTTTTTGTGATGAAGATGGTAATATTAAATCGCTTTGCAGTCGGGCCTGGGCCCAATTATAAAAACCCGACATTATTTCGTGGGTTTGGTATAATCAGACAAAAATTAGTTTCATCTTAAAAGTATTGCCCATATTATCTTTGAGAAAAAAGCGATGTAAACTTTAACCCGCGAGAAGGAAAAGTTGAGCGTTTCCCTTTAATTGTGTTCTCGCATAGATTTTGGCCGGAAATAAAAAGCAATCCCGAAAAGATTTGCACTAACACTACCAATTGAAAAGAAATTATTATTGAAGAATAGAAAAGAAAGGCTATAATTCAAAACCAATAATTTAAGCGAGGATACTATGACAAAATTCAGTGATATAGAAAAATTGGATGAAAAAGAGTTAAGAAGATTGCGGATGAATTTAAACAACCGTCTAGAATCTTTCAAGCGCAGTGAAAATCCCAAGGAGCTTGCAAAGAGTCATATGCTTCACGGGCTTGGCAAGGGCGAATGTGAAAGTTTGCTTGAACGAGTTCGCATCAGCGAAAAGAAACTTTCTGGAAATTAATTACATGCCGTATCCAAACCATAAAGACAAACATCTGTATACATCGATGATCACTCCAGAACATTTTATGGAGTATATGAAAGCTCGAGGGAGCTATCCAACTATGGCACCACCTACTGGCGTGATCTTTTGTTATCAGAGAAGTCTTTTTGATTATATAAAAAAAAATCACCCAACTCAAAACTGGCGGACCTAAAGTGGCATCCAGAATTTCACAACAAAAAAACCAAAGATGGATTAGAGCAAATTTATCACGCAGCAGTTTCTTGTTTTTAAGAGGCCAAAATTAATAAGGAGAAAAAAATGTTAGACAAACTACAAAAACATTTGAGCAAAATCAAGGCGGATTATGCCGACATTCGCTATGAAAAAATGAGAGAGACAAGAGTTGGCTTCACCGGACAAGATCTGACCGGAATCGGCCCAAACGATACGGATGGATATGTAATTCGCGTTTATAAAAATGGTGGATTTGCAACCATCTCGGTGACCTGTGAGGCGGATATCGACAAGGCGATTTCAAGGGTGATAGAAAACGCAACTATCCTTGGAAAAAACAGTGATAAAAAAGTTTCACTTAAATTTCCAAATAAAGTTGAAGAGGTGGTTGGACTAGAGTTAGATGGTGATCCCAGAAAGATCTCTCTTTCGGAAAAACACAAACTAACCAAGCACTACAATGATTTGATGCTTGCACAAAAAGATGTACAATCTACCACCATTGGATATAGCGAAGTTTATCGGGATAAATATTTCGTTAGCACTCTTGGCAGCAAGATCAATGAGAAAACCATCACGACGAGTCTTGGTGGAATGATTATCTGCAAGAAAGGAAATGTTGTTCAAAATGGAACGACCGTTGTTGGCGGCAGTAATGGTTTTAATCGTCTGGTTGGCCGCGAGCAAAATTTTTTAGATCGCGCAAAAACGGTAAGCGAACTATTAGATGCTGAACCAGTGAAAGGCGGAACCTATAACGTTGTTTTAGAGCAAAGCATGACAGGGGTTTTTACTCACGAGGCCTTTGGCCACTTTAGTGAAGCCGATCTGATTGAAAATAGTCCGACCATGTTAGCAAAAATGCAAATTGGGCAAAAGCTAGGCACCGAAATTTTAGATATTGTAGATGATCCAACGAGAAAGGGACAAGTTGGCCATTATAAGTATGATGACGAAGGAGTGCTTGCGCGCCCAGTTGATCTGATGAAAAACGGGGTTCTGTCTGGCAGGTTGCACTCACTTAAAACAGCGGCGGCCTTCAATGAGCCAATTACGGGACACACAATCGCAGAAGATTCTCGTTATGAACCAATTGTGCGAATGGGTTGTATTTTTATTAAACCTCGCGAAAAAAGCTTTCAGGATCTTTTAACACAGGCAGGAAATGGACTCTATGTTGTTGGGAATAAGGGCGGCCAGACCAGCGGAGAAAACTTCACTTTTGGAGCACAGTACGCTTACACCATTAAAAATGGAAAATTAGACAAGCTTGTTCGCGACATTAATTTAATGGGAAATCTTTTCACTACACTTGGCAATATTGTTGGGATTGGTAACGACATTGAGTTTTCGGAAAGAGGTGGCTGTGGTAAGGGGCAGATGAATATCAAGTCCTGCTACGGTGGGCCACATATTTTAATTAAAGATGCGTTAGTGGGAGGTGTATAATGGAAAAGTTATTAGCGCTTGCAAAAAAGCATTCAGACTCAGCAGAAGTTTTTAAAAATAGCTATGAAAGCAACTCAGTGCAAATTGAAAACTATGCTTTAAGTGAAATCAAAAATAAAATTCAGACAGGATATTGCCTTAGAATTATCAAAGATGGAAAGATCGGAACCAGCTATACAAAAAATCTTTTAGATCGTGAAGCGATGATAAAAAATGCACTAGAGTCGTTGGCCGGCGAAGTAAAAGCAGATTTTTCTTTTCCAGAAAATCACAATCCAAAAAAATTTAATGATTATGATCCGGAAATTTCAACAATCTCTATCGAGAAGGTTTTGGACAACTCTAAAAATGTTGTAAACTTTATGAAAGGCAAGGCCACCGGCCAATTTAACATGTATACCAGCTATGGAGTTTCCAAAACGGAAATTAGAAATAGCAACGGCCTTAATGTAAGTCGAGAAAATAGTTATCACGCAAATATACCAATGCTTTTATTCCCAGGTACCTATGCCAACATCCATGAAGCCTTCATGACAAATGGTTTCAACAAGGTGAACACAGACGATCTATCGCAGATGATAGGCCTTTATAACAGAGGACAAAAAGAGATCTCTCCTCCGGCAGAAAAGATGTCGATAATTTTTGCGCCGCCAACACTGTATGCGCTTATGTGGAGATTTACTGAGGCAACGAGTGCAAGAAATATTTATCAGAAAGTATCGCCAGTAAAAGACAAGATCGGAGAAAAAATATTTAGTGAAAAGCTCACCATTATTGATAATCCGCACAATGAAAAAAATCTCGTTCCCTGCAGCTTTGATGATGAAGGTGTACCGACAAACAAACTTACGCTTGTAGAAAACGGTGTATTAAAATCTTTTTACAACGATCTAAACTACGCTGGAAAGCTAAAGGTTAAACCAACCGGGCATGGTTATAAAAACGCCGCGTGGGGTGGAGAGACTGTTTCGCTAAAACCAAATCCAAGTCTACAGCACCTACAGATTTTACCAGGAAATATCTCTTTAGAAAAGATGATTTCAGGGATTAAACGAGGAGTTTTGCTTTGCGGTTCATTGGGTGCGCACAGCGGGAATATTATCAATGGCGACTTTTCGCTCGGAATTAATCCTGGACTCTACATTGAAAATGGAGAAATTGTAGGTAGAATTAAAGATGGAATGATTTCTGGCAACATCTATGATGTGATGAAGCGAGTAAGCTTTGTGGAAAACAAGCTTCACTATTCAGATGAATATGCTTATCCACACATCTGCTTTGATGATATAAAAGTTTCAAAATAATTAACAATTGTTCAATCGGAGGAATTTATGGCAATTGATTCAAGGTTTCCCCAAAATGATTTTGCTGGCCAGTTAAAGACAATCTTTTGGGCCCTGCCTGTTTTGATTTTGATTATTATTTTCTTTGGATCCTACTACGTTATTGATCCAGGGCAACGAGGAATTCTTGTTACCATGGGAAAGGTTCATCCCCAGTTTGCTCCGGAGGGGCTAGGTTTTAAAGTTCCGTTTATCACCACGGTGTATCCAGTCTCTGTAAGACAGCACACCAAGACAGCGCAAGCAGAGTGTTACTCTGCTGATCTTCAACAAGTAAACATAGAAATACGCATTCTGTATAAGCTGCCTGAAAATATGGTCGTTAAAATTTTTAAAGATTACTTTGGAGATCCGTTTGAAAGCTTGATTGCCCCAAGAGTGTCTGAGGCATTGAAAGAAGTAACGGCCATGCAAAGTGCAGAGCAGATTGTCAAAAAACGTGAAGAGGTAAAAATCAAAGCGCTAAACTCAGCTAGGCAAAAAGTTGGCGATCTTTTGATTATCGAAGATATTGTTATCCAAAATGTTGCATTGACTAAAGAACTTGAGCGCGCCATCGAAGAGAAAATGGTGCAGGAGCAAGAGGCTGCCAAGGCCAAATTTATTCAGCAAAAAGCAGAGATTGAGGCCAATACGGCAATCATTCGCGCAAAAGGTGAGGCGGAGGCCATTAGTGTTCGAGGGCGAGCAATTAAAGATAATCCAGGACTTGTTCAGTTGCAAATTGTGGAGAAATGGAATGGCGTTGCTCCACTAGTTGTTTCGCCGGCAAGTAATGGTGGTGGTGCAAATATTATTTTACCACTTTCAAAGTAAAAACAATTATTTTCCTAGGTCAATAAACGATTGTTTCAGCAAATTCTGCGAGGTAAAATATGTGTTTAGCAATTCCATTAAAAGTAATCGATATTCCCAGCGAAGGTATGGCGCAAGTAGAAACAGATGGTGTCACTATTGAAGTCTCTTCAATTTTAACTCCTGACATAAAAAAGGGTGAATACGTTTTGGTACACGCCGGCTTTATTATTGAAAAACTGGCGACAAAAGAGGCCAACTCTCGACTTGAACTTTTCAAAGAAATCTATGAAAGAAAAAATTAAAGTAATAAAAAATCTCATCTCCACAGAGATCCAAAAGCAGAATATCTCTAACATAAATTTAATGGAAGTTTGCGGCACTCACACTATGGCCATTGCCAAATATGCGATTAAATCAATGTTGCCAACTAATATAAACATTATTAGTGGCCCTGGCTGCCCAGTCTGTGTAACTGCGGCCACTGACATCGAGATGGGAATTGAATTGGCCTCTCGCTCAGAAACGATAATTGCTACTTTTGGAGACATGATAAAAGTACCTGGCCGAAAAAAAACACTCAGTGAATTTGGCAATGTAAAAATAATCTACTCTCCTCTTGATGCGCTAGCACTGGCACAAAACACTCCTAACAAAGAAATAGTTTTACTAGGAATTGGTTTTGAGACAACCACGCCCCTCATTGCCGCAACTATGCTGCAAGCACAAAAGTCGGCCTTAAATAATTTTTCGGTTCTATCCATGAATAAAACTGTGCCTGCGGCACTAGAAGTAATTCTCTCTTCCAGCGATTGTAAAATTAATGGCCTGCTTTTACCTGGACATGTTAGCGCCGTTACTGGACGCAACTATTTTGACTTTCTTTCAAAATTCAATGCAGCAGGAGTTATCTCCGGCTTTGGCCCTTTGGAAATAATGGAATCCATTTATCTTTTAGTAAAAATGTTTTCCGAACGCAAAAAAGAGGTAATAAATAACCATCCTCAATTTGTGACAGAAGAGGGTAATCAGACAGCGATGAAAATTTTATTTTCTGTTTTTGAAGATGCCGATGTAGATTGGCGTGGCATTGGAATTATTCCTCATAGCGGTCTGGCCATTCGCAAGGAGTTTGCGCAATATGATGCTAAGAAAAAATTCAAGCTGCATACAACTCGCATAGAAAATCCACCCCACTGCCTTTGTGGAAATATTTTAATGGGGAAGGCCCGCCCAAATGATTGCAAGCTATTTGGAAAAGCATGTACCCCGGCCAACCCTATTGGGCCCTGCATGGTTTCCTCTGAAGGAACCTGTGCTGCTTACTATAAATACTACCTATAATCTGAGGTATCAAAGTATGAATAACTCAATTAATCTAACTCACGGCTCTGGCGGAACTCAGATGCACCAATTCATAAAAGAGCGCATCATGGCAAAACTAGGAAATAATATTTTAGAAAAAATGGATGATGCCGCAGTAATGGAAAATCAAAAATCCTCCCAAATTGCAATGACCACCGATAGCTTTGTTGTAAATCCACTTTTCTTTCCTGGAGGAGATATTGGACGACTGGCCATTTGCGGAACGGTTAATGATCTGGCCACTAGTGGAGCAGTGGCCCACGCCTTATCCTTGGCCTTTATTCTAGAAGATGGTATTTTATTTTCTGATTTAGATAAAATTATCGACTCCATTGCCACCACCGCTAAAGAGGCGCGCATTAAAATTGTTACCGGCGATACAAAAGTTGTCGAACGAGGAAAATGCGATAAAATTTTTATCAACACTACAGGCCTGGGATTTATCAACGAAGGAATCTCTATTTCCTCCCATAAAGCGCAACCCCAAGATTGCGTCTATATTACTGGCACTATGGGAAATCACGAAGTGGCACTGATGAAAGCTCGTGAGCTTTTTGATTTTAGTATTACTACCCAAAGCGATGTGGCCCCATTGAATGTGGCCGTAAACAAACTACTTTCATTAACCAAAAACATTCATACGATCAAAGATCCTACGCGCGGAGGAGTGGCCTCGGCACTAAGAGAAATTTGTGAACACTCTCAATGTACAATTAAAATTTTTGAAGAGCATCTTCCCGTTGATAAAGATGTACATGCGGTATGTGATCTGTTGGGATTAGATCCGCTCTACTTGGCCAATGAAGGGAAATTTATCATTATTGCGCCCGAATCATCTCATTCTCAAATTATGCAGGCCTTTCCTCAAAGCTCTATTATCGGAGAAGTAATCAAAACGCTGACAAATAACAAAGACGAGTTACTCTTAGAAACGATAAGTGGGGGTATGCGTAAAATTAGAATGCTAGATACTATGCAACTTCCAAGAATTTGCTAACCAGCAACTCTCTTTAAAACTCTGCACTTTTAGGTGTTCGCGGGAAGGGAATGACATCTCGCACATTACTCATACCAGTAACATACATGAGCGCGCGCTCAAACCCAAGCCCGAAGCCCGCATGTGGCACCGAACCATATTTACGAAGTTCTAGATACCACCAATAATCCTCTTCTTTCATGGATAATTCACGTAATCTTTCCTGTAATTTTTCCAGATTATCCTCACGCTGAGATCCTCCGACAATTTCGCCAACCCCTGGAACTAAAATATCCATGGCGCGGACTGTCTGGCCATCAGGATTTTGCTTCATATAAAAGGCCTTACATTTTTTTGGATAGTCAGTAACAATGGTGGGGGCCAAAAAGTGCTTCTCTGTAAGAAAGCGTTCATGCTCTGATTGCAGCTCACATCCCCAATCAGTGGGAAAGCTAAACTTCTGTCCAGATTTATTTAATATATCTATTGCTTCCGTATAAGTAATTTTTATAAACTCTCGATCCCGTACTGATTTTAACATCTCAATATGATCAGGACGATCTTCACAATAATTTTTTACCAAAAACTCCAGCTCTCCTGCGTGATGCTCTAATACATGGCCAATTAAATGTTTGATGTAATCAGTGGCCAAACGGGCCACATCTTCTAGATCAGCGAACGCGACCTCCGGCTCAATCATCCAAAATTCTGAGAGGTGTCTAGCAGTATTTGAATTTTCTGAGCGAAAAGTTGGGCCAAAGGTGTAAACGGCCCCTAATCCCATCGCAAAACATTCTGCTTCTAACTGTCCTGTCACTGTAAGACTGGTCTCTTTACCAAAGTAATCTTTACTATAATCAATCTCCCCATTTTCTTTTTGTGGCAGGTTATTTAAATTTAACATGGTAACCTTAAACATTTCTCCCGCCCCTTCACCATCTTGAGCGGTGATAATGGGAGCATTTAAATAGAAAAAACCTCTCTTGTTAAAAAATTCATGCGTGGCCATGGCCATGCCATGACGAATGCGAAAAATTGCGCCAAAAGTATTTGTACGAACACGCAAATGCGCCTGCTCTCTTAAATATTCCAAGGATGTTGCTTTTTTTTGTAAGGGATAAGACATATCCACCGGGCCAATAATGGAAATATTATCTGCCTGCATCTCAACATTTTGTCCCCGTCCTTCCGAACGCACTAATTTCCCTACCGCCGAAATAGAGGTCCCCATTAACATAGAGGCAATCTCTTCATAATTATTAAGTCCCGCATCTACCACTATTTGTAAATTATCAAAAGTAGTTCCATCATTTAAAACCACAAAGGAAATTTTTTTCGACTTGCGTACGCTACGCACCCATCCTTTAACGGTAACCGTTTTTCCTACTAAATCACCTCTAAAAAGCTCTCTTAATACTACTCGCTCATGCGACATAGATCCTCCACTTGCTCTAAATTTTATTAAGTTTATTTTTTATATTTTTGATATCAAACATCTCCAAACGCGCCCCACTTCGCTGGACAATAACGGAAGCGGCGTGACATGCAAATTGCGCAGCACTCTCAAAAGATCTACCATTGGTCAGTGCATATAAGAAGGCCCCTGCAAACATATCACCAGCACCATTAGTATCTCGGGCCACCACTTTGTCTGTGGATATATTGTGTGTCTTTATTCCATCAAACAAATATGCCCCTCGCTCCCCAAGCGTTATAGCAAATGCTTTACTAATTTTTTTTAAGGCCTCTCCGGCGGCCAGTACATTGCTAGCACCGCTAAACTGCAAGGCCTCTTGCTCATTGCAAAACAAAAGATCTACTCCCTCTTGAATAACCTCTTCAAATCCTGCTTTGAAATGTTTTACAATCATGGGATCAGAAAGAGTTAAGGCCACACCGACCCCGGCATTGGCGGCCAATTTATGCGCATGGCCGGCCGCCGCACGGCCAGTTTCCGAGGTAACCAAATATCCTTCAATATAGATCCATTTAGCATTGATTATCACTTCATCTACTAATTCTTTTTTAGAAAAAGTTTCCGTGATTCCCAGATAAGTATTCATGGTGCGTTCGGCATCTTTGGTTATCATCACCATACACTTTCCAGTCTTACCGGCCTCTCGGCCACTTTCGGACAAATTGGTTTCAACTCCCCAGCGTTGCAAATCACTCAAATAGAAATCGCCAAAATAATCGTTGGCCACTTTACATGAGTAAAATGCTTTACCACCGAATTGAGAAATGGCAATAATTGAGTTAGCGGCCGAACCACCGCATCCTTTTTTTGCATGTATATTATCTAAATTAGCGCTTAATTCATCTTGGCGCTTCTCATCCACCAGTGTCATTATTCCTTTAGATATGCCCATTTTTTCTAAAAAAGCATCGGTTACTTCATATTCAATATCTAATAACGCATTACCCAACCCATAGACGTCATATTTTGCTGTCAAAATAACCCCACATAAATCTCTAACTTAAACTGGTTCTTAACCTATTTACAGTTAGCATAAATCGGTTAAACTGTAACTATATAATTATTTTTAACAACTCGACTGGAGATTAGTTATGACACTACCTGCATTTTTAAAAGAGAAGCTTGAAGTAAAAGAATCCAACAAAGGAAACTTCAAGGATAAGTGCCTCCAGGTGCTAGAACAAATCAAACATTTTAATGAAGAAAAGTATAAGCAATTAAGCACCACTTTTCACGCCTACTATGACAATGAAAATATTCAGAAAAAAAAGATTATTGGTTTTTATGGGCAACTTGTAAACGAATTAAAACAGCTACGCCATACGGCCACCTCCGTAATTTCCGAGTCAACGCAAAAAATACAAGAAACTGTTGATTCGGCCAAAGCAGAAGTAATAAATAAATCCAACGAAATTGCCCAAAAAGTAAAAGACAAAACGGAGAAGGCGATAAAAGAAGTCACTACTAATATTAACAAAAATATTAACGATGCAAAAAGCAAGGTAGCAGAAGTGCAAAAAAGTGCGCTTTCTGCTAAAAAAAGTGTTGAGAAGGTAGTTAAAGAAAAAGCATCCGAGGCCGTAAAAAAAGCTACTAAAAAGGCCAGCGCCGTGGTGGCCCGTGCCACTGAGAAAAAAACTGTAACAACAAAAAAAGCGGCTCCGGCCACCACCAAAAAGGCCGCTAAAAAAGTAGCAAAAAAAGCAGCTCCAGCTACTGCCAAAAAAAAGAGTACTAAAAAGAAATAATGAAAATATTTCTACTTTCCTCTGCTTTGGCAAAACAAGAAGTTTTACCAAAGGAGTTAGATCGTTTAGGCCCAGCTGCTGGGCCTTTTTTAATACTAGAGCACGAATCTGGAAACTCCCAAGTCATAGTAGATGTTGAGTATTTTCTTTGGGCCTCCAAAAAAGAGAAAAACCACTCTAGTGTCGCCTTAAGATTGGCCACCAACATTGGACAACCATTGGCGACACTTGATAAAAAAAATTTCGTTATTGGACATTTCCCACTACCTATTCATGATTTTCATGATGGATATGAACTGGCCGGAGCATATTTTATAAAAAATTACCAGGCCCTTTTGCGCTTTTTGGCCGACAAACAAAGCATCCAACTAATTGGCCTTCCGATTAATCTTTTGCGCGACAATTCCGGAATAAAAACTCCGGCACTTTTTTTAGATCGAGATGGAATAATTAATGTCGATATCAATTATCTTCATCGCGCAGAAGATGCCATAATCTATGAAGAAGTCATTCCTCTTATCCGATCTGCCAATCAACGAAAATGGCCAGTTATTGTAATCTCTAATCAGTCCGGAGTAGCGCGTGGTAAATTTTCCGCTAATGATGTTCATCAATTACATCTGCACTTAAATGCCGAATTATTACAAAAAGATGCCCAGATTGATCTGTGGCTTCACTGCCCTTTTCACTTTAAAGAAAGTATCCCGGATGGTGAGTATAAAAAACATTCTCTTTTACGTAAGCCGGCACCCGGAATGATTTTAGAGGCATCTAAATTTTTTGATCTCGATCTTACACAAAGCTTTATGGTGGGAGACAAGGCCTCAGATCAAATTCATCTCCCCGGCCTCTCCACTATTTTACTGCAACGCCAATATGATTTAAGTAACGCCCACTCACCTATCTACGAAAATTATCCACAAATCATTGAACACATTTGGAGCAAAAAATAGCGCAGAAGCTAGAGAACATCTAGTTTTTTAATGGCCAATACTCGCTCTTCTTCTTCGCTAAGTTTTTTTTCTTTTTTTTCACTATTTGGCAAATGAGAAGCTGTCGTAGAGGAATGTTCAGATAGATTAGTACTACTACTTGTTGATAGAGATTTTACCGCCAACGCACCCACTGCCGCAATTTTTTGCGTAATTTTGCTAAGAGGGTGAAGTAAGGCCATAAATGGTTTTATATTCAATTTGTTACACCCAGCTGTTTGCGAAGCTGTTTTTTACTACCTTTAAACACAGAGACTAGTTGTCCCTTATTAGCAGCGGCAACGGCATTAGTCGTAGCAGATTGTTTCTCCTCCACCAGCGCATTTAGCACAACTTTTACCTGAGCTCCTAATATTTCACCGGTTTCTTCTTCTTGCATATTGGAAAGAATAAATTGCCCATCCACCTGTCCAATAAGTTCTCGACAAATTGATAGTCCAATTCCCGCCAAGCGAACTGTGCCAATATTTCCTTGCTCTTTTATGATTTCAATCGGCAATCCCTTTCCAAAATTTTCAATTTCAATGATGGCCACTCCGCCCAATCTTTTTAAATTAACTTTAATTCTCTTATCATGTCCAAGTTTGGTAGAATCATTGAGCGCATTGATGGCGTTAGATAGAAGTTGAAATAGAACTTGGCCCAAACTATCTTCCGACATTGTTACCTTAACATCTGCTTGAATGTTCAAATCTACTAAAATTCCGTGCGTGAAAAGTTTACTGGCCAATTGATCAATTACAGAAGAAAGCACCCCATCAACGCTACAACTGCTACCTACTACGGCCTCCACCTTTTCTTTTCCCACTTGTTCTAACATATCAATGGCCATTTTAATTCCTGGCGCTTCTTGTGCCGGCCCACTACTGGCCATTACCGGAGTAATCGGCGAGACAAATTTGTTGGCAATAGGCGTATGATTATAAAGTTCATTGCAAAAATTACCAAAAAGATTCGCACATTGTGGTAAATCATGACTCTCTAATGCTCGAGTAATAATTCCTTCTACCTGTACATTATCCATCGTCTCTTCTTTTTTTATCTCTGATAACGCCTCTGCTTCAAACATATTATTTTTAATTTTTTGAGCTCTTTTCCCAATCAGCAACCCAAATATCATAGCGGATAATAACAAAGAAGCCGCGGCCATCCCCTGCTTTACCCACCCCAAATGACTCTCCCAATCACTTTTGAGCGTGGCCAACTTATCTAATACTTGGTCTTTTATTTCTTCTGTCTTAGAAAATTTACTGCTAATTTCACTCTTGGTGCTACTGCTAGTGTGATCTGTTCCGGTGGCAGAACGAACGGTAAAGCGTCCAGAAATAACGCGCTTGCCAGGAATGGTGGCCGAAGCTTTATTTTCAACAGTTCCCATTTTTCCATGAAACCAGCGAACATTGGAGGCCAGGCCATTTATTTTTCTCATCAACTCAACGGCCTTTTCATCTCCCAAAAAAGCATCCTCGCTTAAAGCAATAACATCGCCAAAACACTCTTCAGTTGCCACTAAAAAAGAAGAGGTGGTATAGGCGCGATTTCCTCCTAGCAATTGTGCCGTAAAGCTCTGATTAACTCGACCAAAACAAGTTTGAATTCCTTCACTGACAGAGGCAACCGCCGAAACCTTGCCTGTTAAGCTATGTAAATTTATAGTGGAGTAGGCCATCAGAGAAACCAGCGCGATGGTTAAAAGTGTAATCTTACGGCCGCTAATAATCCTAAACAATGTCCTCATGACAATACCTCGCTATCATAGGTAGGAGATCACAAGAAGAAATCCGTTCTTCTCAGACTATTATTCTACGCTAAGGATAATATTCGTCAAGTCGGGGCAGGGAACGATCTTTACTTATTACTTGCTCATCGATATTTTGCAAAAAATTTGTTATTATCTTATTGTTTTGCTTAAAAATTAACTCCTGGAGCAGCAACGCTTGAATCATTTAAGGAAAAATTTACTCCCCCCTCTAATTGTATCTATGCTTTTGCATCTGCTTTTTCTTGATTTTTACTGGCAATTTGCAGATACCTGGTGGAAAAAGGATAATAAAACACTCGGCCATCACCCTCGGGCCATTGAGATAAAAAAGCTAAGCAAAGAAGAAATTGCTCAAATTAAAAGACTAAAAACTGTTGGTGTTAAAAATGGCAACGATAAGTTCTCTATGAAACTTCCACCACCTTCAACCAATAACCTGCCGCCAATTCCCCTAAAAAATTTGGCCCTAAAGCAACTGAAAGAATTTAAGTCCGCGACTAAATCGACAAGCTCTCCGCCCCTCACCCCGGCACAAACGGAAGAAAAATTTATTGAAGTCTCCAACTCAAAACAAGAGCAAAATTATAAGCAAAAAAATGATCTTAGCTTTGCCAATCAAAGCAGTGCGCAACTTTTGCGCTACTCCGACATGAATGTAAAATTTGCGGCACCAACCGGCGTCTCGGAAAGCGAGCTTAACTCTCTAGAAAAAATATACTACGGTTTCCAAAAACGAACCTACGAATCATATATCACTTCATTCTTTTCCACCTTCAACAATTCTCTCATCAGCAGGCCAGCTTTACGCACTACCATTTTTAATAAACCACATAAGCTTACTGGCCGTATAATTTTTGATAAAGACGGCAACATCGTAACTATAAAAATAATTAAAGGATCAAATGATGATGATGTACAACAAGTCTTTGAAGATACCTTAAAAGGGATCGGCTCACTTCCCAATCCTCCGCAACAACTAGTGAAAGATGGAACTATTGCCGTCTACTATGATCTGTACATTAATTTATAGATATAAAAAAGCAACTATGGCCGTCATGGCAGTCTGAATAAATTGCAATACACGCCCTTTGATGCCCTTTATTTTTTCAATAAAACGCCGTTGCACCAAGGCCTGCTTTTTCACTTCTATTTTTTTTGCCAGTATTGCTATTTCCCTTTTAAATTCATCTGCTGATTCTGCCGATATCGAGACAAATGGAATGTGATGATCAAGCTTCTCTAAAAATGTTTTCGCATCACGAAGTGTCCGTGTACAACTTCGACATCTGCCGATGTGGCCGGTCAAATAATCCAGATTCTCCTTCTGAGGAGAGTCTAACAAGGAAATAACTTTTCTAGCATGTAGACAGTGAGAACGAGAAACACTAGGTGAATGTTTAATCATATATAAAGCAGTTAACTCCTGACTGTTTCGCCACTAGAAATAGAACCTAGAGAAAAAGTAATCCCCAAGTTAGTGGCAAGATCCGACCGGGCCGAATTAAGTTTTTCTATTACCGAAACTCTGGCCAGGCCAGTAACCTCTTCAATCTCAGAAAAATTGAGATTCAATTTATGTTTTAAAAATAAAATGGCCTTCTCTTCAAAAGGCAAAGCATAAAAAGGAGCGTGTTCTCCTTCCACAATAATACTACTTCTAATCTGTGAAAACCGCTTACTAGCGATATTGTAAATAGATTTTAACAGAAAATTTTTAACTTGTTTTAGCAACGGATTACTAGAAGAGAAATCATCTTTTTCAATGCAAGCACGAATCAACTCATTGTCATCTAAAAGTAACACTTGCACGGAATCTAATACCAATTGCTGCGCTTGAAGATCATCTGGTAGCAAGGAGAAGGCAAAGTTAAAAAGATCTTTATAATTGTGTTCTAAGTAGTGTTCTAATTCTAAAACTTTCATCGCGGTCGATATTCTACCAACAAGAATTGATGAGATCAATGGCCCATTTTAGATCGGCACTATCAAACCCACTTACAACACATTGATTTGACTACAAACAAACAGGTTAACACTAATAAATTCAGAGTATTAATACAATAAAAAAATAAAATTTAAGAAAGGAAGCAAGAGTTACGATACGGTTAGTGGGGCATATTTATCAGGGAATCAGGGACTATAATATGACAAGATATTCAGCAATAGTAACATTCACTCTTCTAGTAATCTTGGCCGGATGTGATAGCGTGCAAAACCCATCCAATCGCGACAACATCTCTCCCGGCACGACGGCCACTCCAACTCCAGGGGCAAATGTGGTGCCGACTGCTACGCCCGATCCTAATGCCCAAACGGAGGCCTATCGCTTTTCGGGAATAATTGCTCACGGCAATAGTGGTGGAGCGGTGCAATGGTCATCGGCCACCGTTAGCAAACTGGCCAGCTCACAAAGTCTTTTTGTAACTGACACCAGACTTAAACTTCGAGTAAAGGCCCGCTCCTCTCCTGGTAAAGTGGCCGCCGACAGTTACGGCAACGCCTGTACACAATATGCATTACCTTATAAAAAACTACAAGTGACCGTAGGAGTTAGACGTGGTTCTACCAGTACCTACTTAGATAGCTACATTTTTGATGACATCGCTGTAGGCACCAAATCAGAAGTTCAAAGTTTCACTGTCCCACCTAACTCACTAACTGAACCATTTGTAGTTGAAATACACAGCGTCAAATGGGATTACACTTGCGAAGTTTGGTATGATGGCAGCAATCCTAATTTCTGCCCATGGGACTATGTCTGGCCACTGGATTGCTTTGAACTAGAGCTAGAAATGGCCACTGACTATACTGCTGACATGTAGTTGCCGATTACAAGAATAGATTTTCACCCCTTTCTTTTTTTTGCTTAAGCTCTTTGTAAAATTCTATCAGTGACTTATTGGATTTTTTATACAAATCATAAATTCGGTTTTGCTCTTTTTCATATGTTAAAAAAGCGGCAAAGCGAGCATTATTCCACTCTCCACGCAACGGAAAGCAGGCAGTTTCACTAACCGCAAACTCCGTGCATATTTTTTTAACTTGCGGATAAAAATCTCCAATTAAAAATTCTTTCAAAATGGCCTCGCTCTCTTCCTGCTTGCTTGGCCTTTGTACTTGGTATAGTTTGATAAGCCTTTGGGCATAGGCCAAGATCTCCTCTTTTAATCGATCTTCCGCCGCCAGTTCTGCTAGCTTGCCGGCCCTACTGGCCGCGCTATCAAATTTAAAATAAGCTAATGCCAGCTCACGGCCAAAAAAATTGGCCAAATTCTCATTTAACTCCACTTCATCCTTTATAAAGAAGATAGAATGAAATAATTCATGAAAGATCATTTCCGTTAAATCAAAATCATCATACGCAAAAAAGGAAGATAAAATTGGATCGTCAAAATATCCTAAAGAAGAATAGGCATAAACCGGCCGCACCCAAGTTACATAATTTTGCTCTGCCAACTCCTTAGCATAATCTAGCGCTCGATCTTTAGAAAAAAAACCCAAATAAGGGAAACAACCAACAAACCAAAAACATGCTTCCTTGGCCTCAATTTTATCAAACAAAGAGGCAATCACCAGATAACTAACAGCATCACGCTCTAAAAGTGTTGTTTTAGTATAGATGTCCGAGCTTTTTTCATTGAAATATTGATAAAAATATTTTCGCAACTCTTCTATATATTTTATCTTGTCTTTATATTTACTGGCAATCTTGCCATCCGCTAAAAGCTCCTGATTCGATTTCGCATCATAAAAGATGGCCAACTGGCCCTGGCCTTGCTCAATGACATATTGCAATTTGGCGCAAGAAAAAATTACCGGCGATAAAATAATGATAAGTGATAATTTTAAAATGCCCATGAGAAACCGGCCAAATATTTTAAATTATCCGAGGCCTTGTCAAATTCGAAGGCCGGGAAAATAGATTTCACCGATCCCTTAAGGGACAATCCACGGATTAATTTTATCTGCAAAATAAACGCAGCAAAAACAGAATCACATTTTCGTCTCTCTGAAGGAATTCTATAGACAATACGATCTCCCGTAGAAATCCCCTCATAGGTTGCCTCAGAACTATAGGTATCCGTTTGTTTAGCATACCCCAAACTTACCATGGGTTTTACAAAAGAGCCTTGATCGGCCAACGCCTGACGAATACCAACTCCCCACACTTCGGTACGAATCCGACTCTGCTTACTAATTTGCTCCACATTATATTCGGTAATCTCAGAAACACCATTGTCGGTATTGATATTTTCCACGTTGGAGTAATTAAATTCAATCCCTGTCCAATTATAAAAATAGATGGCCACCGTTCCACTGTAGGTCCGCGTAACAAAACTGCTTTCATTTTTGGTTCCATAGAGCTGCTTATCATAACCAAAATCTCCACCAATTTCAGTTATGGCCAAAAGGCCTGGAGAAAAGCTGAAGATTAAAATTGATAAAAGTAAAACTTGGTGCATAGTGATCCCTCTGTCATCATTATAGATGGTGAAAATTCTGGCGGCCACGGTAGGCAGAAGTTGCTACGATTTTTAGCAAAATTTGATAAATTTTCCCTGACAGGAGTGAGGAGTAGTGGAAATTATTTCTACTTCCACCCATTTCCACTGATAATTAGAGTTATCATCTTCCATCTTGACATGCACTAAACGATGACAACTTGTTCGGCCAAACCACTTTTTTATCCCATTTTTAGAATTGCTGCCTTCTAACAACATAACAAAATGTTTTCCCACAAGTGCAGCACGAATGGCCCGTTGAATTTCAACTTGAACATTTTGTAACAAAACTAAGCGTCTATTGCGCAGATCTTCGCTTAAGCTATCCGCCATCTGGGCGGCCTTCGTCCCCTGGCGGGCAGAAAAGGCGTAGGAGTAGATAAAATCAAACTGCATTTTTTCAATAAAGTCGATGGTGGCCTGATACTCTTCCTCTGTCTCATTAGGAAAACCCACAATGATATCTGTGGAAATTACGATGTCAGGGCGAAGAGATCTTATTTTTTGAATTAAGTTTATATAGTGGGCAGTATCATGTCCTCGATTCATCCGTTTCAGCACACTATCCGAACCAGATTGGATAGGTAGATGAAGATGATTAGATAATTTTGATGCTACTTTATAAACACTTATTAGTTCATCCGATAAATCTTTAGGGTGACTTGTCGTATAACGCAAAAGGCGCAACCCTTCAATTTTTTCTAGTTCTAAAATAAGTTGGGACAAATTTTCCCCATTTTCTTTACCAAAGGAGTTAACATTTTGCCCCAACAGCGTCACCTCTTGAATATTTTTTGTTAAAACCAAATTTCGGACATCTGCTACCACTTCCGCAATTTTTCTGGATTTCTCTCTTCCACGAGTAAAAGGAACTATGCAGTAGGAGCAAAAATTATTACAACCTTTAATGATGTTTACAAAGGCCTGCAAAGACCCATGAGTAATCTTAGTCTCAATGGAGTAATTACTGCGATTATCCTGACTATTGGAGAAGATTTTATGCTCTCCTTGATAAAGGCGATAAATCATCTCATTAATTTGATCAATAGTATCAGTGCCAAAGGCGAAATCCAGATGTTTATACTTTTTTAAAAGTTCTTCGCCATCAGTTTGTGAGATGCACCCGGCAATTCCGACCAGCAAATCTGGGCGGCCACCTTTAATTTTTTTTATCTCTCCCAGTCCAGAGTAAAATTTGGAGTTGGCCAAATCCCGAATAGCGCAAGTATTAAATAAAATAAGATCAGCTGTTGCAGGATCATCTGTCTGGGTAAAATTAATTTCCTGAAGATGGGATAGAATGCGTTCAGAGTCATGATAATTCATCTGGCAACCAAAAGTTTTGATCCAAACAGTTCTTTTCTTGGCAAACGCTGATGAAATGCTAACTTTATCCATATCCTCACTCTCAAATGTTTGGGCAAGCTAGCAAGAAAAAAAACTAATGTAAATTGGGAAGTAAAAGATAAAAAAAGAATCAAGTTCACCAAAAAAAAAGCGACCCCGAAGAGTCGCTTTTTATAAATAATCTTCTATAAAGGCTTATTTATTTTTTCTTTGCTACTTTTTTTGTAGCTTTCTTTGCTACTTTTTTTGTAGCTTTCTTTGCTACCTTCTTAGTTGCTTTCTTTGTTGCTTTCTTAGTTGCCATCGAAATTCCTCCTGTTAATAAAAAAAATGGTTCCTAAGATTAGGATAATCAAAAAACTATTTTAACGCAAACAAAAAAATTGTTTTTTTTATTTTTTTTTATTTTAAGAGCGATGATGAATTTTTCATGCTCATGAAGAGAAGATAAAATCAATCTCAGCATTATCTATGCTCTCACTTTCATTTTTATCTTTCATTTTTATCTCTACACTTCCACCTTTTATTAATTTCCCAAAAAGAATTTCATTGGCAAGTGGCCTTTTAATCTTCTGATCAATGATTCGTTCGATGGGACGAGCTCCCATCTGGGGATCAAATCCTTTTAGGGCCAGCCAATTACGAACCTCGCCATCAACCAGCAACTCAACATTCTTCTCTGCTAATAACATCTCAACTTTGATAATAAATTTATCCACCACCCGTAGAATATTTTCATGAGATAATTTATGAAAATAGATCACTCCATCCAATCTATTTCTAAATTCTGGGGTAAAAAAGTTCTTCAACGCTGTATTTAGCTTAGAAATATCACTATTGCCTTGGGCCTTCCCAAAACCGATAGAACCACTATCCACCTCTTTAGCACCAGCATTGGTTGTCATTATGATTATAGTGTTTTTAAAATCCGTCACCCGCCCATGCGCATCAGTTAGTGCTCCATGATCCATTACTTGTAACAAAATATTAAATATATCTGGATGCGCCTTCTCTATTTCATCGAGAAGTAAAAGTGAATAGGGTGATTTTTTTATAGCATCCGTTAATGTCCCCCCATTATCATGGCCAATATAACCTGGAGGAGCTCCGATTAGTTTTGAAACGGCATGTTTTTCCATATACTCCGACATATCAAACCGTTTAAAAGGAATTCCCAGCAAAAATGCCAACTGTTTGGCCAATTCTGTCTTTCCTACCCCGGTGGGGCCAGTGAATAAAAAAGAACATTGTGGTTTATCGGGATTTGCCAACCCTGAACGGGCCATCATTACCGCATCTACAACTTTTTCGACCGCCTCATTCTGGCCAAAAATAACATTTTTAAGATTGGTGTAGAGATTGCGCAACTTCTCTTTTTCATCTCCGACAACGGTTTGCTCTGGAATTTTGGCCATGCGGGCCACTACGCTCTCAATATCTCGCAAAGTAACGGCATGACGCTTACTTTTGGCCGGCAAAATTTGCAGCGCGGCCCCCGCCTCGTCTAAAACATCAATGGCCTTATCCGGTAAACGCCGATCACTAATAAATTTTTCAGATAACTTGATGGCATGTTTAATAACATTATTGGGAAATTTTACTCCATGAAACTCTTCATATTTGCTCTTTAATCCCACCATTATCTTGTAGCTATCATCAATAGAAGGCTCTTCAATGTCAATTTTCTGAAAACGGCGCGTAAAAGCACTATCTTTTTCAATGCTCTTTCTAAATTCATCGTAAGTCGTACTACCAATACATTTAAGTTTTCCCATGCTCAACGCCGGCCGCAACAAATTGGAAGCATCCATCGTCCCAGAACCCGTAGCACCAGCACCCATCAAAGTATGCATTTCATCAATAAAAAGAATGGCCTTTTGACTTTCATTATTTAATTTATCTAACTCTTTTAATACGGCCTTTAAACGCTCTTCAAAATCACCACGAAACTTGGCCCCCGCCAAAAGTGCTCCTAAATCGAGAGAGTAGATCTCTGCATTGTGCAAAACCTCTGGAACTTTTTTATTAACTATGGCCCAGGCCAATCCTTCGGCAATAGCAGTTTTACCGACCCCTGCCTCCCCGACCAATAGTGGATTATTCTTGCGCCGGCGCGACAGGACATGAATAATACGCTCAATCTCCTCTTCTCGGCCAATTAATGGATCAATCTTATTTTCTCGCGCCAACTTATTAAGATTAACAGTGAAGGCCTCTAGTGCTGACTGGCCATTTTGATTTATCGCCATTTTTTCCCCAATCGTAGCACCTCCCCCCTCAATGCTGATTGGGGTTATGCTATTATCCGTCAACGGACGATCTACCGAGTGGGCAATCTTTTCCACAATTTTATTACGATCAACGCCAAATTTATTTAAAAGAAAGATGGCAAAGCTCTCTTTTTCATAAAACATGGCGACTAAGAGATTCACTCCCGTAATCTCTTTTTTTCCTGCCGACTGCACATGCACCATTGCACGTTGTAAAACTCGTTGCAAGGCCAGGGTCAAATCAGGTTGATATAAAATTCCGTTGAGTTTTGCCACTTCGCGAATTTTTTCATCAGGAAATTGAACTTTGCTTAAATTCCCCACCTGTTGTTCGCTAAGCACACTAAAATTTTTACCATCGGCCAAGTATGCTTCTAGCTCTTGGCGCAAATCTGCCACGACTACACCACATGATTCAATTAATTTACTAATAAAGGCATCGGTAAGTAAGGCCCAAAGGGTAACTTCCATGGAAACATATTCATGTTTTAGTTCATTGGCCTTTTTGATAGCAATATTAAATATATTATCTAACTTATGTCCCATCATGACATTACTCCTGCTCAATGGCCGTCTTCAAAGGATGTCCAGCATCACGGGCCATTTTATTAACTCGCGCTACCTTAGTTTCTGCTATTTCGTAAGTATAGACACCACAAACACCAACTCCCGTTGTATGAATATCCAACATGATCTTCTGTGCTTCCGTTTCGCTCTTAGCAAAAACCACTTTCAAGACTAATACGACAAAATCCATCGTTGTATAATCATCATTATGCATTAGTACTTTGTAGCGAGGGGGTGGTTTAACTTTATCCTTACTAACCACCATAACATCATTTTCACCCTCGCCTTGCTCAGGTGATTGTGGTCCCATAAAAATAATTTGAAAATTAAAAACATGTCCCATTTTCATAGGAGTATCTCGATCACTATAATTTTTAATTGCCCCATTTATACGCTTTATTTTAAGATAAATCTATTGTTTACAATAACCATCCATAACTTTCTTAACATACCTCTCCGGAATTAATCCACCTGTGGCACACATCAGATTATCGTAATCTAATTCATAATAGACAATCTCTTTTGACGTTTTATCATAATATTCTACATAACAATCGTTAAATCCTAATACATGTCCCAATTCGTGAGCAATAATTTTTCCCGACAAATAATCATCTTGTAAATGGCCATTATCCACCATCAACACCGCTTGGCCATTTGAAATCCTCTGAAAAGATGATATCTTTTTATCTCCTCGCTCTAAAATAATAGCTCCCACAGAGGGCCTGTCCACAAAGACAGGTTGCAATTTGAATTTGCTTTTAATGTTCCAATAAAGATTGATTGCTCTGATCACCGCTTGTTGCAACACTTTGTCACCACTATTTACAAATTTCACTGTCAATTTACCCTTTTTACAACTGAATGATTGTTTGCTCCTATGAAGATCAAAAAAATAGGCGTAAATGGAGGCCGGTAGAATATTTTTTAGTAAATCAATGCGCGATAAACTATCTTCACTCACTTCATCATCAGTGGCCGGTGAGATTGAGGTATTGAAAAAACGCAAAACATCATATTTTTTATTCTGTGCAAGGGTTTGCAAGTTACACTGCTTAACACTCCACCTCGTTGCCTTAGCATAGAGATTCTCAATCTTAGCAAATTTACCGTAAACAATCCCAACATCCTCTGAATCAAGAGGCCTTAAATCACCATTACCTACGAGTAACCATTCTTTCACTTCTGGAAAGTCTGCCAGGCCGGCCAACTCAAGCAAGATTTCGTGATATTCTTCATTAAAAATCTTTTCGCTAAATATAGTCTTATTGTAGACGTATTTATCAGGTTTTTCTCCTGTACCAAACAACGAAAGATCAAAGTAATAACCAAAATTTTTATCATAATGTCCAATCAGAGATTGGGCATTTGCCCACAACTGACCTATTCTATTTACCGTGGAAGATTGGGCCATTGATCCATTGGCACAAATGCCTACTCCTTGAACATTCTTAAAAGTCTCACTAGTCCTGCCGGTTAGAGAATCCAAAGGGGCGGGAAACCTCATTCCACAAGAAAAGATAGTGATAAACAGTAACGAAATCGCTACAACTTGGTATAAATACTTCATCACTCTTTAATATCATATTTTCGAAGTGCATATTTTTTGATTGTAATAATGACTACAAAAAAAACTGGCCGTCTAAATTCTGATCAGTTCCGAACTCTCAATTCCATATACAATTTTACCTATAATAATTTCAAAAGACTTTATTCAAATTAAATTTTCTGCTACCGTCGAGATGGCAATGACAGATGATAGAAACGGCAAAAAATAATCGCTTTGGCACAATGCCACAACATCGAATTGGGATAAAAAGGAGAACTTTATGAAACTATTTTTTCTACTTACTGCCTTTATTAGTGTAATGGCCTGTTACGGCAATCCAACAGAATTAGATTATGCTAACTGGAAGACAAAATGGATCTGTTATGAGCAAAATGGAACTGAAACTCTTCGCGTAGATTCTTCTTGGTTAACCGTTGATGGCATGAGCAACGAGTGGATCCAAGTTGTCATGAAAAGTTCCCACTCTATTGAAACATTTTCTTTCTTATCGGGAGAAAAAATTTCTGGCCTATCTGTGCTGAAAAACGACGATGAACTTATTGTTCAGTTTAAGCGTAAAACAGGTGATTCTAATGGTTGCTATATCGGAACGGCAATACCTAATACAGGCGCTTTTTCCATCTATGGTGATTTTGGATGTAAAGGTTATCAAAGATCAAACACAGTCAAAGTAATTACGATAAAAGGCCAAGATTTTGCTTATGCGTTTGGTAATTATGGTGGCCATTGCGAAGCTTACGGATATTAGGATAATGTAACGCAATATAGCTGGTCAGTTTAAGCACTCTCCAATAATCGAATTATCACTATCGTTTCCAACCGGTGAAAGCTTTGAGGAATTTAGCATACTAACAGGAGTAATTACTAAGGATTTTTCCCATGTCCCCTCGTTAAACTCAGTATTATAGTCATTGTGACGTTTTTGCATTTCTGCTTTAATTTCGGGCCGATTTACTCGAAGGCCCGAGATTTCTTCTAAACTTCCAATTTCTTGATCGGCCACCGACTGATATGCCTTAAATACCAATTCAGAGCAGTACCAACGTTCTTCATCCCAGGAAAAAATCAAATCATAGTTTTTTCCCAATCTTTGCTCGCTATACTCTTTTAGCTTAGAAGAATTGAAAGAGAAATTTGGCCGTCTAATGGAAAAACTACTTTTCTTACTGCGTGCAATAAACTTATCTAGCGAAGTCCATTTTACTGGTTGTATGGCCTCTATTACCTCCCAGTTATTTTTTTGTTTAAACAGCATACCCACATGCGTCCACTCTGAATTGGTTGCCAGGCGCAATAGGGCCGCTTGTGATGATTGAGATTTGATAAAGATTAAGTCGCCATCTTTGAGTGGACAAGTGGCAAACGAAATGGAGAGGATCGAAATCAATAAAACAAGAAAACCTTTTACCATATACATTTTATTCTCCAGAATCAGAAAGCAAACAATCCATCAAACCTATAGTTTTACGCTCATTGCTAATCTTAATTAATTTTTTTGAGTTCATCATATTAATAGGAGTAATAACTTCACTTTTTCTCCAAATGTCTTCTGCAAATGGTAATCCATATTCTGCATAACGTCTTTTTATTTCTTTTAGCACGGAGGGATCATTTACTGCCAATTCTTCGATTCTCTCTAGTGTGCCAAGCGCCTGCTGCGTAGCGGCCAAATATGTCTTATAAACCAACTCCGAGCAATACCAACGATCATCATCCCAGGCAAAAATCAAATCATAATCTTCCCCTAGTTTTTGTTCTGCATATTCCTTAACGGCTTCTGCATTAAATGTGAAATTTGGACGGCGAACTTCAAAGCTTAGCATAGTGCTACGAGCAATAAAGCTGTGTAGACTACTCCATTTTACAGGGGAAATTGCTTCAATGGCCTGCCAGCGGCCATCATTTTTATATACTATACCCACATGTGTCCACTCAGAATTGGTTACCAAGCGCAAAAGCTTTGCTTGTGATGATTGAGATTTGATAAAGATTAAGTCGCCATTTTTGAGCGGACAAACAGCAAAACTAAGCGGTCCCAGCAATAGCGATAATAATACGGCCGAATATAAAAAAAACTTGTGCGGCATAAGAGAAAATAACTTACTCTTGATTTGATAAATCCGGTAGATCTGTTTCTTGGATCTCCTGCAAAACCGTTCCGTCTTCTTCTTCCTCATTAGCGGTCAGAGGTGTCTCTGTGGCCGGTGCGACATTTGAATCTAAAAAAGTACTTATATTATCTTGATAAAACTTTTTCTCAAATTCTCTAAATTTGCGATAATTTTCTGGCGTACCAAAAAGTTCCTCTATTTGCGACGCAAATTCAGATTCAATTATACGCATTTTTTCTATGCCTTCCTTTTCAAACCCCGGATTGATAACGTAGCTTGCATCAATCATTTGATTAATCATTTTTGTCTCGAAGGAAATATACTCAACAATAACCGAATCACTAAGCTCTAATTCCTCAACGATAAATTTATTAAGAGCTATTACCCAAATATTTTGTAATTCTATACTTTGCTTAACATCTTTATAAAATTTCAGATATAGAACATTGTCTGTATATGTGTCTCGATAACTCATGTTTTGTTCTGGATTAAACTTCGGCCTATTTTCCTGGGCATGATTAAATTCTTGCATAAAAATATCGTTGGCGGTCTTTGTAGGCCTAATACTCTCCGCTAACTTATCAACAATGTTTGAGTAAAAATGTGGATAGATGGATGCGGTAACTATAAAAAGTAATATGGCAAAAATTGTTATTCCTAACTGCACCCAATATTTAATAATTTTCTGCTTAGACTTAGGACGAAAGTGAATAACATCCGTCAACGCTTTTGCTTTGTTGGGATTATCCCCAGACATAATTGTTCTAACGATATTTTTCAGATCAATCATCATCTCATCTAAATAGGCATTTCTATCTCTTTGCCGAAATAATTCAACAATGCGCGTGCGCAACAATATTTCTAAGTTTTTTGCTAGAGAATCGACTTCCTCTTTCTTGGCCTGCGCAATCTTGCGCTCTTCCTTGGCCTTAAACTCTTTGAGTTGATCCAATATGTGCATTTTCTCTAGCGCCAATTGCTTTTCGTCATCTTTTTTGCGTTGATTATACTCATTCTCAGCATTGCTTTTTAAGGTGGTGCAATAGGCCTGTGCACTATTGGCCTGCGTCTTAATTTTTTGATCTGACTCTTGCCTTTGTTGTGCAAGTTCCTCTTCTGTCTCCTTGCGCAATCTTGCCATTTCTGCAGAAACGGCCTCTCGATATTTGTCCGCATCGGCAACACTCTTGGAGGCCTCCGCTTTGAGCTGCTCAATCTCTATCGACACCGCTTGACGTTCTGCCTCTTTTTGTGCTTGCCACTCTTGCTCTGATTGTTTACGTACCGCTCCTATTTGCTCTAACATCTCCTCTTTTTGTTTTTTAATCGCTAGTATATCGGCATCCAAATGTTTACGTTGCTCGGCCATCAACTTGGAATTAGTTTCTAGTTGCGCGGCCTGCTCCTGAACTTGTCGGGCCTGCTCAACCATATCCCCTAATTTTATGATCGTTGTATCTAAATGCTCTTTCTCTACGAAAAGGGCCTTGACGGTATTTTCTATTTCCTGCTTACTGCTTTCTTGCTTTTTAGTTTCATTTCTTATTTGTTGCAACGTATCTTGAGACCGTGACTTTTCTAATTCAAAGCGTTCAAAAAATTTCTGCCTACTTGCCAAGGCCTCATTCAACTCTTGAGTATTTTTTTGCTTGAGGGAGTTAATCTCTGCAATTTTTTCTAGCAACTTAAATTGTTCTGTTTGTTGCGTTTTCTGGGATGACTCCAAAGCAGATATCTCGCTTGAGAGTTTACCAATTATCCCCTTCTTCTCTTCTTCGTGTACCTTTAGCTGTTCTATTCGGGACTGTAATTGCTTATACTCTTGTTCTATTTTACCCTTCTCTTGCAATTTATCTTTAATGCTCAAATCTAACTGCGTAACTTGTTCGTATCGAGAACGTATTACACTATCGATCTGAGCTAGTTCACTCTTTTTTTGTCGCAAAAGCTCTTCGCTGCTAGCAAGCTGCTGTCCTATTTGGCCGAGACGTTCGCTGCCCGCTTGCACACTATTTTTTGTCTGCTCCAATTCTACTGCTAAATTTACAATTGCTGTTCTAGTTCGCTCTTCTTCTGATTTTAATTCCCCTACCGTGGAGCGCTGGCCGGCGATCATCTCCTCAAATTTTTTTGCCTCATTTTGCAGTTGGCCCAATTCCTTTCTATGCCCATCAATGGTGGCAAGTAAATGGGCCTTGGACTGATCGGCCTCTTGCAGTTGCTGTCGCCGTAGATCCAACTCTTTGGCAACCATATTCATGCTTAAAGTAGATTCCTCAATTACTCCTTTTTTATATTTAATCTCCTCATCGCTTTCGTTTATTTTGCTTTTTAACTCCACTTCTTGCTGCAACAATTCATTAATCTTACCATTGCAACTTTTGATGGATTCTTCAGCTAGTGAAATTTGCTTATTTAATTCTTCGATTTTGGCCAAATGATCACGCACAATAGCATCGTTTTCTTCTACTGTTTTTTGCCGTAACAGCACTAATCCTTCAATATCAGTTTCATACTGCATCTTCTCTATTTTGCTTTTTTGCGTCTCCTTGATAACCTCTTTTTTTAAAAGTTTAGCGGACTCAATTTCTGCGGCAAGATTTTGCATGCCTAAGCGATGGCCCTCTTTTTCCTGTTCTACTTCTTGCAATAATTTATTTCTATACTCTCTAACCTCGAAAGCAACGGCCTCTTTTAACTTTTCGGCCTCTGCAATGATATTTTGCTGTGCCTCTTTTAATTGCTCAATTTTTGCCAACTCTTCTGTTTGTTGTGTGCCTAATTCCGCCAGTTTTGACTGAAATTGAAGGGCCTTTCCTTCGTGTTCTGTAAGTTCTCGCTCCTTTTCTTCTTTTAGCTCTATCAACTCAATGATCTCAGTATTTATCTTAGCAACTTCCTCATCCTTTTGCTGTTTCAAATGCGTTATCTGCTTAATACGATCGAGAAGTCCCTCTTTTTGATTCTCAAAACCAGCAACCTCTTTTTGCTCCTCTGCTACTTTTGCCTCTAACGCTTTTTGGGCCGCTTCCAATTCTAGATTTTTCTGATTCTTGGCGTTAATAAGCTCGGCCAAATCTCGTTCTAAATTCTGCTTTTGATTCAACAACTCTTTTTCCTGCGCGGCCTTTCTATCGCGCAATTGTAAAAAACTTGTTTCAAAATCAACTTTTTGCTTTTCTAGTTTTACAATTTCTTGTTGCACGATTTGCTGGGTACTCTGTAATTCCTCGAGTATTTTATGTTTTCCGGCCCGCTCCTTCTCTAATTGGGCAACCTCACCTTGAAGCCCTTGAAGTTTTTGTTCTACTTCTTCAATTTGTCGGCCGGCCTTGCGGCGACCTAATTCCCAATTTTGCATCTCCTCTTGCGTACGATTGATTTTACTCTTTAGATTTTCTAGCTCGACATCCATCTCAATCTTTTTGTTTTTAAATTCACCATCCAAGCGCTCCCGCTCGCTTTGTAACTGCAACAACTGTGCAGTGTAGCTTTGTTCTCGGGCCTTAAAATCTTGCTCAATACTAGATAAATTTTGCAACAATTCACTTTTCTGAGTTAGATAAAAATCAACTTCCGCCTTGCTTTTTTCTTTCTGCTCTCCTAATTTTGCTAATTCATCAGAAAGCTCTTTTAATTTTTTCTTATACTCTTCATCCTCTTCTGGTACTAATTTCATCACCGGAATGGCCGGAATTTCTGGAAGAGTTTTGCTAAACTCGGGAATAATTTCCTGCGTTCTTCCCTCTAATGCAACTGTATTGGGAAGAGGAATAGTACCAATTACGCTTCCTAATTCAATCTTTTCGTTTTTTCCACCTTCAATCAATTCCAACATCAAACGAGTCTGTGAATTGGCCAAACGAATAATCGATCCGCTGCTATATTTATAACTTTTCTGCGGGGCCAATTTTTGCCCATTCACAAATGTTCCGTTGGAAGAACCATTATCCGTTAACCATATTACATTCCCATCAACGCGCACTCCAAGATGATTGCGACTAATACCTGACTCGTCTAAAATCAAAGTATCTTTCTGAGAACGGCCAACCGAAAAATTGACAGAATCAATTACATCCGTAGATATAACATCTCCTACAATTTTTTTGATTTTAAATGCGCTCAGATATTTCCCCTCTATAGCGGTTAAAAAATGGCCATGTAGTTTATCGGTGAAAATTGAGATATTCTTAGCGAGACAAGTAATTTTTTATTATGTGAGAAAATTAGTCAACAACGTGAGGATGTAGTTCTAATTTAAGCGCTTCAAGTGCATGATTTATGTCTCTAATGAAAAATATAAGTGAAGCACTCAAGCAAAACATTGCCCCCACAAAAACAGTTGCAATCGGCCATGCCAGTTGTAACTCAAATAGAGCGGCCGAGAAAATTAATATGATAAGCAATGCCGCGCAGAGAGCAGAAGTGGCGGCAAGTAAAATGGCCAAGCGCAAAATCTGGGCCCGCTTCCATAAAATTTCTACTTCTGCCTCAATATGTTTTTGATGAGGGGCCGGACCTGTGGCCAATATTCTGGCCCGATCAATAGCTCGCCCTAAGCGATTCGTCATCGTTAAAAGTAACAATCCCACCCCAGAAATAAGAATCACCGGGCCAATTGCCGTTTGTAACATGGGAATAAGTTCAAGGTTGGAGATATTCATCACAATAGAATTCTACGTTCTTCTGTAGATAAATAGCAAGTACAACTTAATTTACAAAAACAAGAAAGTGGAAGAAAATTAAAAATCAGACCATTTAACAAAATCATTAAGGAGTTCTAGGATATGAAAAAAGCAATTGTTGGCATATTGGCACTTATTTTTTGCTTTAATTTAACCACTGCTACCGCAAGTGATAAAAATTTAAAAATCTCGATGGTAACAGATGTTGGTGGTGTGCATGATCAATCTTTTAATCAATCCGCCTGGGAAGGCCTGACGCGAGTAAAAAATGAGTTGGGCGTAAAAGTTGGTTACCAAGAATCCAAACAAGATGCCGACTATGACTCCAATCTGGAAACGCTGCTTGACGGCAACAACGATCTGATCTGGGGAATTGGCTTTAAGATGGCCGACTCCATTTTAAAATCTGCTAAGCAAAATCCCAAGCAAAAATATGCCATCATAGACTACTCTTTCGGCAACACAACTCCTCCCAACGTGGTGGGCGTTATGTTTCAAGCAGAAGAAGCATCCTTTTTGGCCGGATATATCGCCGGCAAGATGAGCAAATCAAATGCTGTAGGGTTTGTCGGCGGAATGAGTGTGCCGATCATTCACTCCTTCCAATATGGTTTTAAGGCCGGTTTTAAATACGCCAACCCCAATGGAAAAATTTTTGAGCAATATGCAGAATCCTTCACTGATGCCGCCAAAGGCAAGGCCATTACCACCCAAATGCTCAATCAAGGAGTTGATGTTGTCTTCCACGCGGCCGGGGCAGTAGGCGACGGCGTGATTGAGGCCTGCAAAGAAAAGAAAAAAATGGCCATTGGCGTTGATCGCGATCAAAACTATATGGCCCCCGACACAGTAATAACTTCGGCCATGAAGCGAGTTGATAATGCTATTTTTAACATCAGCAAAGACTTCCTCGCGGGAATTTACAAAGGTGGAACTACCGTCAACTACGGACTGCAAGATGGTGGAGTTGATCTTGCCCCTACAACCAGCAAATTGGTACCAGAGAAAATTTTAAAAGAGCTAGAGGCCATTCGCCAAAAAATAAAAGAAAAAACCTTAATCCCTCCGGCAACTCCCGAGGCATTCTCTACGATGTTTAAGGAAAAAAAATAGTCATCATGAGTGAAGTTATTGTTGAACTAAAAAATATCACCAAGCGCTTTGGTAGCTTTTTGGCCAATGACAATCTCTCGCTTTCGATAAAAAAAGGCGAGATCCATGCTTTACTTGGAGAAAATGGCGCAGGCAAATCAACTCTAATGAATATCCTCTATGGCCTTGTTAGTCCCACCTCTGGAGAAATTTTTTTACACGGCAAAAAGGTAGAAATTAAAAATTCACTACAGGCCATCTCTTTAGGGATCGGTATGGTGCACCAGCACTTCATGCTCATTGAAACATTCACGGTTACAGAAAATATTGTCTTAGGCCGTGAGACCTCGCGCTATGGCCTACTTTTAGATCTACCACAGGCCGAACATGCCATCCAAAAAATCTCTGCTGAATTTGGTCCGGCGGTTAATCCTCGTGCCAAAATCTCGGAAATTTCGGTGGGAATGCAGCAGCGAGTAGAAATTATCAAGGCACTCTATCATCAAGCAGAAATTTTAATTTTAGATGAACCCACGGCCGTTCTTACTCCTTTAGAGATTGAAGAGTTTGGAAAAATTATTAAACGACTCTCTTCGCTGGGAAAAACGATCATTATAATCACTCACAAATTAAAAGAAATAAAAGCCTTGGCCGATCGTTGCACCATTATTTGCAAAGGGAAGTTGGTTGATACCGTAGAAGTGGCACAAACGTCTGAACAAGAATTGGCCTACAAAATGGTCGGCCGCAAAGTTGAGTTTAAATTTAATAAAACACCACCATCTTCACAAAAAAAAATACTTTCTTTACAAAACATTGTAGCACTCAACAAGCGAGGCCTTCCGGCCCTCCAAAACTTGTCAATAGAACTATACACTGGTGAAATCCTGGGCATCGCAGGAATTGATGGAAACGGGCAAAGCGAACTAGCAGAAATATTGACAGGACTGCGAGCGATTGAAAGTGGCAAAATAGAAAAAAATGGTGAAGATATAACTAATAAATCTCCCGCTAATCTCTTTCTAAAAAAAATTTCTTCTATTCCAGAAGATCGACAAAAACGTGGACTAGTACTAGATTTTTCCGTTGCGGAAAATATGATCTTACAAACTCATCACCTTCCGCCTTTTTCACGCCTGGGTTTTTTGCAAAAAGATCAAATAGAAAAGCATGCCTTGCAGCTAATTGAGCGTTTCGATGTTCGGCCTCCACAAGCTGACGGTCTGACATCTGCACTCTCCGGCGGCAACCAACAAAAAGTTATCATTGCCCGAGAATTGTCACATGATCCTGATATTTTAATTGCGGTACAACCTACTCGTGGACTAGATGTCGGGGCCATTGAGTATGTTCACCGAGCACTGATAGCTCTACGCTCTCAAGGCAAAGCAATTCTCTTAATCTCTTTGGAGTTAGATGAAATCATAAATCTCTCTGACAAAATCGCCGTTATTTTTGATGGTAAAATTGTGGCCAACATGGATGCACTCGACGCTGATGAAAAAAAGATAGGCCTTCTTATGGCCGGAGGATCTCTTCATGCCTAACTCCTCATATGAAAAATTGACCGCAACCTTTTTTTCCATTGTGGCCGGCATCTTGGTTGGCGGCCTTGTTTTAAAGATTGCCGGCCTCCCAGTCGGCGAGGCCTATCTGGTAATGTTCAACTCCATGTTTAGTCGAGCAAACTACGTAGCACATATCATAGTAAAATCTACCCCTCTCATTCTCACCGGCCTCTCGGTGGCCTTTGCCTTTCGCACTGGACTTTTTAATATTGGTGCCGAAGGACAATTTATCATAGGTGCCACCACTGCCGCCCTGGCCGGATATTTCCTCGATCTCCATCCTCTTCTTGAAATACCTCTGGTACTGCTACTGGCCGTTTTTGTTTCCGCACTATGGGGTGGCATTGCGGGCCTGTTGAAAGCACACTTTGCAGTACACGAAGTAATCTCCACCATCATGCTAAACTGGACGGCCTTCTATTTACAAAATTATTTGGTGATGTTGGAAGGTTTTCGTCGGCCCAATAGCGAGGCCAGCAACTCAATAAATGTCTCCGCCTCTTTAACTTTTTTTGAGAACTGGAAATACTCCGATGCAGGCATTTTATGGTTGGAAAAGCATCCACTGCTTGCAGATTTTTTACGCGCCCCCGTTAACGGTGGAATTATTATCGCTCTTTTAGCGGCCATCTTCTGCTATATCATTTTGCACAAAACTTCTCTGGGATTTTCTCTGCGGGCCGTAGGACACAATGCTGATGCTGCCGAATATGGAGGAATTAAAGTAAAACAAAAGATGACAACCTCTATGCTTATTGCAGGTGCTTTGGCCGGGGCGGCCGGTGCCACTCACGTTATGGGTGTCTCTCGTAACATTGCTATTTTGGCCAGTATGGAAGGGTATGGATTTGATGGAATTGCGGTGGCACTCATTGGAGGATCTGGGGCCTGGGGGCCCATCTTGGCCGGATTATTTTTTGGTGCTCTCAAATATAGCGGAAGCAAATTACAGGCCGCCCTTGAGGCACCTTCGGAAGTTATCTACATTATGATTGGCGTCATTGTTTTTTTTACGGCCATGCCAAAACTATTTGGCAAAATTAGCGATTTGATAAAGAAAAGGAGGGCCCATGCTCGATAGCATCCTCTTTATTTTAAGCACTACCTTAATGTATTCGGCACCACTAATTTTTGCGGCGATCGGGGGAGTACTTTCTGAAAATACGGGCGTTGTTAATATTGGACTAGAGGGCATGATGGCCTTTGGTGCTTTTGTGGGAGCAGCAACTACCTCTCTTTGTGGCAATCCCTGGATCGGTCTAGGTGCCGCCGGCATGGCCGGATTATTGCTGGCCCTTTTGCATGCCTGGGCATCCATTCATATGGCCGCAAATCAAGTGGTGTCAGGGATTGCTATCAATTTTTTAGGAACAGGCCTTTCCGTCTTTGCCTGTCGCATTTTATTTGAAGGCAGCACGATGACACCGCCCATTCCTCTGGAAAATAAAATTCCCCCTCTCTTTTTTGGCCAATACGCTACCGTCTACTTGGCCTTGGGACTCGTTTTTTTCACTCATATTTTTCTTTATAAAACCATCTGGGGCCCTCGCTGGCGCGCAGTTGGCGAGCACCCGAAGGCGGCAGAGAGTGTCGGAATTAACGTTTACCAAATTCGTTATCTGGCCGTGTTGGCCTCTGGATTTTGCGCCGGCCTAGGCGGAGCTTCCCTGAGTATTGCAGTAGTCTCTAGTTTTCGCCCCACTCTAATTGCCGGACAAGGTTTCATTGCGCTAGCAGCAGTAATCTTTGGCCGCTGGCGTCCGATGGGTGCGATGTGGGCGGCCTTGCTCTTTGGTGCTTCACAGGCGTTAGTCGTTTTTGTGGGGGGACAGGCGGCCATTGAAATTTCCTCGCAAATTCTATCCATGCTCCCCTATCTTTTAACACTGCTTATTTTGGTCTTTATGAATAAAAAAAGTGCCGCCCCCAAGGCCAATGGGATCTCTTATCAGCGCAACTAGCCTTCCATTCTAGCGCAAAAAAACTTTGCCAAAAAACTCAGAAACATCATCTAATACTGATAGCGCCGCTGGCAAAACTATCGTTGTTAAAACCGAGCCAAAGGCCAATCCCCACCCAAGTGTCAGCGCAATGGGTACTACGAAGGGATCCAATCCGCCAATTCCATAAGCGGTTGGTAAAAGTCCGGCCACGGTGGTGGCAGTAGTTAGAAAAATGGGACGAATGCGCATCTGGGCCGCTGAACGAATGCTGGCAAAGCGATCCATCCCGTTAGCACGTGCCACGTTGACAAAATCAATTAAGACAATGGCGTTATTAACAATAACCCCGGCCAGTGAAATAACTCCAATCAAGGCCAAAAAAGAGAGCGGCCGGCCATGTAGATACAAAGTCCACACTGCGGCCACAATACCCATGGGAATAGTCGTTAGCACCAACATCGGTTGAAGCATATTTTTAAAAGTTAAAATTAGAAGAAAAGCTATACCTACCACGGCCACAATAAAGGCCCTGCCAAGTGATATCATACTCTCCTGCGTATCAAAGTCTTCACCTCCAAAATGAAAGCTAAGGCCAGGATATTTTTTGGCAATTTCTGGTAACCACTTTTTAACTTCTTTGTTTGCCTCCACGGCCGTGGTAATATCGGTGTTAATCTCAGACATAACTCTTACCTGTCGCTCAAATCCCTCATGTTCATAAGAGGCAATTCCCTGTGACATAACCGGATTGGCCATCTTCTTGACTGGCACTAAATTTCCACTGCGATTGGGAATGCGTAGTTTTTCTAAAGACTGTTCTCCTTCAACATCAACCCCTAGTAATGAAACTCGCACATCTATTTCCTCTTCTAAGTCTTTGATGGTGGTGGCAACTAGTCCTTCATAGCTGGCCCGCACGTTTTGGCCAATTTCCGAAACAGAAAGACCGGCGGCCGCAGCTTCTGCTTTATTAACATCCAAAATGATCTCGCGTTTCCCCAAATAGTAAGAGTCGCGAATATCTGTAACTCCAGAAACCGAAGACAGGCGATTTTTTATCTCTAAGGCCGCGGCCATAATGGTAGCATAGTCTCCGCCCCTTATTCCAACACTAACGGGGTTCCCCACTGGAGGGCCTCCGCCTATTTGCGTAAAATTAATTTTGGACAATCCTTGAGGGAGGCCGATTTTTTTACGTACGTCATCTGCAATTTCCATGGAAGTCCTGGCACGCCCAGTCTCAGGAGTCAGGTACACAATAATCTGAGCATACTCTCCACCTCTGCGAACCATTGGATCTGCTTTATCCATCTGCTGTAGGCCAATTTTAGCGGTAAAACTATCCAGCTCATTGTTTGGCAAATTTTCTATTACCTCTTCTACCGGTTTTATAAGTCCCGTCATTTTTTCTATTGGAGTCCCAATGGGGGCCTGCACGTTTATAACAAAGGCCTCAATTCCCCCTGGAGGAAAAAGAATAAATTTCATCTGATATTTAGCAAATAGCAAGGAGCCAAAAAAGAAGGCCACCGAAATAAATATTACAAGATAGCGTCGCTTTATCAACCAATCCAAAAGCGACAGATATTTTATTACTAAAAAATTATCCCAAATATTTGTTGTATATTTTAATAATCGACTCTCTTTGTGAATGCTACGCCCTTTGATAAAAGAAGCAAAATGAGTTGGCAAAATGAAATATGCTTCAAACAAGGAGACCGCCAGCGCAATAATTACACCCAAGGGAATGTTACCTAAAAATTTTCCAAAAATCCCCGACATAAAAAGCAGCGGAGCAAATGATGCCACCGTAGTTAGCACTGAGGCCGCAACCGGCAACCACACCTCTTGTGCCCCCTTGGCCGCCGCCTCTTTGGGAGATAGGCCCATATCCAAATAGCGTTGAGCATTATCATTTACCACAATGGCATCGTCCACTAACATACCGGATACAATAATCAATCCCATAACCGAGATAAGATTCAGACTAACTCCAAAATAGTGGAAGATAGCAATACATCCAAAAAAGGAAAAAGGGATACCCAAAGCAGTAAGTACGGCCACTCGCCATGGTAAAATAAAAGAAAGCAGTCCTAAAACCAAAAATAATCCGATAATAAGATTACCAGAAAGCACTGAAAGGCGACGTTTAATAAAATAAGAAACATCATTAATAGGAGTTAGTTTTATCTCTCCCGAAAATTTTGTTTTATTTTTATCCACTAGTGCTCGTACTTTTTCTACGAGAGTAATGGCATCCGCATTTTCTTTTTTTAAAACAGTAAGTCCAATAGCATGCTCTCCTCTCACTTGATAACGCAACTTAATCGGCTCAAATCCCATTTCCAGATGCGCTACTTGCCCGACTAAAATGGGTTCTGACAGCGCATTGGCGCGAATAACCGTCTGCTCCACATCTTTGATACTTTTAAAATCCCCCACTGTTCTAATTATCATCTCTTCAGCACCACTGGCCGAAGTAATTGAACCTCCAGGGATACTGATGTTTTGTTTTTTTAAGGCAGTAATCAATTCTTCCAATGAGACGTGCAGACTTTGCATCTTTTTGGGATCTAGTTGAACTTTTATTTCATAATCGCGTAGCCCATTAAACTCAACTCGCGCCACCTCTTTTAGGCCTTCAATCTCTTTTTCTAAAATTTTGGCCGCTTGGCGCAGCTCTTCTTCGGTGGTAGCACCTGTCACTGCAATTTCAATAATCGGAAGCATTTTTGTATCTAAGGCCAGCACCAGCGGCTTATCCGCCCCCTCTGGTAAGTCGGCAAATCGATCCACAATATCTTGCACATCTGCTTTGGCCTCTTCGGCAGTAATTTGATCTGGATCTAGTTGCATCACAATTGAGCTACGATTTTCTACCGAAACTGAAGTCATCTTTTTGATACCATCCAGCTCTTTAAACTCGCGCTCCAGTGGAGTAGTGATTAATTTTTCAGTCTCCTCCGGTGATGCCCCAGAAAAAACAGTGGCAACAGTTATAATATCGTAAGTAACGTTTGGAAAGGCCTCGCGCTTAATTTCTATTGCCGAATAAATACCAAAAGCGAACACAAAAATCGTTAACAAATTTCCAAATAAACTTTTATCTACAAAGTATTTAATTAATGCATTCATTATCTATCTCCCTTCACTATCTAGCTTTTGCAATTTTTCTAATTTCTCCGCCACACCACCACTCATGCGTAAAACCTTCCACGCCACTAGGCGTAAATCAATGGCCGTCTTATTAAATATTCGCCGGGCCTGGGTCAAATCATTCCCGGCAATAATGACATTTAGTGCCGGGATCTGGCCTAACTTAAAGCGACGTTCTTCCAATATATTTCGCTCTGTCTGCAAAGAAATTGTCCTGGTATATATCTTTAACTGTTCTCGCAAACGAAAAAATGACCGGCAGTTATTTTCCCAGCTGGCCTGTAAGGAGCCTCTTTCTTGCTCAATCATAACATCGCTACTAATTTTTCGCGTATAATTTTGCGCAACCTGTGCCTTGTCGGCATAAAAAGAAAGCGGCATACTAAAAGAGATTCCTGCCCCCAATTGCGGTTTTTCCAAAGAAGTGGCGCGTGATATTGCCGCGCTATTTTGGCCATCAATACCATTAGCACTCACTGAAGCAAAAAGTGAAACATCTGGCCGCATCTGATTTGTTGATGCCTCTAATGATAGCTGTGCACTCTCCTGCATAAACTTAAGTTTTTTTAGTGTAGTTGTTTCACTAGGGGGTGCATGCAGCGCCGATGACGGGCCACAAAGTTGCTCCACTCGAACAAACTCATTATCCAAATCAACGGGGATAATTTCTGGATCAACAGTCAAAAACTCACTGGGCATTTTTAGGGTTATTACCAACTGACGCCAAATATCACTTAGAGATTGTCTCGCATTGCTGACTTGCTCCTCGGCCATAATCAAGTTTCCTTCAATCTGCAAAACATCTGGCCGTTCGGCAGTTCCACGATTTGCCTTAAAGCGCATAATTGAAAGTAATCGTCCCTGTCTGGCATGATTTTCTAAAGCGGCGGCCACTTCTGACTGGGCCAGCCAGGCATTGTAAAAAATTTGCATCAATCCCAAGGCCCACTCTTCCGAGGCCTCCACTACTTCTAATTCCACAATATCTCGCGCCTTTTCCGCTGCCGACAAATTCATCCGCGAAGCGAACCCTAGTCCATCCTTCCAAAGTCTCTGGGTTATCCCTAACTTCAATCTGCTCTCGTAAGTGGGATCGGCCGAAACCATTGAAGCATACATCGGATTCAAATCATCTGGATAAGTCAGTTCAGTATAACTATTACTTAACTCCGCATTAAAAGAAGTTCCCAGCAATGTATATTTGGAAACTCCTAATGAGTATGCGGTATTTTGTGTTCGCTCAGGAACTAGTGCTCCGCTGGCCTCATTTTTATTATCCACCAGAGAGGCCTTCGCTGAAATATTATAATCGGTAGTTGCCTGCGATAAAAGCAAGGCCGAATCAGAAGATAGTTTTTTGGACTGAATTAAGCGGAAACTATCCGACTCACTCATTCCCAAGGCCAAGATTAAATCTAGCGTAACTTTTTTTCCCGGGAAGGTATCTAACATGCGTTGAGCACTCGGAGGAAAAGTTTTCAAGGACGCGGCCAGTGTTAGATTTAGAGTAAAAAACAAAAGTACTACTCGCATAATGCATCTACCTCTTGGTTAAAAGTCGAGGCCATAAGACTCATCGTCATCAGGCCCAACGTTTTTGGATGAAAATATTTTTTTATGGCCGAAGTCTTTAGGCCTAGGCCCCGTAAAATAAAATAGGCCAACTCTGATACCAGATTTTTTTGATTATGATAGTCAATAACATTATTTTTGCGCATAAGGGTCACGGCCAGTGCTAACTGATGTGAAAACCAAATACGATTTTTGGCAGCTGTTAGTTGGCCAATTGGAATTAACATATCTCCCGTTTTTGCTGCTGCCTGCATACTTTTGATAATTATCGGCATCAATTGTTTCATGCGATCATTGAAAAAAAATCTGGCAAATTTGCCATCAGTCATGCAACTATCCAGTAAAATGTGTTGCACCATTTTTTTAAATTGCTGCAATGGTGCTTCTTCTTGCGCAATATCTGCCACTAAAAAATAGATGATATTTATCAAGGTCGAAGTAGAAGGCCTTAATTCCTTAATTTTTTTTAAAATTTTATCATGCTTAGAGCAGATAAAAACTCCCAGTTCCGAAAAAAGTTCATCCTTACTCGCAAAGTGTTGATATAGTAGCGCTTCGGAAACGCCAGCGGCCTGAGCAATGGCCTTTGTAGTGGTGGCCTTGATCCCATACTCGGCAAAAAGCGGGATGGCGGCCAAAAAGATCTTTTGACGTCGATCTTTTGCCCTAATTTTCTTATTACTGGTAACCTTTTTAACTGGAGACATGCACCGCATGTTAGCAAACACTTACAAAAAATACTAGTGATTTAAGCAAAATAATTTTATTTTGTTAGTGACTACTCGGCCTTACTGTCCTCAAGTGGAAATGCCAGAGTATTTAACAAATCTATTCGAGAAACAATTCCTACGACCGTATTGGCCGCTCCAATCACCGGAATACGTTTTATTTTCTGTTTGTAAAATATTACTATTATATCTTTCAATTTAGCATCTACCCTAACGGCGGTAACCTTGCTGGTAAATTCAAAAGGAGTATCTAAATCCTTAATGGCCGCCTGTAATACTAGGTCATATTCGGAAAGAATTCCTTTCAAAGCGTTATCTGTGCCTAGCACCGGAGCACCACTAACTTTATGTGTTTTAAAAACACTGATAGCGTGTCGAATCGAATCCCCTACTCGCAGCGCAATGACTCCTTTTGTCATAAAGGAACCCACCGGCCGTTCCGAAACGTTGGCGGACTTGGCCTTCTGTTGAACATCTTTTATCTTATCTTCCATTTTATGCTCCTTTAACCTTGCCCTTTATTTTATCATTATCGAACAGAATCAATGCACAGTACCAGCAAGGGAATATTTTTCTCTATTACCGCAATCACGCACGCAATGATAAACTTAAAGAGGATGAAGATTGCCGTAACGGCCACTCCAAAGGATTCAAATGATAACCAAAATAATTTTAACAACTATTGCCATCGTTTTAATGCTTGCATCATGCTCACAAATCCACTCCAACGCCGAAAACTCTACTCGCTTACCGGCCAGTAGTAGGCCGCAATATGTCTTGCTCGCCTTTGACGGCTCCATGAGCATCGGCATGTGGAAGGAAACTGTCGCCTATGCCAAAGAGCTGCAACAAAGAGGGATTAATGTAAAATTCTCTTACTTTATTAGTGCTGTCTACTTCCTAAAAAATAAAAATCGCGCCCTTTACCATGGCCCCCATCACAAACAAGGAAAATCAGACATTGGCTTTAGTGAAGACGACCCCAAGCTATTATCCAGTAGAATTTCCGCGGTTAATGACGCCTTTTTAAATGGACACGAAATTGGTTCTCACGCTGTTGGCCATTTTGATGGCAGCAAATGGAGTACAGAAGATTGGATTTCAGAAAACGAGCAATTTGATAATTTAATTTTCAATATAGATCGTCTAAACGATATAAAGGTTAGGCCAGCTTTTACCAAAGATGACATCAAAGGAATTCGCGCACCACTACTAGCGCAAACAACTTCTTTATTCTATCCGGCCCTCGTGCAAACGGGTTTTGAATACGATACCAGTAACGTTAATAAACCTAATTTTTTCCCAAAAAAAGTTGGTAATATCTGGAACTTCCCTCTTGCCTCTCTCTATATCACTTCTAATGAATCCGATATTTCCAATCTGGCAAAATCTGGCAAAAAAACCCTCTCAATGGATTATAACTTTTATGTGGCGCACTCACTCGGACAACCGCTAACTCTTCAGATGGTTACAGATCATCTAGTTGCCAATGGAATGAGGGAACAAGAGGCAAAATATAATGCACAGGCCGCCTATGACAAAAAAATTCAACAGTTTGAAGACGAAACGTATTGGACATACATGAGTTACTTTAATCACAACTACCATGGTGGACGGGCCCCCATCCACATAGGCCACCATTTTTCTAAGTGGAACAAAGGAGCATATTGGAACGGAATGAAACGCTTCATGGCCGAAGTTTGCGGTAAAGAAAACGTTAAGTGCATCACCTACTCCGAGCTAACTAAAGAATTAGAAAGAAATCCATCTTTGGCGAAGGCCTGGGAGCAGGAAACAGATTTGTCAAATCGCTTGCCAGCATCCGAATCCAAAGTACCCCAAATCGCACTCTCCATCGAAAAAAACAGGTATCTTCGCGGTGAAGTCATCCATAATGGCGCCGAAGGCCAAAACCTAAAAGATACCAAACTCTCCTGGCTTGTTTATTATAGTAATCATGAAAAAACGATGTCTTCACCCGGAACTTTCGCCGGCGTACTTAAAAATTTGATAATGAAAATAGCAATGGGTAAAAAACTCAGTAAGTATAGCTCAAAGCTTGATCTACAAAAAGTGCTAGTATGGACTCAACACGATTCTGCAATTATTAGAGCAGTGGTTACTTCCTGGGACAAAGACAAAAAAATCTGGAGAGATATTATGGTAGCATCAAGAGTTATTTCCTACGACGAACCAACCAAGCAGTTTAACATGACAACGGAAAATATCGAAGATGCTACTACGCAAAAAATAATATTCCCAATTCACGATGAGGAATAGGCGCAATACTTTCCAAGGATTCGTTTAACCAGAATGCCGGTCCTCTGCAATGATGGTAGTTGGCCATCATATTCATCTGTTTTATACTGGAGATTAACAATCTTGATAGCAAATGGATGAATGAGCGTTGTGACAATGATCGACGACAACTTGTTTCGACAAACCTCGAATAGCTTTTGAAATTTGAATAACCGTATTGGATTTTACCCGGGATAAGAAATATCCACCAATGTTGTCGATTGCCTGAAAAAACGCACAGTCAAAATACCCGAGATCAAAAATTATAAGATATCCCGCCACTGTTTTTAAATCCGGAAAGTTGAAGTGCCCTTTGAGTGTCGGCGGCCAAGATACCAAAAGATACCTTGTCTCAAGATATTATAATTTTTGTAAATACATAACTTCCTCGGACTACGAAAGAGCTTGCTTTAGCAGATACGAAGTCGGCCGGTGAAGGATCTCTTTTTTTAGTGGATTAAAGCGATCTACTAAATCCGGAGGAGGTTTAAACTTGAGATCTGGAAATAGTTTTTCTATTATATCGACACTCATCGCCAGCACCGATGAATATAGATCCATTACTGTAGGATTCTTAAATTTCTTTTGCGGATTTTTTAGCACGTATTGCAGGGCGATTTTAATTTCGCGGGGGGATGGAAGTAATCGCATCCAGTAGCGGTCTTGCCACAGTTTTTTAATGTGTGCGTTAACTCTATGGTTAACGAGTTTTGAAAGCGACAATGCAAAACTTTGCATTCCCTTCGATAATTCTTTATTGCTTGCGGCCTCGACAATAAGGTGTAGGTGATTATGCATTAGAGAGTAGTGGACAATTCTAAGGCCTCTTCTCCTGGCACTTTTAACTGCTTGCCGGAATAGTTTGAAAAAATCTTTAGTACGAAGATTGATGCTAGTTAATGTTTCTTTCAAGTGGAGATTTACATGGATGGCCATGTTGCGTTTTATGCGAGGTCTTTCAACATGAGAAATAAACTTGCTGCTTTTGGGCCGTCCACTGCCTATGCGTGATCCTCCATGCCCACTTGTCCCTTTTAGCTGCAGTTGATTCTTATCATCTTTCATATCAATCCTATCTCCTAATACATGAATATGGCATATCTAATAGTAAAAGTAAAGAAAAATATGCCAAGGAGAGGCAATATGCAATTAGATGGTATTAAAAAAAATTATGCATTGTTTTGACGCGATCCCACAAAAAGATATTCGTGCAAAAATTGGCCCGCGTGATTTTATTATTTCCATTATTACTGGAGCTTGCCTGCGAATCAATTGTAGACGTTGCTCAAATTGCAGTACCAAATGGTAAAGATCTGTTGGCCTTGCTTAGGGTTAATGGTATTTTAATTCTTGATTCCACTTCAATAACACTTCCCAAAATGGCAGGATAGCAATACAAAAAGAATCAAAAGATATCTTTGGAGAAAACATGGAAAATCTAAAAACCTTAAGCGACTTTGATCTAATTTTAAATACCAAAAATCTAATTTAGAATAAAATTTTGTGCTTAAAGTATCTCATAACGCCCAGACAATTCAATGTCCAACGATGGCATTTGGGCTTCCCTCTTTGCCTTTTGTTTCCATGGAATCGTCTAACTTCTAGACAGGGCCCTGTAATTTTAGCTGCATTGATACAATCCGCTGTATTCTGCCTCAAACGTCAACTAACATGAAGAAGTAAAAAACGGCCAATTCACAAAGGATCTGAATCATGATGCTATTTAATAAAAAAACAGTGTTATATCTTTTCACAGCACTATTTTTATTTTCAATTCTTGAAGCACAAGTGTCTGTTCCCAAAAGTACTAAATGGGTAATTAAAAAAACAGAATGGTCTATTGCCGATGAAAAGCTTTTTCAAGAATTTGTCAGAGGAATTGGCGAGGCCAAAAAGGCAGGTAAATGCTCAACCACCTTTGGATGCTTAACCAACAAAGATGCTAATAAGTTATTTTACTACAAAAACCCAAAAAAATTCACCTCAATTGGGGTTGACTGCGGAAGACTTCCACACATCCTTCGCGCCTATTTTGCTTGGATGAATGACCTTCCTTTTGCTTATTCCTCTGAACTTCGCAAAGCATATGCGAATGATCCCTCAAAAGATATTCGCTATACTGCTAACGGAAACACCATCACCTCCATGGGATTTGCCAAAACCGGGGATGATGCCATGACAGTTTTTGCCAGAGCATTAGGCCAAAATACGGCCAGATTTAGAATTCATCCTGAAAATGATTTCTCCGAATTTTACTCACCTGAAATATCCCTACAAGGAATTAGGCCAGGCACTATTGTTTACGACCCCTCCGGACATGTTCTTGTTGTATACAAAATTGAAGCGGGAGTGATTAGAATGATTGATGCACACCCAGATAATTCGCTTTCTGCTCCAACCTACGATACAAAATTTGGCAGATCACGTCCGGCGGCCGGAGCTGGTTTCAAAAATTGGCGGCCAATTAAATTAGTTGGCGCGACATACGATGAGGCCAGTGGTGGCTATGTAGGAGGTTCTGTTGTTACCGTGCCCAATCGAAATATTTCTGATTTTGGATTAGAACAATACTATGGTACAACTACCAACCTCTCTGATCCCCAAAAGGATAGTAAGTGGAAAAATGGCAAATTTATAATCGAAGAGCGTCAACTAGATTACTACGACTATGTAAGCGCTAAACTAGGAGGCGGAAACGTCATGCCAGTATCCCGTTTTCAAAATATGATGCTTGATCTATGCAGCGACCTATCGTATCGCGCAGAATCGGTAGATGCCGCCTTTTCTCATCAAATTAATCAAAAAGAACATCCTAGTAGGCTTCCACAAAACATTTATGGAACCGATGGTGAATGGGAATCCTACTCTACGCCATCTCGCGACGCAAGATTTCGAACAGGAATTTTATATGTTCGTGATTCTGTCAAACAGTTCATTGAAAAATTCCGCGCCCGAGATGAAAAAATACGCTATACCGGAAACGATTTGGTGGGAGATCTTTTAAACGTATACAACCAAGTCGCAAACGATATCCAAAGTTGCTCAATTAATTATCGTAACTCCAATAATGAAAATGTGGTATTAACACTCGATCAAGTTATTGAAAGAGCATTCCGTCTCTCTTTTGATCCTTACCATTGTATTGAACTGCGCTGGGGAGCTGAAGGCCAAGAACTCGCATCCTGCTCAGACGGCGCAGAGAAAATGGACTGGTATGATGCTGAACAAAACTTACGAAATACACTAACCAGAGATTATCAAAATTTTAATATGAACAAAACAGTTGATGAACTGGCCACCTCTCAACTTGGCCAAGAAAATGCGCCAGAAATCAGCATAAAGAAAATGCTAGAGGAAATATAAAATAAATATCCAACCATGAAAACCTTAATAAAAAAATATAGCTACTTCTTAAAACTATCTTTGCTGGTACTACTTTTAACATTTACCAACGAAGGCCAAGGCCAACTTCCTGATGATGAAAAAAACTATGTGTCCAACACTGATGTTGGCATGGGGAAATATCTAACCAAATCCCTTAAAAAAACACGGAAAGTTGTTTTAACTTTTGATGATGGCCCCCATGAAAAAATTACAGAACAAGTCTTAGATATACTCTATCGCTATAATGCTCCTGCGACTTTTTTTGTTCTGGGAAAAAAAATTACCCCTGAAACAACACCACTCCTTGAACGAATTGTAAGAGATGGCCACACCCTGGCATCCCACGGATATGGCCACGACGAGGCAAATAAACAAACCGAAATCACTTTTAAAAACGAACTATATAACTCTTTCCGACAAATTGATGATATTTACGGTAATAATAGCAGGGCCTCTTATTACCGCTTTCCTTACGGCGCTTATGGTTTCTCCCCAGACTATCACCATCTAAATGCTCTGCGCGAAATTTCCCATAAATTGTATCAACAAAATTGTATCAACTTCGTCTTTTGGGACATCGACTCCCAAGATTGGTCTCCCCTTCTTTCCGCAGATCAAAACGCACAAAATATTATTTCAAATATTGATGGCGGGACGTATTACAATCCCAAAAAAACTACTAATTTCTATGGTAAAAGGGAGTGGATTATCGAAAAGTATCCCATTAAAAATCCAATCGGCGGTGGAATTGTTCTAATGCACGACATCCGATCAAAAACAGTCGAAATACTCGAACTTTTCTTGGACTATGCGGCCCGAAATAACATAGAAATCATTCCACTTGATGATATGAAAGAAGCAAACGAGTATCACCGTTTTTGTAAATAACCGCACATCATTGAACAACCTTTATGCAGCAGAAATTATTATCCTAAAAGAATTACACCCTCTCTATTTCTCTTTTTAAATTTCAGCTACCATCTGAGTAACAATTAACCGGGCCAGGAACTCAAGTGATAAATAATAAACACACCAGTTCTGGGGCCACATCATCAAGGAGATATTATGAAAACAAAATCAATCTTATTCGTAATTGTGCTTTTAACAGTGAGCTCTTTTGTCACAGCATCAGTGATTCCCGACCTTCAAAATATTAATAGCATGGATTGCCAAGCTAAAGAATTGGGAGATTTTTCACTTCGTGATCTCAAACACGCTAAAAATGCAACTATAGAATTAAAAGCTGACTCTCCGCGACGACTAATAGCTATCAAGGCCCAAGCTGATAAAATTGAATTTACAATGTACCCCTACGCCATGGTTCTAGAATTATATACAAAAGTTATGAAATCATCCACCGATGGATCTCGTTATACACAGTATGAAGGGACGCTGTATGTGAATGATGTGCCAGATAGTATTTCCTGTCAGGATTTGACAAAATAAAATTTTCTATCATGCATATATATTTCTTTCACCTTCATCTGATTTAGGGCCATTACTTGGCCCTTGCCAATTTTGCCCCCACTAGCAAACCAAAAAAAAACTGCTAAACTATTTATGTTAAGTAGGGGGGATTTATGTACCATCATGCCATCGCATCACTCATAGTAATAGTTACCTTTTTTACTCTGTTTTCTAGCTGTCAAAAAGTGACCGAACTAAGCAAAACAGGAACCTCAATTAATACCCCAGATATCGGCCTTGATCACAGTAAGCTATCTCAAAAATGTAGCTCTTGCCACGAGAGTAAACGGCCGGCAAATCACCCTAAAAATTTAGAGTGTGGAAACTGTCACGTTCCAGGTTATGATAAATGGCAAAATCCCCACAAACCAACTCCTACCAGTTGCACTGCTTGTCATGAAAATTTTAGGCCACCAGCACCACACACTACAAAAGGTGATTGTAAAAATTGTCATCTCATAAAGTCACCTACTAACAAGGCCTTCATCTTTGTTCATGATCCAAATACCGTCGCCCCATCTTCTTGCAACGGCTGCCACGAAGCGAAACGGCCAACAGAATTAGTTGGAAGTTTTTTACATTCACAAATTGGTAGTAAAGATTGTGTAAACTGCCACCTGCGCCCGGGAATTTCTTGGGCAGATGGAGAATATTTGCACGATCCAAAACCAACCAACTGTGCCATCTGTCATCGTTCAGATCAACCAACTACTCAAGTTGGCAATTTTCTTCACTCTATTGAGGAAGATAGTGATTGCGCTAAATGCCACCTGCAACCAGGAGTTAATTGGGAAAGCGCAACCTATTCTCACAACCCAAAACCTAACACCTGTTCCCTCTGCCATGAGAGTAAGCGGCCAATCGAAATTGTTGAAAATTTCTTACATTCAGAGTCAGGGAAAGGAGATTGTATTTCATGTCATCTGCAACCAGGAGTTACTTGGAAAGATGGCAAATTCGATCATTCCAATCAACCGGCATCTTGCTCTGTCTGCCACGAATCCAAACGCCCTGTTCAAATGGTTAATAATTTTCTGCACAGTGAGGCCGGCATCGGCGATTGTATCGAATGCCATAAAAATCCGGGAGTATCTTGGTCTGGTGGAGCATATGCGCACTCCCCTTCCCCCAATGCATGTTCTATATGTCACAGCTCTAGAATTCCTTTGGAGATAATAAATTTCTTCTCTCATATCACGGCCACCTCTCAGATAGATTGCAAGTTTTGTCATACCCAACCAGGAATTACTTGGGAGGGAGGAGATTACTCTCATGCGGCACCAACTCCCTCCTGTACTCTGTGTCATAATAACAACACATTTTTAGATCCAGAAACTGTCTCCTGTAATCGATGTCACTCTGTAGGAATAAACCCTCTGGCAACTAGAGGAAGCAGTACTGGCCTAGTGGCAATTCCCACCACTACCGGGGCATCTAGCGCCGGTGCTCATAATCTTCACGCACGCCTATACGGTTACCCTTGCTCTGCTTGTCACCACGGTGGCATGCCACAAAGTCCGATCATAGAGGACTATCGTCTTCAAATGGGTTTTGATCTCTTTGGTTTTTCTGGAGCAGGCAGCATTTACAATGGCCAAAAACTTAATTCTCCTTATAGCTACCAAGGAACTAACGGCACAACTATCGGATCGGGAACTGCTACTACTTGTGGAAATTTATACTGTCACAGCAGTGGCGTGGCCGTTGCTAAAAGCTATCTCAATCCCTCTGTCTATACCGGGCCGAATCAAACATCTCCCACTTGGGACGGCAAAACAAGTTGTACCTCTTGTCACGACTATGGCCCCTCCTATCCTAACAGATCGCCAAAGGCCAATTCTCACGCTCGTCACCTCGGACTATTCTCTAACCCCCATACTCCTAACAGTGATCCTAACCCATGCCATATTTGTCATTACACAACTACTACCGATGGTAAAACAATTACCAATAAAGCAAATCACGTTAATCGAAAATATGATGTTGTTCCTAATACCAACGTAACTTTTCACCAAAATAGCAATACGGCCTACCCTGTTACATTCACCTATAGCTATGATCCAGGCGGCGGAAGTTGTTCCAATATTTCTTGCCACACAAATCTAATCAGCAAGACACATGCCTGGGGCCTCCCTCAAACTGTCACCCAATCACTTTACTATACGGCCGGAAATAGTTGTGGAGATGTTATCCTTCACGAAGGTGCCTCCGGTGGCGTTCCCCCTTATACTTACCATATAGATTGGGAAAGTGATGGCGTCATAGATCATGTAGGGCCTAATATACTCATCACTCACACCTACAACGATACCTCGGCCGGCAAAACGATTACTTCATTTGCCAGAGATGCCAATGCTTCTAAATCGGGTATCCGCACCACTACGGTTAGCTTTACCACTACCACCAATGTTTTACCGACAGTTTCTATTTCTCTTTCTATCGTGGGCCAAACGGTGACAATTACTGATCAATCATTTGATCCTGATTATAATGCATGTGGACACCATGAAAATCCACCTACGAACTATAGTCATGCGATAATTGATTGGGGGCCAGGATCATATATTCACTATCCGTTTAATCAACCGCTGACAAATACTCCGGCCGGCCAGCAATTTAGCTTCGTTTATCCTGGCCCTGGAAAATATCTAATTTATTACGGAGTATATGATAACGTTATTAGCTATCCAGAGTTTCATGACCCCATCTCTGTAACTATAGAATAATTCAGATAGTAGCATAAATTATTGGCACCTCTTCTTTGGGTGCTTTATCGGCCTGTATACAGACAAACACCTAAGCAGCTGACATTACAAAGTACTCAAATTCTCTGGTAGATATTAATTTGGCCTACGCGATTTTGTAATATCATTGAAACATGCGGAGGTTTTTTATGAAATCAATCAAGCTGATTTTGTTTTTTCTTTTAGTTATTTTTGTTGGATGTAAAAGCGAATTTAAAGATGGCCTGACCGATGATACCAATAAATCGAAAATAGAAGATGATGGAACAGAAAGTGATGGGCCAAGTGGAAGTGAACTTGAAGGCCTCTCCGCTAAATACCCACACGATGCGGGCATAGAAAATGACCCCGATGTAATTTTGGCGGAAAACTTTGATAACGGATCCTTAGATACTCTGCTTGAAAAATGGACCATCGTGAAAAACAAAGCAGGAATGAGTCTCGTTGCTGATGGCCCGGCCAACAGCGCAAATTCAAAATCCATTCAAATGACCCGACTTGGTGGAGACAACACCGGAGGAGATGTGCGAAAAAGACTTGATCAGATCGGCCAAGAAAACCACAATGAACTATATTTGAGATATTATATAAAAATGGCCGCTCCGGTGTTAGGACAAAAACGAGACAGCTCAAACAATCTGTACACCAGTTACCTTTCAGGATCACACCATCATACCGGTGGAGGCCTGTCCGGTGAAAATCACAACTGCCCATGGGGAACTGGAAGGGCCGGAATTCGACCTACTGGTGGCTCTTTTACTCCGGCCTGCCCCTCAGATCCAAACGCTCCTATTTACGACAATCGATTTTCTGTTCGTCTGGAATTAAGAACAGATGATAATCTAGACAAGTATGATTTCCGCAATGACATTCTTGAATTTTATAATTACTGGATGGGAATGCACCATAACGCTTCCACTCCAGAATATTACGGAAACAGCTTCGTCGGAGATTATAATTTGAAATTTCAAAGAGAGGAGTGGGTGTGTATTGAGATTATGGTTAAACTCAATAATCCTGTTAGCGAGAAAAACGGAGAACTAAAGCTTTGGGTTGATGGCAAATTTATTATGCATAGAAAAGAGGGATTCCCTGACGGAAAATGGTTACATAGTGCATTTTTACCCTTTGGCAGTTCTGCCTATGACTGGAATCAGGCCAATTGGCCCTATTCCATGAATCAGGTTCAAGTCCTTCCTTTTGAAGGATTTCAGTGGCGAGATAGTGAAGTTCTAAAACTTAATATGGTCTCCCTGGCCTATTACGTCACCAAAGACACCATCGGAAATGCTTGGGTTCGGTACGACAATGTCGTGGTTAGTAAGCGATACATTGGCCCAATTGCCCCATAGTATTTTTGCTAAAATGCCGCCAGAAGTATATAGTAAATCACGACCAAAATACCTAGAAACAAACATAAAATTTTGAAGAGGGTGAAATGAAAAAATTCTATTTCCTATATCAATTTATTGGCCCGATTATTTTTGTTCCTGTTGCATATTTTCTTTGGCTAGATTATTTTAATGGCAACAACAATCTGGCAATTCTGGTTCTCGTCATTCCAATTATAACTTCATACGTAATCCCTGGAATTGGAACAAACATTACCAAATATTGGGAGTTCAACACGAAGTTTAAAATAGGCGGGTTTCGTCCTCATCACGGTTTTGTTTTCGGATCTGCCCTTAGCACCCTTTCATGGCTTTGTACTTATAAAATTCCAACCTTTAACCTCTTTGAGATTATCCGCTCGGCATTTTTAACTGGCATGGCAATAGCACTGATTAACTGGATCTATGACCTATACATGATTGCAACTGGGTTTGTCATAATACACAATCGCTCTAATTTCCTCGGAAGGGACCCTGCAACTATATCACTGGAATATGCACCAACCTATTTTGGACTTTTTGGTGCGGTATATTCCATTATAATCCGCCTTACTGAATTTTTTTTGGTGACCAATTATACGCCATTAAAATATTGGTTAATTTTTACAGCAGGACTTTTTGCCACTATGATCATCCCAATAGGAACATTTTCAGCATACAATTATCTTCGCTTCGGCCATAGCGGATGGCTTCCGGTTAGATCAGAGAAGGATCTAACCGAAAGATATAAAGTCTAATTCCACAATTGATTAAACGGAGTGCCAACAGTTGTGCCACTCCATGCCTGAGAGAATATCCTAAGTTTTGTTGCCAGTTCTTCACCATTTTTCAGTCCGGGAAAGTAATTTTCATATACATCTTTGTTCCATGAAGTTGCCCTGCCCCAGAAATAGTTACGATATTCAACGCCATGTTTGTCAGATGGTTTTACCTTCCAATCGGTGAATACCATCTGCTTCCCATTTTCCCAATTTGTTGACATAAGATCTTTCAAATTTTTTGGCGGCTTGGTAAAGAAGGCAGGAAGATTTACAACAACAGTCTCTTGGGTAATTGCGCTTTTTATTTCTGTTGGGCCCTGAACCATTGCCTCTATCGTTTTAAGATTGCTTTCAACAATTCTTTCCCAAGGAGAGATTTTTCCTGGATTTAAAAAAGCAAACTCATTTGCTGGACGATCCTTAATCTCATCCCAGGTCAAACGAAGCTGATAGACAGATTCCATAAGATGGGCATAGGCACGCTCCATCCAATATGCCCCATTAGGAAGACGCTCGAAAAGTTTTTTATATTTTTTAGCAACCTTTACTCGATCAAACTCACTTACTCCATCAACCTTGAAGAAAGCGCTTCCATCAATACCATAAAGCATGCCGAGATCAGTAATATATTCAAAAAGATCTTCCAACTCATAAGCACTGGCCTGTGCTAGAAAAAACATTCCCTGCTGAATACCATACAGTGCAGCATGACGATCTGCCTCGCTCATCAATTTATATCTATCCAGATCATCCACGAATGATTCAGTTCCAAACACCATCACATTATCCCAGGCAACCGCCTCTCCTTCCAACGACATTGCGGCCAACCTGTTTGCGGCAGTATCCAACATGGGATAAAGCTCTCCTATTAGATATTTCTGAAACTCTCTAGCATTTTTTATTCTAGGAACGAGTGCTCCATTCTCTGATATAAATGGTTGGGTGACATATGCAAACGCAGCATCCATATGCTTGGTGTTTTTACCGTTCTCGGGAAAAAATATTCGCAACCTTGTCGCAAGATCCTTAACAAACGTAACGGAATAACTATGTGTTACTGTGTGTTTCTTCAAAAGTTCATACATTCTCCATGTAATCCCACGCATTGCCCTAATAGGCAAAAGCTGTGCAGCAATAAATTTTAAATCCTTTGGATATGAGTCATAATTTTTATCCAATTTATCCAAAAGATCGGCCAACGTCTTGGGAGTTTCCACACCCAAGAATGCCTTCTGAAACTTTACATACTCATCACTCATTGGAGGTTGACCTGTGACCTGAGAAATCTTTCTACTTGCTTTCCGACTTAACGCCTGCTTAATAAGTTCCGGCATCTGCTCCTTCTTTATCCACGGATAGTTGGTACTAATAAGCTCGGGCCCCTGATAAGAAGTTGCTGCTGCAAAACCATGAGCTGCCAATAATAAACATGTAACGATTGCAAATAACCAAGTTGTTTTAATTTTCATAAATAGTCACCTCGGAAAAAAAATAGTAATATTTGACAATATCTTGAACTACAAATGATATAAGAATTGTAGTAAATAACTTATAAAGATACAAGTTTGGTTATTTTTTTCCACCACTAACATGAAAGTATAAAATATGAATGATTTTCCAAGCAAATATCCAAGCAAACAAGTAGGGGAATACTATTTTAGAGTTGCCGAACCTCAGGATAATTCGCCTATTCTATCTTTCATTAGGAACTTCCCTTCCGATGGCAATATGCAGATTGCGATGGACCTATCCCCAAATGTTTTCTGTGCCAAGGAGGTCGAGGGAAAGTCTGCAATTATAATTTGTGAACACACGCCAAGCAAAAAAATCGTTGGGATGGGACAGATTTCTCAAAAAGAGTGTTTTATTAACGGTGAAAAAACTCCCCGCTATCTTGGATATATGAGTGGGCTTCGCTCAATTCCAGAAGTTAAGGGATCTACTCTTTTGGCGAGAGCATACAAGTTTACCGAGGAAATTCAAAAGAATTTTGACTCATCTCTCTTCTTAACAACCATTCTGGAAGAAAATCATCACGCCATCAAAACAATCGCCTCCAACAGAGCAAATCTCCCCAAATACAATGACTGGGGAAGATTGCATACGCTGATGATTAAAATGGGCGCAAACAGTTGGAAAAATGATCAAGCTTTTTCTGTCACAAAGGCAACGGTTAATAATATTCCGCAAATAATTGAGCTAATTGGAGAGGCATCACGCAATCGTCAATTTATGAGTTTCTACTCTCCATCAGATTTCCTATCAACGACCGGTCTTTTGCGCGATCTTGATATCTCTTCTTTCTACTTGATATGGAGAGGAAAAAACTTAGTTGCCATGGGCGGAGTCTGGTCTCAGCATAGTTTTCGTCGCTGGTATGTACGACAATATTCTTCATTTTTTAAAATATTTACCACTGCAGTAAACATTGCCTCCTCTTTTTCAAGATACCCTCGCTTTCCCTCTGAAAATGAGATTATTGACTATCGCTTTCTAACATCATTGGCAGTAGTTGATAATGACTCAGCACTGGAGACGCTGTTGCATGCCATCTGGCAAGATCACAACAAGATCCTCCCAGCTCCACTTTTAATGATTGCTCTACATGAACGCGATCCGTTGCTAAAAACCTTTAAGCACTACCCACATTTTGATTTAAAAAGTCGCCTTTATGTTGTTCATTCCAGACAACATGAAAATGATTACTTGGCATTACAAAAGGATCTAATCCCCACTGTCGAAGTTGCTTCCATGTAATCTGCTAACAAAACTATTTAAAAAATTTAAGAAAATATTTTTGCAGGTGGAAGAAAAAATCCATAAAGCTAATTTTGCAGATACAGGCAAGTTCTACACCATCTGCGAAGCGGGGATTTCTCTGTAAAAAATATAAAACATCCGGGTTAATTTTCATTCTTTCAGATAGATCATGAAAATCTGCTTTAACAGAACCCTTTGATGCTTTAAAGTCGATTATATCCAAATTTTTATTATAAAAACAACCATAGCGATCCAGATAATAGCGATCCTGCAACTCCTTTACATCATCAGGCGTCTGTCTCTCTCTTCTTGGGTAGGATTCATTAAAGTTGGTTACCATCATAAGATATGTTTTATATCCTTTGCTGATTAAAAACCAGTACATCGGTCTCCAGAAGTAGATAAGCTTGGTCTCTAAGATATACCAAAAGAAAGCTCGCTGTAATGCCTTACTACCCCAAAAATCCTTACGAACAACAGTATCTCCAGTGAAAAGCGAGGTAATAGAAATATTTGGTGTGGAAAATTTTTTTCTCAGCATGGTGCTAAATCCCACAACTCTTCGTTCATGATAAATCATCAACACATGACTTTTTTCTTTTAAATCATTAAAAAATAGATCTGGCGATATGTCATCATAGTATAGGTGAAAGAGAGAGAACATTTCGCTGATCTGCTCATCAGATAACTTTGAAACCTTAATCTTTCTCAACAAAACATCACTCATAGGTGGTAAATAGTAGTACAAGTGGTGTGCATTAGAAAAGACTTTTTAAAACGACAAAACCGATCTATTCTTATCCCGCGAGGCCATTATAAAAAACATTAAGCTTTTCCTGATAAATTCACTTTACAAAAAAACTTTAAGAAAAAGTTACAACTCATTTTTAGATGCCATGTCGTCATCAATAAAAACACAAGACACCATCTTAAAGAACATTATTGATAAAAACAAAAACTCTTTTTATGGAAAGAAATTTTCCTTCTACAAAATAGATTGCCACAAAACATTTAAAAAAAATGTTCCGATCTGCCAATATGAGGATCTCTTACAATATATTGACCGGGAAAAACGAGGAGAACAAAACACTCTGACCAGCAACCATATTCATATGTTTGAGAAAACTTCCGGAACAAGCTCTCCCAGCAAGTACATTCCATTTACCAAAGAATTCCTGGCAGAAATGCAACGCGCAACCTCTGTCTGGCTCTATGATATTATGAAAAACATTCCGGCCATTAAATCCACCTCCTCGTATTGGTCAATTTCCCCGCGCTTAGGGGAGCATGAATTTACGGAGGGCAATCTTCCCGTCGGTCTCAGTGATGAAACAGAATATTTTTCATGGATTGAAAGAATTTTTTTGAAACAGATAATGTCTGTTAATCCCAACGTTGCAAAGATGCGCGCAGAAGACTTTCGCCACCATACGGCACTTGATCTTCTCTGTGATGAGAATCTAGGCTTAATCTCCGTCTGGAACCCAAGTTTTTTGATTATTCTTTTAGAGTTTATTGATCTCAATCGTTCATCAATATTCCAAGGAATACAGAAAAGAATATTATCCAAGGCACGAAAAAATCTCATCACAATGGAATTAAATAGGCCTGGCCCAATCTCATATCAAACGATTTGGCCAAACCTTAAATTCATTTCATCCTGGGGAGATGGCCATGCTCGCAATTTGATTTCCACCATCAGGGAATATTTTCCCAACGTAATTTTTCAAGGGAAGGGACTTCTCATGACAGAGGGGGTTGTGTCCATCCCCCTTTTTTCATGCAGAGATCCTCTGCTGGCCATCAACTCGCACTTTTATGAATTTATTTCCGAAGAAGATCGCGGCACCATATTTCGTCACCATGAGCTCATTGCTGGAAAGCAGTATATTCCCGTCATCACGACCTCTGCTGGACTTTATCGCTACAAAACCAACGATGTTGTGTTGATATCTGGAAAAGTTAAAGACGTCCCCATGATGAAATTTATTGGCCGGGCAGACGAAACAGTTGATCTTTTTGGTGAAAAATTAAATGCCGTTTTCGTTGACAAAATTCTTGATCAGATTGGCAATATTTTCTTCACTCAATGTACCTTCAAAATGATGGCACCTGTATTGAGGCCCAAACCCCATTATGCTCTTTTTGTAGAGGGCATTTTAAGATCAGACAATGTAACACAGATGGCCTTCGCAATGGACGAAGAGCTTAGAAAAAATCATCACTATGCACTTTGCCAAAAACTTGGCCAGCTAGGAACAATTGAAATTTGCCTTGTAAAAGATGCTCTTCGTTCCTATGAGGTTCACTGCATGTCCGCTAAGGGACAACGGCCTGGCGATATAAAGTTCAAAGTTATTGACTCCGGGCATCACTGGAAAACTATTTTCGGCCTTGATAATTCCAATTGATTAAGGCCTTTAACATCCAAAGATCCCCCACTAAAGAGAGAAACATTCCCGCAACTAAAAAAATGCCAAGATCTTTAGAAAACTGAAAGTAAGCAAATTGAAAAATCAGCGAAGATAACGCCATGATAAGAAAAATTTGAATTGATCCAGTGGCACGATACTGAATACCCTCTGCAAGGCCATTTTCTGAGGAAAATATGTATTGAATTGCATTGTCCCCGGTAAGGCCAATAATAACTCCTGCAAAAATGCAAGTGACGAAGTTAACTGGAGTGTGGGTCATGCCAATCACGCTCAGGATGGCAAATGGGCCCCAAATGGAAGTTATAATCAAGGCGAAAATATTTTTTGTCCTCTTCAGCTGCGCCAAAAGCCAGATTATAATAATTACACAAATAATGCTTATCCCGAAGCTTTCAATCAATACCTTAGGAACATTTTTTGAAAATTCACTATAGGCAACCACCTCTCCGGTAGAAAAACATCTTTCTTCCCCCTCACATAAGGATGCAATTTTTGCTATCAAAGGATCAATTGTCGACAGTTGATTTTTTCGAATATATACAATTGCGCGTGCCTTGCCATCTTTTGAAACAAATCTTTCATACTCCTTGGATCCTTCATATTCACGCCTTACCAGATCTTTTCGCAGTTGCCCTAACCCGCTTGTATAATATTCATCTAAACTATATGGGTCCTGAATTAGCTCTACACTATCATCTTGCCGAATTACATCCAATACTGAAACATTAAACTTTCTATCTTTATAATCTCTGAATACAATATCAAAATTTGCCTCCCACCCCCGGCTTTTTTTCAACTCATCTATACCCACTTTAAAATTATGATCCTTTGTGTAGATATCAAATGGTGCATCGTTAATAACTGGAAACAGTAGCGCATATCCCCCAGTAAAAAACAAAAACAATGCCGGAATTAGGAGATACCTCGGAAAATTTAATTTAATGAATCTGTCCATGTACTTTGAGAAAATCCCTCGTTTTGAATCTGTCCAATTTTCAAAAAACGGAAACATGGTTACCAATGATGGCAACAGGAAAAATGTCATGACCCATTCAAGCAAAGAACCGTAGGCCGCAAAAATACCAAATCGTCGAATTATGGTCAGATCAGTAAAATAAAGTGAACCAAAACCTATTATTGTCGTTAGAGAAGTAAAAAAGCATGGCAGAATTGTCCTGCGAAAAATAACATCACTCTGCTCGTTGGTTTTTATTTTTTCCGCTGAAATGAATACAAAATCCTCAAGAGAAGATACCGCCACCATCAGAAATATACCTGTATTCAAAATATCTACTGGCGTGTGCGTAAGGCCCATAGTTCCAAACAATATCCCACCCATAAATACAAGAGATAATACAAAGATGATCCCGCTTCTAAAAGTACCCCAGAAAATGCGAAACAAAAAAACAATCGCTATGAGAAAAATTAGATTTAAACGGCCGGTATTTCCGATACCCTCAAATGAAAAATACAACATACCCATACTTCCAAGAAAATATGATTTCATTTGAGGCAAATTCTTATCACGGAAGTCTTCCCAGGCCATCTTGAAATCTCCAATCTTTTTTGGATCAACCTCTCCATATTTGCTCCCACCAGGTGTTTTTCTAAACAGAATTTCATATCCAATATTGTTAACATCTCCCTCAACCGGAACATAAGAATTAAACCAGGGTGTTTTATTGACCGCACTATAATCAACTTTTTCATCATGTCCATCGCAACTAAGCTTGAGAAGATATGGATAACGGAGTGTTTTCTCTGTGCTTTCAACCGTCCGGAAAAGAAATGGACTATAGACTGATTCAATCTCCGAATTATAAAAACTCTCATTTTGGATCCATGTGTTTACCAAACAAACCACTGTAGATTGATCAACATCTCCTTGCAAAAGTAGAAAAAGGGAGTTTCTTACATAGAAATCCTTTTCAAGATCCACCAACCTCTTATGGCCAATAGAATCCCTCTCAATTAAATTCTTCGTTGTAATATGTGTTTGCAACTTGCTCATCTGAGAAGATAAGGCAATAAAAATGGTCAAGAATATGGCCAAATTTAATCTAGGATAGTTCCTGGAAAATTGGTACAATTTCAAGAATAAGTTTTCTAATTTATGTAGCATAACTAAGTGTAGCTAATTAATAAAATTTTGAAAACGAAAGAGTGTGTTCGCAATGAATTTTAAAACAGTAGAAATGCCGTGGGGTGGACGAGATGTTCCTCACGGTGTAGTTGAGGTTAATCAACTTTGTAACATCAACTGCTTTGGTTGTTGCAAGGACAAGTTTAATTACTCAAAGTCTCTTGATGAAATAAAAACAGAAATTGATCTGTTATTTGCAAAAAGAAATCTGGCGGCAATTTCCCTTGCTGGAGGAGAACCTCTATTATACGAACACATCTTCGAGGCAGTGGCCTACATTAACAGCAAAAATATCAGATCAATAATATTAACAAACGGAACCTTGGTTACACCCGAGATTCTTAAAAAATTGCGGACGGCCGGTCTCTCCCGTCTAGTCTTTCACATTGATGGACATCAACATGGACGTCCGGATGTTACATATCCAACCTCGGAAAAAAAATTAAATTCACTCCGGGCCCACTATTTGCAACTTTGTCTAGAGGCAAAACAGGAAATTGGTTTCACGGTTACCGTTTACCAGGACAGCTTGGAAGAATTGAAGGAAGTACTCCTGTTTTGCCAAAACAACCCTACCGTAAAATTTTTACTTGTTATGGGATACTCTCAGCTTGTAAATTATAATGAGAAAATCAGTGACAAATATAAGCGGTCCGACTTATCAATCGGACCGCATGATACCGTGAATTATATGAAGAGAGTGGAAAACGCCACCCCACTATTTTATATACCCTCGAGCCACAATCAAAATAGTGCTCGTTGGAATTTTTATGTTTTATCAATTGTCGACAAGAATAGGAGTGGTGTTGAAAAACTTTATCTAACCCCCCGGATTCCACAGGTATTTGAAGTGCTGCTTTTCTTGCAAAGAAAACTTAAAGGGAGATTTGGTTTCGATGATCCCTCAACCACTGTACAGATTATTTTTACACTCTCTGTCCATGCACTATTTTCTTGTTCGCTATCAACAATCTATAAAACCATCAAGATCTTTGCTCTTGCATTAAAATATAGAAACATTCGTTTTCAAACATATACTTTTCAATATCCTCCAAATCAAATTGGCGAAAACGAGTTTGAAATATGCAAAAACTGCCCAGACATTACTGTGCGCAACGGTAATTTGGTACCCACATGCCTGGCAGACGTCATTGACCCGCTTTTGGTAAGGAATCAAATATGAAAATTACTTTTATTATGCCATCAATTGGAAGAAAGGCAGATACCCCAAGCTATTTAAGGACTTGGCAAATGGAACCGCTACCGATTGCCACATTGGCGGCACTCACGCCACCAGCAGTAGAGAGAGAATTTTTCGATGATAGAATGGATGAAATAAATTTTGAAACAAAAACCGACCTGGTGGCAATAACGGTAGAGACATATACTGCCAGGCGCTCATATGAAATTTCTTACGAATTTCGAAAACGAGGCATTCCTGTAATCATGGGAGGGTTCCATCCAACTCTAGTCCCTGATGAAGTTGCCCAATACGCAGACTCTGTTTTCATTGGTGAGGCCGAAGGAATGTGGCAGCAGGTACTAACTGATCTCAAGCTCAGGGATTTGAAAAAAACTTACCGCGCCACAAGGCCAGAGTTATATGATGTTGTTCCCGATCGCTCAATATTCAAGGGAAAAAAGTATTTAAACCTTGGGCTGATTGAGACAGGGCGGGGTTGTGCCTTTAATTGTGATTTTTGCACCATTCAGAAATTTTATAAGAAGTCATATCGCTATCGACAAATTGAAGGCGTCATCAAGGAAATTTCCGCTCTAAAATATCGCTTCTATTTTTTTGTAGATGATAATATTGTTGCCAATCCTCAACATGCAAAGGAGTTATTTCGCGCGCTCATTCCACTAAAAATTCAATGGTTCACCCAGGGAAGCATAAATATGTCAGATGATCCGGAAATGCTGGATCTTATGAAACAGAGTGGCTGTGTTGGTGTTCTTATTGGTTTTGAATCTCTCAACGATGCAACACTATCTTCCATGAACAAAAACATCAATCTGCAATACGATCGAGATAAATCAATCATGAAATTATATGACGCAGGAATTCGCATCTATGCCACGTTTGTTTTCGGTAATGATAATGACACTCGAGAGGATTTTGACAAAGTCTTTGAATTTGCACTTAGGCATCGTATGTTCATTACGGCATTTAACCACCTTGTCCCCTTCCCCGGAACCGATCTATACACACGACTAAAAAATGAGGGACGCCTTCGTGATGAAAAATATTGGCTAAACCATGACTACCACTTTGGCGATGTTAGTTACCATCCAAAAAACTTTTCTCATGAAGAGTTGCGCGATCTCTGCTTTTCATATCGCAATAAATTCTACTCATGGGGATCAATTTTAAAACGTCTTTTCAATAGAACAAACTTTCGTGGATTGCTTCAGCCTTTTTTTTTCATCGCAATCAGCGCTCTCTCACGTAAAGACGCAAAAAAAAGACAGGGTTTGCCAATGGGAATGGGTGGGCCTATCGCATGAAAATATTATTGGTAATGCCAAGTGGAAAAATACGTTCACTGAAAATCGGAGATTTTGTCATGTCTTTTCGGGAGGCCCCACTTACAATGACTCAACTGGCAGCGCTCACTCCCCCAGAACTGGATGCCAATATTTCTATTATCGACGAGAGTGTCCAGAAATTAAATTTTGATAATTTTAATGATGTTGATTTGGTTGGGATTAGTGCACTGACCGGTACATCGTCAAGGGCCTTTGAGATTGCGGATGAATTTAAACGCCGAGGGAAAATAGTTGTTTTGGGTGGAGTACATGTCACAATTTTTCCCAATGAGGCACAAAAACATGCAGATAGTATTGTTGTTGGTTTTGCAGAGACCAGCTGGCCGGAACTGCTTTTTGATTTTAAAAATCATAAATTGAAACCACGCTATCAATCTCCCGCAGAGGATAGTATTATCAATCTTCCTCTTGCTCGTAGGGATTTACAGGACAATTCACGATATGCCATGCCTAATACCATTATGGCAACCCGGGGATGCACCAACCATTGCGACTTTTGTACAGTTCCCGTTTACATAAAGGGCTATTATAAGCGGCCGATTGAAGATGTTGTTGCAGAGATAAAGACCTTAAGGGGTAAGCGATTTGCGTTCAATGATGTAAGCCTGGTTGAAGATCCTGTTTGGACCAAACAGCTTTTACGCGCGCTTATTCCCCTCAAAAAGAAGTGGGGAGGACTGTCTACTTTTATAATCTACAAGGACAAAGAGATGATGTCCCTGTTACAACAGAGTGGATGCCAATACCTGTTAATCGGATTGGAATCGGTCTCCCAAATTGCCCTGCAGAAAATTGCCAAGGGATTCAATAAGGTTAACAGCTACGCTGAAGGAATGAGGGTATTTCACGATCATGGGATTGCCATACAGGGATGTTTTGTTTTTGGATTTGACCATGACACAAAAAGTATTTTCGAAGAAACTGTAGAACAAGTTAATCGTTTAAAAATTGATATCCCACGTTTTTCAATCTACACTCCATATCCGGGAACCTCACTCTACAATCGGCTGGAGGCAGAAAACAGAATTCTTACTAAAGATTTTAGTCTATATGACACTCAACATGTAGTTTTTCGCCCAAAAATTTTACAACCAGAGGAATTATATTCCGGATTCAAATGGGCATATCGGGAGACATTTAAGATATCTTCAATTGCCAGGAGAACTTTTCGCCCGGCCATGTCATTTCCGATAACATTTGTGGGAAATCTTGCTTATAAGATTTATGTTAAGGAACTATATCGAGAAAACTTATTCGAATCTGCCAACTACTATAGTTCTCTTAGCTCTACAAGTGGTTATACCTCATGAAAATAACTTTCATAAAACCAAATATGAGTAGCTTTCGCGCCAAGGATGCAATGGAACCGTTGGTGTTTGCCATATTAAAAGCGCTCACACCAAAAGATATTGAGTGTATTTTTTTTGATGATCGACTTGAAGAGATACCATATGATGATCCCACCGATCTTGTGGCAATCACCGTTGAAACATTCACGGCCAAAAGAGCATACGAAATTTCCTCAATTTTTCGTAGCAAAAATATTAAAGTTATCATGGGTGGTTTTCACCCAACTTTCATGCCTGATGAGGCAATAAAATTTTGTGATAGCATCGTTTGTGGAGATGCTGAAGAGATCTGGCCCAAAATACTTGCTGATTTAAAAAACAACTCGCTATTACCAATATATCGCCAAATTAATTATCCTTCCATTTCCGGGATAATACCTGACCGTTCAATTTTTGCTAAAAAAAAATATATTGGCCTGACCCTTTTACAATTTAACAGAGGTTGCAGATTTGCCTGCGACTTCTGCTCAATACATGCATTTTATGGAACAACTATAAGACAGCGGCCAATTCCAGATGTTATCTCCGAAATACGAACAACCAATAAAAAAATTTTTTTCTTTGTTGATGATAATTTCCTATCCGACGTTGTCAGCGCAAAGAAACTTATGAAGGAACTGATCCCGCTCAAAATAAAGTGGGCAGGCCAGATAAGCATTGATGTCACAAATGATCCAGAACTGTTGGAGCTAATGAGAAGGAGTGGCTGTTTTGCTTGCATTGTTGGACTTGAAACTCTTAATTCAAATAATCTAAAGCAAATGAAGAAGGGGTGGAATTTAAAATATGGCCCTTATCCCGAAGCACTTAAAAAATTTTCCTCCTTTGGAATAATGGTATTGGGGACTTTCGTCATCGGTTATGATGAGGACGATCAATCAACCATTCACGAAACGATCCGTTTTGCAAAGAAGAACAAACTTTTTTTGGCCCACTTTAACCCACTGGCACCAACGCCAGGAACATCCCTATATAAAAGGTTGCAACAGGAGAATAGGTTAATCGAAGATCCATGGTGGTTAAGTGATAATTATTCATATGGAGACGCCTTTTTTTGGCCTAAAAAGATGTCCGCACGCGAGTTTAAGAATCAATGTTTTCTTGCACGTCAAAAGTTTAATACCATTTCATCTATTTTATTACGGTTATTAAATCCAGCTCACTTCAGATCACTAACGAACGTTTATGTTTATCTTTTGGCCAACATCATCACCAAGATTGAAGTCAAAAAGAAGCAAGGTGCTTTGTTGGGAGTCAAACAAATAAGGACAATCATTGAAAATAACACTCATTAAACCCAATATTGGAAGAATGGAGCACTCCCTCTACGTTGATGAGGGCCGAATGGAACCGTTACAACTGGGAGTTATCGCGGCCCTCACCCCTCCAGAATTTGATGTGGTTCTTTTTGATGATCGGATGGAAGAAATTCCCTATGACGAAAAAACTGATTTGGTTGCCATAACAGTTGAAACATTTACCGCCCGAAGGGCCTATGAGATAGCCAAAGAATTTAGAGCACGGGGTACTCCAGTAATAATGGGGGGATTTCATCCTACCCTCATACCAGAGGAAGTTAAAAATTATTGCGACTCAATTATGGTTGGAGATGCCGAAGGGCTCTGGAACGAAGTATGTTCAGATCTTAAGAATTATAAAAAAATTAAACCTATCTATAAATCCTGGCCTGGAATTGGTCAACCGTTGGGAGTTTTGCCTCGCAGAGACTTGTTCAAAAATAAGGGGTATCTCCCCATTACACTACTCCAGTACGGGAGGGGATGTGAATTTGCCTGTAACTTTTGTGCAATAAGCGCTTTTTTTAATCAAAAAAATTTTCGGCGCCCTCTAGAAGAAGTGGTTAATGAGATTAAAACACAAGGCCGAAAAATTTTATTTTTTGTTGATGATAACATCGTTGCTCACAAACCATCTGCCAAGGAACTTTTCAAAGCAATTACTCCGCTAAAGCGCCGCTGGGTTTCTCAAGGATCATTGGATATGTTAGATGACCCCGAGCTAATGGATCTTATGAAAAAAAGCGGTCTACTTGGAAATGTAATTGGCTTCGAGTCGATCAATCCGCAGGCACTTAAGGAGATGAAAAAATCTCCCAACATTGGAAACTTTGATGGTTATCAAACACAAATCACCAAACTTGAAAATCTTGGGTTGCAAACTTGGGCGGCATTTACATTGGGGCATGATTGGGAACAGATCGAAGATATTTATAAGACATATGATTTTGCAATTAGAGCAAAATTCACCTTCGCCGCCTATAATATTTTGATGCCATATCCAGGAACTCCTCTATACAAGCGACTTGAGGAAGAAAAAAGGCTTCTCTATGATGGTAAGTGGTGGCTTCATCCTGAATACCGCTTTAACTATGCTGCCTTCCGACCACAAAATATGACGGCCGATCAACTAACTGAACATGTTTTTGAAATACGAAAAAGATGGAATAGCTTTGGCGCAATATTCAAAAGATTTCTCGCTCCAAAAACCAATATGAGATCATTGGAGCGAGCAATTATTTATTGGAGCTATAACCCGCTTTTTCGAAAGGAGACCTTTAAAAAGCAGGGGATGCACTTTGGACAAAAGTGAATTACTCCTCAGTGATATTAAAAACAGAGTAGAGTTTCCATACCATCTGTGCTCTACGAATGATTTCTAAACATAAATTTCGCTCCTGAAACAGCTTGTGGGGCGAACTCCATTTGATCACAAAAATGTTGAGAGTCAAGCTTGGAAAATGATTTTGAAAGGATCTGTTCCCCTGCATTTTTCACCACAAGCTAACCTAATTTAATCCTCTCCTCTGAATAATCTCAAAATTTGATGCATTTTTTTATAGCAGGCCGCAAAGAAAAAAGTGGGCCATTTATGATGAATAGTGCATACTAAAAAAGCAATGGCAACCCCCGCAAGAACCCACCATTGCTTTAACCAAAAACTTCTTAAAAAAGTTTTAAAGGAATTATTATTACGGAGAGCGTGACATAGTTTGCATTTCTATGCTGCATAACGGACATTTTTATTGCAAAAATAACTCATCACAACCTTGGGTTGTTTTTGCCTCTTCCGCAGATATCCAGTTAAATTTTTCTTTAATCCTGTTTTGTTGGCCGCTCTTTTTTTTCTAATTGCATTTGTTTTCACATCTTGATTGAGTAATTCGTCTGGATTTAACTCTGGACTGTAGGCCGGCAATAAGAACATTTCAATTTTTTTCACATTGTTAGCAAGCCAGTGATCAACTTTTTTTGACTTGTGAACAGGATGTCCGTCAAGAATTAAAAATATTTTTCTTTTTACCGTTCGCAACAGGCGTTTTAAGAATTTTAACAAAACATCGGCACTGAACTTCCCATCGAAAACCATAAATCGCAAAGAGCCTCGATTGGTGACGGTAGATATCATATTACACGAAAAACGAATGCCGGCCACCCTCACAACTGGGGTCTGGCCAATTTTGCCATACGCTCTTCCAGCTTGATCATCAGACCGTACTCCCATTTCATCGCCCCAATGTATTTCTGCTCTTTCTTTTGTGGCCCTCCGAGAAATTTTTGGATATTCTGTTTCAAGCCAATGTTTCACTCTCTCTGGCTGCTGTTCATAGGCCCGTTTCACTGGTTTTTGCGGAGACATTCCCAACTTCTTTAATAGGCGTCCAACTGTCCACCTCGACAATTTAATGCCAAAACGCTTTTCAATCAAATCAGCAACAGATTCACGAGTCCACAGCATAAATGGAAACATTAGCTGATCAGGAGTTTTTGCTTTAATGGTTCGCACGATACTGGCACATTGCCACCCCAGTAAGCCGCTGTTGGAATCAACGGATTTTGGCCTTCGCGATTTTTTTTCAATGGCAGGAAATCCACCTTGCTTATAGGCAGCCCACCATTTACCAACTGCCTGACGAGTGACTTCAAATGTTTTGGCAGCTTCAACTTGAGTTGCGCCATTAATGATGGCACGAACAGCTTTTTGTCGAATAGTTGCTTGAGTGGCCTGATCTTGTGAACGCGCATCCTTTTTTTTCATCAAAGTAAAATAGCACACCCGAATCAAAAAAGCAAACTATGTATTGCTCTGATTAATATTATCTGACATGTAATATTTGCTATGATTTGTAAGGATGATTTTTTCAAAAATACGTCAGCGCTTGACAATTATAACCTATTGGGTTATATTAAGCCACGGTCAACATCGTTGAAATTTCTAAGAAAGCAGAAAAAGATATCATAAAGCTTCCGTCTTACATCCAACAGAAGCTACGGTTGTGGGTCAATGATGTTGAGAAATTAGGACTTAGTGAGGTTCAAAAAATACCTGACTTTCATGATGAACCTCTTAAAGGCCATAGAAAAAATCAGCGCTCAATTAGATTAAATAACGCATATAGGGCGATCTACACAATAAGAGACGATGGTGTTGTGGAATTTGTGTATGTCGAGGAGGTAAATAAACATGACTACTAATAAAAAAAGCGATGCTATGAAATTTCTGGATAAGACGATTGGCCCTCCGATGACGTTCGGGAGCACCATTGAATCCATCCGCCTGTCGGATTCCATATCGCAAGTTACCTTTGCCAAAAAACTTGGTATCTCTCAGGCCCATCTTTCTCAAATTGAAAAAGGTGTTAAGTCGGTCAGTCCGGAGCGGGCCAAAAAATTTGCTAAAATTTTAGGCTACTCTGAAGTTACGTTTGTGGAACTTGCTCTACAAGATCAGTTCAAAAGATCTGGTATTAAAATGAAAATACACCTTGAAGCGGCCTAATATTTCTACCCTTGCTACGCCGCCATCTGACAGCACGCGGTTAGAAAGTCGTCGATCTGGGAGCAGCGATATTCCGGCCGAGACATCGTTGTGCTTGATTCACGCACGCAGAAATTTTGTTAATTTGGTTGACCGCAAGATACCAGAGCGTACTCTTACTTACGAAGAGAAAAAGTGTTATCAAGTTATCGCTATCGTTGCTAGAGTGTATAAATTTGAAGCTGAAGTAAGGGCAAACAAGCTTAATGATCAAGATAGGATGATATATCATCAAAAGCGCAGCGGGCCACTGCTGCGGGCCATGTTGCGTTGGTGTCAGTCGATATTTGCCACCAGAAAAGTTGGGCCAAACTCTAATCTTGGGAAAGCGGTTTCTTATTTTATCGAGCATAATGTTGGATTATTCAAGTTTTTAAGTGTGCCTGGCGCATTTGTTGATAATACCCACACGGAAAGAGTCATTAAGTCGGTTGCACAACATCGAAAAGCATCACTATTTTTTAGAAACGAATTAGGTGCTTTGATTGGAGACATAATTCTGAGTGGCCAAAAGAAAAATTAGTCAGCAAAAAGGCTCCTATTTGCTGACTACTCAGTTATTTTACCAGTTGATTACCGCACCAGCAAAGCCGATATTCTCGTAAATCACATTTCCACTCTGCTGAGTATCCTCACGATAAATTGCTTCAAGATTGAGAGAGCATTTTCCGTAAGTGGTAAAGATATCAGTGCCAAAAACCTTATTGAAAAAGTCAGCCATCCCATCATCAAATTGAGTATATGAGATTCCTGCGATCGCTTCTACTCTTGACTCTAATTCTTCCCCGTTACTTTTTACAAGATTATTTGCGTATGTCGATCCAGCATGTAGTGCAATTGAAGGATATTTTTTTAACTTATGCACTAAAATCAAAGAGGCGCTGTTTTGCGATGAGCTATTTTCACCAAATGCATAGTCAATAAATAGTTCGTTCCGTGGCGAAAGTCTTAATACAACTCCTGCCCCAGCAGTTGTATTATCAAAGTTACGCTTTTTTCCAAATGACACGTAGACATCATAATTGTCTCGCTTTTGGAAAAGAAGTCGAATCAACATTGAGTCAAGTTTTTCTATATCCGCATGTCGATCAAAATCTTCATCAGAAAAATTTGCAACTCGTTCAATATAATCCGAGGCATTATAGAAAACTTCTCTGTCATGGAAAAAAGTAGCATCTACTCTAAAAGTCGATGTCCTGTTTACTGATTCTGCATATCCCACGGTAACTCCTGTTGTCGCAGCAGCTCCTCCGGCCAATTGAGTTTGTGATCTTGTTGGACGATAGTAATCTAATTCTGAAAGGCCTGAATCATCCTGGGCCGGCCCATTTTCTACCACGTATTTTCCGGCCTTGAAATATACGATTGCTTTATCATCATTTTTCTCACCAGTAATTTTTCCTCGAACTTTACCAATAACACCTTCAATTACTTTACCAAAAACTACTGCAATTTCCTGATAAGCTGTTTCATCTTTAATTTCATCAACCCTATCATCAAGTTTGTTTTTTTGTGCCTCGATAACAGTATTCATACTCTTAATCGTGTCGCTGATTAGTTTAGCACGCATGCTCTCTTGCATTTGTGTTGGCATCATTGGGAAATATAGATTACCCGCCAAGGCGGCATTAACACCTTTTTCAACTTTTGCTTGTACTTTTTCATCAACCGCGTCATGTAAATCTTCTTTAACTTTATCTTCAAGTAAAAATGGCGCCATTGAAAATTTTAAACTCAACTCTGCGACAAATAGAATGTTTTCAGTATAGAGGGCAGGAAGTCCGGCATCCTTTAAAATTCTAGTAAGTCTCATTTTTGTAAACGGAGTCATATAGGACATTGAAATATTTGACTGGTTGATCTCTGGTTTTCCAGACTCGTCGATAAATGACTTAAAACGCAGGTTGATATCAAATTCTCCGGCCATTGTTTTTATTTTCATCTCAGCAAATACCGTGGTTGATATAAAGATTGTTAACATTGTGACTAACAGATAACGCATATTTCCTCCTATAATTTTACTCATACTCAAAAGATAGCACCGGCCATAATTGGGGGGAAAAGAAGTATAAGATCCATGGCAAATTTACAGAAACTGTTTAAACTTTAGACGATCTATTTCTTATCCGTTATAGTTTTTTGGATTTTGATTTTTATGAAAAAAATAATACTTGCAATTAATCCCCCCCCCC
>MEQL01000057.1:74420-109342 GCA_001770205.1 Bdellovibrionales bacterium RIFOXYD12_FULL_39_22
ATATAGAAGTTATGATATCGCCATATAGTTATTTTTTTAAATTCATGTTGATACTAGCGCAAGTTTTTGGCACGCACCTTCTTGATTAAAATCGAATAACTTTTAAACAGCAAGCTTTGTAAATAATAGAGGGATATTATGCTTTTCTCCTATTCCGTGCGATACTAAGTGTATGAGACCATCAGTAATTATATCCAAATTAGTTTTTTTCTCTTTGATTATTTCTTTTTGTCTCGATTGCAAATTGTTGGGTCAAGAAAGAAGTTCGGCAAATAACGATTATGTTGCGATCGATAATCATGTGCATTACATGAGTCCCGAAAATTGGCAAGCCTTGGACTCGGAAGATCTTTTAGAGCACCGACCGATCAATACCGAAGTTGTCTTTGAACATATGCAAAATACCCCCATCAAACGAGTGGTGGCATTAAGTTCGGGATATCGATTTAATAACTCAAAAGAAAAGATGATGCATGAGAATAATTTCGTTGCTAATGAGGCCAACCGTTATCCTGGAAAAGTCATTCCCTTCTGTGGAGTGCCGATGAGGCCAGATTGGGCGCTTGGAGAAATAGTTAGGTGTATGAAAGATCTAAATATGGAGGGTCTTAAAATTCATCCAACGGCCAGTGGAGTTTATGGAGAGGACTTTGATAAGAAAAATACTATAGTACTCTTTGATGATATTTATGCGTTAATAAATTCATTGCAAATAAAGTTAAAAAGGCCCATCCCTATTTTGGTTGATACTAATTGGTGGCCTCCTGGGGAAAAAAGTTATGAGAAAATGTTTGCCTTTGTAAAAAAATATCCAGAAGTTCCTACCATCTGGGCCCATGCGCTTAGCTTTGATTGGGAAGATGGCCTCACAAAATTGGCCACAGAAATAAAAGAATTCCCTCAGCTTTATAAGAACTTATTAATAGATCTTAGTGCTATTCCGGTAATGCTTTTTAATAAAGATATTGTTCTCACTGATGCGATTACTGCACCAGCAATTAACCCAGAAAAATTTGTAATGTTGCTTCGCAAGGTAGGAATAGAAAAATTTGTTTTTGGATCTGATTTTCCCTTTATTTCGGCACAAGAGACCCTTGATGTTCTAGAACAATATCCATTCACGCAGAAGGAATTATCTCAAATTATTAATAATAACTATTACCGCATAAAAACCCCAAGTGTTTTAAGAAGTGGGTGCTTAAATGCCGCAAGTAGATTGTTGAAAGGATAGGAAGATTAAACATTAGTATCTAGTCTGCATAAATCAGATAGTATGGCGCAAAAACTCAATCAGTAAAGGTAGATTTACCATCGACTAATCAGTGAAAATATTGTTCACTATGGCCAAATCGTCGATACTCGAAACATATTGTCTATGCCCAGTTTACCCAACGTTGAAGAAAAAAATTCAAATACTTTATTGGGGAAGTTGGTATCGGGCCCAACCCAATCTGCTCGCACATAAAAAAAACAACGATCTTTATGTGCGCTAGCATTAATCTCTCCCTTTAAATCTTTCAAAAAACCTTTATCAAAAACAAAATTATATTTGCCAGGTTCGGTGATCCGCTCAATTTTAAAATCTAAAATCATGTTGAAAGGAAGGATGGGACTAGAAAGCAAAAGATTAATCCGCTCGCTCTTTTCGTCATAAGTAGATTCTTTAACAAAACTCAAATAATCTTTCTGTTTTTCATACAACGACATTTTGCGCAAGGCAAAGGTACAACTTTTTTTATGCAGGCCCGCGGCATGAAATTTCAGTGTCTGAATTTTTTTCTTATCCTTTTCTAAATTAGTAACTATCGACTCAACAAAAGTTTTATCTTCTAAAATTTCACTCTTGGTTATTTCGTTTAAAGGCGCCTCTTCGAAGGTGACTGCACCACCATTATTGTTGGCCGCCGCAATAATTTTTACCTCAATAACAGAGAGAATCAGTATGACAATAAGGTATTTTACGCTCATATTTATGACTCACTGTGCATTTTCTTGTTTCAAATCACTATTTTTTTTTACTATCATAAAGAATACAAAAGAGCGGATCCAATTTATACTAAAAAATTTTGGTAAGATGATGTTTTATGTTTTTATTTTAATTTTAATTTTTAATTTATTGCAGAGGACAAAATAGATGACAGAAATAGTTTCAGTAAAGAGAAAGGGAAAAGCACATGATGCCGTCATTGAACATAAAGATCAGCGATGGCATTGTCGCCATCGCATTACTCTCGTATTTGGAAGCAATGATGTTGAAGATTTAGAAACCTACCTTTATCGTGATAATAAAGTAGAATTTACTACCGTCAAATTTCACCAGGCAAAATCCAAGGCCATTGAAGAAATTTTAGATAATTGCATCGATGAGTTTTACCGCGGACATGTGACTGAAATTCACACCACTCTATCGGAAGATAAAAAAACAGTGGCAGTAGAAGATAATGGCATAGGCTTTCCGCTTAAGATGATTGCTCCTGTTTATACGGAATTTAGAACCGGCTCTAAATTTAAAGATGAAGAAGTGGATGAAGATGGGTTTATGCATCGAACATTAGGCCAAAACGGCCTAGGTGCAGCGGCCACCTGCCTCACCTCCGATCTTTTTCAAGTGCGCGTTAGACACTATAATTCTAAGCAAGAACAAACCTACACTTTCGAAGATGGAGCACTAACCACCAAAAAGAGTAAGCCCAAAACATTTACTGGACACTCCGGCGTACGCGTTGAGTTAATGTTGGCGCGAGAGGTCTACAAAAATGTAGTTATAGATGAGGATCTATTGCGCAAGCGAATCATCGATCTGGCCTACAACAATCCCGGACTAACTTTCTACTTTAATAAGGAAAAATATCTTTTTAAAAAGGGCCTTTTTGAACTGGCCCAATACATTGGTGGGGAAACAGCATACCATATAGGTGATACTACGGCCGTTTTTGATTCCACCACAGCAAAGGGTAAAACGGCAAAAGGAAAGATCGACTTAAGTATTTCAGTAGTTATTGATAAGGCCAGCGAAGCGCGTGAGCGAGTAATCTCTTTTGCCAACTCCAGTCCAACTTTTGATGGCGGCTTCCATCAAGATAAAGTCAAAAGACTCTTTATCAATATCCTCAAAGAAAAATTAGAACGCTCTATAAAGAAAGAAAAAATCTCTATCACCGATAATGATATTTTAACCGGCATGACTTTTATTATTGGGGTCACGATGCCCAACCCTCGCTTTGAATCACAGACTAAAAGAAAATTAGTACGCGATGCCCAGCTGGAAAAAGTTATAGATGGATTCATGTCCGACAACATGGAAAAGTTTATTCGCAAAAACAAAGAATATCTAGATGTAGTGCTTGATCGAGCACGATCTCGCCATCGCTTTCAAGAATTTAAAGATGCTGAAAAAATATCAAAAAAACAAAAGCGAAAACGCATAGAAAAATTACTAGACGCTAACGAAAGACGTGATCGCACCAAATGTACCTTATTTATTTGCGAAGGAGATTCGGCCATTGGCGGATTGCGGTCAGCACGCAACAAGTTATATCAGGGAGGAATTGCACTCAAGGGAAAACCCATGAATGTGGCGCAAGCATCCATCAACGATATTTTAAACAATCAAGAGTTCTCTGATATTATGGCGGCCATCGGCCTAACACTGGGACAACCAGTAGATTTTGAAAACTTGCGTTTTTCCCAAATAGTATATCTTTCCGACTCAGATGTGGATGGTGGACATATCAACACACTTCTTACTAATTTTTTCTTCACCTTCTGGCCTGAACTTTTTGAGCGCGGCATGATTCAATTGGCCAAGGCCCCGCTGTTTGAGGTGGCAACTGACAGTGGAAAAATCTATGTCGAATCTCCTGCCGAGTTAGAAAATTTAAAAAAGAGTGGAGCAAAAATAAAAGAAATTCAACGTAACAAAGGTTTGGGAGAGATGTCTCCCGAGGCCTTTAAACATGTGCTAATGAAGGGTGTTTATACCAAGATTGCAGTGCCCGATAGACAACGAGCAAAAGAGATGTTGGATGTCTGCTTTGGCAAAGACACCGCACCTCGCAAAGATCTATTAATTGATAAAGCAGAATAAGATAGAGTAAGGCAAAATAAATTTACGGCGGAGAATATAAATGGCAATGGATGATTTAATTTTTAACTCTTTGGAATCAATTCCTCTCGATGATGTAGTCATTGAAGAATATAAACTTTATCAGCTTTATACGCTGATGGATCGGGCCATCCCCTACTTGCAAGATGGCCTAAAACCTGGCCAGCGCCGCATTTTGTACACTCTGTGGAAAAATCAGGGTAAGGGCCTACTAAAAGTTTCTTCCGCTACCGGATTAGTTTTAACGCTGCATCCCCATGGCCCGGCCTCAGTAGAATCGGCCATTGTTAATCTGGCGCAAGATTACACCTTTGCCAATAACTATCCTCTCATTGACAAAAAAGGATATTTTGGAGAACGAATGGAGCCAACCCCGGCGGCCGGGCGATACATTGAGTGTAAGTTAGGAAAAATGGCCGAGATCTTACTGTTTGATGATATTAATCAAGTAGAGATGGTACCCAATTACGATGAAAAAACGGTGGAACCCCTCTGCTTTCTTCCCAAATTACCGTTGATGCTTCTAAATGGGGCAGAGGGAATTGGCACAGGTTTTTCCTCTGTAATTCCAAGTTTCCACCATGAAGATATCATTGATTCAATGATTAACATGGCCGAGAATGGAAAACCAAAAAAACTAAAACCCTTCTTCTTAAACTATAACGCCAGGCCAGAAATTGATTCTTCTGGAAAATTAACCTTTGAGATGAAATTTGAGTTAATCGGTGATGATGTTTTTATCACCGAAATTCCTCGCAACTATGACTCCTCAAGAGTCTATAAACATCTAGGTAAATTTATCGATAGCGGTTATCTGAAAGATTATATCGACTCCTCCGTGGACAATGAAATTAAAATTGAATTAATTTTTAAACGAGGGGCGCGGCCACCGCTGGAAGAAATCATTAAAACCATGGGGTGTAATACTTCGCTTGTGCCCAACTATACTCTAATTTCTGAGCGTGGCGTGCGAATTTTTAATAATGCCGAAGAAATTATTGTCTGGTTTACTGCTAAGCGTTTAGAGGTGGTAAAGCGACGCTATGAACTTCTGTGTACAGAGTATGAGCAAAAAATTCGCCAGAGTAATGAGATTATTCGTTTTATCAAGCAAAAACACTATGTCGAAGCAACCAAGGTTAAAAACAGAAAAACATTCATTGAATATTTGGAAAAAAACAAGTTTACTTTTTCGGAATATCTGGCCGATATGCCCATCTACCGCATGACCAAAGACGAGGTAGAAAAACGGGTGCTAATGGTAAAAGAGGATTCAGAATTGCTCAAGCAGTTTGAAAAAATCGCCAAGTCGAAAAACTTAGTCCAAAAGAAGTTAATAGAAGAATTGGATGACGTTAAAAAACAAATTAATGATTGGCTTAAGCAAAAAGAGATTCAGCGGGCCAAATTGCAAAAGGAGCTAGCAAAAAAAGATAAAGAGATTTTGAAAAAGAAAAAAGAAAAAGAAAAAGAAAAAGAAAAAGAAAAAGAGCTGCAGTAGATTCTGACAATTTTTGTCGGCCAGGAGCTGCATAAACTATTTCAACTTTTTTAATAGAAAACAGAAAATATATCTGCTAACCTATCAAGTAGTTATCGTTTTTAAATGATGGTTTTCATGGAGGAAGATTTATGAGTTTAACTAAAGCGGACATTGTAGAACGCGTCTTCAAAGAGGCAAATTTTTCAAAGAAAGAGGCCGCTGAAGTAGTCGAGTTAGTTTTTAAAGTTATCAAGGATACTCTCTCTCAAGGAGAAAAAGTTAAAATTTCTGGCTTCGGAAATTTTACCATTCGAGACAAGGCAACTCGCATTGGACGCAATCCTCAGACTGGTGAGTCTATGGAAATTTCCGCCAGGCGAGTATTGACCTTCCGTCCATCACAAGTGCTAAAAGAAGACATAACCTTGCGCTATGCCCATCGTTTGGATAATGAAGGTAATGAGAATACCGCTCTACCTCCAAAGGAAGTAGTTGCTCGTGCACTAAATTCTTTCATGTCTAATGAAGATACTCCAGATGGTGAGGATGATGATTTTGAGGACAACCACGAAAATTAGGAAGCTAGATGAATTGTCCTTTAGATATGCTGACACAAAAAAATCAATTCAAATTTGATGAAGTTTGTACGCGTACAGATGTACGGCCTTACGTATTGCGTTTTTGGGAGTCGGAATTTGAAGAGATTGCCCCAACCTTTATTAATGGATCAGAAAAAATCTACTCACTTGCAGACATCAATGTGATTCTGGCCATTAAAGAGCTGCTCTTTGAAAAAAAATTCAGCATTAATCGGGCCAAAGTAGAACTTTCTCGATCACTTGTTAAACAAGCAACTGCCCCGGCCGATGACTTATCACTACCCCCAAAAGAAGAAAAAACAGTTGAACAAACCTCGCTACCGGCCCTAGAAAATGGAGAAAAGCTTTTACATACCAAGGCCCAGTTAGAAAAAATGTTAGCGCTGATGGATTCCATCAAAGAGGCCCATAATTGGAACTAATGCTTCTTTTTTTGGCAGATGTCTTTCGATATTTACACTTCCCTCATTCAAGATTTTTTTGATTTTGCTTAAATAATCATCAAGCACCAGAGAAAACGTCGGCATGCCATTATAAGTAGATGTGATTTTTTTAATTATCTGCATATAGTGCAAAAGTGTTTGTAGAGCTTCATCGGAATGACGCAACCATGGATTAATCTTTTGCTCACGCTCGGTTATTTTTAATTCCGCAAGTTCTGTTAAGTCATCTAACAATTGAAACGATACTCCCATCGCATCACCTAGTTTATATAAATCCCGGCACTCTCGATATTTTTGCTTCCGATCATCTTTTTTCTCATCCAAAGTTAACAAGTAACTTCCAACTATGGCCGTTTGAATTAGCCGAGCAGTTTTTAGACGATGAGTAGTAATTAGATTAACAAAAGAGTGGTTCATCTCCTCTGATAGATCTAGTACTTGCCCCAAAATTAATCCTTTGGGCCCTAATGCCCAAGAGAAAAATTTTAAAACATCTGGAAAGGCCGGCGATTTTATTTGAGACAATAAAGCAAAAGGGCCAACACACAACCCATCTCCCACCAAAAGCGCTTTCCATTCATTATATTTTTTATGAACAGTGAGTTTGCCTCGACGATAATCATCATTGTCCATGGCCGGCAAATCGTCATGAATCAGCGTATAAGCATGATGCATTTCCACCGCACTGGCCAGATAACTAAAATCTGATTGGGGCCCAATAATATTGCCTTGCCATCCACTTCTTTTAAAATCACGGCCAATAGCATAAACTAGAAGCGGCCGAAAAAGTTTACCTGTAGGAAAAAGAGCATACTCATAAATTTCACTTATTGCATGATGAGGCAAAATTTGGCCCAGGTGCCTCTTTAAATTCACTGATAATTCACTAGTAATCTCCTTTAAATCTATCATCTCTTTTCCTCTTTTCATCTTTTCATCTTTGCTGTTATCTCACCTCTGTCATGGAATATCCATCACATGCCCAATCAAATAGGCCTTCTCATTCATCGCAGAAAGTGTAGACATAATAGGCCCTGGCGTATCCGTCACTAGCACAAATCCAACCCCCATATTAAACACCTGGTAGAGTTCTTTGTCTTCCAAATTTGCTCGTTTCTTGATCTCTTGAAATATTGAGGGAATTAAAGAGAGCGAAGGCATAGAGTGTAGCGCAAAATGCTTACGCTCATTTATCCGTTGGATATTAGAAATACCTCCTCCCGTGATATGGGCCATACCTAAAATATTTTGAGGATACTTAGATAAAAGCGATTGAATCAGTGATACATAAATTCGCGTCGGAGTTAAGCACTCTTTTAATAACTCTATCTCCTCATTTTGGATAAGTTTATTTACCAGGGAGAACCCATTCGAATGTAATCCAGAGGAGGCAATCCCTATTATGGCATTCCCTGCTGAGACTTTCTGCCCATCAATCACCTGGGCCTCTTCTACTTCTCCCACCGCAAACCCGGCCAAATCATATTCATCAGCAGCATACATTCCTGGCATCTCGGCAGTCTCTCCACCAATTAGTGCCATGTTACTCTCCTGACATCCTTTGACAATTCCATCAATGATCTGATTACTAACCGCCAGATCCAATTTAGAAGAAGCAAGATAATCAAGGAAAAAAAGAGGAGTAGCGCCGGTACAAAGAACGTCATTTACACACATGGCCACAAGATCAATTCCAATAGTGTTATGAATCCCCAGTTTTTGAGCAATTTTTAATTTCGTCCCCACCCCATCTGTCCCTGCGGCCAATAATTTCCCATTGCCGGCCTTATAAAGGGCAGCAAATCCCCCCACTCCCTCCACTACTCGGCCGTTGTAGGTTGATTCAACTTTGCGCTTAATCGACTCTACAAATTTATCTCCTCTATCAATATCAACCCCCGCATCTGCATAGGTATAGCGCCGCTTATTAGTACACATCTCTTTCGTAGTTTGCATAAAAAACTCCTTTTTAGTGACGAAAATGCCGACGTTTGGTAAATAACATACTAAGTCCCAACTCATTGCAAGCAGCAATTACTTCCTGATCTTTGATACTACCGCCTGGTTGCACTATTGATCTTATCCCCCACTGAGCACATAGCTTAACATTATCTGCAAAAGGAAAAAAACCATCGGAGGCCAAGACCACTTCCGATAAATTAGAGTGGCCATTTTCTCGCGCCTTTTCCGCCGCCTGTTTGATACTTAAAAGACGATTAGGATTTCCCATTCCGGCCCCCACAAGTGCTACTTCCTGTTTGGATTTTTTCACCAGCGCGATGGCATTACTTTTTAAATGCTTGGCCACCACAGTACCAAAATCGGCCAGCACCATTTTATCATTTGAAAACTTCTGGGTTGTTACGTTAGTAAATTCATGTTTGCAATCCTCCCAATCATCTTCTTGTACTAACTGTCCTCCCCAAATTGACCTGCTCACTATCTCTTTTTTTAACTGCAAAGGATCAAGTTGTAAGAGCCGCAAATTTTTTTTGCTAGAAAAAATGGCCTGCGCCTTTGTCGAAAAAGAAGGAGCAATAATTACTTCGATAAATTTATCGCTAAGCCATAGCGCACTGGCCTCCTCGATGGCCGAATTTAAGCAAATGATGCTACCAAAACTACTAATGGGATCTCCACTCCAGGCCAACTCTAAGGCCATCTTGGCATTCTGCCCCATCGCGGCCCCACAAGTATTTTGATGTTTCACAATAGTGGCCACGGCCGGGAAATCCACCGAAGATTCAAGCTGAAGTAAATCATGGTTACAACGAATGGCCGCATCAGCATCTAATAAATTATTATAAGAAAGCTCTTTGCCTTGTAAGGGGCGGGCCGCCGCCAATCCTATCTCATCCAAAGAATTTGCATAACAAAATGCTCTCTGATGAGGATTTTCTCCATAACGCAATTTCTTTGCACGCTGTGAAGAAAAATGGATAACAGGCGAAGCTTCTTCATTCTCCCAACGTCTCTGCAGCGCTATGGCAATAGCGGAATCATAATCAGCAATCATTTTAAAACTACGCAAAGAACATTTTTTTCTGAAGGCCAGATCAGTCCGGCCATCATGAGTCTGTATATTTTCCAAAAACTCTTCATATTCCTGGGAACTATTTAACACTGTTAAATAGCGATAATTTTTGGCCGCGGCCCTAATCATCGTTGGGCCTCCGATATCAATTTTTTCAATCAACTCATATTCCGCGGCCAAACGTTTAGCATAATCCAAAAAAGGATAAAGGTTACAAACTACCAAATCAATCGGCAAGACTCCTAATTCAAAGGCCTCTGCTAAATCCCCCTCATGATCACGACGATACAAAAGCGCACTGGCCACCGAAAAACTAATGCTCTTCATTCTTCCACCAAACGCTTCGGGATTACCGGTAATCGTTTCAAGTGGAGTTGACTCAATACCTTCGGCCTTAAGATGTTCGGCCGTTCCACCGGAAGCAATAATCTCCACACCATATTGCTGTAAAATAGAAGCAAGTCGCACAATCCCCTCTTTATCACTAACTGAAAAGAGAGCACGCTTAATCTCAACGAGGCCACTAGTTAAATTATTCATAGATTTTTCTCCCGTTAAGAATGCTGTAAATAAGTAACCATTGATTTCAAAATATCATCCTCTATGGCATGCTGATGACTCTCCAATAAAATTGCCTCGGGATGCGGCATCATGCCCAAAATAAAACCACTTTCGTCACAAACCCCAGCAATTGAATCGGCATCTATTACTTCTGAATTTTTACTTTCATAGCGCAGAGGAATTTGTCCTCGTTCTGCCAAATAAAGAGGCCCACTTGGCCATTTTTTATCAAAAACCACTCTTCCTTCACCATTGCGAATAGGAAGACGAATTTTTTTCCCTTTGATGGCCTCCGTCCATTTACATATTGAATTAGAAGCGACCTCTAAAGTTACCCAGCGATCAATAAACTGACGGCCATAGTTGGGGGCCAAGGCAAACATTCGCTTTTTTTTCCCACTCTCCGGAAGAAGATTCATTTTTACTAAAATCTGAAACCCGTTGCAAATTCCGATGATGGGATGTCTTTGGGCCACATATTCTTGAAACAAATCATTCATCACCGCTTTAAATTTTAGGGCCATAATTTGGCCACTGCCTAATTCATCTCCAAAAGAAAATCCTCCCGGTATGGCCAATCCTTGAAAATTAAAAAGTCTGGCCGGCGAAGTTAGTAAATCATTAATGTGCATAATTTCCGCTTCTGCATGGGATCGCTGAAATGCCAGCTTGGTCTCCTTCTCACAATTAATTCCATCTCCTGCAATAATTAAAAAAGTTGGCCGAGATGGTGTCTTTTTGATTTTATTTTTTTTCATAATGTTTTCATCCATGCCTGTTTTAGTTTATCTACTGATAAAGAGATAACGTTTTTATTTTTACTGTCCAAAACTTCTAATTCTTTTTTTTGAGTAACCACTCCTAACTCTTTTACTTCTACTGCTTCAAAGCATTTTAAAAACTCTGCTCGCCGATTGGCTGCGACTGTTACTAAGAATCTGCCGGATGCTTCTCCGAAGCAAAAATTAATTATTTTGGACAAATCGTTTTTCGTCTCTTTTGCCAAAGCAATATTCCCCCCAAGCTCTCCTCCGATCATAGATTCGGCCATCGCCACTAATAATCCACCATCTGAAAGATCGTGAGATGATTTAATAAGTCCGGCCAGTTGTGCCCGACGCAGCAAATGATAAAGAGTAAAATTGTCCTTCAAAAAAGGTTGTGGTATTTGGGCCAGTGACGCATTATTTTCTATCGTATAAAGTTGTGCAAACTCTGAGGCCAACATCCCTTCTCCATTTTTTCCTAAAAGAAAAATCAAATCTCCCGGATCTTTAAATTCCGAAGTAACCAAATAATTCATTGAGGCCTTGCTTAGACATGTTATCAAAAGGGTTGGCACTACACTTATTTCAACGCGATCGCCTCCTCGTGTTTTTCCTTTAAAATCATTTTTCATACTATCTTTTCCACTAACCAGAGGTAATCCATAGGCCAGCGCAATATCGTGCAGGCCGGCGGCCGCTCGCACCAACTGGCCTAATTTATATGCCCCATCCGGATTTTTTTCTGATTCCACAGGATCTGGCCAACAAAAATTATCTAACAAACAACAAAGAGATAGATCTCCTCCGGAAGAGACCACATTGCGAACGGCCTCATCTACTGCATATTGGGCCATTAAATATGGATCATACCAAGAATAGCGAGGGGCCAAACCACATCCTAGCGCAACTCCTTCTTCAATATTTCCATCATGGGGATATGCCCATAAAATTGCACCATCGGCAACTCCATGGCCTTTTTTTCCTCCAAATGGTTTGATGGCCGTTGCTCCTTGCACTTCGTGATCATACTGTCGAACCCAAGACTCTTTGGACGAAATGTTAGGAGAAGATAACAGTTGCAGCAAGACGTCTGACAGAAAATTAGACGTCGGCACAATTTCTTTTTTTTCTATTTTCTCTCCGTACACAGCAATAGACCTCGGGCCATTCCATCTCGCCTCTAATTTCATGGCCGGAAGTGAATGATGTAAAAAGTCCAAAGATAATCTGGCCACTAACTTTTTTTCATAGCAAGCTTCAAAAAAACCGCTGCTATTAAATTGTCCAATCTCTGTGGCCAAAACTCCCCGTCTGTTGGCCAGAGACAAAAAGTCCGACAACTTCTCTGGCGAAACTGCTAACGTCATCCTTTCTTGGCTTTCACTAATTAATAATTCATAAGGAGCTAGTCCACGATACTTTACCGGACAAGCAGAAAGATCAATGGTAACACCGTTGGTATGTAGCGCCATCTCTCCCACGCTAGAACTTAATCCACCAGCTCCATTGTCCGTAATCGCTCGATATAACCCCACGTCACGCGCTTCTAAAATAAAATCATGCATTCGTTTTTGAGTAAGAGGATCGCCAATTTGGACTGCACTACTCGGAGAAGTCTCGCTTAACTCTTGAGAGCTAAACGTCGCACCGTGAATACCATCACAACCAATAGCGCCGCCAATCATCACCACGCGATCACCTGAAACAATCTCTTTTTTACTACTGGCAGATCCGTCTGTTAATTGCTGCGGCATCACACCAACAGTGCCTACAAAAACAAGTGGTTTACCCAAATAACTAGGATCAAAAAAGAAAGCGCCATTTACTGTAGGAATTCCACTTTTATTGCCCCCATCTAATACTCCGCGGTGAACTCCTTCTAAAATACGGCGCGGATGTGCCATCTTTGCTGGCAATTTATCTAACTGCGAAGAGGAAGGCCAATGAGGTGGGGGAAGACAAAAGACATCCAAATTGGCCATCGGTTTGGCCCCCATTCCTGTTCCTAAAATATCTCGATTGACTCCTAAAATTCCCGTAAGCGCCCCGCCATAGGGATCAAGCGCAGAAGGAGTATTATGTGTTTCTACTTTTATGCAATAATCTATTTTATTATCAAACCGAACAATTCCCGCATTGTCTGAAAAAACGGAGATCAACCAATCCAGTTCTCTGGCCTTTGCAATTTTTTTAGTAGCACCTTTAATATAGCGACGATAAAGGCCTTCGGAAATAGATAGATTGCCTAATGCCTGATAATCTTTACTTTCAAGTTTTTCATGATAGGAAATATCCGCCGAAAAAATTTTATGCTTACAATGTTCACTCCAGGTTTGCGCCAACATCTCTAACTCTACATCTGTAGGATGAGGCCCAAGTCCTAGCTTAATGCGACTTTCTATTACCTCCTCTGTTGCAAAATAATTTTTTATATGCTTCATTTCTGACAAAGATAGCGCCAAACAACGCCTATCACTTAATGCTATTAACTCCTCATCCGAAAGCTCTAATGAAATTGCTGTGGCAGATGCTGAATGATTGAGCACCACCTCGCGAAAATTAATCTTTGAAAATCGCTCTAATTTTATGAAGTCATCAAGGGAGTAAACGGCCACCTCTTCAATAATTTCATTGGCCCACAGCTCACAAGTTAATTTAGTAATAGTTGCAAGATCTATCTTTTGATTGGCCTTGAAATAATAAAGCATTCCACTTTGGGCCCTACAATTTTTAGAAAACAACCCCAGCGCTTCTTTTACTACCTGGGCCTGATTATCAGTTACCCCTGGGCGATAAGAAACCGAGGCAACAAAATGATAATCCGAAAAAAGGCCTGATTCCTCTTTTATCAATTCTTCTAAAATTGGATCATAAAAAATCTCTTCATCTTGAGATTGCCAATTAGCACACTCCACTAAAAAAAATTCCACAGTGGAGATCGCGGCAAAAGATAGATTGAAAAATTTATTGGCCGCCGCCATCAACGCTTGCTCTCCTTCAACGTCATGCCGTTTTCTCTTTTCTAATCTAACTGTTGTCATTTTAAATCCTCACTGGTTATTTGCGTCCTATAGGTTTCGATTTTTTCTAAGGCCTCTAAGTAAAGCACATGCTCTACCGCCAACCCTTTGCGAATAAAACTCTCTAGCGTATCGTGCTCTTCACGTTCAAAACTTCGCTGCATGATAATTTGTCCACTATCTACTCCCTCATCTACAAAATGAATTGTAACACCCGCTACTTTCACTCCAAAATCATAGGCCTGTTGATACGCATTTTTCCCCCTAAAACTTGGTAGCAACGAGGGATGAACATTAATTACTCGCGCACATCCTAAAGCTTGATCATAAAAATGAGAAAGAAATTCTCCACTCAATATGCGCATATAACCGGCCAAAAAAAGCCAATCACATTTTTGGTTTACTAAAATTTCTATAATAGAAAGTTCATGTGCTCTTTTTCTCTGCTTTTTATCGACAATAGCACTATTGGGCGAAACAACCACCGCCTTTACGCCTAAGGCCGTTGCACGTTGTAGAGCATAGGCAGAAGCATTATCACTAATCAAACAAGTTGCCTGAAATTTATCAGGCCGATGAGAAGTATAGCGTAAAATATTTTCGGCATTACTACCGTTACCTGATGCTAAAATAGCAAATCTAATTTTAGATGAGCCCAATATCCCCTCGCCAATGAGCACCCTTGAATTTAATTTTATCAATCAAACTATATGCTATCTCGCGCGCCGCTTGACAGTTTGCGCCCACTCCCGTAACCCCCAAAACTCTTCCACTGCTATTTATTAAATGGCCATCCTGCTCACTAACTCCACTAAAGGCCACGGCCGCTTGTTCGGCCGCTGACATTTCGCTTATTAAGATTTTTTGATTTAAAAGTAATCCACCGTCATAAATATCGGGATAACCCGCAGAGGCCATCACCACATGGATGGCAACCTGATTATGATGAAACTGCACTGCCCCATCATCCATAAACTTCAAAGAACCACTGGCCGCGGCCACTAGTGGAATTAAAATATCTCCAGCATATAAGGCCATTAGGGCCTGACATTCCGGATCCCCAAAACGCACATTAAATTCGATCACCTTAAGTTCGGCAGTATCTTCACCAACACCATCACCCTCTTCGATCATTAGGCCTGCGAATAAAATTCCTTTGAAAGGTATTTGGGCCTTTCGCATTCCTTCTACCGTCGGAGCAAAAACCAGATCACTAATTCGTTGGCGCAATTTCTTTGAAGGCCAATCGTGAGATGCCATAGATCCCATCCCGCCCGTGTTGGGGCCTTGGCCTCCATCACATAGTTGTTTGTAATCGGTGGCATATCCAAAAGGAATAAAATTCTCCCCGTCACAAAGAGCGAAGGCCGAAATCTCTCGTCCATAAAGTCGTTTTTCGATAATAATTTTTTCTGCCGAAACAGCACACTTTCTATTTGCCATTAAATCATAGACGGCCTGATGGGCCTCCTCGGCATTTTTACAAACAAAAACTCCCTTGCCTCCGGCCAAACCATCGGCCTTCACCACTACTCCCTCTGGCATATCACAAAAATTAAGATATTGATGGGCCGCCGCCTCTTCTTGAAAAATGGCAAAGGGAGCAGTGGGTATTTTATTCTTTTTCATGAAATTCTTGGCAAAGGCCTTCGAACTCTCTAATTGTGATGCCGCCTTTGTTGGCCCTAGAATCAAAATGCCACAACGCTCTAGTTCATCTACCACTCCTAGGGCCAAAGGCGTTTCTGGCCCGACGATTACCAAATCAGCACCGAAAAAAATAGTGGCCTGCACAATTTTGGCGATATCCACAATAGAGATTGCTTGCAGTAAAACTTTATTAATTTGTAAAAGGCCAACATTTCCGGGAATCACCAAAATTTTTTCTACCGCTGGCGATTCGCTGAGTTTTTTTGCCAGGGCAAATTCACGGCCCCCACTACCTAATACTACCACTCTCATCGTAATTTCTCCGCCACTACAGAGAGATTGTCACAATCATAAAAATAGCGCTCTTTAAAAAAATGTTCTCCTAAATGATTGGCAAAGGCCCTATACATGGAAGAAAAAATCTTAAGCTTATCCGGCCATATCCGCGGAGGACTCTGTCCCAATCTCTCCTCGCAAATCCGCTGCCAATTCTCTATTCCTTCTTCTTTGCCTAAAATTTTTGCCTCCGCAACTGCCACATACCAAGCACTATCACGATAAAATTCTCGCATCTTCTCTTTGGTTAGTTGTGCTCCTTGGTAGAGCAGTCGCAATTCATCCGGCCCAATGGAATCAACGAGGATTAACTCCCGTGTCCCATCAGCTTTTAGATCTTCTCCCCAACACATCTCCAACTTCCCATCACAAAGTTCAACTTCACACTCTGCCAATAGATCTTTAAGCCTCAAAGCAATAAGTGAAACACTCTCTTTTAGCTTAGCAAATTCTAAATCACTCATTCCGGCCATCTCTTGTGCTTGAGCGTAAGATAGGTAACGATCGGTTGTTTCCAACTTGCTGGAAAATTCTATCAATGGAATATTAAATTTTTCGGGCAATTTTTTGTCAATCTCTATTCCCAGCTCTCGACAATAGCGGCCATCTCCTAGTCTGGAAAAAAGAGAACTACCAGGCGGAAGTGAAAAGCGAAAAATAATCTCCAGAGGAATAAGTGTATTGCGTAAACTCTTTTTATAAGCAGAATAATCCCAACAAATCTTGCCATGGTGCCAAATAGCGGCCGGCCGCATTACCTCTATTTTTTTCACCATCAGCAAATCATCTTGTGCCCCCATTCCATAGCAATGATGGGCCACTCCCAAAGTGGCAAATTCCCGGTAGATCTCACTTTTTTCAATCTCCGCATATCCTTGAACGTTTTTAATATTTTGAACATTGCGAATATTCTGAATAAGAGGCCATTGCTGCCAACGCACTGGATCTCCTAGCAATTTAAAAAAAATATTTCCAATCAAGGCCAAGGCCCGCCCCTTATCATCAATGGTATCTGGCATTTTTCCCCAATCAAAAACAGAAAAGGCATCTGAATATTTAAAAAGATAAAAAGGTTTATTTTCTACCGACAAAACAGATTTAACGGAACCTTCGTAAATGAGTTGACAATGATCCATCTCTATCACCTCCTGAAAAAATTCTGTATGGCCAAAATGGCATTCCTCCCATTATTAATTCCCACCCATAAATCTCCTAAGCTCTCTGCTTGTTGAAAAAAACGCATCCCCATCTGCGGATCTCTTTTTTCTTTATCTGCTAACACTGGCACATTGATCACTATGGCATTCTCGTTTTTAATTATTCTCCCCAGCGAAGAGGCCAATGAAACAAAAGATAAATTTATTGCCTCTTCTTTTACGCACTCTCCTACACTCAAGGCCTCATCTAGTTTTTGCTCTTTTAAAAAGGCCACACATCGCTCGACTTCCGGGCCAACCGCTTCACACTCTCGCAAATCAAAAACCAAATTAAATTGAGGCCTCTTCATTTGACGAATTTTTTCCAAAACATGAATCACGGTTTTGATCTCATCAACTCTGCTAGTTAACACTGGAACGCCGTAGGGCATTTGCACAATAGATAAAAAAGCATCAAATCCTCCCAGGTTGGCCGAAACGGGAATGCCAATAACTGGTTTAGAAGTTCGAGAGGCCACTGCTCCTGGTAAGTGAGCGGCCAATCCAGCCCCCGCAATTACCACATCAAAGGCCTTTTCACTTAATGCTCGTTCCAGCTCTTGCGGATTACGATGGGCCGATAAAATTTTCAGCTCTGAAGAAAAATCTGCTTGGGCAAGCTGAGCGAGCAACGGGCCAAAAATATGCTGATCTGATTGACTACCAAATAAAACTAACAATTCCATCTCAAGGCCTCCTCTCGTTTTTCTGCAAATTCAGCACCCTCTTGAACACAAGTTGGATAGTGATTATTCAAGCAGGCCAAACAAAGATTTGAAATGCCAATGGCCTCTTTTAAATTTTCAATATCCAAATAAACGACTCGCTCTACCCCTAAAAGCTGCGCCACCTCCTCTTCCTGGTGCCCAGCAGCAATCAGCGCATTTCTTTGCGGAAAATCAATTCCAAAATAGCAGGGATGACGAACCGGCGGAGTAGTACTGGCCACCACAATTTGGCCAGCTCGATATTTTTTTAAAAGGCCAACGATCTGTTTAATAGTAGTTCCTCGCACGATGCTATCATCTACTAACAAAATATTTTTCCCTTCAATCTCGCTAATCACCGGACTTAATTTTAATTTAATTAACTCCTCTCGCTTTTTTTGCGAATCTAAAATGAAGTTGCGATAAACATATCTGTTTTTTATGAAGGCCTCGCGATAAGGAAGGCCTAACACCTCAGCAATAGCGATTGCAGCTGGCCGACTGGTATCTGGAATTGGCACTACTACCTCTGGGGCAATGGCCATTTGCGAAATTAATTGACGCAAACGAATCCCCAATCTCTTGCCTAAATTTAGTCGCACTCCATAAACAGACCTTCTCTCAATCATACTTTCTGCCGCAGAAAAATAGGCCCATTCAAACATACAGTTGGCAGACAACGAAGATAAAACCACCGACTGAATTTGGCCGGTAAAACTAATAGCAATTAATTCCCCGGGGGCCACATCTTTTACATATTCATAGTCTAAAAAATCAAAGGCCACCGTTTCAGAGGAAATGCAGTAACTAAATCGGCCATCTCCCAAACTTTTTTTCCCAAGCATTAATGGCCGCAGGCCATGGGGATCACGAAAGGCAACCAGTCCTGCACTCTCCACAATCGCCACCGCGGAATATCCACCTTTTACTATTTTAAATAGTTTTTCCGTGGCCATGGTTGCTTCTTGAAAACTAAAACTATTCGCGGCCCCCTTTAACTCCTCCGCCCAAATTTTCAAAATAAGCTCTAAATCGTTAGTCGTTTGCAATCCCAAATGTACGGAAGAAAGTGCGTGGTAGTTAACCACATTTCCGTTGTGGGCCATGGCCACTCGCGCGCCACTCTCTCCACCACTTATCATTGGCTGCAAATCACATTGTTGACTGTTGCCGACCGTGGCATAACGAGCATGTCCGATGGCAACTTCACCATCTAGTTGGGACAAAACAGTTTGGGGAAGGGCCTGTGAAACTAGGCCAGAATCTTTATGTAGATGAAAGCTTTTTGGCGGCCGTCTATAGGAACAAATTCCCGCAGCATCCTGGCCTCGATGCTGTAGCGTGAGAAGCCCTCGATAGACATCCTGCGAGGCCAGATTCCCTTCTGTGTTTAACGGATAAATCACTCCAATGATTCCACACATTCCTGACTACTCCTTTTTTATCGGATCGTCTTGTCAGGAAAAATGTGACGTATAAAAAAGTGATTGTCTAGATAAAAATTAGACAAACTTATAATATTTTTCAGGCAGACTTATTAAATACCACTTAAGTATTTGTTTTCACACATAACAACGTCATCTAGCCGAGTATAAACTTCTCAAGTTTGGAATTAAGATCTTCTGACAGCTCTTGCAATTTAGCGGCCGCTGATGCCGATTTCTCGGCCATAAGATTATTTTTACTGGTCACATGTTCAATCTGCTTCATTCCATTATTTACCTGGGCAACACCTTCGGCCTGCTCCTTAGAAGCGATAGAAATTTCTGACATAAGTTCATTAACTTTTTCCACCTCTTCAGCAACCAGCTTGAACACTTCTGCCGTCTTTTCCGCGATCCCAGAACCAGTAATTACTTTGGCGGCAGAATCTTGAATAAGCGAAGTAGTATCTTTTACTGCTTCCGCACTACGCGAGGCCAAGGCACGAACCTCATCGGCCACCACCGCAAACCCCTTACCATGTGTTCCCGCCCGTGCGGCCTCTACTGCCGCATTTAGCGCCAATAGATTTGTCTGAAAAGCAATGGCGTCAATCACCTGGATAATGCGAGAAATATTTTGGCCAGCATCATTGATAATATTCATCGCCTCTACCATTTTTGTCATCTCATTATCGCCAGAAGAAGCATTCTCCCGGGCCTCCCGACTTAACTTTTCAACCTTTGTAGAATTTTCTGCATTGCGGGTAATCTGACTACCAATCTCTGTCATAGAGCTGCTAATTTGCTCCAGCGATGCGGCCTGTTGACTGGCCCCTTCCGAAAGCAAGCGCCCAGTTGTGGCCATCTCATTTGCCGAAGCGGAAACATTAGTAACCGTTTCTTTTACCTCTATTAAAATAATTCGAAGGGCCTCTATCGCTTTATTAATAGCATTTTTTATTATGGCATGATCTCCCTTGTAATCACCTTCCACTTCTTGTGCCAAATCCCCGGAGGCCATCGACTGCAAGACCGTCACCACCTCTTTATTGGGACGCAACACCTCATCCAATAAACCGTTGATCCCCTCAATAATGGATAAATACTGCCCGGTATAGCGCTCCGTCTGTATACGCTTCCCCAAATCTCCATCAATGGCACTCTTGGAAATATCACGTAAATCATTATTCAAAGCAGTCAAGCGATCAATAACATCATTAATGGACAGCAAACACTCTCCAATTTCGCTTTGGTCTTTGATATTTTCAATTTTACTAAACTTTCCTTGCGATAACTCTTCGGCCTTTTTCTTTATGAGATTAATCGGTAAAATGACAATCTGTCTGGTGGCCATCGAAATAACCAAAGATAAAACGATCGTTCCCAAAATGGCCGAAACCGTTATGCTGCCAATAAGTTCCTGGCGAGCATTGGCATTTTTTTCATCCATATCATCGCGCATTTTCAGTAAACTACTATTTAGCTTCTCCATTCCTAAATCTAATTGCTTTCGATTAAGTCCAATCTCGATCACTCCCAACAATTTACCATCTTCGGCGTTTATAATATCTTTTTTTACCGTTTTATAGACGGCCTCTTGAGCTTCCACTTTTGCCACAGAGGACTGTTTCTCGTCTGAAAAATTAACCAGCGAAATCTCCTTATCAATTATCGCATTTGTGGCCAAATCTTTTAATGCCACAAAGTCGTAGTTGATTAAATAACTACGCGCTAGATGGCCTAACAACTCGGCCATCGCCTCGCCTTTTTTTACAAGTTTTTCCTCTTCCGCTGCAATCTGATCTTTATTTATCTCTTGCAGCAAACCTTCTGACTGTGAGCTGCTAGCGCTATTAATTTTTCCAATTAGCACTGCGGCCATCGCAAAAAGCATAACTACTACGGTTGCCAAAATTATGGATAAAAATTTGAACCCCAATCCCTTTATGTTTAACAGTCCATACCTCCTCTTTAAATACGCTAAGCGCCCTAAGTACTCTTATAAAAATCAGAGCATAAACAGGCAACCATCACCAAACGGCCCCAAATCCTACTTGCGCGGCCATAATGTCTCGACTCATAGATTCCTGAACTATCGCATAAATCTTCAAAATAAAAATATTAAGCTGCACTCCCGCAAACCAACGCATATTAAATGTATCAACGTTCTTTTCTTGTCCTAACAAATCAACCGAGGCCGTGACAGAAGAAACCACTGGTTCTGTGACATTGACAGTATAAGAACCTCCAGCAATCCCTTTGGCCGAACCAAAATTTAAATCTCCGCCAACTCCAACAAAAGGCCGAAGAATGTAAAATAATCTTCCGTAAGTTGACAGCTCAAAAGGAATAGATGTTGTTTCCACTTTAATTCCGGCCTCAATTTCCGAGGTCATATTAACCACCGCACCTCCGCTGGTAATAGGATCGCTAGGAGTTTTGAGATTAAGCATGGCGTTTTGTGTTTGAGAAGAAATTCCTGTAGTAAAATCAATCCCACCCCATTTAAAAAGGCCGGCGGCCACACTGGCCGGATCGATTAATTTATATTGAAACATCACACTAAAAAGTTGAGCACTAAAATCCATATCATCGCCTGTTAGTTTATTACTTTTACCGGCCTGCAAATATAACTTTGCCCGATTAAGATTGAGCGGGCCTAATTTTTCAAAAGGGAGCAGACGCAAGTTCATTCCGACGGTAAAAATAAACATATTTATCCCCGCCCCACGAAATTCTCCCTCAAAATCCCCTCCCACCAAATCCATGAAACTTCCATTTTCCATTTCAACCGCCGCGCCTATCATATTAACGGATACCCCAAAGAGAGATAAGTCAGAAGCATAATCGGCCCCCGATCCCTTGGTGGCCATCGGACAAGTATTGGCGAAACCCTCTAGATATTCATCGATATTGATATCGGGGGCAGAAAATGAGCCATTGATCCTATCCTCTAAAATAGCGAAGGCATTTAAAATATTTTCGTCACTAATTCCCGTAGTATCAATGGTAAAAAGCTTGGCGTGAGAGATAGAAGAAAATAGCGATAAAAATAAAATCATGGCCGCAATAATTGCTCTCATAAGCTCCCCTTTTTGTGTTAACGTAAGATAATTATACCTAACACTAAGCGGTTTTCAATCAGGCCATTTTGGCCGGCCCACTTTAGCTATGTAACTATTACCAAGCAATTGAGAAAAATTTAAAAAAAGGTATATATATTTAAACTTTTCTGATCACCATTGATCACTATTTTTTAAACCTCGAGGCCGCCATGTATAATCAAATAACAAAGCAAACAACTCTAATCTACATACTAGCAGGTTGCCTACTCTCTTTCCCTGCTCTTATGGCCGCAGGATCTGATACGATTACTAGTATGAGCACAAGCACTATCTCTAAACAGAGCAAGCAGACCCCCTGGGGAGGATCTTGGTGGCCGATGCGTACTGGAGAACTAGCGATCGGCTGGAATAGCAGCAGCGGAAGAGTGGCCTGGGATCTGCCAACTCTTTCTAAATTTGATAGTTGTCTAGAATCCTATACTAAAAAATGCATAAGCTTTTTAGACACCTTGGCCGCCGATGGCGGCAGAAAATTATCCCCGCTTATGAAAATTGATCTACTTTCTAGAAAAATAAATGATTCTCTCTGGGGGCCAGGGAAAAATGAAGAAAAAGTTTTTATTCACGCTACCCGACATGAACTTAACATCCACTACATTGGGGATAATCAAAACCATCCCGAGTGGGAAAGTCGGGGATATGCAGGAAAATGTTTGGGCTGGGCACTATCTTCCATGAATCATAAAGAACCTACTGTGCACAAAGAAGTGTTAGGCATTATTTTCGAACCAGCCGACCTCAAAGGAATCTTGGCAACCGTCTATCATGGAGCACAATTTTTTATTTCCGACAAAAACGCCGTAGGAAATGCTTATCACAACAATTCAGAAGCAAACTCAGAAGAATACTACGAGGATGTTTTGCCACATGATTTTTTAAATGCGCTCTATAAAACAATTGATAAAGGTAAAATGATTGAGGCCGATTTAGAACCAGGAGACGGAGTGTGGAACTATCCTATCTTCAAATATGAACTAAGTTGGCAGCAAACCTCTGCCACGCAAGCGGTCGGCACCATCAGACTTTATTTTGCTAACGACGAAGTAGATGTCGACTCCGTCTTCTCCACAGAAAGCGTGCGCACGGATATCAAAACTCGTGATTTGGAATTTTCCCTTCAAATGCCTCCTGGGTGGGACGGTAAAGATCTACGCCAGGCAACTTCGGGAGCATGGATTGGCGCCAGTAGAGAACAACACCCAGATGCACTAATTTTAAGTATCGACAAAAACTGGCGCTCAGATATATTGGAATATCTAGAAGACGATGACTTCGCGGCCAATATAAACACAGAGCTTTTTCAAGAAATGATGCTTCCGGGTGAAGCACTTGGATCAATCGTAGATTTTTTAATCAGTGCTTACTACTAGGCTGAGTGACAAAAAGGTAATTTGCCTGAGTGGTGTTGTCGGCCATAAATAAATTGAGCATTTCTTTGGCCAGCGATAAACTTGTCTGTAATGAAAATACTCTATGTGGAAGATGATGAAGATATTCGTGAACTCTTTGTCATGAAAATTGAATCCAAATATGAACTCGATATTATCGAGACCCCCAGTAAAGCAGAGGCCCTCTCTATCTTAAACAAAGATCCTGAAATTAAGTTGATACTCTCTGACTACAATCTGCTTGATGGAGATGCTGGAGATTTCTATCTACAATTGCGGAAGATGAAATTGAATATCCCCTTTATCCTCTTTACCGGAGAAGCAATCGAGGATCTGGACTCTTTCAAAACTTTTTTTGCCGATAATAAACTAAATGCCCATGTCAGCAAACCACCGGTTGGCAACTCTCTTTTTGATTCCCTAGAATGTGCCATAAAAGCAGTTACACCGCTCGGAATTAAAAAGACGCTCTCTCAGACAATGGAATATGTTAAAATTAGGACCTCCTTTTTTGAAAAAATTAATCACTGCCCAACAGATGTCTACATAAAATTATCTGAAACTAAATTTGTTAAAGTGTTTCACCGCGACGAAATGTGTGGCAGTGAAGATGTTCGAAAATATATTGATCGCGGAGTTCAACACCTTTTTATTAACAAGGATGAGTACGAACACTTTGCCGATTTTGCGTTGAGTTCCCTACTTTCTATTTTACTGACAGAAAACAAATTAAGCACAACTGCACAGACCTCCTCCGTTTCCAAGCTAATAACTATCCATCAGGCAGTGCATGAAAAAATTATGAATTTGGGATTTTCTCCTGAACTGGCCGAGGCCACTAAAAAAGCAGTAGATATTACCGTCAACATGATGGAATCCAATCCCAAATTATCTGAACTTTTGGCGCAAATGCTTAAAGGAGGAGACTACATCTATGAACACAGCATGATGATCTCTTATATTGCCTCGGCCATCGCTTCCAATGTTGACTGGGAATCCCGTGATACCAAAATCAAACTAGCCATGGCCGCTTTTATGCACGATATAACGTTGAAAGATCATGATCTGGCCAAAATGGTGGCCATCGATCCGGCCAGCGTTGCCGGAATGAAAGATGAAGATATAGAAATTGTCCGCAAACATCCTCTAGAGGCCATGTCCTTGGTAGAAAAGATCAAAGAACTTCCTCCTGATATTAACCTTATAGTGGCCCAACATCATGAAAGTCCCAAAGGAGATGGTTTTCCGCGCGGACTAAATCATCTAACTATCGCCCCTCTTGGAGCGCTGTTTGTGGTAGCTCACATTTTTGTCGATTACTTGTATCGAGAAAACGCCTTTGAACGGCCAAATCATGATCCCTTCTTTGCCATATTGAAAAAAAACTATCTCAAAGGAAATTATCGCAAGCCGGTGGAAGGATTATTCAAATTCTTTAACTATACCAGTACTGGCCGAATCGGCGATACTAACTGAGACGGTGTCTGTGCCTGTTTTAGTTTATAAAAGCTACCACCTTCTTTGGTGGAGAGATCTAAAAGACTGCCTTGTTCTACTACTCTCCCCTTATCGAAGACAAAAATGCGCTCACAATGCTTAAGCGTATCCAAACGATGGGCAATGATGATACAGGTACGATCCTTCATCAAAAGATTAACCGCCTCTTGAATAATCTTTTCATAACCAGGATCAATATTGGCCGTGGCCTCATCCAAAATTAAAATCTGCGGATCATTTAAAAGCACCCTTGTTAGTGCCACTAACTGTTTCTCTCCTGTGCTTAAATTAACTCCATCTTCTAAAATAAGTGAATTGAGTGTTAGGCGATTTTTTTGCATCACTCCCCAAAGGCCTGTATGCTGACAAGCTGCCAAAATTGCCTCGTCACTTCTGATCCCTCCTACCACCAAATTAGTACGCAATGAACCACGAAAGATAGTTACATCTTGCGAAACAAAACCAATTTTACTGCGCAAAAAATTTCGATTAAACAAACGAATATCTACGCCATCAATCAAAATCTGCCCTTGCTGAAACTCATATAATCGCGTTAAAAGTGAAACCGTAGAAGTTTTGCCACATCCCGTGGTTCCGACAAATCCAACCGTCTGTCCAGCGGCAATTTCCAAATCAATATTAGAAAGAACAGGAACTCCTTTTTCATATTCCATAGAAAGAGCATTAATTTTTATCTCCCCTTTCATGGCAAAACTTGACAGAACGCCATCTGGCCCCAATGCCACCTCTTCCCGTTGAGCGGATAAAAAAGAAGTTATCCTTTCAGCATTAGTGAAGGCCTGCAAAACCAAATGGAAATCGCGAGCAATATTCATAATTGGATTGATAAAATTTTCTGAATACTTCAAATAAGAGACAAAAACCCCCACAGTAATTGCTCCGGCCAGCACCGCTTTTCCTCCGAACCAGACCAACATAACTAGCGGCAAAGAACAAAAATAGATAGTAAGTGGCCGAGTCCAAGCAAAAAGTAAGTTGGCATCTAGCGTTGAGTTAACGAAGGCCAATACCTTATGGTTGTACATTTTTGCCGACCACTCTTCCAATCCATGAGTGCGAATAACCTCCATTCCATTTATATATTCTGAAAGACGAGCATTGATAGCGCTGGAGTTTTTAGAATTTTTTCGCATGGCCATCTTGGTGCGATTTCTCATGATAAAAATAAACGAAACTGGAGGGATCATGGAAAGAATCAAAATTACACCCAATTTCCAATGGGTAACCAACATGGCCACGACCGCAATAAAAATACGAAGAACGGACATAATAAACATTCCCAAGCTAGAAGAAAAAAATTCTTCAATTCCTTCCACATCATGAGTAATACGAGTAACGATACGCCCTTGAGGTTGATGATCATAAAAAGACATTGGTAAAAGCTGAATATGATCAAAAAGTCGTTTGCGCACATTCAAAATAATCTGCTCCGCATTGGTGGCCAACCTTCGACGGCCTACCCAGCTTAGGCCAATTCCCAATAAAGAAAAAACTAAAACTACACCTGCAAACTGCCAAGCGCGATGATAATTTTTAGCAATGAGTCCATGTTCTACTAAATCACCAATAGTGCGCGCGCTTATTATGGAGGATATGGCCCCCAGAAAAATAATTCCGATAGCAATGGCCAATCCCATTCGCTGCCCTAATGCAAAATCCCATAGCGAAATAAACGCCTTTATATCACTTAAGCGATTTTTTTGAATTTGCGATTCGTCCTGTTCATCAGCATGTATAAAATCAGAGGCCATATTTTTCTCTCATAACTCTAAAAACTTATTACATTTTTTCAAGGTTGATTTACGATGAGCAACCCAAACCAGCGTAGTATCCTTCAAATGTTTATCTAAATTATCTAAAATGCGCGCCTCGGTTATCGTATCCACCGCACTCAAACAATCATCCAAAAACAAAAGCTGGGGATCGCGATAGAGCGCTCGGGCCAAAGTCAAACGCTGCTTTTGCCCACCCGACAAGTTAATTCCCCACTCTCCTAACATGGTATCGATGCCACTTGGAAAGGTGCGAACATCTCCATCTACTCCGGCCAGATTCAACGCCATCCAAAGCTTCTCTTCCGAATATGGCCTATCCAAGACGATGTTATTTTTAATTGAATCTGAAAATAAAAAAGGGCGTTGAGGAACAATACCAACAAACTCGGCCAGGGCGCTATGCGAGTAAGATTCAATCTTCTTACCTCCCAAATAAACCGCTCCCTGATAACTACGCTCATTTCCAGAAAGTACATTCAATAACGTACTTTTGCCTCGCCCAATTTCACCCCAAATTCCCAAGCGATCACCACGAGCTAAAGTCATCGAAAGATTTGAAAATATCTTCCGTTTAAAATCCACTATTTCGTAGGAGAGATTTTCAAAGCGCAATACCTCCTGGGTATTGGTATCCACGGCCATCTCTCCCGGGCCACGAAGATACTCTTCCTTGGGGGCCAGCGAAATGGCCTGCAACCTATCTAAGCTCGTAAGTCCTTTCCGAAAATCCGAGATAACAAATCCAAACTCCATTAGCGGATTTTGCAACATAAAAGTTAATCCCTGAATGGCCACAAAATCCCCCACGGTCATGGCACCCGATAATACTCGCGAAATACCAATGGAAAACAACACAATAAAAGAAATGAAACTGGCCCCGCCCATAATCGGATAAAAGCTAAGCGAGGTAAAAATCGCCCGCAACCTCTTCCGACGAAAAAAATCGGCCGCTTTTATCAGTCGGGCCGTCCAATAAGTCCCCGTTTGAGTAAGTCGCTGCATCCTAATCGTAGCTATTGATTGCGAGGCCAGATCATCAAACTTTGACAGCGTCTCCTGGGCACTACGATACCTATCCATCTCAACATCAGATAATTTTTTTATAAAATAAGGGGCCAACATAAAGACTGCCAAAATCCATAGGGTCATTACACTATCAATAGCGAACATAGTAGAAGAAACAATAACGACCAGGATGGGAACATCAATTAGGCCCACCAAAATAAAACCATAAACTGATTTGGCCATAGAAACGTCACTCGTAGAGGCATTCATCAACACCCCTCTAGAATACTCTTCCGCTAGCTGTTTTTTGGAAAAATAACGAGCATTCCGCCATATGTTATTGATCAACTCGCCGGCCGCCAAATGAGTTTGACGTGCCAAGGTTATGCGCCAACCAAAGCGAAAGAAAACCATCATAATTTGCGAAAAAATTAAAAGCCCCACTAACTCATAAAAGCTTTTGTCTGCCTTTCCACCTTGTGCTTTGGCAAAACTATCAATAATCCACCCCATACTACGAGTAGCGACAACATCAAAAAAATCTGCTCCCACCAAGGCCAACGCTCCGAGGAGATAGACCATATAATGTTCTCGCATATAGGCGAGCAATAATTTTATAGGGCGAACAGATTTTGCCGTCATAACATCTTCTCAATTATTATTTTTGCATTATTAAACTCAAAAAAGGTGGATATGACAAGAAGTTGGTTTTAATCCCTTTAGATTATAAAGCTATTCCATTGTAAATAACAATCGCCGGCCTCCCTGGAACTTGATAGGCATAAAAAAAATACATTTTTGCACGTAAAAATGTATAACTTCTCATCAAAGAGTAGTAATAGAATCAACTATACTCCACAAAAAAAATAGTCTTTGTATGATTTTATAATTGTATAATTAATTCTATGAATAGCAAAAAACTCAAAAAAAACGAGACGGCCTACATAGAAAAATTTGCGACGATGGCAGCGCAAACTCTATTTTTTAAATTAGAAAAAGAGCAACAAGCGGCAATCCGCGGACACGCCTACCACTACCGCTTAACTTTTCAGGAACTCAAAGGCCTCTGCGAAATGGTCTGTGATTTTTCTGCCTGGGATGAATCGCTTCCAATGCTCCCTACTAGTGACAATATTACGCAAGCAAAAGATGAGTTTATTGCCCAGATAAAACAGCGCTGGCTTCAATTAAAAAACAGACCGATAGATTATAGCAACTCCTCTCCTTTGGCGCCCATCCCTACAAACAAAGTAATTCTGACCGAACAAGAGTTTTCGCGCACAATTATGGGCCGCTGTCCAGTGGCCTCTTTAAAAACTTCCTGCTGCAATTTACTAACCCTAGATGCCGTTGAGCGCTGTGCCTTTGGCTGCAGCTATTGCTCCATTCAATCCTTCTACAATGATAAAAATGAAATTATTTTTGATCGTGATTTTAAAAACAAGCTGGCCGCCCTGGAACTTGATCCACACACAATCTACCACATCGGAACTGGCCAATCCTCAGACTCTCTCCTTTGGGGAAATCGAGGCGGTATCCTGGAGGCATTAATTGAGTTCGCCCACCAGCACCCAAATGTGATTTTGGAATTCAAAAGTAAATCCTCCAACATCGACTTTCTACTAAAATCCAATTATCCCCCCAATATCATCTGCACCTGGAGTCTTAATCCTCAAATCATCATCGATAATGAAGAGCACCTTACTGCCCCTCTCAAGGAGCGCCTGACCGCCGCGCATGCTATTTCTTCTCGCAACCGCTTAGTCGGCTTCCACTTTCATCCAATTATCTACTATCGAGGATGGGAAGAAGATTATTCGCAACTCGCCGAACAAATAAAGCACCGCTTCGATCCTCGCCTGATCGCGATGATCTCGCTGGGAACGCTCACCTATATAAGGCCAGTCATTCAAAAAATAAGGGCAAACAGAGTAAAAACCAAACTGCTGCAAATACCACTGGAAGAGTGTGCGGGGAAGTTTTCCTACCCTGATGAAACTAAGATAAAAATCATGCGCCATCTTTATTCTCAATTTTCAGAGTGGCATCAGCAAATTTTTTTCTACCTTTGCATGGAAAACAAAAACGTATGGGAAAAAATTTTTCACTACAGCTACGAGAACAACGAGATCTTTGAAACAGCAATGAAGAAAAACTATCAAAAAAAAATAACTGAAATAGAGTCAGTTTTTTGACATCGAAGAGACGGGCCAATCGAAAAAAAGCTTGTGCTTCCCAAAATGGTGTATCATAATTCTTCTGTTAACAATTATTGTATTAGTGCTGGGTTTAAATTGGACTAGGCAATATTGGATTAATATTAACGTTGCGTTCACACATGAATCGAGCAACCAAAAACAAGGAGAAGTTGAATGAAGAAAATTACATTATTAACATTGGGATTGGCGATGCTAGCTGGTGCTGCATTTGCAGGCGTTGGAGTTGAGACTAAGTTTCAGTACAACACTGAATCAACAGTTCAAGACGACGTTACATCCGGCCAGGCTGCTTATGGAAAAATGGAGCGCTTAAGACTAAAGCTCGATGGTGAGACTAAGGATGCTGTTAAGTACGACATTAGATACAAAACTTCCAATATTAACTCTCAGTATCTACTAGAACTAGATCGTATGATTTTGACAAAAAAGATTATGGGAATGCTAGATGTTAAGATTGGATATTTCGAGCCAGCATTTGCTGAATTTGAAAACGACGATTACTACAAGTCAGCGGTTGGTTATGAGGCTTCCAAAACAGCTCCTGGACTCGGTTTTGGTTATGCCGTGGCGGAGGGAATGCTTTTTAGAGTTGACATTATGGATCAAAGTCCATCTGCGAACACTGCTGGAACACGTGGAGCTTTCTCTTATAACATCGCATTTGATGGTGAATTCGCCAAAATGTTCACATTGATGGCATCTTACAATACCACAAACAACGCTGGTGACGCTGATCAAACCAACATGTTAGTTGGTGTTGGTGTTAAGTTTGGTGATCATAAATTAACTGCTGGTTATGCCGCCAAAACGTTGGCCGAACAAGCTGACCGTGACGATGATATCGCAACAACAGATCCAGTAGATCGCAAGCAAACCTCAATTGTTGCTCAGCTGGATTTGAGTTTTGGAAAGCTCAAGCCTTCCATTAAATTCAATATGGATTCAGATGCAGATGGATCTGATGACAGATTTTCTGGCCTAGAGTATGACATTGCGATGAAATTTTATCCAAAAGAAGATTGCAAATTCAACTACTATGCTGCTTACGTAAGTGAAACTCTTACTGACGAATACGCAGTAGATGGTGCTGAGAAAGATAAGGATTCAGCGAAAACTACTATGATTGTAGGTGTTCAATACGATTTTTCATTTCTTTAGGCCATAGCAAAGAATTAGAAGAAGTATAAGTTGATTCATGAAAGGGGGAAGCGAAAGCTTCCCTCTTTTTTTTAGTAGAATGGAAATGGCATGCTCAATAACGTAAGGTCTGGGCAAGGGAAAAAGGTACGTGATACTCTTTCTGCGACGTACATCCCTACCCTACGATCGCTTTAAATTATTAAATGTTTCAAAAAATTCAATGGCCTTTTTATTTTTTTGATTTTTATGAATTAATAGATAAATGCGATTTTCACCCCAAAAATGGCCAACCTCCAAATCGCGAGAAAATGGCATAAGCTGCTCTGACAAAATACTAGCTGCCGGCATTTTACACAGCCAATGTTCAATTGATTCAAGATTCGGCAATGTGGCCTTTAGACTCGGACGATATTGAGATTTAAGCTTCGTCGGGCCTCTCTGAAAAAGAGATAGATGTTCGTTAAAATCAATCCAATTAATTTGTTTCGAATGTTTTTTATCTACCCTGGCCAAATGTGTGTGGTATTTTTTGTTAAAAGCTAAATAGAGTTTTTCTGTAAAAGCAAGCTGATGTCTATAATTTACCTTGTCTAGAAGCTTAGAAACCAACCCTAGATGTACCTGATTTTTTGCAAGTGAATCATATGTATGCTCACTATCTGTAGTTTGAAATTGATAAAAACAATCTTGATTAAAACGTTCTATCCAATCAATCAAATGCGTTTTCATTAGAATTACCGGCCCAGAAATACGCAGCGGCGTTACCTGTTGCTCCTCTCGAAATGAGCTTTCCAAATGGTTTAGTGGCTCTTGAATTTTCGCATATAGCTTTTCGCCTTCTGGCGTTAGATAGATTTGATTGGCAATTTTTTGTACTAATTTATCACCGATAGATTCCTGCAAAATCTTTATCTGCTGACTAATTGCTGATTGGGTTACATAAAGACGGGCGGCCGTTTGCGAAAATGAGCGTGTCTCTGCCAAGATTTTAAAGGTTTGCAATTTATTCAAATCCATCCACTATTTTATATCATTAGTTTTTCTTAAAAAATATATTTTTTTTAAAATTTGCTAATTTGTTCACTATGGATGATCTTATTTCCCATGGAGGGTTTTTGATGAAAAAAATATCTGTTTTATTTTGCGCAACCGTTTTTAACTACATACTTGCTATGGACACCTTTAGTGTTGTCTCGATGAACCTAGAGTGGTTTGGCCTCGGCGGGGTCTCTTCTGGAAGGACCGGAGATGAATATCGAATTCCATGGATGAAGGAATTCGTTAATAATTATTTTGCCAATGCCGATATTATTGCACTACAAGAAGTCGTTGATCTTTCCTTAATTCCTCAATTGGTTGGCGCCCAATATAATTGTATCAGCTATCATCACTCCCATTCAAAGCACCAGCACGTGGTCCTTTGCCTAAAATCGGAATTCACTATCTCTATGATTGACGGAGAGTCTGACTTTATTTTTGAAGACATACAAGAACATATAACAAAACCTCTTTCTGTAAGCGAGTCTAACTTAAGGCCAGGAATTTTTCTTAAAGCATCACACCCTCAATTAGGCGAGATTCAGATTATGGCCGTCCATCTAAAGGCCTATGCTGATGGCGTCAATCAACGAATGAGACAAATAGGCCAGATCAAAAACGTTACCAAAAATGGACGTTGGCTAATTGTTGGTGATTTTAATTTACAAAGATCAGACTCTTACAATGAAATAACCATGGCAGAAGAAATATTGAATACAATGAATCGACTACAGGGCAATTATCAATTCACCTATCGAAGTGGCCAATATCGATCTGAATTTGATCACATGTTTGTTTCTGGGCAGTTCTTGGCCGGATACCATATAGAATCGATTGGCCCCTGCAATCAACCTCAAAATATGGAAAAAATTACTGGAGAGCGCTTTGAAGATATTCGCTTCTACAATCGGTTTGTTTCTGACCATTGTCTCATTAAAGCGTCTATTCAGCTTTTTTAGTTGAAAGCGCCAACTAGCTTTGACAAAGAATAAAAATAAAATCTAAAATCGTACATTCCATTATTGATGAATTAAATTAATTTCTGTGTCGGAGTGATAAATGAAAAAATATTTTGTAATTATCGCACTTGCGCTAGTACCTATAATTTTGAACGCCAAGGGACTTTTTGTCCCAGAAAAGGTAATGGCCCTTCCTAATAGATGGGGGCGGGTATGCTTGTTTATAGCATAAATGAGAGCCCCCCAAAAAAAAACAGTGCTCGTTAATTGCTAAATTTTATGATTGCTTGATGTCTGCGAATAGATTGTAGTGCCATTCACTTAAAGGGGAACACCAAAATTCACAGCAATGACATCTGTTCCTAGGTCTAGCTTAGTTAACCACGTACTAGAAAATATTTTTATTAAGCTAACACCGAAAATAATTTCCCCCTTTTTTAGTGAGTTTACAAGGAAAAGTTCTTCATCAAGCAAATCCTGAGATGCATCTCCCTTGCCCGCCGCTGGGCTATAGGGCTCTATTTTTTGGTAGCCGAGATATGGTTGAAAAACAGAATCAAGTGGTGATGCAAATGAATATTTTAATTTTCCAATATAGCTTTCGAGTTTTGTGCCAAGCCCCGGTCCAGGATAATCTTCAATCATTGACGTTCCAAAGTTAAATTCTGCCCAAACATTTTCCAATATCTGATACGACATTTGAAATATTGGTTGCTGATATGTTTTTAGTGTGGAACCAGTTTCAATGAAGGAATATCCCACCGTCACCATAAACCGTTGATCAATAACTTTGCTAATAGAAGAAATTTGTCCAGGACATCCATTATTCTCTTCCTTGCTAAGCGGCTTCGAATCTACCTCCGAAATCTTCTCCCATAGTTACGTCTCTCACATAATGAATCTTGTTTTCAATGGTCCAGTGCCCTCGATTGAGGCTCAAGATTCTTTCTGGCCCGGCCATATCACTGGTTAGAGATGTTATTCTCAATATTGTTTCTGCAGAAATTATTTTGCCGCTGTAATTTGAAAATGTTCTGGTTATAGAGAAAATTTGATTGGCAAATGGGAGGCTTACTTGTCCCGGAGAAAGTGTCAATATGGCCAATTTTCTTGTTTCAATTCGGCCATGGTTCTTTTCCGTTGTTGTTGTTTCCTCAGGGGGAAAAAGCACTTTGAGCAAGTGCATTTTTAATTTCAACCGTTAACGTTGGCTGGTTGTCTTTAACTGTGAATACGTAATCGGCCTCTTTTTCTCTGGCAATTATGGTCGCTGTTTTTTCCTGAGTATGTAATGCATCCCCAGTAAGAATTGCTCCTCGAATATCCATTTCCATTAGTAATTCTTGCGCGACGGGAATTTCGTTGGTTTTGTTGTCAACTTTTCTTTGAGCAATGACAGTTCCTTCGTGGGTGACAAGAGACAGTAATTG
>MEQL01000058.1:0-432 GCA_001770205.1 Bdellovibrionales bacterium RIFOXYD12_FULL_39_22
AACGTGTCTTGACTGGCCACAATTCATGCAACCATATTCAACGTACCCAAAAGTTGGATCGCCACAGGAGATCGTTTTTTTAATTATGGAGTCGTAATAATCTGTTGCATATCCAGTATGTTTTTGCTTAAACTTGTCCCAGAAATCTTCCAAGATTTCTATGAAGGGGTTGTTCTTCTTTTTTGTCACAGATTAAGTTTAACGACCTCTTCTCTACTTTATCCACAAAAAATTAAAGATTTAGTCAGAATACTGGACTACCAAACTCGGACTATGTTCAACTTAGGTGACAAAAAAGGAATTTCCCATAGATAAAATAAAGGCAGTAGAGTTTTCGGAAATGGTTGAGTTACCAAAAACAAGAGTGAGTGATATTTTAAATTATAAAACAGATAACTACACCGTAGACCGATTGCTTTTGTATGCAAATAA
>MEQL01000058.1:443-15171 GCA_001770205.1 Bdellovibrionales bacterium RIFOXYD12_FULL_39_22
GCAAATAAATTGGCCGAGATTGATCCACAAACAAAAGAACATTTGCATCTAATGTTTGGAATATTGAGTGGCCCCGTACGTTCAGTAAGAGAAACCAAGCAAATTGAAAAAGAACTACTTTGAAAACGTGCATAGTATTAACAATAAGTTTTTGGTGGCCACCATTCTTCTTAACTTCCACCTCGAAAATAAACTAAGAAACTTTTAACTCAGCGTCTTTATCCAACTGGCCAAGCAGTTCGTATAGGCGGTCAATTGTGAAATGCTCCGTCTTATATTTTACAATCCAATTAATTCTTGATCGATCAATGCCCAATCTTCGGGCCAATTCGGCCTGAGTCAATTTGTGATCTTGAAGGTAGATAACAATTTTTTTGCAAAGTTGATATTTTACTTTGTCCACATTGCTAGCATCTGCTGGCAAGACCTCGGCAAAGTCATCTTCGGAAATGGCATTTAGAATATCGGCAATTTGATTTTTGTCTGGGTATCTCATTTTATCCTCCTATCTCTAAACGCAGTGATAACTCCAATATAAAGCGAATTTTCCTCAAGTAACCATACCAATTTGTACCACTGGTTATTATCCTTCACAGTGAAAGCGAAGTACTGGAAGCCGCTATTTTCCTTCGTCGGTTCAAATCGCCCACCATCTAAATAAGTAACTAGCCTCTTAATAAGAACATCATCAATGTGATCAGCATGCTTATCTATATGATCATCAACGATCAACTTCGTTATCACTCTCTTAATTAACATTAATTGCAGCTATCTCGTACTCACGTCTCATTCGTCCATCATAGCACGTGTTGCATATTTTTGCAACACGCATGATTTTTCAAATAAATAAATCACTACTCTGATTAATAAGTTCCCCTATTCGGCATCATAGAAATACGTGCCATAAATATTGCTTAGCCTGATATTATTGAGCACTGCCTCTAATAATGGGCTGCAGCCTTTGACACTAGGAAATCTCAACTAGCTTAAATCACAATCTGCCAACCATGATATTGTCAGTGAAAACAAATTAGGCCTAAAGATGTGTTAAAATTGACCGTAACGAATATATAACCAGAATCGTCGGAGTTGCTTATGATGGCAAAAAAACAAGACAGACTGTTTCGAACACTAAAACTCACTTATGTGGGAAGTATATTCTTAATGGTCAGTTGCTTGCCAAGGCAAGTTATAAATACACCTGCGGCCGATGCAACACCAACCAGCGAGTCTACTCCAAAAACATCAGTAACTGCCGTTGCAACAGCAACACCGATTAGGACTCCAACTCCGACAGCATCACCTACGATGACTACATCTTGTGAAAATGGGACAATCGAAGAAAAAGTAATGTATCAATATGCCTCCCCTGCACTAGGGCAAACATGTATTTTTGAAAATCAAACTCGACAGTGCGCCAACGGAAGTTTTAGTAATTGGAGTGGAAGTTTCACGATCGTAACATGCTTAGAGCAGAGAACGATGTATCTATTAGCGAATGTACCATATGGTGGATCTTGTGTTTCACAGATACAAACTCGTTCATACTCAAATGGCGTTGCAGGAGCGTGGTCTGGTACATATGGGTTTACTACATGTTCTGTGGCACTAGGAGATCCGTCTCCTCCTGGGGAGGCATCCTGGACAAGATGGCCAATCTCACCGAACATTTCAGAAAACCCAGGTGCAATAAACACCCATTTCGTTATGTCAGGAAAACGCATTGCAAGGATAGATGGAATTACTTATGCGCTAATTGCTACAGACCAAAATGGCTCTGAGGCAATATTTAAATCGACTGATGATGGCCAGAGTTGGTTAAGATGGTCTACCCAAGCCATTTACGCCTCCAATGGAGTGTTACTTACTGGGCCAAACAAAACGGTATATTATATTCACAATTCTAGCGGTGCATTCTACATGGTTAAGTTTGCTCACGACAGCGTAACTTGTCCCAACAGAGTTCTTATTAAGACGATTCCGAACTGGGCAACCAATTGCGGGGCATATAACAGTCTGGGAGGAATTGTAGATGCTGATGGTGATATTTTTATCACTTACAATAAGGATGATGGCTCAACAGTAGGCAACAATGATGGTATTTTTATGATTAGATCATTTGATAGTGGTCTTACCTGGTCTAATGAAATAACCATTCAAGCGGTTGAAGAGGGAGAGACGGCCCGCTCACAGCAAATGGAGGTAAGCTCTGATAATGCGCTCTATGTTGTTTACAATGAATTTGAGGATCATTACGTCAGACTTGGAATCAGTAATAACAACGGTGATACTTGGAACATAGTTCAAATCGCTGGCCCAGAATCTGGGGCCCATGCGCGTGTATATAATGCAAATGTTCTGACTGTTGGAAGTAATGATGTGTATATTTTTGCCCAAAGTTACAATCCGGCCTACAAGGGATTAGTGGTAAAAAAATCCAGCAACAGTGGTTTAACTTTTGGCCAATGGCAACTTATTGCAAGTGAACCATATTCTGGATATGGAGATCCTTCTCCCGCACTTGCAGCTGATGGAACTATTTATGTTGGCTTTCGTGGTGTGCATCCGGATCTTCCAATGAATGGCTCACCGTCATTAAGGGCACGAGTTGCGATGTCTACCAACAATGGAGAAAGTTGGAGCAGCGTGTCCGGATATTTTTACGACAGTAATGGAGTTGTGACAGAAAGGGTTGGAACCAAAACATGTATGAGATATCAAACATGGTGGTCGTATGGTGGGCCACTACAATGGACATGGATGCAGAATATAAATGGTGGAGTGAACAGTCCCATATATTATAACGTTAATAATGATGTTTCTTTGGCCCAGCTTCCAGCTCCATAAAAGGTGGTAAGTAATAATCGGAGTCGCTTATGCTCTTGGGAAAAAAAGGAAAACTTTTGCTAACAATTAAGGTTATTTTTTTGCTTGATCTATTTCTATTGATTGGTTGTTTGCCAAAAGCAGTGATAAATTCACCTGCGGTAGAAGCAACACCAATAGTTGATTCCACTCCAAAAGCAACATCTACTATAGCCCTACTACCAATCGTAGCACAAACAACTGTCCCTATTGAGTCTTCAGGAGTGGTGTTGGTAAATGAAAATTTTAATGACAGAAGTTATGCGGCGCCACTCTCATATTACACCGGAACTGCTTATGACTATCCAATAAATTACCAGCAAAACGAAAGTGATTATAGTCTTCAGTTTGACCATAGCAACTCTGGTTCTTCTGGGATTGGCACCATATCAAATCTAGAAAACTATCTGGAAGATGGTATCTATTTTAGATATTGGGTTAATTATCCCGAGAGTTATTATTTCCCTGGTGATATGGGAACATTTGATAATCTTAAAATGCTAAAGATCGCTGGAACTTCTGGCGACATTGAATTTATCTATAAAGACAGCGCTGGTGGCGGACCAAAAAGTCTTCAGTTGTACTGGAATAACAGTATTGGTGACTTGGGTGGAACACGAACCGGAACGGTTCCGTTAGGTCAAACACTTACAAAGGGAGTATGGCACAAAATTGAGATCTATATAAAAATTGCTGCGCCCTCAGTTGTTCACGTGCAGATAGATGATTACAACGTCTACCAAAATACCAACGCAGATATCAATCTTCCGGCCTCTGGTTACACAGGCACTCAGCAGTTCATGTCGGTGAGGGCCGGCAACAGCGGTACCCCTGAAGCTGGGCATGGAATTTGGTATCATGATAATGTAACAATAATTTCAGGGGGAGGCGATTTGTGCGATGAGGAGCCGCCTGCTCTGAAAGCAGCAACGCTAATAACTCAAGACGATTTTGAAAATGGTGCCCTTTGGCAATACTTAGAACATTGGGATATATATGACTCATATCTTTTCGACGAATGGGATATCGTTTCCGATAACCCTCATAGTGGCCAGTACTGTGCACAGTCGAAATCTCCTGGGCCTGATGTATGGACAGATGATTCCGTATTCACTCATTCACTTCCACTAGATAAAAATGAAATTTTTATTCGCTTTTGGTTTAAGGCCAGTCCGAACTTGAGTGCGTGGTGGGCACAGTTTATGCGGTTTTTTGGAGATGGTGGTGATTTAGAAATCGGAATGGGAGTAGATGGAGGTGGCGGTGATATCTTGATCAACACAGGAGAGTCCACCGTGTTTGGCACCACCCAACCAATTCATACCGGCTGGGGCGATTTCCTTAGCTCAACTTCGTGGACAGAGTATGCCGTCTATATTAACTACTCCGAAAATGAGCTGTATTTTTGGAAAAATGCAGCTCATTACAACCTCACTGATCCATCCTTTCACTCTATCCCAGTAAACTGGCAACACAAGTATTCAAGATTTATTTCACCAATTTATTACAAGAGAGAAATTACAGATGGAGGAAGTTCACTTTTTTGGGTGGACGATTTTGAAATTTGGGATGGTATTCCAGCTCAATAATTAAAAACAGAGGTTGCGCTTATGATAAAAGAAAAAACTCTGCAAGCACTCAAGGCCCTCCATTTGCTAAGTTTCATGTTACTAATCAGTTGTTTACCAAAGGCAGTGATAAATTCACCCGTGACAGATACAACACCGACTGTAGAAACAACTCCTAAAGCGACTGCAGTTCCCAGCATCACGTCTACAACCCCAAACCAAGAAACTGCAACACTAATTGTCAGCGAAACTTTCGATAGCGTAACTCCATCTAGATTTGACTTTTCAGGCAACGTAACGCTTACGTTTTTTTCCCAAACATCATCTGCTGGGACAAAGATTATTGATTATGGTTTTGAGGACTGGACAGGATTTAATGGAACAAACTCCCCCGCTCCCAATTATATTTTCAGTACGGCGTACGACAATTATTGGCAAGACCATATGAATGGAACTAGTGTCATGACATCTTGTAATAGTGCTACCGCTTACGAAGGAAACCATTTTTTTCATAATCAGTTCTATACCGGAAGTATTGATGCTTGCTTAGGCACTACTCCAAGTTCCATAAATGCTCACTCCAGTTTAGGAGTAGGAAATCTGAATTATCCAACGGGAACAAAAAATTCCACCCAACTTCAAACTGCGATTACCAGCAATACCATGGTCATGCGATTATATATGAGATGCACTGGAAACTGGTCATCAACTCAACCAAGCGCTCTTGATGAAAGCGGTGGCCTAAAGTTTATTAGGGTCTATGGCGGAGATGGCGCTGGGGATGATTCATCTGCGCTTTTAAAACTTCTTAATGATGGTGATTCAGCAGACCCATCTTTTGGTTTCTATGATCCAGGAAATTTGGATCAGTCCAATTTTAGTGTGGGAGTTAATTGGCAAGATGGCAATTGGCACCCAGTAGCTCTTAAAGTTGTCAGAAATGCCGATGACAATTCCAGTAACAACGTAACGATGACAGTCTGGGTTGATGATTGGAACATGAATGGTTTTGGTGTATCAAGAACTATCACAGTACCAGATATGGGCAGTAAATTTGATCATATATCACTAATGGAAAATTGGTCAGGAAAAGCAGCGACCGCTGGTATTGCAATCGACATAGACAAAATTGAAGTGTGGGATGGAATTCCAACAAGTGAACTGCCTGCGACAACAGAAAACTATCAAGATGAAGCGACAGGATACAGTTTAAAAGTTGACTATGGCAATTATACTGCAGTCCCATCGAATAGCATATCGTTGACGAGCGTAGAGTATGGCACAGAATTTTATTTTACTTATCTCTACAAATACGATGAAGCTTATGATTTAAGGTATGGCTGGAAGCCGTTTAGAATGCAAACTCCATTAACTGATTCAGGGAGCTATGCCCTGTTTTTCAATGATAATGCTAGTGGAATAATTTCCAGTATGAGTTTAAATTTCTCTCCTGGAAATAATCAAACAGGAGATCATTCTGTCTGTTATTGGAAAACCCCACCACCACAAACAAAAGGAGTCTGGCATAAGTTTGAACTTTATTATAAGCAAAACACCCCGAATGTTGCTGACGGAGTTTTTGTTCTGCAGATTGATGGGATCACTGTTATGAATGAAACAGCTTTTTTGTTTTTAAATGCTAACGAAACTTTTACAACGTTTATGTTGCCGTCAAATGGCTCTAACTCTGCTGGTATTGTCTATATAGACAATATTGAGATTTGGAAGAGTCGGCCCTATTAAACGACTGATTTTTCAATAAAAATGCTTATCACTGCCCATGAAAATGGGCAGTGAATTTTATGTTATATTGTTGATAAAAAACAATTTTTCGCGTAACCAGCTAAAAACAGAATAAGTTAATCAAATATGGCTCATAGAAGAAAATTGGGCCAAGGAGCGTGTTAAAATTAACCATAGTGAATAACAAATTTGAAGAGTTGCTTATGATGGCAAAAAGAGGAGAAAAGCTTTTTTACGTAATGAAGGCCATCTATTTGGTAACTCTATTTTTGCTGGTTGGTTGTTTGCCGAAATCAATAATGCAGTCACCTATGGAAGATAAGGAAGAATCTCCACCTAATCCAGTTTCGACCGTGGAACCGACAGAAGCTCCGCCAACAAGTGCCAATAGAATATTTTTTGAGGACAGTGAAGCTACAGGCTTTCCAGAGTGGTTTTTAGAGCGAAGCATGGGAAGTAGCGATTATTGGAATGAGCTTCCTAACGAGATCACCAGATCAACTGATGCTCCCTATAGCGGGAACTACTGTATGACCTATGATCCTTGGATTACAGCTAATCCACATGCAAATACTGGCATTGATACTATCCATGGCAACACTTCAAAATTTCTACTAACCGATGTGCATACTGACAAATATTATTTTAGGTGGAAGCATCGGTGGCAAACAGATGTAGATTATTCAGGATCGGCGCAAAATAAAAATCTCTACCTTGGGTATCATGAGTGGGGTGGCGATTTTGTTTTAGTACTAGTAAAAGGTGGGCCATCTGATTTTAACCTGTCAGTGATGAAAAATCCTGGTTACGAGATGACGCTCAACAAATGGCCATCACTTGCAAAGAATTTGGATGATATGGCCTGGCATAATATGGAGGTCTACATTGACCTTAAAGGGCTTACAGGGCCGACTGGTTACTTACTAGTTAAGATAGATGGCGTCATATTGTATGAAGACAACGCAGTCTACTATCGAGATCAAATAAACATTAACGATGGCGTTCCGCTCGGTCTAATTCAATGGCCATCAAATACCAGTGGAGCCGATCCGAAGGTCGGAAATAATAGACAGTGGCTGGATGATCTGGAGATTTGGGATGGATTTCCAGCTCAGTAATCAGTTTGATAAAAATGATGCCCATGTTAGCATGCTGAATTTTAAATTAATACAACCGGAGTTTTTTATGTTTGCTGGAAATGGTTGGAAATTTACTTTGGTACCGAGAATCGTTTTTTTAACTAGTCTTATTTTGCTGACAAGCTGTTTGCCAAAGTCAGTACTTAACATCCCTTCTTCTGAACCAACTCCGTCAATCGAATCCACTCCGAAAGTTGCAGCCACTGATTTGGCAGCAACACCAACACCAACTCAAACACCTATCCCAACAGTAACCGTACCGTCTACGACAACCGATAATATCACCAAATTATTCTCTGAAGATTTTGAAAATGGTCTGAAAAAATTAACCACCTTTGGAGATGTCACAATTGTTTCCGGGTGCGGCATTAGTGGATCACAATGCCTGAGAGCAAATTATGGAACAGATAAAAACTTGGGTTCTATCATTGACCTTGGAGCAAATGCTCCAACCGATCAGTTCTACGTTCGTTTCAATATTAAGATTGATGCAAATTATCATGCACCTTACCTAGGATTTAAGTGGATGCGCTTGAAACATGGCAACGTCGATGGAATTCAATCGGAGTTTTTTTTAAATTCAGATAGCTGGTATTCTACCGGCCATACCTATGAAACAGGGGCCGGTGGAGTAGATTATCCTGACACTAATCATACTTGGTACCCAACATTTCAAGATGGGCAGTGGCATCAAGTGGAAGTCTATGGAAAATATAATACAGCGGGGCAAGCAAACGGAATTTGTATTATAAAATTTGATGGAGTCATCTATCTAAATGAAGAGACATATCGGTGGCGCACTTCCGCATGGTCAACCGATATCTTTAAAAGATTCTATATCCCATCAAACGCTGGAGATGGAGCTCATCTCTCCGCAGCAGGAGATATTGTATACATTGACAATATTGAAATTTGGAATGGATGGCCTCCTGTTGCAACAACCAGCGCTACAAGACTAATGTATGAAAATTTTGATGATCAAGTTATTAATCCGAGCATGAGTGTCTATGGTGCTTATGGCGCGACTGGATACGTTTTGCAACTACCACCGCAATACAACCTAGATCAAGTTGGTCGAGGTGGTTCTGGTTTTGCTTTTTCTTCTGGGACTGTTAACCAGGCCTGGCCTTCATGGGACAAAAATTTACCAAACCCGTGGCCTTCGGATGAGATGTATGTCTCTTTTTGGATAAGATATCCTACTTTTACTAGTACAGATACTATGGAAAATTTTAAAGTTTTCTATCCTCACTGGAATGGAGCGGACAGTTATGCGCATTTTTCAATGGGTGACACAAATACAATATATTACTCTGCTAAAGGTAATGGCACGATGCTATCAATTAGTAATTATTTGTCATGTCCTAATCAAACCGATGGAAATTGGCATCACTATGAATTTTTTGTTAAATTCTCCACTGGAATAAGTAGGTTTTGGTACGATGGAATTCTAAAGCTGAATCATAATTACGGAAGTGGTGTATGGACTCCAAATCCAATCTCATACATCGCAGCACCTATGATTGATGGTGAAGAGCCCGGAACTTTTTCTCGCCAAGTTGATGACTGGGAAGCTTGGGATAGTATGCCACCCATTCAACAAGCTGCCAAACTTCTAATTTTTGATAATTTTGAAACTGGACCTAACTGGAAATATAGCGACAACTGGGATTTATGGGAAACCTATTATCAAAGTAAATGGAATATCACAACAAACTCCCCACACTCCGGACTCTATGCTGCAGAAGCAATGGCAAAAGATACTACTGGTAATTTGGCCATCAATAGTCCCTGTTTTCATTTTTCAGTAACAACTAACGGAGTCTTCGTTAAACTATGGGCAAAGTTTTTGCCAAATATAAATAGTAATAATGTGCGAGCGAACTTTTTTAGATATGGAACAGGTGCAGCAGGAGATTGGACCAATGGAGGGGAATTCGATATACAAGACAATTGGCTATATTTCTACGACGACAAAGTTAGAAATCCAAAAATTAATATTCAAAACGATGGACAGTGGCATGAATATGCTTTCTTTCTAGATTATAAAAATGGCATTTGGCGGTCATGGTTAGATAGCGGACCAAACTATACAGTTGCGACCACTATTGATAATTTCACGGATATGAAATTCACAAAGCCATTTACACATATTCTAATGCCATATTACTGGAAAGCTGATCCTGGCGAATATCACTGGTGGATAGATGATATTGAGGTTTGGGATGGCCCTCCTCTGTCTCCAATATAACTAACTAAAGGGAAAGAAGGACTAGTATAGTTAGTTGCGCCATGGCGTTACCTAAACTTTTCCTTAGCACAGCCGATATGTTTGTGTAAGTAATCATTTGGCCGTTTGATTGGAGTAAAAATAGGAATAATTGTCATGATAGCAAAATCATATAAAATGTTTTTGATATTAATTACTGCCTTCGTGTTTTTTGCACTCACTAGTTGTAGCAAGAGCAAAGTTGTTTATAGCAAAAACGTTGCTCGTAATACATCACCTACACCCGCAAACGCTACTCCTACGCCCACGCCAACGCCCATCTTGCCACAAATAAGTGGGCTGACAAATGATCTAATTGTTGCCAAAACAAAGTCTTGGTCTTGGGGATGTGATCAAACATGCACCTATCGTTTTGTAGTAGACCAAATAACGAACACCTCGCCTACAGGAGCATTTGATACAACTAACTCCGTATCGCAAAATTCTGGTGATGGTAGATACTATCTTCATGTTCAGGCCCAAAATACGGAAAATATTCAAAGTTCTGTGACACACGTTTATGTCGACCTTGACAACTCTGGGCCTACCGCCATTAGTGCGATCACTCCATCATCAACAACTTTTGAAGCGCTATTTTCTGGCCCTACCATGACTTGGCCAGAAGATGCAAGCGATGGTAGTGGCGCAGGAGTAAATCACTACGAATACGCAGTTGGCACATCCAGCGGGAGCAGTGATTTGATTAGTTGGACAACTGCAGGCAGTAATACCATCACTCCAACAGGATTAAATCTTTCCCCTTCCACAACTTATTATTTCAGCGTCAAGGCCTTAGATGATTTAGGACAATCCTCTTCCTTGCGAACGGTCTCTTGGCAAACTCTTGGCACTCCCATTTTTCGTTCGGTAGGGCCAAGCAACACCACTGCCCTTGCGGTTGGGGCCAGTAATGCAGTCACTATCGCAAGTGGGGTAGCAACTTTTACAACAGCTCTTCCTGATAATATTGGTCTAGGCGATGTCCTCCTATATGATTCCGATAATAACGGAAGTGCAGAATCTGTCGCATTTATATATTACCGTACTTCATCTACACAGTACTTAGTTCGTAACTCAGCGGGAGTACTTCCAAGTAATGTCACTGCTGATACAGACTGGTCGATTTTTCGTGCTTATACTTCGCTTAGCAATGCTGAAGCAGGAACGGAAAATGTAAGCATCAGCAATAATTTTGATAGTTGGACAAATGGAAAAGACATTGTTGCCAGTAACGAAATTTGGAATTTTGTTTGCTATGCAGACGCTGTAGAAGGTGGCACCGCAACTACCGTCAACGGCTGGACTACTGGCGTGAATAATTTTATTAGAATTTTCACCCCCGAGACAACAAATGAAGTCGGAATTTCTCAAAGACACTTGGGTGCCTGGGGCAGTGGTTATATGCGCACCGCTGGTCTTTCTATAAGAGAAAACTATGTTCGGATGGAGGGCATTTCAATTCGTACGACTGATACTCCTTACGATATTCAAGGTTTTATTGGAGTAGGAGCGATTTATATCTCTAATAGTTTCGGTTGGATTCCAGATAGTTCAACCCATCGTGTATTTGATATTTATTCAGTAGATAATATTAATGTTTATATGTGGAACAATATAGGTATTAGCGAATCCACCACTAGTCTCTCTCGAGTATTCTACATTAATGATGTTGATCCAATCGTGTATATTTATAACAATACTGGTATCACCAACGCGGGAGGAGCTTTTTATGGAAATGCTAACACTACCGCGATTAATAATCTTGCCTATAGTTACGGTGGAGGACTTGGCTTTGCAAATAGCTTTGCAGCTGTAAGCTACTGTGCTTCTCATGATGCCACCGCGAATGGTGTTTGGCCTTCAGCAAACAATCAAATCAATAAAACATTTTCATTTTTAAATCAGACCAATTTTAATTTCCGCTTAGCTTCAAACGCTACTGCGGTAATTAATAATGGTACAGATCTTTCTACAGACTCGTCTCTGGCATTAACGAAAGATATTGATGGAATCACAAGAAGCGGAACTTGGGACATTGGAGCTGATGAATTTGCGCTTCATGGTAATGACATAATTGTGAGTAATTTACGGGCCACCAATGTTGGTGATAATAATTTAGACATCCTTGTGGATATTATTGGGGATGATAACAACAACGCGACAAGCGTATTGTATTACTGCAATGATACACAATTTCCGAGTTGTAACCCATTGCTTGAAACACCAGTTGTTTTAAATAAATCTGGAAATATTTTCACGGCCAATCTTTCCAGTATTGTACACACAGGTGCAGACACACTTAAATTCAGCGTCATAACCAGTGACACTGACGGCGTGCGAGGTTCTCCTTTGACAAATAGTATAACTCTACGGAGCTATATTTATCGCTCCGTTGGTGCAACTGCTACAGCATTAACTACTGGAGCAGGAAATTCTCTGACCATCTCAAATGGTCAGGCAACTTTTGCAAATCCACTGCCGGCCAACATTGGGCTGGGAGATGTAATCCAGTATGATTCCGATAATAATACCTCTATCGATTCGCTAGCTTTTATATCTTATCGAACATCATCAACGGTTTTCACGGTAACAAATATGGCCGGCTTTGCACCTGCCAATACCGTGGCCTCTGATCAAGATTGGTCGATTTTTCGCGCTTATACTACCTTGTATTATGCAGAGGCTGGCACAGAGAATGGTAACATCTTGGCTGCCTTAAATAATTTTGACACATGGTCTGGAGGACGTGATCTCGTTTACTCTCATGAAGTTTGGAATATTGTTTGCTATGCCGACGGCCCAGATGCCTCTCCTAACATAACAATCTATGGCTGGAACACTAGTGCTAACAATTACCTTCGCGTTTTTACTCCCACAACTTCAAATGAAGTCGGAACGTCTCAAAGGCACCAGGGTCTTTGGGGTAGTGGCCATATGCTAACTTCACAACTGAGTATTCGTGCCAATTATGTTCGGATTGATGGCCTTTCGATAAAAAGAGGAGGTGCCACTTATTTGGTTGGTCCAATAAGTGGAAGCGCTGCCATTTATATTTCGAACAATTTTGGCTGGATCGATGCTGCCATAGGAACTATTTTTGTCTTTGAAATTTTCGATATTGATAATACAGCAAATCTATATTTTTGGAACAATATTGGCGTTAATCAATCAACATGGTCTGCAGCACATGTCTTTTTCATCAACGATCTAGATCCAACTGTTTTTTTATACAACAACACTGGAGTTAGTAAAGGTGGGCGAGCCTTTTCCGGTAACTCCACAACAACCTCTATAAATAATCTTGCTTACCGCTCAGGGAGCGGGGTTGGTTTTGGAGGTTCTTTTTCCTCTATAAGTTATTCGTCCTCTAACGATTCTACTTCAAATAGTTTGGGGGGCGCGGGAAACCAAACCAATCAAGTGTTTACCTTCGTCAATGAGCCCAGCTTTGATTTTCATTTAAGTGTAAGTGATAGTGGTGCCATTGATTATGGAACAAACTTGTCGGCTGATTTGCAGCTTCCTTTTTCAGCGGATATTGACAACATTACTCGTATAGATCCTTGGGACATTGGGGCCGACGAATACGTGCCTTAATTGTAGATTAATGATAACGAAAGAACCATTTGTTATCCCTTCTGAATAGTATTAGAATTATATTTAGAATTATTCAACTCAATTTGAAAATATTAATATGGTGGAACTACGTAGCCTACCACGATTTCTCTGTATTGCTTTATTACTTTGCAACCAAACTTTTGCTGCTAAATTTTTTAAAATAACCTATACCACGACGAAACAATCAGAAAGCATTGAGACAATCATTAATCAATTTGTTGCAAGGAGAGGAGTAAAGGGTGGTGCTGAAAAAGAGGTCGTTACCAATCTAATACAAGATACAACAGAAAGAAATCCCCACATCTCCAACTGGAAAAAAATTCCAATTGGTTCTACTCTAACTATTCTTGTTTCAGAAGATTTCATGAACAATGAAGAGATAAAATTTTTTATTGCCGTCGAAGAAAAAAAACGCCAAGAGAAAGAAGATAAAGAACAAAAACTGCTGAATTCTGTAAAAGACGATTTTTTATCAGTTGATAGTAAGCTACAAAGGCACTCGCTTTTTGTATCGTATTTTTTTGAAAATATTCAAGAGACGAATGGTATTTATGTAGTCCATTCAAACTTTGCTCCATTCCTAAATTTTGGCCATGAATATACTTACCTACACAATTTTAATAAATGGAAGGTTGAAAAATTATTATACCATACGATAATTAATCTGCACCAAGCAGAAAAAATTAATAATATAAAAATTCCTTTAGCATATTCACTGCAATCTGAAATTATTTTTCACAATACTTTTAAAGAATTCTCCCCATATTTGGCATTAAAATATAACGTCTCACCAAATATTACTGGAGATCAAACTGGATTTGTGATGAGGGTTACTAAAAACCTATCTACAGGACTAGGTCTTTCATATCAATACTATTTTAAAGCAATCAAGATTATGGCGTGCACAGACTATCTTATGGATATCGTTTCGAACTCCAAAACAAGAGACTCTGTAGTGGGTGGTATCCGCGGGAATGAGTTGGACGTTAAACTTCGGTTTGCATACGCACATCAAGTCGGTTTGATTGATTCATGGTTTATTGAAAGTATCTATGCCACAACTTCACGCGATAGTTCCACCAAGGAAATTGTGATCTCTAGCAACCGCTTCGCTGTCAATTTTGGATTCTCCTTCTAGGATAAGTTCCATATTAAAGAATCAACTAATACCAAGCTAAAAAGAGTTGTGCCGATGACGTAGGGAGAGCGCAACCTTCTCCTTAATTCGATGAGAAGACAACTCAACCCACGCTTTGTCTTTTATGAAGAAGATGGAACACCCGTGTAAAATGGCCAACATCTCTACCGTCGCTTTAGTGAATATAATCATTTTAATATGCCCTTCCCCGTTCTTCCATACTAGAAAAGTTGACATAAATGTTCTTTGAATAATATAAATGTATTGTTTCAAATTTATTTTAATGAATACAAGGGAAAATAATGACAAGGTAGGAAAGCAGCACCGCCTTAGTGCATAGTCCACAGTGGGCCTTGTATCAAGCGGTAAAACTTGAGTGTGCCAATCT
>MEQL01000059.1 GCA_001770205.1 Bdellovibrionales bacterium RIFOXYD12_FULL_39_22
GTATGTTTTTTTGTTTTCATGCTGAAAGTATGGAACAAAAAACACAAAAGGCCAACAATTATTTCATGTTATGTGAAATTTATTTCGTTACGAACTATAGATGTTTTGTTAGCGAGTTCCAAACTTCATTGCTGCTAATCGATTAGTTAATTACTAGTTAAAATAAAAAGTAAAAGAGTAGAGGAAAATGAGAAAAAAAGCAGTGAAAAAAAACAAAGCAAGTGTTGTGAAATTAAGTGCTAAAACGAAAGGCACTAAAACAATTCCGAATAAATTAGAATTACTAGAAAGGTTTAAGGCCTTAAATGCAGAATTGCAGGCGCAGCAAGTGGAATTGAAAGTGGCCAATAAAGAGTTGGAGAGCGCTGTCAATGTTAGAGATGAATTTATGTCAATTGCCGGGCATGAATTAAAAACGCCGCTGACATTCTTGAAACTTCAGTCTGAAATACGGAAGCGAAATCTTGAAAAAGAAAATATTACAGCATTTACCAAAGAAAAATTACTTAAAATGTTTGATTCTGATCATAAACAGATTGAGAGGATTACTCGCTTGATCGATGATATGTTAGATGTGTCCAGAATATCTTCTGGTAAGCTGTCTATGAATCTTGAAGAATTTGATATCTGTCCTTTGGTTTATGAGGTGGTTGAAAGACACCATGAGCAGCTGATTTTTGCAGGAAATGAGATTGAAATTAGTTCGGTCAAGAGTGTTAATGGCCGATGGGATAAGTTTAGAATTGAACAAGTCATTACTAATTTGCTTACTAATGCGATTAGATATGGGCCGGGAAAAATTATTAAGATTAAAATTGGCATTGAACAAAATGAGGCCGTCGTTGTTATTTTGGATCAAGGAATAGGTATTGCGGAAGAAAATCTGGCCAGAATTTTTTTAAAATTTGAACGAGTAACAGGGATGGAGGTTGGAGGACTGGGCCTTGGCCTTTATATTGTCGCTCAGATTATAGAAGCTCATCACGGTTCCATCAAGGTTGAAAGTCAACTTGGCCAAGGATCGTCATTTACTATAAAATTACCACTAACTCTTTAATTGGCCATAAAGTTTAAACACAAAGATGAATATTTTTTCATTTTGAGTTGGTTCTTTCTAGCAAGTTTAGTGTTAGGTTGTCCGGTCTTGCAAACGCAAAAATATTTTTAGGATTTTAGTTAATTTTAAATAATATACGGAATTCCCCGTAGATTTTAAATGGGAGTAACAAGATGACTACAAAATCAATGAAAAAAGAAATTCAAAAAGATTGGAATGAAATGAAAGAGGATTGGGATGCAATCAAGGACAAGATTAAAATGCGCTTTAGTAAAGTAACAAAAGAAAGCATTGATTCTCTAGATGGAAATCTAGAATTGCTTTCAAAAAAAATACAAAGTGCATATGGTTACGCCAAAGAAAAGGCCGACAAAGAAGTAGATGGCCTTAAGGCATCACTCCATGCAGCAACTCGGCCAAAAGAAAATGATTAGAATATGCAATGTAAGTAATTAATATGCAGTCGCTGTTTTTATTTTTTGTTTTAGCTTTTTATTTTTCCCAACATTATCATCAATCAAAAGAGTTAAAGCTGTAATTTGATATAATGCTTAACTTTATCATTGATTAGAAAAATAGTGGGATAATTAGCTTCGTCACAATCTATTTTTTTATTCGATAGGCCGTTGGGATTTTTTACTTCAATTTCATAATCAGTTTGATAATATCTATAATGTATTTTATATTTTTTCCACTCAGGGTGTATATGTGGCTCAATTTGTAATTTGTTGCCAGTTAACCTAAGGCCTAATATTGATTCGATTCCTGCTCGATACATCCAGGCCGAAGACCCTGTATACCAAGTCCAACCACCTCTTCCAACATAAGGAGGCATTGAATAAATGTCAGCTGATAATACATATGGTTCAACTTTGTAGCGATGAACTTTGGCCCGAGTAGAACTATGATTGATCGGGTTTAACATCGAAAAAAGTTCAACTGCTTGTTGGCCTTTACCTAAACCAGCATAAGCATAAATACACCAAATACCAGCGTGAGAGTAGTGGCCACCATTTTCGCGTACACCTGGTAAATATCCTTTGATATAACCTGGATCACGGATTGTTTGATCAAAAGGGGGGGAAAAGAGGAGAATTATATTGTCATGTGGTTTGATTAAAAATTCTTCAACCGATTTCATTGCCTGTTCAACATGCTCACGCATTTGAGGTGAATCTGAGGCCCCAGAAATAACACCCCACGTTTGAGCAATTGAATCTATCTTACATTCGGAATTGGAAGAAGAACCCAAAGGAGTTCCATCATCGAAAAATGCACGTCGATACCAGGCACCGTCCCACGCATTTTTTTCAATGGTAGCTTTTAAATTTTCTGCATATTGATGCCATCTCTGTGCACGGCCATCTTCTTGCTTGGAGCAACGAGTTTGTGCAATTTTTACAAAGGAAACTAAATTGGCATAGATAAACCATGCCAACCATACACTCTCGCCCTTGCCTCCAATTCCCACTCGGTTCATTCCATCATTCCAGTCTCCAGAACCCATCAACGGGAGTCCATGTACTCCAACTCCTACTGCTAAACTATGGTCAATGGCCCGTGCACAATGCTCATAAACTGAACCAACTTCTTTACTGATATCTGGTACGTAGAAAGAGTCTTCTTGATCTTGTTTTAAAAGTGGGCCTTCCAAGAAAGAAACCTGCTCATTTAAAACAGAATTGTCTTCGGTAACTTTTAAGTAGTGGGCCACCACAAAAGGTAACCATAATAGATCATCAGAAAAATGAGTACGCACTCCTTGTCCTAAAGAGGTATGCCACCAGTGCTGCACATCGCCTTCGATAAATTGTCGGGAAGATGCACGAATAATTTGTGCTCTTGTCGTTGAAGGATCGGCCCAGACTAAGGCCAGAGAGTCTTGTAATTGGTCACGAAATCCATAGGCCCCTCCCGCCTGGTAAAATGCGGAACGGGCCCAAAGTCTGCAAACAATAGTTTGATAAAGGAGCCATCTATTAAGCATGATATTCATTGCAAGATCTGGAGTTTCTACTTGTATTTGAGTAAGAAGATCATTCCATTTTTCTTGCACTTCTAGCAACGCAAGGTCAATGCCTGACAAGTCTTCCTTGCCCTTTACTATTTTTTCTAAAATAGTTTGAATTTCAGCGCGGTTATCTGTCTGCCCGAGAAGAAAAACAATTGTTATAGATTGGCCAGGGCGGAGGAAGATATTTTTTTTTATCGCCGAACAAGGATCAAGGCCCGCCCCAATTTTGCTATTGGAAAATATGGCCGCCGGTTTAGAAATATTTCCATTACGGCCTAAAAACTCAGTGCGATCGCAAGTAATGGCATCGTTTCCCCCAAGGAAAGTTGCAAAGGAGATTCGTTTTCCAAAGTCCCTACTAAATGGGTTATGTGCCAATACTATTTGAGTGTCATTTTGCAATATTTTAGTTTCGAGTAATTCTGTGATAATGTAAGGTGCGCAGGTAATACGCGAAAAACCCAAAACCCACTCGATATATCCTATGACAGAAAGGTTTCTTTTTTCTTTCGAAAAATTATTTAATATGAGTTTTGAAACTTTTATTGGCGCTTCCCAATGTACAAATTGTGTAAGGTCACTATAGATCCCATCATTAATAGTTTCAAATCGACTGTAACCTTGTCCGTGATGAGTAATGTATTCTGCTTCTTCGATTCTAATTGGAGATGCTGTTGGTGACCAAAGTTTACCACTATCTTGGTCTGAAATATAAAAACACTCTCCACTGGGATCACAAACGGGATCATTTGACCAAGGGGTAATTTGATTTTCACGACTGTTTAAAGACCAAGTATAACCGGCACCACTTTCTGACACCTGAAACCCAAATTGTGGATTGGCAATAACATTGATCCACGGAGCAGGAGTTTGCTGATTTTTTTTCAAATGAATAATATATTCTTTGCCTTGTTGAAAAAAACCGCCTAGGCCATTAAAAAAATCTAAAGAAGGAAGATTAAGTTTTACTGGAACAGGGCCTGAGAGGAAGTAGCGTTTTAAGAATGGAATTTCAAAACTTACAAATTTACTTTGAATTGATTTAACTGGCCTTGTATTTGCTATCACTCTTCGTTTGACTTGTTCTGCCAAACTGCCATGGTCCGCAACTAAAATTGCTCGAGCGGCCGCCTGCAGAAGATTTTGATCTTCTTTTGAGAGGATCTCTGCACGTAAAACAAAAACTTTTCCTTTCGTTTGCGGAAGATATGATCCAGAGGTAATAACACTTCCTTGCACCATTGTCTCAATTGCTTTTTGAAGTTCTTGAGAGTATGAAACAGATTTTTCATTTAGAATGATTAGATCTACTACCAATCCTTTGGTTCCCCAATACTCATGTGCTCTTAATAATTGTCTGATAATCGCCAATTTTTCAATGTCTCCAACTCGGACTAGAACAATTGGATTATCTCCGGAAATACCATAGGCCCACAATGCAGAAACATCTTTCTTGTTACGCTTTAGAATTTCGCCAGAAGATCTAAGTGAGAAATCTAGATAGATGAACCGATTGGCCAACTCTTGAAATAGATGCGCTTCATGGTGTTCAATACCAAGATAGTGAAGAGACACTTGTGCTTGTGTCCAGGCCAAGTTAGAGATGCGCTCAAAAGTTGAATTATCTCGTAACTTGTCTGCTAATTTCAAAATTTCATCTTTACTTAGGGCAATGGCGGTAGAATAAGTTACTTTAGCGGTGGTTCCTGGAAGAATGCGAACCCTCGTTCTAAGTGCTAACATCGGGTCAAGTACTGGACCTACAGTATTTGATAGTGGTTTCCCATCAAAAATTGATACGGGGTTACTAATACTTCGTCCACGCCCGATAAAATTAGCGCGATCGGTCTCGTATTCTATCTCTCCAATAGCATTTGAATCGGTAGAAATAACATGTGCTAACCAGAGAGGTGATTCATTGCTAGATCGTGGCCGGCGTGTTGCAAGTAGAGAGGTAATCTCTTTTGCATACTCGGTTTGAATGAAAAGATTAGAAAATGCTGGGTGAGCGATATCGGAAGCGTAGATATTTAGTACAACCTCTGCATAAGAGGTTACCTCTATCTCAATAATTGTCGAACCATTATTGGTAAGAGATAATCGTCTAATTTCCGCGTTATCTTCTGGGGAGACAAAAATTTCCAGATTTGAAGTTATTTCATCATCTTTTCGACTAATTTTAACTCGGTCTTCTGCAAAAATAACTTCGTATTGATCTGCTTTAATACTTGTAGGTAAATAACCGGCCGACCAGATTTTGTTAGATTCTCTTTTGGGGCCTGTACGCCGTAAAAAAATATAACTACCATAGTGGTCACGAGTAACATCTTCTCTCCATCTTGTGACGCTAATGTCGCGAAAGCGACTGTATCCAGAACCTGCAGCTGTCATCATCACGGAGTAGTTACCGTTGGATAGGAGATTAGTGGGCGGGACAAGTTGGTCAGCAGAAAAGTAACGACGTGTTATGATTTCATTTTTATCATGGATATGTTCTACCTCAGATGGTTTTAATCTTGTTTTTTCTATAACAACATTTCTCGGAATTCGTTCTTGTAAAAGAAGTTCAGTGGCCTGCACGATCGGTTCACGGTGAAATCGTTTACGGAAAATTCCATGTAGTAAAACATTGGCAATCGCAATTAATGACATCCCTTGATGATGGGCCATATATGTTTTAACTACCGAGGAGTTAGCATTTTGCGGGATACGTTGTTTGGTAAAGTCAACTGCGTCATAAAATCCATACATCCCATAGGCAAAAGAGAGATTCCTAAGATTTTTTACTGCATCATTAGGAGCATACATTGCGGCCAAAATTGTTGCATAAGGAGCAATTACTAAATCATTCTCTATTCCTCGTTTCAAACCCATGCCAGGTACGCCGAAAGCTTTATACTGGTAAGTTAAATGTAAGTCGCGTTCGTTGTAGGTAGACTCTGAAATTCCCCAAGGAACTCCTTTTTCTGCGCCATAAAGAATTTGTTTTTTAACAACTAAGCGACATGTCTGGCCAAGCAAGGTTTGGGCCGGAGTGTTCATAACTAAAGATGGCATCAGATACTCAAATATCGAACCCGACCAAGAGATAAGCGCGGCCCCTCTTTCCACTCTAGTAAGCGCTCTTCCCAAACGAAACCAATGCTTAGAAGAGATATCGCCCTTAGCAATTGCTACAAAGCTTAAAAGACGCGCTTCGGAGGCCAATAGGTCATAATAACTATCATCCAATAGGCCGTCTGACATTCTATACCCAATGGAAAATAGTTTTTTACTATGATTATACAGAAAATTAAAATCCATTTCGTAGCAAATGTTTCGACAGGTCGCGGCCAGTTCTTTTGTCGTGGCAATAATTTTGATGGCCCCATCACTGCTTTGAAGAGAAAGATCTTTAATATGACTTTTAATTTCGGTGTCAATTAATTTTGCCCAATTTAAAATTTCACTTTTTTGTATTTCCCCGCGTTCATCTGCAAATGTTTTTGCAAGGTCAACCAACGTATCAGTGGTTTTTAAAATCTCTGGCCAAGTATTATCCAATGGGAAAGAAAGGAGTTTTTCTAATTCATCAGAAATTATAAAAAGTTGTGCTTGATTAACGGTTAAATTTCTTTTTTTGTCTGATGACTTTGATAAAAGCAATGTTTCTCGAAGGAGTCTCAAACTATCACTGCACAGGCCTTTGTGTAAAACTCTACAAGATGGAATTGGACTTTTTTCGATCTCTTCTAAGGCCTGTGCAACAACCAGAAGATGTCCTGCTAAATTACCGTTATCTACGGAGGAAATATAGCGCGGCATCAAGGCCTTACAATCAATTGTGTTGTACCAATTAAAAAAATGTCCTTGGTGGCGTGGAAGTTTTTTTAAAGTATTTATTGTGTTTTGAAGGCGAGTAACCATTTCGATGACACCGATCCAACCAAAATCGCGGGCGGCAATAATGGATAGAAGATAAAGGCCAAAATTAGTGGGAGAACTTCGATGTGCAATAACTGCTTTTGGATCTTCTTGGAAATTGTCGGGAGGGAGGTAGTTCTCTTCTTCGGTCACAAAAGTTGTAAAAAAGCGCCATATTCTTCGAGCACTATTTTTCAAAAGAGATATATCCTCTTTTTCTAGAGGTCTAATTTTTTCATTGGAGGGTGGGAGACTGGCGAGATATGCTACCAAAGGTGATAAAATCCACAAAACTAAAAACGGTAATGCCACTGCTAGTTTTTTTGAATTAATACTTAAAAGTGCGATGAGTAGCAGTAAAAAAATTTCATCAAAAATCATTGTAACAAGAAAACTTTTTAAAGTTAAGCTAACACTGTTTTTTGAAGTTTGAGACGTTGTCCATTCCAGTAAATTATGTTTGCTAATTATTTGTCGATATAGGGCCTTGCCGATTGCATCTAAATATATTTTTGCTTGATGCGGTAGCAAAATGATATTGAATAGAAAACGGTGGAATACCAAAAAAAGATCTTCAGATAGTGAGCGCAATCGTTGCCCAATAAAAATATTTTTTTTAAAAGAAATAATTTCTGAAACAAAAGGTAATAGTGATGGAAGAGCTAGACTTACTAAATTTAGAATAATCCAAGATCTAATATTAATACGGGGAATGCAAAAAAGTGCTACGAATAAAAACAGTGTCATGGGTGCAACGAGGGAACGACGAAGATTATCAATCATTTTTAAGCGGCCAACTACTGAAATAGCACGGCCTTCCCGGCCTAAAATCCACGGAAGAAGCTGCCAATCTCCTCTCGTCCAACGATGAATCCTGGCCATGGCAACGGAAATGTGCGATGGAAAATCCTCAAAAAATTCTACATCACTTAGATAACCACAACGTGCAAAGTTCCCTTCAAATAGATCATGACTTAAAATTTTATTTTCAGGGATTCTACCCTCCAGTGCTTTTTCAAAAACATCAATATTGTAAATTCCTTTGCCGGAGTAAGATCCTTCTCCAAACAGATCTTGATAAACGTCGGAAACTGACGAAGAATAAGGATCAACCCCTCCCGGGGCGGCGGAAATCCGTTGGAAAAATGAGCTGTCTTTATTTCCTGGTAGAGAGGGGGTTATTCGGGGCTGTAATACACCATAACCTTCAATTACTCGATTTAATTTAAGATCAAATATAGGCCGATTAAGAGGATGGGCCATGGCCCCAACTAGTTGGGCAACCGCCCCTTTTGGCATTTTAGTATCCGCATCTAACGTTATTACGTAGATGATGTCTGTTGGTATTTTGGCCGGAAATTCAGGTAGTCGTATAAATGAAGTATCCATGGCCCCCCGGAGAAGGCGATTAAATTCATGGAGCTTTCCACGTTTTCTCTCCCAACCAATCCATTTTTGTTCGAAGGGATTCCACTGTCTTTTACGATGGAAAATAAAAAAACGACTGTTACCATCAGGTGCCGGCCCATATTTTTTGTTGAGATCATTTAGATTTTCTATGGCAATACTTAGCATTTTTTCATCATCTGCCATATATTCATTTTCTGCATCAGGCCAATCAGATAGCAAGGCCAGATAAACGGCACCATCAGGATTAGAGAGATAATGTACCTCTAGTTCCTTCACTTGATTTGCGATTTCGTTATCATTATCAAAGAGCGTGGGCACCACCACAAATGTTTTCAAATGGGCCGGAATACCGTCTGATAATTTAAGTCTTGGAATATGTCGTGGGCCCAAAAATCTTACCGTAAAATAATTTACAAATGCAATGGCAATCTCGGACGCTGGAAAGACACCTAAAAAAGCAAGAATAATAGAAATTGGGGAGTAAAAAACAAAAAATTGGGATGATTTAAAGACAAGAAATAATAATATTAAAGTAAAAACAAAAATGCTTCCTATATATATTACTTCGCGGTGGTAAATATAAAAGCGAAGTAAGCGTTTACTAATTTTAGTCTTAAATCCGATTTCTTTTTCGAAGACATAGCGGCCAGAAGAGATAAGATATTGTCCAAAATCGGTCTTCTTAAAAACGGATGCCGCAACGCTGATCTCTGGGATTTTTGCTCCCAGCGCAATTTCCTCTAATCCGTGACGATAACGATCGCGGGTAATGAAATCCATTTTAGAATAAAGTGGATCAGCGCGAAATATTTCATCAACTAGACTTACTTCCTCAAAAAAAGTATGCCAGTCAAAGGCCGACATAAGACGCATGCTAGTTATAATATTTCTGACGGTGGCATTGGCCACGGATTGACGATTGTGTTCTTCGGGAACTATTCCATCTGCCACTAGACCCGATGCGGCCAGACGTTCATCAAGCCATTTAAGAACTGGCATTACCTTAGAGTCTTGAAATCTTAGTCTTTGAATTAGTTGTACTGCAAATCCTGATTGCAGAGGAAGTTGTTTTTTATCATCATCTTTAAGTTTTTTTAAAATTTGATCGATTGTTCGTGTTGCCAGGATGTCATGTTTTATATTACTAAGGCCTAAGATTTCATCTGCCATCAGGTCTGCTTTCTTTTGTCCAATCTGAGCGCCAACTATGCGCGCACTGATGCGGGCCAAGTTTTCAATCATAATTATTCTAAGTGTAATCGAAATGGCCCAAAGTTCACCAATGGTAAGTGGTTGCACTGTCTGATATGATTTTACAAAACGTTTTATTAAATCTGCATCAAAGAGACTTTCATTGTGCGCAACATAGGCCCAAGCAATGCCATAGACACGCGGATATCCAGTTAGATGTCCAATTGAGAGTTTTGGAAGTTCATTATAGTATTCCGGAGGCATTTGTTCTTTAATATCTCGAAGCTGTTCTTCAACCAAATGAAAATTGTCAATTAACCATTCTGCGGCCGGGGTTATTGCTCTTAGTTCATCAACTGATGTTGTAATTTGTCTGTAGGCCTCGATTAATACTAACTTATTTTGTTCAACTCTATTTGCTAGATTTATTCCGCGGCATGGATTCGGTGAGATTTTTTGTGCTAGCGCTAAACTTACTCCATGTCGCTCTAAACTTGCCGCACTAAAATGTTCGGAGCGAATTGGATCTGCGAAATCGCAAAAGACATTAGGCGATATTCTTCTCATTTGCGGCGTTCTCCATGAAATTATTTTGATACAATTAAAGATAAATTTGGCACGTTTAATTATAAAATTACGCAGATCATAACTTTATTTTTTTAGCAAAGACCCAACGGAATATTAATAACCGTTCATGTTCAATAGTGGATTTACATACGTGATCGGTATTTTTATGTTGCGTATAGGGTTATGAGTTGGCCTGAGGAACAAAGTTGTTGAAGGGACATTTTGAGTGTTGGCAACCAAGATACCGACATACCTTTTCTCAAGATATTATTTTTTTTGCATACAAATAACTTCCGCTGACTACGAAAGAACTTGCTTTAGCAGATACGAGGATGGCCGGTGAAGGATCTCTTCTTTTAGTGGATTAAAGCGAGCAATTAAATCCGGTGGAGGATGAAACCTCAGATCTGGAAATAGTTTTTTTATTACATCGCCACTCATCGCTAGCACCGATGAATATAAATCCATTACCGTAGGTGAACTAAATTTCTTTTGCGGATTTTTTAGCACATATTGCAAGGCGATTTTAATTTCGCGAGGGGATGAAAGTAATCGCATCCAGTAACGATCCTGCCACAGTTTTTTAATGCGTCCACTTACTCTATAGTTAACAAGTTTTGAAAGCGACAATGCAAAACTTTGCATTCCCTTTGATAACTCTTCGTTGTTTGCCGCCTCGATAATAAGGTGCAGGTGATTGTGCATTAGGGAATAGTGAACAATTCTAAGGCCTCTTCTCCTGGCCGTTTTAACTGCTTGCCGAAATAGTTTGAAAAAATCTTTAGTGCGAAGATTAATGCTGGTGAGTGATTCTTTCAAGTGGAGATTTACATGGATGGCCATGTTGCGCTTTATGCGAGGTCTTTCAACATGAGAAATAAACTTGCTGCTTTTGGGCCGTCCACTGCCTATGCGCGATCCTCCATGCCCACTCATCCCCTTTAGTCGTAGTTGATTTTTATCTTTTTTCATATCAATCCTATTTCCTAATGCATGAATATGGCATATCTGATAGTAGAAGTAAAGAAAAACATGCCGAAGAGAGGCAATATGCAATTAGAGAGTATTAAGAAAAATTTAATGGTAAAGAGTTGTTGGCCTTGCTTAGGGTTAATGGTATTTTAATTCTTGATTCCACTTCAATAACACTTTTGCCAGAAAATTATGAATTTTATTTCATTTTAAGTTTGGTCTTTGTTCATTGATAGTATGTTAGTTGTATTTCGCTGAAGAAACGAGGACTGAACATACATTATTTGGCAGTTTTCAACAACAAAAGGAAAAATTATGACAAACATCGGAGCAGAAAAAATTGTTACAAATTTAAAGGGAGTTGTCCAAGAGGCCGAGGACTTACTGATTGCTACAGCTGAAATGGCCGGAGAAAAAGTTCATGATATTACAGATAGATTTAAATCATCATATGAGTCTGTAAAAGTACCTATGAAGAACTTTGAAAACCAGCTTATTGATTGGGCGAAGAGCGCAGATAGACTGGTTCGCAGGTATCCATACCAAGCAGCTGGTACTGCTTTTGGAATTGGTATTGTATTGAGTGTACTAGGAATAATGAAAATGAGACGAAATAAATAATAGAAAAAGACCATAGGACCTTGTGTGTTCTATGGCAACTCTGAATTGGTCACATTCATTCAGGGTGGGAAAACAGACTCTTCTAATGGTAGGACGGGTTTTTGTTACATGTTCTATTGTAACAGAGCGAGTGACCGCTCTCCTGAATGTGGGTTCAATTCCCTCGTCTGTTTTCCTTTTTTTATGCTGAAATAATTAACCATAAGGAGCAACAATGTTTGAACAATTTAAGCTCATGAATTTTCCAAGCAGTAAGAAAAAATTTAGCAAAGAGACAGTTTTTCGGGGAAACAATGCCGTTGCATCATTTCAGGATTTTCAAAAAGTTGAAGAGCATTGGGGTAAAGGATTTGACTGGATAAGAAAATATAAAGTTATTCTTATGGCCGGCCTTGCTTTGACTCAAATTTTTTTGGGCAATCGAAAATTAGCAAAGCAGGGTTTTTTAGCTAGTATTGTTTCCAGCGGATTAATTTTTAGATTAGGAGATGCCTTCTTTAGAGGCCATAAAAACGCAGAATGCCTAACATCTGATAAGCAAATAATACATTAAATATAAATATAATCACAATGCTATTCTGGGATTATAAGAAAAACATTTTTTACGGGCCGAACAGGCCGTGGATGAAATTATTTTAAGAAAAATCGTCTAATTTTCTAACCAATCACTAATTAATCGCTAGGCGACCAGCAATTTACTTTTTTTTTGCTAAAAATTTGCATAGAATGAATCTATGGATTTGCGAAATACTCTAAAATTGGTTCATAGTTTATTTTCCGAAAACAAGATAGATCATGCCCTTATCGGTGGATTGGGTCTCTCCTGCTATGGTTCAACTCGAGCCACTATCGATCTTGACTTGCTCATCCACGAAAACAATCGAAATTGCGCAAAGGATTTGTTATTGGCCAATGGATTTTCGATGGACTATGAGTCCGAAGAGGTTTTACAGTTTTCAGGAATTGGATATGTGGATCTTCTGATTGCCAGAAGGCCTATCTCTCAAAATATTTTAAGGAATTCGAATAGTGGTGGCCCCGAGGGTATTAAATTTGTCAGAGCGGAAGATTTGATCGGCCTAAAAATACAGGCATATAAAAACGACCGAACGAGGGAATTTCAGGATAAAGCTGATATACAATTTCTAATTGAATCTATCGATAATTTGGATTGGAATTTAATCAAAAAGTACGCTGACCTATTTGGCGAATGGGATAAAATCAATGAAATTAAGAGCAAAAATAAATCTTGATGATTTTTTTAAATTTTTAGAAGATTATTTTTTTCTTTTTAATTTTAAAAAGAGAAAACGCAAAAAAATGACAGGTAATCATTTTTTGCTCTGATAGATATATACTTTCATGGACTACGAAAAAAACTTGCTTTAGCAGATATGAGGTTGGCCGCTGAAGGATCTCTTTTTTTTAGTGGATTATCAATGGTAGCTTGTGATTGTTTGTTATGCTGGCCAGAGGATTTGGCATTAAAAATGGAGATAGATTTAATCTCAGTAGAAGTTCCATTCTTTGCTTTGGATCGGTCAGTGCTATCGCCTGAAATGATGTCGTAATACTATTGAACTGGAATTATTGTCGAAGAGGGCAGAACGATGTCCTTATCATTTTTTTCTACATGAATTTCAATAATTCCTTGAGCGTTAATTGAAATATCATGGCCGAATCCACCCCCATTGTCAGAGATTCTGCCAGAAATTCCAATGGCCAGAACACAGACATTGTTCATTTCTTCGATATGAGCAATCCCTGTAGTTTTTTGCTTTCCGGTAGAAAAGGTGAGCATATGAGTTTTGGGAGAATTAAACACGTGAGAATAAACTTGGGTCAAAGAAAGAGTTCCCGTTGTGTTGCTATCGATGCTTTTAACCAAAAAGTTTGTAACCGCCTGATCCTTTCGCTCTTTGTAACTTGATTCTATTTTTTTTAGCACTGCTGTGCATTTGTCATCTCCAAAGGCATATGATTGTAATAGTCCTAAAAACAGTAAAATCGTCCAAATTTTCATCTGATTCTCTCCAACGTTATCAAGGAGAGATTTCTTCTCTCACAAGGTGTCTTGTTTGACAAATAAGGTATAGGTTAATTAAACGGGCCTTTTAGTTTTTTGTCAAATATTGCTAAGCTCATTTTCTTAACTTTTTAGTCAATTTTGGCCGAGTAATTAGATTATGATATTTTTGAAGAAGTTGGCCGCACAAAGTACTCACGCCAAATTTACACCAGAGGAGTTGATAGGGCGGTTGATGACGGCAATAACTCCAGGTAATATGTTTTAAATTATATTATTTGCCAAAGAGATCCATTTTATAATTTATAAAACGTTCGAATTGGTAGGGGTCATAACTTAATGAACTATATTGGGGGATACTTTCCCCAGGTCTATTTGAATCATTGTTAATATAATTTACAATTTGAAGCATCTCTTCTATGGAATAGCTAGACTCAGACTCTTTAGCTAACGAGACCGCTTTGCTTGGTAATTTGTTATTGATAAATCTATCGAATTGATATGGGTCATAAGTTGCCAAACTATAATTGGGGATGTTATCCCCAAGTTTATTTATATCGCCATTCATTTCATCAATTGTTCGAATCATTTCTTTGACAGAAGAGATCATCAGCATTTCATCATCCGTTGAAGAGGCCATAACGGATACAGAGGAAGTCATAATAATCAGCGTAAGAAACATATTAAGAAACATATAAGGAAAGCGAACCATGTATCTTCTCCTCGTTGAAAATTAAGAGGCACGGAACTGTGATGTTAATTGAAGTATATCATATCATAAACCCGATAAATTTGAAAGCGTAACGCGTGACTAACGAATTGTTAATTTTTTAGTTACCAACAACGGAAATAAAGCATTTGTCTCGAAGGAAATAATTTATCCATTTAACACCGATTTTGACAGGCCCTTAATTTCCACTTATTTGCCTAAACTAGTACTGCGACAATTTAATTTTTGCCGGTTTTGTACTTGAACTTTACCCGAGCCTTCCTTCGCGAAAACTTCCAATTTATTTT
>MEQL01000060.1 GCA_001770205.1 Bdellovibrionales bacterium RIFOXYD12_FULL_39_22
CTAAAAGAAGAGATCCTTCACCGGCCAACCTCGTATCTGCTTAAGCAAGTTCTTACATAGTTAGTGAAAGTTATTGATACATAAGCTCAGGGTAATGCAAAATTGAGTGCAATAATACAGAAATTCTAGGATGGCAGTAATTCTTTCCGCCGTGTAAAATTTTTTTACAATCAATAATAACGGGTAACTACTCAGGTCCGCACCAGGCGATTTGTGGTCCTCTGGGTAGTTACGATACGTCATAATCGGCCAGAATTTAGACACCGCTGTATTTTGTACAACCAAAATAGAAAAATCTGATCATAATTATTTCCTTTGCTAAAATCTTTCCTGACAGATGCTTTACCTGCCAAAGGGACATGGGAATTGGATAATTTTTTATGAAGATAAGTTTAGGCTACATGATATACATCCTCTTAGCTTTTGTTTCAATTGGCAGCAACGCTGAGACCGGAATCGTAACTAAAAGTTACGAACATCACCTCAACGGCAATCTCTCCGAGTTCTGGGCACAGGAGTATACAGGTGCAGACCTTCTGAGGGATGAATTAGACAATTTTCAGACAAAAAGAATTGATCATTTGGTTGCAGTGGTCGATTCAGCCAAGGGCCATGGAGAGTGGGTGAAAAGCCTAATCTCGAATTCACGCGCTGGAGCAGCATTGAAAGATATCAGTATTACTTCGTTTGGTAATGGCCACTACGATGATTTACAATCGATTTATGAATCCAACACAAAGTTTCTGTATCTCAATCAATCGTTCCAATGGCGAATGGATGCGACGGACTATGAGTTTTATGAACTCGCAAAACTTCTATCTGGACGAGGAACCATTATCATCACCTCCGCAGGAAATAACTATCGAAACCAGAAACTTGTTGATGATATGAAGCGGGCAGCAGCAAGGGAATCCTCAGTATTCATAGTTGCGGCCATGGATGAGACAGGAAGCAAAGATGTTGATTCTCAAGTCGCAGACGAAGTACTTGTTTCTGCCCCTGGTGGACATTTTGTTAGAAGTTATATTAACGATTCACTAAAAAGTGTGGATGGTGCAATGACAAGTGCGGCCACACCACAAGTTACAAGCGCCATGGCCGCGTTTACAGAAATCACTGGTTACCAACCAACAAAGCGCGAAATTCAATCTATTTTCAAGAAAACTTCTCTAAAATTACGCTATGACGACAATTTTGTTGGCAAACTAGGTTACGGGCTGTTGAATACCTATAAAATAGGTAGTGTAGCATTAAAAATCAGTGCCTATTGTGATAATAAAGTCAAGGGATGCGCTGGAATGGCACTCGCCGATGATGCATTTTTTACTTTTCCTAAAATTAATCTCGAAAGGATATATTCGTCTTGGCCTGAATGTTCACCATTAAAATATTCCCAATCAAGTCAGTTAAACAAAATAGTTGAACTCAATATTGATGCTAAAGCTGAAAAGATCAGAAAACTTCGAGAATTGAGATCCTCCCTATTACTTAATCCATATCAATCAGAAGGCTGGATGTTGCTAGCATGTATTTATGAAAGCGAAGGTTTTGAAATAAACGCTCAATATTATAAAAATTTGTCCAATGTATATATTCATGAGTCTGAACTGGAATGAATCCCTGGGATTGACCTAATATTAAATTGGGAATAAAAATCCATGTTAATAAGACGGAACCGGCCTATTTAGTTTTACGAAAGTAATATTGCGCAATTCTAAAATAAGTTCCTGTCCCTTAATGGAAAAGGCCTGGGCATCAAAAGTGGTACTAGAGAGACGTTTGACTCGCACATAGATTTCATCTACTTCTTTTTTTAAGCGTAAATCTAAAAAGCAATAATCAAGAGAAATAGGAAGTAAAAAACAGTTATCATATTGAATGGAGTATAAGGAACACAATTGCAAGATACCATCCAGTAAAACTGGATTTAAAATTAAACGATCTAACTTTTCTTCTCCCACATATTGCAGATCTTTATTAAAATCGTACTGCCGGGCCAGACCTTCTTTCTCATTAAAACGCATAATCTCAAATCTATTTTGAAAGTGCGGCCCATGCGGAAAAAAATCACGATATAAAATTTCAGAATTTATTATCCTCTCTGGCCGGTCAGGTATTTCTGAAATACTTATCGGATCTCGAGAAAATCCACGGGCCAACTCCCGAAAAGATAATTCACCCTCGATATGAACTAATTGCATTGCCTCATCAGTAATCTGAATCTTAAAACTATCTTGGCGATCTTGCTTTTCTGTCAAAAGTTCTTCGACTTTTATCTTTATAATTTTAGGTCGATCCTTTCTTAAGGCAATAGGATTTTGAATTTTAAAATCGGAAAAAAGGATTCTGCCAGGAACAGTTTTTAGATCCATACACACCTGACAAAAAAACTCCATTCCCATGACAAAGGGAAAATAGGGAATAGTCCCGAAGCGATGGCCATCTAAATATTTATCTGTTTCCACTGAAAGTTTTTTCTCATAGATGTGATATTTTTGAAATCCTAAACGCTCTCTGCTCACCACTTCTTCCTTCTTCTTGCTTCTTCTTGCTTAATTTTTCATCTTTCATTACATGACTACTTCTATATCAATTCTTACCTATTCTACCATATTTGGCAAATTACCCCTATACTGTATAGCAACAGAGCAAGAGGAACTTTTATGGCCTTCGATAATGAACGAGTGGTTATCACCGGACTAGGCGTGGTGGCCCCCAATGCCATTGGGGTAAATGATTTTGCCCAGGCACTATACCAAGGACGCTCCGGCATTTCCGCCATTGCCCTAATGCAAGAACGAGGATTTCGTTGTCAGGTTGGTGGCAAAGTTGTCATAGATGAAAAATATATTTTGTCAAAAATAAATAAATCCCTCCTTGATAGAATGAGTGAGGCCATGCTCTATTCTTTACTGGCATCCATTGAGTGTTATCAAGATGCTGGATACGCTTTTGATCCGCTTAATCCCACCACCTCCCTCTCTTCCACTTCCCCTAATTGGGAGATGGGGGCAATCATTGGCAATACCAACAACGGAATGGAGTATCTCTTTAATACCGTAGTTCCTTCATTTGAAAAAAAGGAAATTAAACGAATGGGCATCGCCGCTATTGAAAAAACTATGACGAGCGGGGTCAGTGCTAAGGTTGCCGGCATTTTAGGCCTGGGAAACAAAGTATCCACAAACAGCAGTGCTTGTAGCACCGGCACCGATGCTATTATTGATGGTTTTTTTCATATTAAAAGCGGCCGCGCCACGGCCATGCTCTGCGGAGGAGCTGAAGGTGGTGCTCCATATCAATGGAGTGGTTTTGATGCTATGAGACTCATCAATAGTAAATTCAATGATGCTCCGACTAAAAGCTCTAGGCCTTTTAGTGAATCCTCCAATACTTTTATTCCAGGAGAAGGGGCGGGGATTGTGATGTTAGAATCTTTGGCCTCTGCCAAAAAACGTCAGGCAAAAATTTATGCAGAAATTCTCTCTGGTGTTTCTAATTGCGGAGCACAGCGAGAAGGTGGCAGTATGACCGCTCCTAACAGTAATGCCATTGTTCGGGCCATCAAAGAGGCACTAGCTCAGGCCAATATTTCATCTGAAAAAATTGACTATATAAATGGCCATCTCACCGGCACTTTTGGAGATACTTTAGAGATGGCCAATTGGCAAAAGGCCTTGGGACTTTCTTTTGCTGATTTCCCCTATATTAACGGCACCAAAGCACTCATTGGCCACGCTCTAAGTGCTGCCGGCGCCATAGAGACCGTGGCCACTATTGTTCAGATGCAACGAGGATTTATTCATCCGGCCATCAATAGTGAAGATCTATATCCAGAACTTGCCTCACTGCGCACAAAAATTCCACTAACAACATTGGAGACTAAGATTGAGTATGCTATCAAAGCATCCTTTGGTTTTGGTGATGTTAACGCAATTTTACTTTTAAAAAACTGGAGGAAGGATGTGTAAGTTTAAAGTAGTTACAAAAATAGTAATATTAATTTTTCTTCCGCTTGTTACACTCAGTGCCATATCTGATAATCTTGACGGAAAGGCCATTGCCACTCGGGCCTATCACGTGGAAGACGGAAAGGATCTTAAGGCAAAAGTTAGTATGACTATTTTTGAGAATAAAAAAGAGAGCAAGACTCGCAGTTTGGAACTTTTCAGAATTGATGACAATCAAAATGATCGAGTACTAATTCGCGTTTGCATGCCTCAGCTTTTAAAGGGGACTACTTTTTTGGCCTGGAATAATCAGAATAAGGCCTCTGATCTTTGGATCTATCTCCCATCAAAAAAAATGTCCAGAAGAATTGCCGAAAGTGCTAAATATCAAAGTTTCGTGGCAAGCGATTATACCTACGATGATTTAAGCAAAATAAGTCTAACGGAAAATAGCTTTCGCCGTCTTCCAGACAGTGGCGGATTCTTTAGTGTAGAAGTAATTCCTAATAAAACTGATTCTTTTAGCAAAAAAATTGCGCTAGTTCGAAAAGACAACTTCATCGTAGAAAAAATAACTTTCTATGATAAGCAAAATAATCCTTTCAAAATTTACAAAACCTTGGAGTTAAAAAATATTCAAGGAATTTGGACTATAGCAAAAAGCTCTTTGAGTGATTTAAAAAACAACTCCGAAACTATATTGGTATTGGAAAAAATTGAATATAACTCCAATCTTAGCAAATCATTTTTTAACTCCAACAATCTGGAGAGAGCTTGCAGTTTATAAGAGAGATACTTTTTATAATCGCTCTGATAGTTCTGACGCAGCACCTTTTTGCTGCCGACTTCAGTGGCAAGTATAGTTTTGACGGCGCGGCCAACAAAGAGCCTATGCTTCAACAAAACCAACTGCAGGCCAATGGAAATTACTCTTTTTCTATGTTTGAATCAAAGGCCGCACTAAGACTTAAGCATGATTTTATTTTGGCCAATGATACCGAAATGGAATTTTCCATAGAAGAACTTTTCATTGTAATGGCCCCTAATGAACTTATAAAAATTACTGCAGGAAAAAAGCTTACTTTCTTTAGTAAGACGGATGAGATAAACCCGCTGGATTTTGCCACTCCTGAAGATTACAGTTATTTTCTTCACTTCGACAAGGCCCAACGGGCCATGGCAAATAACTTGTTACAAATCGATCTCTTACTGACAGACACTGCGAATCTATCTTTTTTCTATTTCCCAGAGCATAAAAAAAACAAACTACCTGCGGCAGAGTCACAATGGTCCACCAACACTCAATGGGATCTTTCTCGTTATCAAATCATTCAAGATGAAAACGGACAAAAAGCTCAAACGGCGGCGATATTATCACTAGTGGATTTTTTTGGCGATTGGTCCGTAGTGGCCTTTTATGGCCAACCGCTGCTTCCTCAATATGAAAAAGTTTTAGTACTATCACCCACACCATCTATTTATTTTAAAGAATCAACCGAGCGCCATTTTGCATCTGGTTTTTCCTGGGCCCATGCCACTTCCTTTTTTACCTTTCGTTTTGAGTATGCTTACCACACTAATAATTCATATATTGCTGATGAGGCTTATCTCAATTTACCAAGGCCATATTATCAAACCGTGGGAGCTATCGAGTATTTGGCAGAAAGTGGATTTGCCTGTAACCTGCAATATGTTAGAGAAGAAATCATTGATTATGATATAGTAATTTCCCAAAAGCAGATTGTTGATTTTTTCACTCTACAACTATCTGATTCCCTGGCCATCGATGAACTGCTTTATAAATTTCGCTTTGCTCTCCCGGCAACCAGCAATGAAGGATTTTATGGAAAACTACTTTTGGAATATAGCGTAGGTGATCACTACCTTATAAGTGGTGGATACGCTTTTTTTACGGGAGAAGGATTGGACGGACTTTTTTCCCAATATAAAAATAACAGTTATCTCTTTGCCCATTTAAGCGCTAATTTATAGACATGAATTGACATTAATCCATCTCCTCGTTAGCATAAATAAATGCAAAGACTAATTGTATTTATTTTTCCAATTATCCTACTAATTCAATCTCCTTCTCTGTGGGCGGAAGAAATTGATGAGCTTGAGCAACCAGCAGAATTAACTTCCGCGACAGAAGAAGAAAATCAACATGTCGAAGAGTTTAATAAAACCATGGATGGAGTACCCATTGAGGCAATTGAAATTTTCCCCAGCTCCACAAATCAAGAGTGTGCTTTTGGTTTTGTTATCTATCCCTTCTCCCCCTATTATCACGCCCTAGGAATAGATGGCAGCTACAACTATGCCTTCAGCAAAACATGGAGCTGGGAAGTAGTCTCCGGCTCCTATCTTTTTACGGTGGATAAAAGTCTATCGGCCGAATTGGCCGAAGACTTTGGTGTTAGTCCAAAGCGCATAGATAAACTAAACTCCGTCATCTCTAGCAATGTACGCTATGTTTCCGCTTTCGGAAAAACAGTCTTTTTAGAAAAATATATTCAATCATATCGCGGCGCCTTTCTTTTAGGTATTGGGAATGTGACCACCTCTTTGCATAGTAAACTGGCCATTCACTTTGGCCTACATTTTGATTTTTACGTAAACAAGAGATACTCCTGGAAAATGGAGCTAAGCGACTATGTTGCTATTCCGGGAGGAAGTATTGATGATTTTAATTTTGTTTCTATAAAGGTATTAACCGGTATTCATTTTTAAAAAATATTAAAATGACTTTTTATAAAATTATTTTGACTTTAATCTTTCTCTTAATTTTTAGTAACTTCACATTAGCTGGAGTTCGCTGGGAAGGGAAAATTCCTCCTGCTGGGAAAGATAGCGCTAAATGGCATCAATTAATTGATGAACTCCTTAAACATCAACTATACTATGGTGCTCTGGCCGCCTCTTATCGCTCTCTAATGTTTTTTGAAGATATTATTACCAAAGAAAAGGCCTATAAAACGATTACCATCCTGATCGATCGCGGTTATCCCTTTTCAACTAAAAAGTTATTCGAAACTGGCGATATCGATCCCCATTTAGATTATGAGCTAGTAAATGCCTACAACCTTTATAAGGCCATCGTTAATCAGGAAAAAAAGATGAATCGGTGGGCACAATTTTTCATGGATAAAACTGATAAAGAAAAATATCCCAAATATAAATTCTTTCAAGCGTTAGAAGAGTATGGAAAAAAGAATTTAGATGTGGCCACCAAAATGCTCAGTGAGCTATTAACCGGACAATTCAAAATGGAGCAAGTTTCTTTTGCTACTAAAATTGCACGGACCCTGGCACGCATCTATTTTGAACAGGAAAAATACGATCGCGCTCTGGATATTTATGAAACTTTTTTAATAAAGCAAAACCCAGTAGTCCCTACCGATTGGCTCGAGACCGCTTGGTGCCACTACTATTTAAAAAATTATGATAAGGCCCTGGGTTATCTATATAATCTAGAATCTAAAGTTGCCTCCAATCCAGTGGTATTAGAAAAATATATTTTACGCGCGGCCATCTATATGGATGTCTGCGCCACCGACAGTGTAGAAAGTTTGATTAAAGAATTTACCACTAACTTTGGTACCGAGATAAATGGAATTATTAAGGGGAAAACACTAACTAATTTAAATACCTTAAGACAAATTTATCTGCCGAAGCATCAAGAATTTTTTCAGGCCAATATGACAATTGATCGCTTGCGCAAAGAGTTTCCTCTGCTTTCATCGATCGATGGAACGCTACTGCTCTTGGCCGAATACCTCTACAAATCTGAGTTGGCCATGCAAACCACGGCCATTAAATTTTATGAAGAGGATGCCATAAATGCTGCGGCAAATGAATTAATCATGCTTTCGGAATCTTTAAAATTTTTAAAATATGGCACTGCCAGAGAAAAATTTAATCCCTCCAACGTTTTTAAAGAAAAAGACTCTAGGATGCTGGGGGAAGAGATAGAAAATAACGATTTTATCCTGCGCTGGAGTCAAGCAGGAGATTTTTGGCGAGATGAGCGATATAAATATAAAGGAATTTTTAAATCACAATGCGACTGATAACTCTTTTTATATTTTCTATTTTAATTACTATCACTATTTCGGCAACCGCCCAAGGAAAAAGTTCTGCCAAATCCACCAAGAGCGCTGCTGATGCTCAGCAAGAAAGCGATGCTGAATTTAAAAAAAATCTCTCCGAAATGTATCGACGAATAATTCGCTCCATCCAAGCACTTCGAGAGCAAATTGCCAGCAACCAAAACGTCCCCTTCCTCCCCAATTTATACTACCAACTGGCCGATTTACTCTCGCAAAAGGCCAATGTTGAATACTACATTCAAAAAGAAAACGAGGGATCGTATGATACCACCACTGCCAACGCAGGCAAACAATATAGTCAGGTAATTGTCTCAAAAAAAGAGGCCATCGATATTTATAAAAAAATCTTGGACGAATTTCCAAGCTTTGCTCAAAAAGCGGATACCATGTATGGACTAGCACTCACTCAATACTCCATTGATGAGTCTGCGGAATTTATTAATAACACTAAAAAGCTAGTTGCCGCCTATCCAGGAAGTGAGCAGGCCATTCGCGGACAACTTCTAATGGGCCAATACTATTTTGATCAACGCATGTATCGCGAAGCAAGTACCTATCTAACAACTGTCTCTTCCGCCCCTTTTATTTATGAGCGAAATGTTGCTCGCTACCGCCTAGGCCTTTTGGCCTTAATTAATAGTCAATTCAAAGAATCACTCATGCGCTTTGAACAAGTAGTTACTGACGTAGATCTTAAGGAAAGCGATAGTCCTTTTGAAGTCTCTCTTAAGCAAAAAAGTGTAAAATCTAGTTTAAAAAGGGAAGCGCTTATTGATTCTATTCGCGCCTATACGGAAGTTTATCAACAGGACGCTACTCCTATTGAATACTACTCTCGCATTGCCCCAACGGAGGCAATGTTTCAAGAGGTAATTGAAAAATTGGCCTATCGTTATATCTATTTAAAGCGATACAAATTTGCTATTAAAATTCTCCGCACCCTCAGCGAAAGAACCATCTTGCCTGAAAAAGTCATTAACGTTTATCAAGAAGTTCTTCTCATGATCCCTCTAGAGGACCGCATTGATCTACCGGTAGAAGAAATTCGCTATTTACTAGAAGTCTATAACCGTTGGCGATCTTTTTATGAAATCTCCGCTGAATTTCAAAAACAATCGTATAATTTTTTTGAAAAACAGGTACGCGATCTTGGAACACGCGCCCACCTCTACATTAAGCAAAATGCCGGCAGTATCGCTGGAAGCAAGGGAAAATTAACGGCCGAAAAAGTTGACTACTACACTGAAAAGTCTATCGATTACTACAAGCTATATCTGAGTTTTTTTGGCAAATCTGAAAACGCAGTTAAAATTGCCACCAACCTTGCTGATGTCTATTTTCAAAAAAAACAGTATATGCAAAGCGGTGACTACTACCTACGCACCTACTTAGGCGAATTTGGAAAACCAATTGAAGCGAGAAAGTTAATTGAAAATGCGCTGCTTTGTTTGCAAAAAGATGCCGACTACTCTTTTTATGAATTACTGCGCGTCAAGGGCCTACTTATTCATGCACTGGAATCATATATGGCCATCGATGGAAGGTTTAAAAATGATCCAAAGCTTAATTTTATTTTAGTGAAAAGTGTCTATGAGCAAGGCCTCTATGAAGAGGCACTGGCCAGTTTTATTGAATTCATGAAAAGATTTCCTAAAACTAATTATGCGGTAGATGCTGGAGAATTAATCTTAGATTATTTTAATACTAAAAGCGATTATGATGGATTGGTTACTTGGGCATCCAAAATTTTAGATGCAAAAATTGCCAATAGCAAATTCAACAAGAAAGTAGCGGCCATCCAAAAGCAGGCCAGGTTAAAAAAATTACAATCACATGTTGAATCTTCTACTGAATTTGATTCTTTCGCCCAAGGAAAAAGCTACTTGCAAACGGCCATGAATATTGAAGACTCCGCTTTGATGAATATTGCTTTGCAAAAAGCATTAAGTAACAGCAAAAAAGAAAAAGATATGGATACTTTTTTTGCAACTGCGAAAGTTTTAGCAGAAAAAGAGAGTGACCCCAATAAAAGGGCCGACATTTTAATGTCGGTGGCACAAGAAAATTTACGCCTAACTAGATTTTTTGCGGCCTATGAAGCATACAAGGAAATTTACGACACTAGTAAAATACCGCTCAAAACACGCACCAACGCTTATCTCCAGGTGGTTAGTATCGCTCTTAATCTTCGCGACTGGCCGCATTTGAATGAATTTCTAGGACACTCACTTAAATCCAAAATATCGCGCAATATGCTTGTGGCCATAAGCGAGCAAGTCTCTGACTATCTCGATTCTCCTCATGAAGTCGAGGATACTATTTTAGAAGTTATTGAAAAGATCGGCATGACTGATGCAATTTTACTCGGCATGTATAAAGCACAAGATCGACTAGGAAAAAGCGAGGCCAATAATACCATCGAAAAAACGGCCAAAATATGTAGCAAACGTATCAGTGGGGTACTCTGTGGCTGGAATCATTTGAAAAACCTTGATGAATTTAATCGCAAATTCATCTCTGCCATTTCCACCTCCTCCGCCACCTTACCCAATATTGAAAAAAGTGCTGGGGCCTTTACTAAATTAATTGAAGGCCATTCCAAACTAGAACAAGCAAACGATCCTCATCTATCCATTATGGTTGCTATGCGACTTTCTGGCCTCTTTGCCGCCTTTGGTAATTTTTTAAAAAAGGGCTCGCTACTCAATCAAGAGGCACGACAAATTTTAATTCAAAAAGCACAAGAAAGTATCAATACTGCCAATGGATATAAACAAAAATGCGCAAAGATCATAAATGCTACTGGTGCCGTAACTCCCGCGAATAAACTGTGTCTTTCTGGAAACTTTACGACAACTGATGACGGAAAATTTTGGAACGAATCAGCATTACAAGAAGGGGAAGTAGAAGAGATAAATCCTTCTAAATTTTCTACTCAGGAGAAAGATATCTTTGCCACCAACAAAGAAAATATTGCGCCAGTAAGAGAGATGGCCCGAGCATACTATGATAAAAAACATTATAATTATGCGCTGGCAACCGCCCTTTTTGGCAGTGCTAATTCGGGGGCCGGAGGTGATTTTTCTACCATCATCGGTTGCAGTGCCTTGCACTTAGGATATTACAACGAGGCCAGTTTTCACCTGAAAAGAGCAACCGGGTATCCTGACATAAAAAACAGCTGTATGGCCGCCCTTAAGAAAATACAACTAGGAGAATAAGTTGTTGAAAAGATTTTTTACACAACTATTTATCTTAACAATCACTAGCATCATCTTCATGTCCAACAATGCGAGGGCCCAGTCGGCATTTTTAACTCAATATCCTCATCTGAAAAAATTTCTTTATCTAGAGCCATCGCCTCACCTATTTTTAGGATTAGGACTAAGTCCGCTGGGCCTAGTTCAAAGTAAAGTTTATTTTTCGGCCAATCTTTTTCAACTACACTTTATTGAAAACAACTGGGACTTTGAAATTTTCTCTGCCTCTATTGGAAAAACAAGTGCCCAATCTTCCAGCGCCCAATCTGATCACTTCACCATTCGCAGCAGTCCAAAATATAAAATCTATGGGGTGGTAAGTGCTGGGCCAGTGATTGGATTAGAATTTGTTCGCTTCCCCAATCTACAATCACGTCTTTATAAAGGGGGATGGACCACTCCACTGGAAACTTTTTCGACTTCTGGAAGCTTCTATGGCCTGGCGATCAGTGAAAACATAGATATTGGAGACCACTATATTCTAAAGATCTCTCAACTGCTCTACAAACAGGGATACTCCATAAAAAAAACACATAACAACTGGCAATATCTGCTGTTTGATTCTAACAGCTACGAACTAGAAGACGAAGAAATCGTGGCGGCAATTAGTCCAGACACCGTCTTTATGCTAGAATTTTCAATCCTATTTTAAATCTGCATCACCAAATTTAACAGTTGCCGCATCATCGTCTACGCTAACACTCTTACTAGAAGTTCTAAAATACCTCGCATCATCAATAATACTGCTTTTTTCTAACAGATATACTTTAAGTCTATTCGTCTCTCCTACTGCTGGAATGCCTGTTACCTTTAAATTAAAACATGATTGAAGTCGATTATCACTTGTTTTAGTTAAAAGATATTTTGGCGTCTTAAGATGGTTGATTCGATCATTGTTAAAATTAGCAGGGGTATTTAATTTTAGCTCATTGTAATTTGAAGTACCGTCAAAATCGGGATCAAGCAAGGCCCCTGAATTTCCAATACCGGCAGTATATGCAATTCCCCCCAATCTAAACGCCAAGGAATCAGGAATCCAATCATCGTTAGTATCAAAGTCATCGCTACTACTTTCCAATACTGCTACTTCTTCACAATTATTAAGTCCATCTCGATCTTGATCAATATACTTATCAGGATCTCCCGGGGCCCAACCAGCTTTTACAAAGCTCAAACAACTATTAAATGGGTTTGCCAATGCCGGATGACAAGAAGTATCAGCGCAAGGCCTTCCAGTTGAGGCATACTCCACGCCATCGGAGACACCATTCTCATCACTATCTTTTTTCTCCCAATCAGACCCTAGTTTCTCCTCTAATTGGTCACTGACTCCATCGCCATCACGATCTCCCGCAATCGTTCCGGTCTCAATATTCCAAGTAACATTCTCGTTAACCACAAAAATATCTTTAAGCGAATTTTTTACATTTCTAATAGGTGTAGAAAAACGTTCATAATCAATTAATTGTCCACCTCCAAATTCGTAATAATCTCCATTCCCATTATTGGCCATCTCTTGTAACAGCGAACGAGCTGTATCATCTGCGCTATTGCCATAATAATAGGCCGTATTCAAGGCCACTGTTTCCGCCCAGCTTTTGTAGTTATTGTTGGTAGCAATGGCGGCAATGGAGGCGGCCTGTAGCTTAAATGGCTCAACATCCACTATCGGGCCTAATTCATCATGAGGGGCCCCATCACTTAAGAAAATAACCACGTAGTGCGAAGAGATTATTTCCTCTACCTGTGAATTTTTGGCCTGGTTAACATCGATAATAATACGATCATATACTACCTGCAGGGCCGATTCATAATTAGTGAAACCCACATCCGATGAACAATACTGCGGCGTGGCCGGCAGACAGGCCTCTCCCTCTGGTATTATGGGATTTAATCTGGTTTTTTGATTTTCAACATTATCAATAAAGCGATCTCTTCCTACGAAAAATTTTCCAGCATCCTCTGCGCTATAGGCAGTAAAGGCCCGCGCCTCACTAGAAAAGTTTACTAGCGAGTAAAAAACTTGTTCATCACTAATCGAATTATTTAGGTAATTAAGTAGTGCATCGTAACGACGAATTCCATCATAGTCGGTTGGTTCATCTCGATTACTAGAGGATTTATCGATAACAAAGATAAACTTAAGATTTGATTTTTTTTCGCTGGGAGGAACTGTACAAAAATTAACTTCAGCATCAACTAAAAATTCTCTGGCATAATGCTCTAATTCTTTTAACTCTTCTTTCGAACATCCAACGAGCACTCCTCCCAAAGTGAGCGCTATCAATGTCCAAAAAATTATAACCCTTAGTGCTTTCATCAATGCCCTGTCCCTATGAAATAATCAGAAGATTGTAGCCAAGAATAATCATATTCTATGACGGACTCATCTTCGACGGTTGGTAGTACGTTAATATCATAAACATGCATATACTTATTAGTTAAATTTATTGCATTACGTTCTATGAAATAGACACGAATCAAATTACCACTGGAAGAATCTGCAATTGGAATATTGCTTATGATGTAGTCATAACATTCCGCCGTGGTAATATCCAAGCGTCGGCCATTGTCATACTTTACTGCCAATCCAGAAATGCTGTGATCATTTGTTTCATAGAGCGGAGTATTGGCCTTGATTTCTTCAATGTTAGTAAGCCCATCTACATCAGAATCTAAAATGGCATCTTGTCCGTCGCTAGTAGAGGGTTCCAATCCATTGCGAACTTCTAAATAATCTATAACACCATCACCATCGCTATCAAAATTATTAGGATCACTTCCTAAAACTTTCTCTTCACAATCATTTAATCCATCATAATCTGAATCGCGCGAAGGATCAGCACAATTTAACAGATGATTTTGCTGATCTTGCCCTAGGCCAGAGTAATAAACCAGCAGATCACCATAACCGTCTTCGTTGCTATCTTCTTTATTAATGCCAATATTGAGCACTGTATCATTGTCTCGATAGTTTGGTATACCGTCACTGTCTAAATCGATATTGATGCGTTTGTTTTCAATTACTGTAGTTAAATTAATCAGGAAAAAATCACTACGCTTGCGATCTGTGGCCGGACAATATTTGGTAAATTTCATCGTAACAGTTTTGGGTTTAACAGTAAGGGCCTTTTCCTCTAATGGTTTTAATTCTTTCTCTTGCTGACACCCACCTAACCACGTCAGTCCAAAAAGAAAGTAATAAGCAATTAAAAAAGAAGGCCCTGTTTTCATATATAAAAATTCTCCCCTAAATTATTGCAGTACCGGACTAACACCACCACCACCACCACCGCCCACACCACATGGGCCAACATCCAATACTTGGCAGAAAAATTCACCACGATCTATACTAATAGATCCACTACTGGTGGATGCCAAATTATTGCAGCTATAGACTCCTTTAATATCGCGGAACTGAAATTGCTTGTATATTGGTACCGCCTCACCTGGATTAATTAAACATTGTCCGACGCCTTCTCGCGCAATGATTTCCAACTTAAGTGTACAGGCCCCGGTGGCACCGGTATAAACTACGCTACCGGAACTATCTGGAGAATAACCGGAAGTATAACTAGCAAGTTGAATAAAGGCATTATCGGTCTCCACCACCACCCCATCATCAATTAGTCCAGACACTTTTAAGCTTAGTCCTTGACTGTGTCCTGGCCAATATTGAAAAATACCAGAAATGACTAACGAGGAGTTTAATGCAAGATAGCCATCATCCGAAAGCATAGCATAATCACACTTAACTTTTAACTGTTCACTATCCTCCATGGCACGCATTCTTTGAGTGGCAATGTATTGTACATCTCTCTCCAGTAAAGGAATTGTGACTGGTGGATTATAGGCCGGAAGGCCCACACCATCAATCTCGTTTTGCACCACACTGTAAGACGTAGCATTCGAAGCGCGAATAAATCCCTGTAAAAAATAATAAGTATCAATCATCCCAGTACCATTGGTGTGATCATAAACCCCGGGTGCTGCAGACAAATACCCATCTTCAAAACGCACTCTTTGATTATCAAAATTATAGTAAAAACTTACTTCCTCACTGACTCTATTGGGACAAAAACGATCTTTGGCCTTAGCGCGAACAAGGCGATATCCTCGGGACATAACGTAACCTTCCACAACTCCGCCAGTGCCTTGAACCCAATCGGTATCGAATTTTCCATCACCATCAAAATCCCATTTGAATAAAAATCCATGATCCTCCACATGACTTCCGCTTAAAGAGAAAATTTGGTTTCCATCAAACGAATAGTGATTATATTCATTTCGCTCGGTAGCAGTAGAAATTGATGCTTGCAAAGCGGCCAGATCCATTTCCTCATCAATCAAATTCCAATCTGCGGGACAACTAATTCCCACTTCAAAGCTAATGGCCGTTATTTTACCTGCTACATCCGTCAGCTTCACTGTGGCATAATAGTATCCAGGAGAAGCAAAACTATGATCAAATTGCGCACTATTAAAAGTAGAAATAGCTCCAGAAGGATTCTTTATCGAAATAAAATAAGAAGCTATAGTTGAATTATCATCGGTAGAATTGCTCAAATCAAAACTGATGGCCCCTATATCGAATCCACCTTCTGGCATAGAAACACCACCAATACTTTTAACCTGGCCACTTTTGGCAGACTGAGTGACACGCAAATCAATTTGGGGGCCCTGATTACTGTCTACATCTCCAGTATTAATGATGCTGATGGAGGCAGAAAGAGCAATGGTCGCTCCATCTTTTAAAATTCCTTTAAAGTAAAAGGTTTTGGCCCCTGGATTATCAAAAGAGCAAACAATATAAGTCAGTGCTACTTGGCCACAAGTTAGTAACGCACCATCCACATCTCGAACTTCCCATGATCCACTTCGCACACTTCCATCAGGAATGGAGGCACGTACAGAACTTCCCATCGAAGCACTCTTTGCAATAGAGATGGCAATCGCCCCATCGCCCTCCTCTTTTTCTGTCTTACAAGAAAAAAACGAGACAACCAACAGAGAAAAAACAATTAAGCGGTACATAAAAACTCCTTTGGTTTCAACGTTTAAATTAGTTGAAATCCTCATCGTTAAAAACCACCGTGTTCCCGTTACGTACCGCTTTTTCTGACACACGGATGAATTTTTTGTTTCGTATTATAGAAGTCTGTTCAAAAATATATACTCTGATTAAACTTTGATCTTGGCCTTCAATAATGTCACCGACATCAAGAGAATAACAAGTTTGTAATGGCCCATCGCTCACTACGGAGATAGAGTAATTCATGGGAACTAGTCCATAAATATCATGATTATCAAAATTAAGAGGAGTGTTTAACTTAATCTCTTCGTAATTATCAAGTCGATCAAAATCCTGATCTCCTTTGGCCTCGTCCGTTACATTAGAAATAACCGATAAATTATAACGAAGAGCTATGTCGTCAGGAATCCAATCATTATTAGAATCAAAACTCTGATAGGTAACCACTCCTCCAAATAAGGCCGTCTGAAGCATATACTCTTCACAGTCATTTAATGTATCACCATCGGCATCATTGGTGGTTAAATGGACACCACAAGATCTACTTCTACTCGTGGCACTCACTCCATTAGTCAAACGATACTCCACAAAATCAGAGAGGCCATCTGCGTCGCTATCACCGGTAGCGGATGAAGAACTATGAAGGCCCTCCCACTGATCAGATAATCCATCACCATCACTATCAGCAAAGATCTCCCCTTTGTCCCAAAGAGTGCTGCGATTTATTACTAAAATATCTTTCAAGCTATTTTTTAAGTTTCGTTCTGGAATGGAAAACTTGGTAAAATCTATTTGCTGTCCACTAGCAAACTCTAAAAATTCCCCTGAAGAGCGCGCGGCCATATCCGATAAGCGCAACCGAGCATCTGGATCATCTCCCGTAACGGGAAGGCCCGTAACTAAATCTATATAAGGAGAAAAATAATACCCGGTATGAACCTGTACGCTATCAATCCATTCTGGATTGGACTCAGTTAATGACTTTAGCGAGTCTATGCTGTATTGGATCTCAGGCAAAGTTTGTTGTATGGTCAACGCCCCGCTAGGAATCCAGGGGGCACCATCGGAGACAAAAAATATTACGTAATAAGAGGAGATGATCTCGGCGGCCGTTTTAGCGGCAGTAATATCACTTTGAATCCACGCTTTAACTGCTGCAACTGCCGCCGTATAATTAGTGGCCCCGGAATCACCAGTAGCAGTATTGCTCCACTGTGTATTGATCAAATCAGCGAAGGCAGCTTTGTTATTAGAAAAAGTGGAATAACTCGGATGAGATAACCCCGCACTCACCACGCTAGCGGCAGTACTAAAATCAACCAAACTATAAAAGATTGAATCATCTTCCGGTATTGATTCTAAAAAACCCACAATGGGAGCATAGCGCCGACTTCCCTCCGGATCTGTGCCAATTACTTCCGCTCCTGAATCAGGAACACCATCACCTGTTATATCCAAAATTCTTCTTTGATTGCTGCCAGATTTATCCAACACAAAAATAAACTTCAAGTAAGTCTTTACTTGATTAGCTGGGGTAGTACAAAAATTAACGTCCACCTTAGTCTTACCATAGTCGTGCACTCGAAGCGGCTCCAACTCTTTTAACTGTTCACTGTTTTTGCAACCAAAAAAGAAAAGTGCCAAAAAAAACAATGGCCAAATTGAAATCCTCTTTGTCTGCAATATCACTCCTGGCATTTTCACTCTCCGGTAAACGCAAATCTTATGCTCAATCAACTACGTACTGCGCATAGGCAATTATAAGATGGCCGGCTCGCCTCTCCTAAGATTATGAAAAAACCTTCTGATTTTATCGGTTAACTTGCGGTAAACATTAAGTAAGTCTTTCACTGAGAGCTACTTTAAATTTTGCTTTAGAAATTAAAAAGTGCCCACTTTTTGAGGCATCAATTTCTATCTTATTGAAAAGTGCTTAGCGTCCCCAGGCCCGGGCCATCGCCTCTTTGCATTTTTTGATTTTGTCTTCGCTGTCTATTCCAATGTTAATAGTTCTACAAGACTCTAGCCAATCTCCAAATTCCTTGATGGTTAATACCCCCTCATCGGCCTCTACGGCCTTGGCGCCATCGTTGCAAGGAGGAAAAGGAATAGAGGTAATAGTTCCACATCTAGCGGTATAAACCTCTAACCATCTACCAATCATTTTAACCGTGTCAACTTGCTCCTCTTTAGACATTGCTTCTCGCGCAACAACAGTTCCACTGGATAGCAACAAAAATACCGATAAAAGAAGAGCTCTGTCTCGCAATATTTCTTGATAGATCCTAATCCGCTTCATCAGTACCACTTCCTTCTTCAACCTCACCTCCCATACTTTGCTTATTAAGGTCCGCGACAGAAAGGAGCGCCGAATTTATAATGGGTGGAAGCTCATCAAAAAAATCATTTTTCCTAAAAGATAGTTTAGAAAAAGTTCCCTTCTCAGCAATTGCTGAAAAAAAAGATTGTAACCTTACAATTGGCCCAGAAACTTTATGTGATAAAAAAACATAAACAATCGTGGAAAAAATTATCGCTAACAAAAGTGCCACCAAAAGATTGCTGATTATAGTTTCTTCTTGTAGGCGAATAAACTTAAAGTATGCATGGAACTCTCCAAATCCCGCACTCACCCCTAATTCCCGCATATGATTAAAAAAACTTATTATTTGAAATACTACAAATGCCAAGCAAGTGGTAATAGTCGCCGCATTAACCACTAGCAACACTAGTTGAAATTTGGGATAGATGAGTAATTTTTTTCTCATCTTCTTATTAAGACGATAATTGTTTGTGTTAAAACTGGTTGTCGTATCATCACTCATTGCTTATCTCCTAATTTGGAGGGTCTTGATAAGCGCAGGCCTTCTCAATCCCCTCTTGGCAACTATATTTAAAATAGTATTGTGCTCTCTCATTATTTCCATCTTTGGCCTCGGCCAAGGCCAAATTATAACAGGCAATGATGAGCTTAAGTTCACAGGCCTTATTGTAATACTCGAGAGATTGTTTTAATTCGCCTTCACTCTCCAGCAAAGCTCCAATATTATTGCAACCATTTGCATGTTTGCCCTGACAGGCCAGCAGATAATATTTTTTTGCACTTTCTTTTTGCCCAGACTTTTCCTCCAAATTTCCCATGCTATCACACCCCCCCATAAAACTACCTTCACAGGCCTTGGTGTAATAACGACGCGCTTCTTCTGGCCGGGAGGCCTGTTCTTCAAAGCGGCCCCAATTATCACAGGCACCCATATTACCACCAGCGCATCCTTTTTTAAATAATTCAAGTGCCAATTGAGAATTTCCTGACTGTGTTTCTAATAGGCCCAAGTTATCACAGGCCAACATGGAGCCTGCATCACAACTACGCTTGAAAATATCTCGAGCAAATTGTTCATTACCTGCATAATACTCAAACGTAGCAAAGTTATTACAACCATCTAAATGGCGTAAGGTACAGGCGCGTTGAAATAGTTCATGGGCATTTTTAAATTTCTCTTTTTCTTTTTCTAAAATACCTTGATTATAACAGCCATCCCCATTTTCCCCCTCACAGGCCTTTTTAAAAAGATCATAGGCCAAAGCAACATTACCGGCCTTATGCTCAAGACTACCTAAATTATTACATCCTCGAGAATAATTTGCTTCACAGGCCTGTCGATACAATCTCTGCGCCTCATCTATTTTTTTCTCTCCAGCAAGTACTACTCCTAAATTATAGCATCCACCCATATGCGCAGCATCACAGCTTTCTTTAAAATACTTTTTTGCCTCGACTGTTTTTTTATTAGCATTTAAAATGGCACCTACATTATTACAACCTCCAACAAATTTTCCCAGACAGGCCTGTCGATAGAAAGTTTCGGCCTGTTTGGTATCTCCCGACCCCTCTTCTAAAAGTCCAAGATTGTTACAAGATTTAGCAAAACCCAAGGTGCAATTATTTTGATATAATTCACGGGCCCTTTTTTTATTTCCAAGCTGCTCTTCCGCTTCACCTAAATTATCGCAAGAACTAAGATGGCCTAACTGACAGCCTTGTTGAAAATAAGGATAGGCACCGGAGGCATTCCCATGATCCTCTAGTAAATTTCCCAGATTATCACAACCTCGAACAAATCCACCGTCACATGCTTGTTTAAATAATTTTTTGGCAAGATCAATATTCCCATTTTTATTTTCTAGCAATCCCCAATTATCACATCCTCCTAATAACCCATCTGTGCATCCTTTTTTAAAAAGCTCCTTGGCAACTTCTTTGTTATTAGCATAATATTCAAGAACACCTTCATTATTGCATCCTAAAAGCAGGCCCCCCTTACAGGCCATATCAAAAAATCTTTTTGCATCATCATTTCTCTTATCTTTTTGCATTTCAAGGCCCAGTTGATTGCAGGCCAACATAACTTTTTTATCACATAAGTCACTTAGTATTTTTGAGGCCGACTTACTTTCTTCATTTTTTGCCAAACTCAGTGCTTTTGAAAATGCCTGCAAATCTACGAACTCATTAATCCCCATATCAACGGTTATGGGCAGAGAGAAGTTATCTGTTAATTTACTTAAAATCTCCTTAAAAAGCTGCTGATAGTTTTTAGAGACATTGCTTTCCTTCCCCAGCTGCATTTTGGCCGTTCCAATTTTTTTTGCCAAAAAAACATCAATAATATTAAACTCCAAAGTGCTAATTTCTTCAAAGACAGAAGGCACCAAGTAAATCACAAAATCACTATAGTGAGTTAGCCCCCAACTAACATAATCTTGTTCATTTTTGAATTTTTCTGTCTGCAAAGTCTCCATCAGAAAAATGCCGCCGACCGACGAGAGATCTTGATGTAATATTTCATATATGGCATGTTCTACTCCTAAAACATTGCCTCCATCTTTTTGCTGCTCGGGCGAAATTAAGGCCACCTTTTTTATCTTGATCTCTTCATTATTATTGCTCTCTGTGGCAACTGTTAACTTAACAATAAAAAAACAAAACAAGACAATGGAGAGGGAATTTAATAATTTCATTGACGATTTTCCTTTGTCTGGCCCGATTTTAAAATTTTAACTTTATGAAGAATATCTTTACTAACTTTAAAATCTATTTTTTGATCATTAAAAAGTGCTACATAATCCCCTTCCGGCAAAGAAAGTTTATTAAATGGCAACTTAACGATATATAGCTTATCGCTCTCGGCCATTTGAATTCGCAATACTGACTTGGCGGGAAAATCCTTATCCTCACACTCAATAATTCCAGAAGATGATTTAGTAAACTTCGGTGCAGGAATCTCAAGCATTTGATCTTTATGTTCTAGCATAACCGGAACAATATAAGGATCTACTCCATCTTTAATAAATCTAAAATATACTCTTTCATATACTGGAACTTCTATTTTTTTTAAGCCTGATGCAATTAATTCCTCATTATAAAAAATCTGTACACCTTTGCTATTTTGAATGGGCCAAGAAACAAACCCTTTGTGTCCCATTTGCCGAGCATAGATACCAGCAAAAGGAGTTATCATATTCCCTATCCACAAAATTAAAAACAAAACAGCGAACAATTTAGTAAAAAATTTAACCCGCCGCAAATTTATTGAAGAATCATCTTCATCGGAGGGATCAGAATTAACAACCATCTCCCGCCGTCTCGGACGATCAAACTTAGTCAAATCAACATCTGCCTCTTTGTTTTTTGACTTACGACTTTTGGCCACTACTGTAGACTCTCCGGTCAATGCTTTGGCCGTTTTTCTAATAATCTCTTTATAAATTTCTGTATTGATTAATTTCTTTTTAGGCATGGCCTTTTCTGGCAATGCCGGAGAAACATTTTTGATGCCGATATCCTTGTCGCCTTTGCTTTGCGCGGTTTCTCGTTTGTAATCCTGATAATACTCTTCTACATTTACATCGACATATCCTTTTAAAATCGCCTCATCCTTTTCAATATCTTTAGCAAATATTTTCCTCATCCTTTCACGAAAAGACGCTACAGAGAAATTTGCGTCAAAATTGTGTAAAAAAGTTGTTAGCTCTTGGCCAAAATCTTCCATCGACTGATATCGTTTGTTGGGATTTTTTTGTAATGCCTTAACAATAATGCGTTCCAACTCCAGAGGAAGAGTGGGAATAAAGATGGAAGGTAAAATAATTTCGCACTTTTCAATTTTGCTTAAAACCGCAAAGGGATTGTCATCATCTTTTTCAAAATGCGGCCGCATACATAAAATTTCCCAAAGCACTAAACCCAAGGAAAAAACATCATAGCGAGAATCAATAGGCAGGCCCATAATATATTCTGGCGCAAAATAAGAGAACTTACCTTTGATGGCCCCCGCCTGCGTTCGGCGAGAATTAGTATCGGCCTTGGCTATACCAAAATCAATAACCTTTACTATTCCATCATAGGAAATCATGATATTTTCTGGAGAAATATCGCGATGAATTATATTGGCGCTTTCCCCGGTAAATTTATTCTTAAATGCGTGGGCGTAGTGAAGTCCTTGACACACCTGTGATATCAAATATACGACATGACTGATTGATAGTTTTTCTAAAACAAACTGCAATTGATCTAGCAGATCCCGAACACTTCTTCCATCTATGTATTCCATTGCTAAAAAAAGGCGATTATTCAATTTACCATAATCAAACGTCTGTGCGATATTAGGATGACTAAGATCAAAAGCTATTTTAATCTCATCCATAAACATAGTGACAAATTCCTCATCATCAGAAATTGCCTCCCGCATCTGCTTGATTACAACCAACTTACTAGACTGTTCACCGATAAAAAGTGCTCGCGAAATAATGGCCATTCCACCATCTTGAATGTGATCTAAAATTACGTAGCGGCCAAATCGTTCTAGTTTTTTGTTTGCCATATTTTGTTATATTACTATTATCCTATTAATTTAAAATAAATCTATATCGACGAAGGAGTAAAATTAAAGGGGTATTGAACATTAACGGCGCCCCCCTTTGGACTTGGAAAACTTATTTTCCCAATCTCCTGCGAGATACAGTCATACAATTTCTGATTTTTAAGTTGAGTCTTTACAACTTTAACTCCAGAAACACTTCCTCCAACATTTATGTTCCACCCCATCGTAATCACTCCAGACAAAGTCGAATCATAAAGCAGGGCCTTCTCGTAGCAATATTGTAATTTTGATAGATGTTTTTTAAGGGCCTTCTCAATTTCTGAATCGGAGAGATTTCCTTTGCCACTTGTCCGCATCCCTCCTCCGCCCCCACCAAAGGAATCACCAAAGGCCCCGCCCTCTGCCCCATAATCTTGTAATCGCCCAACGGCCACTTGACCTTGTACATTATTTAGAGATTTGCCACGAGAATTACCAAACACGGCCCCCTCGGAAATTGCCTCTCCTGTTGCTATTTCTCTGGCACCTCGAGTACGAATAGGCCCAGCAGATCCTGGGCCTGAAGCGGTAGTTACTAACTTTGAAAGATAGTCTTTTTGTCCACTACCTCCACCGCTTGCCGAGACTCCTTTAGCATAATTTTTTGAACTACTCGGAACTGCCCCTCCCGCCTGAACGTTAAACTTGCTGGGGGCCGTCGATGACAAAAATCCCAGTGAACTACTAAGACGCGCCTTTGTTGCGGCCGCGGCATTGGCCTTGGCCGCCCCCATCTTGCCCGCATCTCCCATTCGAACTCCACTTTCACGCGTAAAGGTGTCGGCTTTTCTCACTCCTCCAATTTTTTCTGGCCCCTTTTTGACCACTAGCCGCTTAGGATCCTCTTTCGTAGGAGGAGGTGGTTTTTTAGTTTCTGCCAACATACTATTTGGTGCCAATTTTTTTGTCTTCTTTTTTTCCTCTTTAGGTGGAGGGCCGGGTGGTTTCTTCTCCTCCACAACGACCTTGGGGGCCTCTTTAACTTCCGGTACCGGAGTCGCAACCACCAGCGGTTTAATTATCTCTTCCATCTTTTTTTTATTAATTTTTGCTACCAACTCATTAATGCGTTTCTGATCAATCGAAATCCGCAACTGATGCCTTATCTCAGGCGCAAAAAAAGTATATAGCGCTCCCATGGCCAAAATAAAAAGATGAAGGAATGTTGAATGTTTTATAAATTTAGTAAAGCGAATATTATCTTTAACGATAAAATCTTTGGCCAATTGAAAAACATAGGTGCGTTCTTCGCATTTGATTTGAATAGGACGGTCTGCTGCCAACGAATATTCTCGCTTTGTCGGAACATAAGCATTGACCACTACCTCCCAGTCTTTGTGGTTAAGCCCAATACTAATTTTAAATTTATTTCCATCAAGATTGAGTTCTATTTTTTTTTCAATGAAATCAATTTCTACTGGATCATAGGTCGAGGCCCCACCGGGCCCTTGCGATGATATTTGGATGATGGGATTTTTAATTTTTTTCATCGTCAGTATTGTGTCCTCAGAATTTCTTCGCGATAATCCACTCTCATCTTGATAAACTTTATCTTATCTTTTTTTGAGCTAATCGTTAAAATCATGGAAAGATTTCTAGTCTGTCCACGAACCTCTAATGGTTTACTCATATTCTGCGTATTATTATTGTAATTACCACCACCACTGGCCGCTTTCCCTTTTTCTGCGGCCTTCAGCGAAAAAACCATCATTCCCAGCAATATAATTAAAATCAGAATATAAATTCTACTTACAGTCATAGTTTATATATCCTGTCGCATAGAGACAAAATTTATAGCTGTTATACCTACTCCGGCCGCAGTCAAAACCACACTATCGATCATTTTATATGGTACATCTTTATCGGCCAAAATCATTAATTCAATGGCCTTACCATCCTTTTCATATTCCTGCTTAATTCGCTCCAGTCCCTGCGCCGCTCGTTTCATTACTTCCTCTCGTTGTGACGCAAAGGAATTAAAAGCAATGGTCTCTCCCTTATCAAACGCCCAGCGATCTTTTCCAACAATAAGCGTAATTCCAGTTATCGCCTTACCTACACTTTTTATCTGAACTTTCGGTAGAATAATATAATCCGGTAACGGAACCTCTTCCACTACATCGGAGTAATTGACCAATAAAAAGATCAAAATGATAGTTAAAATATCCATAAGCGACGTTATATTTAATCGCTCTGGTTTTTTGGGGGCCAAACTACCAAAACTAACTTTTTTCGAGCTCATTGTTTTCCTCATCACCTTTTGGCATTAACACTAATAAAAGTTCTTCTGTAATCAGCGCGGCACTATCAGGTTTTTTACACTGTTCAAGTATCTTTACCATACGCTCATAAGTGACATTGGGTTCTACGGAAACTAACATCGAGTTTAGTTTTTTATGTGCTGTTCTAAATTCAATAACCTTGCGCCAAATTGTCTCTGCCGCCGACTCGTTATTGGCCGCCGTCTCCTTTTGTAAGCTCTCTCCGCTATCTTCATCAATCAACTCTAAATCAAGCGATGCCTCGGAGATAGTAAGTTGCAACACATAGCTTTTTTCCTTATCCGGCTTAACTGCCTCTTCCGGTTTTTCCTCGCTCTTGCTTAGTCCAGGAATATTAACCGACAACGCTTTAAAATGATAAAACGCAACATTGGTAATCAATACCGGAATAATAATAAGCAGCAAACTCATAAAAGGCAGCATCAAGTCGCCTTCATCTTGATCCGGTTTTTGAAACTTAACTCTCTTTTTCATTTAAATCCTTTTATCTTTGATTATCTTTTTAAATCTCAGGCAATAACTAGGCCGCCTTACTGCGAGAGCTACTCCTATCTGCGTGCTCATGCTCAATAATGTGCAATATCTCATTAATCGTTTCATCATATTTTTGCAAAATAGATGATTCTTTATTGGCCAACATGGCGTATGCAACAATACAAGGGATAGCAACAATCAGACCAAATGCAGTTGTATTCATGGCGGTAGAAATACCATTTGCTAAAATTTCTGCTTTGGTGGCGGCATCTGCACCACTCAAAGAACTAAAAGAGGTAATCAAACCTTGGATCGTTCCTAACAAACCAAAGAGCATAGAGATATTACCTGTAACCTGAATCAAATATGTTCGCTTCTGAATCTTGGGAATTAACTTTTGAATGCATAATCCACTGGCCGATTCAATAGTCTCCATGGACTGATCATAGTTACGTAAAATTTCTGAAATAACAGCAGCAAGCGGATGCCCCGTGGATCTACACATCTTGGCCGCACCACTAATATTGCGCTCTCTAACACTTTTAACCACTTTACCAAAAAAGTTGCGTCTAAATGGGTAACTAAACGTTAGCGCAAAATATTTTTCTAAAACCATGGCAAATGCCAAGATTGATAGCAACGCAATAACGTACATGAATGGCCCACCATCGATAAAAAACTTAATCATTTTCCCGCTCCTTTTTCATGGATACAAAACCCTGACCTCATTAACTACTCGGAAAAATCAAAAAGATTGTTTAATTAATTTATCTAATTTTTTAGCGATAAATTATTGCAAAAAATTTTTACTCTATCACTCAGCAGTATTACTTTTAATTTATGATAAATTTAATAATTAACAGCTTTCCCGGAGTTTTTTTGTCAACCATTTAACTCGGGTTATAATCGAGGTACGGCCATCGCCAATAATCCAGAATTGCAACAGGCAATTGCAAAGTGTCTGCTGAGCACGGAATGATTATCTTCCAAAATCATTACTCCAGGAAGAGGGCCAAAGCGCATTACTTTTTCTATGGAGAAATCATCCGCAAGTTCACAACTGCACAATGTGAACATCTGTCTAGTGGTGGCCCTGCATGCTTGCTTTTTTATGGTGCTATCGTAAATTTTACCGTCAATTTTACGATAGCGCAAAAGCCTAAAATGCATTCCCAAATAAAAAGGCCTGTTTTTTTACCAGGCCTTTAATATGAAATTTAAAAACATTGGCAATTAAGCGATCAATTGCCAATTATCCACCATGTTGCGTCACGAAACTCACACAAAAATCTAGCATGTCTTCCACGATCATATAATCTATCTAGTTTTGAGATATCCGAAACAATTTCCGAGTAACTCTGACTCATAAGTTGATCCTGAATAACATCAAGGCCACCAACATTTTCATAGGCACCACGCAGCTTATGATTCCAGGCATTCAGTTGCTCAACAATCAAATCAACAACCACTTCCTTATTGTCTTCATCATATTGGCCTATATTTAACTTTATGTTACTCATTATTTCAGGATACCAATAAGCAGCTTCTGAGTCATTGCAATAACCTTTTTTTAAATGAGGAACGAAAAATCCAAGACCAAAATTGGATTCAAGAGCAAAGCTTAAATTCGTGAAAGCAAATCCTAATACCAAAAAAACAACCATTAACTTTTTCATAATCTCCTCTCCTTATTTAGTTATCAGAACCGTTCTTTATGAACGCGTTCATTTTCATATAAACGCTTATAGGTCAAATCAGAGCAGGAGTCAATAACTATTTTTAGAACGTGTTCATTTTTTGCACACTTGTTAAAAACCATGTATTTATATATAGTTAATACTAAATATTCCCATTAATCGGAGGTTCTTATGGGACTTAGAGAGCAAAATAAATTAAAAACCAAAAAGAAAATATTAGCAGTCAGCACCGCCCTCTTCGTGAAAAACGGTTTTGAAAATGTTGGTATCAGAGATATCGTTAGCAAAAGCAGCATCAGCATTGGAACATACTATAATTATTTTACCACCAAAGAAGACATTGTCTTTGCTCTAATCGATGAAATCGTCCCTGATCTTTTCAACAAATGGTCCAGCGAAAATATGGAAAAACAGGCCAGTGATGTAACCGGCATTATCACCTTGGTGTTCAAGCTTCACTTTGATATTTTTTCTAAAAAAATATTTATCGTTAAGGAATTTTTTAATATTGTAACCAATCCCAATCTAGTTATGAAAAACTCTCTCTACAAGGACAAAATATCAGAATACAAGACCATTTTTTGGAATTTCGTTCTTGAGGTGTTGATAAAAAACAATATCAATCCAAATCCTCATAACTATGAAAATTTAAAATCCTTCTTTTGGGCCATCTACATCACCAGTGTTTATTACTGGATACAAGACACCTCCCCGAAAAAGCAAAATACATTCGCTTACCTTAAAACCACTCTCGATACCTTTCTTTACGGAGTAACTGATTCATGCATCTCTTTAAACAGAAACTAAACTCTTTTTACAACAACGCCACGTAACCATTTGGCGCATACAGTTCCCATTTTTATGCTGAGTTCAAGTATAATGAAATTCTAAAAAATTTACTGCTGTATAAATACTTACTAATAAATTGTTGTAAACAGCAAGCTAAACGGCCGCAAAGCGTTAGTCAGCTTCATGGTATACATCAACTCATATATATTAGCGTTAGTAGCATCCGGCAAAAAGCCCCCAAAAGTTACGGCATCTGGCCGCCAAGTGCGTGGCCGTCCGTAGGTATAATTCCAGGCCCACTCTCTCCGCTTCGTTCCCGGGCCTTCGGGAGTTACCCACTGGCCAACTCCTCTTATATCGAATCCACCCCGAGCACTCATCATATCAATATCGTCAAAGGTGGTAGGAAAGTATTTTTGTAAACTCTCCTGATATTTAAAGGCGGCACGTACGTTGATGCTAATCTTCTTTCCGGTAACATCACTGGCCAAGATAACCGCTTCGCCATTTTTACTCTCTCGATATAAACGGGCCCGCTCCGATAATTCATTAAATTTTACTTTATGGTTTAAAAGCAATTGATTCGGATCTAACAAAAAATATTTTCCTTTTACGACAAAGTGCTCCTCTTCTTGGAAGCCAATTCTAACAAATTCCTGAGACACATCCCGCTCCAACATGTCTCTCTCTAAATCTTTACAGTTGTAGTCTGCAGGAATTTCCTCACCTTGTATGATCATTTCCGGATATTTGATACTGCAAACATAGCCCTCCAGATCACTTTGAGCGGCCAGCGCAAAATGGTCAAAAGATTTTTGTAATTTTTGATTGGCCGTACTCTCATCGTAGCGGGCCTTAAGCAACGTTGGAAATTTTCTCAACTGTTCATAAATCTCTTTCCTGGTAATTACTTGCGGCAGGCCACGGCCTTTACCTAAAGTAAGAAAGCGATTCGTCATATTGTTTATCGCCGAAAATTTTAAAACTTCATTCATTGCGGCCGGAGTATCATCCAAATTATAACAATCCAAGTAGTAGATTGTTCCCACCATTCTCGCTAGTCCAGAAATAATGTAGCTCATATATGGCCGAATAAAAGTCTTCTTGGCATCATCGGGATCTAGAAAGCGTCGATCCTTATCCTCTCCTACCCAAATAGATTTATCAAACTCAAACTGAAAAAGTTCTGGTTTGGCGGCCATCATATCCCGAGCAACAAAGAGCATCATTTCCATTCCTGGAAGAACTTCTTTGGCCAAAAAATTTTGCACCTCTGAAATCTTTTTAAACATTGTCTTGGCCGGATCCTTCGGCGGATCAGTCAAGTAATGAAAGAGAACTTCCACATGCGGGCCATAGATATAGCGGTTTTCATAGATTTGTCTTAAGCGATATAAAATTGCCAAGTGAGTTAAGTCAGTATCTTCTACAATCCCACGTAACCGCCATAAAATTCCTTCAAATAAAGGTAGCGGTTCTACAAACATCTTAAATATTTGCACTCCTAAGAAGTTCGGATTTGCTTTGGCCAATTCAATAATTTCTTGGCGCACTTTTAAAAGATCTGCCTTGGAATTGATCAGCATGATCTTATTGCGAATATCGTCAATAACCGGCTGTTGATCACTACTTTCCATGGCCACACTCCGCTCTGGAGTTGGTTTAGAAAGCGACACATAGTTCACTTTGTAGTAAAGGTGAAAACTTAAAATTCCAGCAAAGAATCCTAAAATGGCAAAAACTGTCTTGATGTCACGCATAAAAATCTCCTTGGCGTAAAAACGCAACACCACTATATCGACACTTTCCTTTTAAATTTTATTCCCTCCACTATTTTATTTGTACCGGGCAACAATAACCCACTATTTGCAAAAGAACATTTACAGCATTGAATATATAGATATGAAAATATTCCCACTACTAACTAACGAAATTGCTCCAACTCTTTTTTTAATTGTTAATCTTCTTGTTTTCTTCACTTTGCTATTTTGGATCTTAGGCCTTATTTTTCCACAAAAAAATTTTGATGACCTAAAAACCAAAACTTACGCCTGGTGGATAATCTTTTTTTGCTATGTTTTCATGACACTTATCTCCTTTAAGATTTTTATTATTTCAATGGCCGCTCTTTCCTTCATTGCTTTTCGCGAACTAATTTCAAAGCTAGATATTTCCTTTCAATCACGTCGAATAATTTTTTGGGCATACTTGGCCATTCCTGTCCAATATTATCTTATCTATAAAGGGCTAATGTTTGCCTACTTAATTTTCATTCCCGTTGGGATGTTTTACTTTATACCCTTGCGCGCAATTTTATCGGGTATTACTAAAGATAGCGTTAAAGTTTTTTCTACCATCTACTGGGGATTAATGCTCACCGTTTTTGGCCTTGGCCATCTGGCATTCTACTTCTCACTCCCACAAGTGGCCGGATCTGGGGCCGGGCCATCCGGAATCATTCTATTTCTTGTGTTTATGACAGAGATGAATGACATCTTTCAATTTATCTGTGGAAAACTTTTTGGCCGTCACAAAATCTCTCCCCAAATCAGTCCCAATAAAACCGTAGAAGGATTCATTGGTGGGTTGTTTTTTACTACTTTGGCAGGATATTTTCTACGTAACTTACTACCCTTTAACTCCACTCAAACAATCATTGCCTCGGCGCTGATTGCCATCAGTGGTTTTTTTGGTGACCTAAATATGTCGGCCATAAAAAGAGATCTACAGATAAAAGATATGGGGAATTTTATTCCTGGCCATGGTGGACTTTTAGATAGAATCGACTCGCTACTATTTTCGGCAGTTATGTTCTTCTATCTCTATTACTATTGGATTTATACCTAGCCCAAGTTATTCATGATAATTGATTGCCATTTTTTGCCGCAATGAATTTCTATAAGCATAACTTTGCCTATAATCCTTGGATTGCACGACCAACCAAATGGCCAAACATAATACGAGGGCAAGTTTAATTTCTTTCATAGATACTACACCAAGGATAATATCGGACTATTCATTGAAGAACTTAAATTATGGCCTTATAATATTGTTTGCAATTAAAACTTTTACCCTACACTCAAACACTATTTAGAGGGCCTATTATGCGTAATTTATTTTTTTCTCTTCCTTGTTTTTTTTGTTGTCTAATGCTCTCTTCTTGCTCTGACATAAAAAAACTCAAAGAAGAAAATAAAACTCTTTCGGAAAAAGTTACGGCCTACGAACAAAATATTGCGGAACTGAGCGCAAAACTGGCCACCACGGAAAGCTCTTTGTTGGCCGCTACCGCCGAGCTGGCACAAGTAAAAGGCGAGCGCGATCAATTCAAAACAGACAGCGATAAACTACAAACAGTCGAATCAGAGCTGGCCTCACTCCGAGAAAGTGATCGTGGTTTTTATGATAAGACTCTCTCTTTGCACAATAAATCACAGGAGAGTCTCGCCTTAGCGGATTTAACCGAGGCCCAAACATCCTGGGAGACCTTTTTACAAAAATATCCTAATTCAGATCTTGTCACCAAAGCACAAGAATATTTAAAAGAGACAAAAAAACAGGCCTTGATTGCTGGCCCTATTGCTGAAGGCGAAAGAAAAATTGATGAAGCACTAAAAAAATATGAATTCAACAATGCCTACTATGAATTAAATAAGATCAAAAATGATCTTCCGAAAGATCGCTTTAATAAAAATCGCAAAAAAATTGAAGAGGCCATCAAACGGCCTATTATCTTTGCCAATTATGATGAATTTTATGATAACTCAGTGGCCGGACTTTGGCTGGATGCTCGTTACAAGGTCTATGCCAAAATTGATAGTAAAGGCGTTCGTTTTTGCAATCCAACTTTGCCCGACTGCTCTTTTGAACATTCCGTTAAAGTTCGAAAACAGTTAAGCAAAAAGAAGGAAGGGGAATTAAAAAAGATTTTTGGCAAGGCATCTTGCTTTGATATTTTTATGAAAAACAAATGGATCTATATACGCGACTTCAAAGAACAAGAGTGTCCGGCCGCAACCTCTCCGGAAGAGGAAGCAACTGACTTATAAGCATGATGATGCTTTTCATTGTTAAAACTTGCTTGACGATGCTTTAATTTACCCGGAATTCCTCAATCAATTAGAAAACCTTCACTAGAAAAATTGAGAAGGCAGCACTCCACCAAAGAGATCTTCAAAAACTGTTCGCGTGGGACGACGTGGATATTTTTTCCTTTCAAGCTCTCGCATCTTTATTTTTAGTCCGGCCTTTTGCACTGGTGTTACTTCCACAAACTTAACACCTAAAGCATTAATGGAACTACCTGGCAGCGTAGTTTTATGAACAATCTCTCCTTTGATACAAAAATGATCTTCCAAGATTATTGTCCTAATTTCAATTTTTTGGCCAATATCAAAATCAGAAATATGTCTAAGCAACATCCCTCCCTCCGAAATATTTACTGACTCAGTATTAAAAAAATGATCGTAGCTATACTTGCTAATGTTACAATTGCAAGCAATCGTATAGCGGGGAGCTCCCTCCCACCAGCGAAGTTTGGGGTTGTAATAACTGTGTTTAATTGTAGAAAAAATAAAATACAAGACAATTGCAATATTAATAATAGTGAAAATTACCACCGAAAAAAACATTAGATATTGGCCATTTTCATAAAGTGCAAATAAAGAGCGTCCATTGGCCCAAATAATCCAGGCCTCAACCAAAAGAAATAAAAAATAACTCCATCTTCGCACCAGTAAAATTAAAAGGCCGGCAATTGGAAAAAGGGCCACTTCTTCAATAAAAGTAAGTAGAGAAGAATGAGACAATTCAAAGAGAAAAAGATCAACTGCCGAAACATGTTCTAAAAATCCGTGCAGGAGTAACTTGAATGGAGGTAGTAAAATGTAGAACATGGCCAACAGAACTAATATAAATGGTTTTCTTGCCAAAAGAGACTCCTTCTCAACTTATGTGCTATAAGCAAAGTATAGTTCATATGGCCAAAAATCAGCAACTGCTTTTAAAATTCACTAATTTTGCCTATCCAACTATGCGCACATTATCCAAATAAGAATTATCATCCCTGATCTGCTTCAAGGCCAAAAGTGAAAAAATAATTGAAATTATATATGGTACAAAGAAAGAAATTAATATCGCTTTAGTAGTAATATAAATGGGAATTTTTCTATCCATAAAAATGGCCGGCATTATTTCTGGCCCATATTTGTCAAGTAACCATAAGCTAATTAGTCCTGTTCCTACTCCTAAAAAAATGGTTATAAAGCTTAGATTAAAAAGAAAAATAGTGGTAACAGAATCAATTTGTTTTTTTGATGCTCCCAAAATCCAAAAACTGGTTAAATCACTTTTTATCTTATTAAAGAAAATAAAAAGTCCAGACGTTATACATAGCGAAACTAAAAAAGACATGGCCACAAAAAGAAAAATCATAACTGAGGACTCTAATTGCAAGGCCCAAACTAACGCACTATTTTCTCGCTCCCATGACTTAATTGATAGTATTTGTTGGCCAAATTTTTTCTGTAAATCTTTCTCCAATTTTAACAAATCTTTTGCCCAAAAAATCCTAACTCTATTAATGGCCGGTAGTTTTACTAAATTTTGCACAAAAGGCAAACGAACCCAGACATTGAATTCATCGGCCTCTGGTACGGAAGTATCAATTATCTTATCCACAAAGGTAGAACTAACTCGAGGAATGTCTCCAAAAAAAGAATCAACATGCGCTGGGGAGACAAATTGAATCTCATCTCCAACATCTAAGTTTAACTTTAAGGCCAAATATGTCGGAATAATAACGTTATCAATTTTGTCTGACTGCAAAAACTTTGGAAGTTTCACATCTTGAGCAATCCCATGCAAAATGGCCGGAGAGGTGTAGTTCATATGTCGCATCATTACCTCTACTTCGTACTCTAAAGAATATTTGACATTGGCATTATTTAAATAATTTCGCCAATCATCAAGAAGATCTTCTTCGACATAATCCGCCGTCTGCTCCTTGAGATAAACTACGGCAATACCTTGTACACTTTTCGAGCGTTCCATCAACTTATGTTGCAATCCGCTCATGGTACTTTGTACGAAAATAAGCGCAAAAGAAGAGATGAAAAGTCCCAAGAGTGCAAGAAAAAGCAAACGCTGCTTGGTCTTTGAAAAAAATATATATCCTGTAAAATATTTTAAGAAATGGATAATCACAAAGGTCCCTTAAACATCATAAAAACGTTGCTGCTTTTCCACCAAGTCTCGTAAATATTTACACGTTTGATATCTATCAACGCTAACTTCACTAGCATATTTATCCATTTTTTCTACGATAGAGGCAATGCCCTCACTGTCTGCATATTTGAGTAATCCACCTCTAAAGGGAGGAAGGCCAATTCCCATAATTAATCCTAAATCTACGTCCCCGGCCGTTCCAACAATACCTTCATCTAAAATAATTGCCGCCTCATTTATCATTGGAAGTAATAATCGCCATTGAATATCTTGCTCGGCCATATTTTTAAATTTACTAGGCCCATTTTCCACTACAAAATTATTCATCCCGCAACTTTTTCCATCTTCATCATAACGATAAAATCCCAAATTACTTTTTTTACCGAGAGCACCACTTTCAAAAACTTTAAAAACAAAAGGACTCGGCCGCATCCGCTCACCCAAAGCATGATGTAATATTTTTCCGACTTTAACTCCCACGTCAATTCCCACTTCATCCATCAATCTAAACGGCCCCATCGGCATACCAAAAGCAAGCGCGGCATTATCAATATCGGCAACACTAACACCTTCCTCATAGAGATAAGATGCTTCATTTAAATAAGGGGCCAAAATTCTATTAACTAAAAAACCCGGCCCATCTTTGACAATAATCGGAGTCTTTTTAATTTTATTGCACCACTGATGAACCGTTTTAACCACCAACGGACTAACCTTGTCATGAGTAATAATTTCCACCAGCGGCATTCGATGTACCGGATTAAAAAAATGCAACCCTAAAAAGCGTGATGAATCCTTAAATGCCGCGGCCATCTCTGTCACACTGAGAGAAGAGGTGTTACTGGCAATGATGCAATCACTGGTGACAAATTCTTCTACTTCCGCAAAAACTTTCTTTTTAAGATCCATGTTTTCAACAACCGCTTCTACAATCAAGTGTGCCTTCTTAAATCCGTCATACCCTAGCTGTGTTGAAATTGAACGTTGTTTTTTTTCGAAATCGTCATAGCTCATTTTTTTCTTTTTTACCGAACGCCAAAAATTAGCAGATGATTGTTTTAGGCCCAACTCTAAAGCATCAATGGTGATATCTTTCATCACTGGCCGCATTCCATGATCGGCCATCAACCAAGCAATACCTCCACCCATCGTTCCTGCCCCTAAAACTACTCCCCTCGAAAGTGGTAAGGGATCACGCATCTCTATTGGCCCCAAATATTTTTTTGACTTATCTATTAAGAAAAAAATCTCCCTCAGTCGCTTGCTCTGTTCTGACATTGCCAACTTAGCGAAGGCCTCCGCTTCTGCATTGAGGGCATACTGTCTCTTTTTTCCAGCAGTATTCTCTAATAATTCCAAAATTTTCATTGGCGCTTGATAAAATCCTTTTGTTTCTTTAAGCGTTGCTTCCCGCGCTTTTTGAAAAATTAATTTGCGCGCAATAAAATTATCTATTGCTAAATTTTCAATTGATTTTAAAACAGAGTTATTGGCCTTCTTTTTAGTTAAAAACTTCAAGGCCATATCCAGCAGACGCTCTTTAGGAAAAACCTCTACAACAAGTCCTAGCGATTTTGCTTTAAAGGCATTTACTTTTTTTCCAGTTAAAATTAAATCCAAGGCATTTGGAATGCCAATACGCAAAGGCAGTCGATATGTTCCACCAAACCCTGGTAAAATTCCCAATTGCACTTCTGGTAATCCCAGCGAAGTACTTGGTGAATTGGAGGCCAATATTTTTTTGCAGGCCAAGGCCAACTCTAATCCTCCTCCCAAGCAAATACCATCAATACAAGCAATTGTTGGTAGCGGAAGATCTTCTATTAAATTAAATATCTCTTGGCCTTTACTTGAACCGGCCTTACACTCTTCTTCACTTTTTAAACTATCAATCAAATTGATGTCCGCTCCGGCCAAAAAAACACCATCTTTATGAGAAAAAAAGATTACTCCTGAAATAGCATCATCTTCCCGAAAATTTTTTATTTTCTCTATACATTTTTTTAACTCGAACAAGGTTTTTTCATCTAGTACGGGCATGGCCTTTTGTTTATTTTTACCAAAGCCAATGTAGGCAATATTCTCTATCACCTCATAACTAATATTCTCGTAATTATTATCCATTTCTCTATCCATCGCTATCTCCTTAGCTTTTGGCCTGATCCTTAAAGTAAATTTTCAATCAATACTGCTCCACCTTGCCCACCGCCAATACAAAGCGATGCTACTCCATATTTTCCACGTCTTCGCCGCAACTCATGGGCCAGAGAACAAATCAAACGACTACCTGTTGATCCCACTGGATGCCCCAATGCGATGGCACCACCATTGACATTGAGTTTCTCATAAGGAATTTCTCCCCATACTCGATTAATTCCAAAACGAGAGGCAACTTTGCCATCTTTCATCCCTCGCAACACGGCCAATACTTGTGCCGCAAATGCCTCGTTGATTTCAAAAAGATCGACATCTTCTATTTTTTTTGCCGTTCGTTCAAGCAATCCATTCATCGCAATTAGAGGTCCCATCCCCATACGCTCGGGGGCCAATCCACCAAAAAAGTAATCAATCACTTTTGCCATCGGGCGCAGATTATATTTCTTCACACTTTCTTCATTGGCCAGAAGAAGCATTGAGCCTCCATCGGTGATAGGACAGCTATTACCCACAGTAACTGTGCCAGATTTTTTATCAAAGTAGGGTTTCATTTTTGCCAATCCCTCCACCGAAGAATTGGAACGATAACCAATATCTTTTGTTATCAGCTTTTCTAATTTGCTGCCCGCAATGATAGGAACAACCTCATCAGCAATTCGGTTACTCTCCCAAGCAATCGTGGCCTTTTTATGTGATTCATTAGCAAAAATATCTTGCTCTTCTCTTGTTATGTTCAATTCACGGGCCAATAACTCCGCCGTCTGGCCCATGTTTAGTCCACTAAAAGGATCAGTAAGTCCCTGTTCAATAGCGATAACTGGCGATAGATAATATGGACGAAATGCCGCCAATGCTTTTATGCGATCCGGTAATGTTTTTGCGCTCATAAGTTTGGAAAAAAGCTCAGTCATATCCCGATTAAAAATAAGTGGCATCTGAGACATTGACTCCACTCCTCCGGCCAATACCACAGAGGCCCGCCCAGTTTTTATTTTCAAAAACCCCTGGGAGACCGCCTCCATCCCCGAAGCGCAGTTACGATTTACAGTATAGGCGGAAGTCTTTTCGTGAAGGCCGGCATCAAGGGCAATTACTCGCGAAATGTTGGGATACTTGGCCGGTGTACCGATATTTCCGATTATTACCTCATCTATTCCATCGTCTGGTATTTCCACCTTATCCATAATATGGCGCAAAAGAGGTATTCCTAAAAATGGGGCGGCCACATTTTTAAAATCTAATCCGGCCTTGGCCTGAGGAGTTCGATTAGCATCAACAATAAAAACATCGTTCATAGATAGTCATCCTTGATTACTTTTTGATAAAAGTTGAACAAAAAAATTGGACAATAAAATGATAGTGCAAAATTTACTGTTGATAAAGGAGAAGATTTTTTGAGTTCTAACAAAAAAGCAGTCGGGAACAACCAATATGCTATTCCCGACCGTTATGATTCAATTGTGCTATTCACAATTAAAAAGTAACTAACAAACCGCCGCTAATTGTCATAAAACCGGCATCCTCAATCTCACGTCCTAGTTGATTTAGGCGCTGCTGATCAAAGTTTTGATCCACTGCTGTCGATTCATAGTCAAAACCTTGGGCCAAACCTTTAGCATAGCTAACATCTAAGTTTAGGCCAATGCTATTGGAAAATTTAATTTCTGATCCTAAAGAACCACGAGCTGAAACATAGCTGGAAGTAAATTGCTCGTTACCATATCTAATACCATACTGATCATAGTATGGACGCTTATCAGAAAAAGAGAGACTGGTTCTATTGTATGCCAAAGCAGCTCCCAGATATGGACGAATTTTTCCGCTATTTATTATAAAGACCTTTGAGTTCATATCCACAGCAAAGTGGTTATAATTTAGTTGTCGTCCATTATCGCCGTAAATGTCATAGTAACCATAGTTATCGTATACGTAGCTCTCGTAGTTATTATTATCGTCGCTTATATCAAGTGTTGAATAGGTCAATCCCACCCCTAAAGATAGTCTAGAATTAACCATAGACTCAGCCGAGAGCGAAATATTTATCTTCGATTCATAATTTACTTGATCACCTTTTATATTAAGCACTCCAAAAGCAGGAATGATTTTGAATTGAGTCTCTGTGTTTTCATCTTCAATTACCGCTTTTTTTAGTGGAGATTCTGTTACCACCAGCGCTGGTGCTATGGTCTCTATTGGGGCAACAGGTGTTACTGCTGCCTGGCGAACACTTACTTGATCAGAGGAGATGGCCGAACCATCGCCGGCCGAACCGCTACCAAAAACATTAGAGATTTTTTCTTGTAAATTTTTCTTTTCAGAATCTTTAATTTCTCTAACTTGCTCTCGTGGAATTTGGAGGTTTTCAATCTGCTTGGCCAACATTTTTACATTTTTCTTTTCGCTTTTCTTGCGCGCTTCTTCAATCAATTCGGTATTTGAAAGCTCGTCTTCTTCTGCCGCCGACCATTGGCCATCAACATCAATTTGATCTGAGTTTAAAATTGAGTCGGCCTCTTTTAATACATCTTCTTGTGCAAAGGCCTGTATGCCGTATGCTGAAAGGATTAGCAAACTAACGAGACTTAAATATTTCATAGAAAACTCCTTTAAAAAACAACCCAAAACATCGTATGTAAATTTCCCATCACCTTTTAGCATATTTTCAAACAACGCGGTGAAATATAATTTTGATCATGTATTTTTTACCAACATAAAAAACAAATTCTCGATAGGCAAAAATCTCTAAATTTTAGTTCCTTTTTGCAATTCTACTAATGAATTCTATTATTTATCCGATATACTAAAACGAATGAATAACTTATCTTTCCTCTATAATGCCAGCACTTCAAATAAGAGCATAGGCCTTTGGACATTGCTCCTACTGCTTTTATTTTGTATTTCCTGTTCTTCATCATCTACAACTCCTCCGGCCAAAGAAGAAAATAGCATTCAAAGTGAAAATGCTAATGACGATGGCCTCTCGCTGACTGAACTTGAGGCCGACTTTGAAAATGATGCTACTACCGCCAGTGATGCCAGCGCTTCCCCTGAAACATCTATCGAAACGGTGAACGACGAAGCGGTCGAGGAAACAGCGCCTGCCCCTTCTACAGAGCAGATAGCACCTCTTTCAATCGACAATCCACCTGCGGCAGAAATCACTATAAAGGAAGAAGAGGCCTCAACCGAAGTAGTGCCTACCAACAAATATGGTAAATACTTTAACGTATCAGAGCACTCTCTTCTTTTTGCGGCCAAGAGGGGCTCTATCGAAACACTTAAATACTTGCTCGGACTAGGTATTGATGTGAATTTTCAAAACGCCAAAGGCGAAACGGCACTAATGGCCGCTGCTAGAAATGGCAGATTAGAAAACGTAATCTTTCTTTTAGAAAATGGTGCTAATACTAACCTGAAAAACAAATCTGGTAAAACGGCCATCCAACTGATTGGAAAAAAGAACTCTTCACAGATAAAAAATATTTTAAAAGATCACGCCTCTCCATAGCATGAATGTGCTAGCGAGGAATGTTGTAGTAAATCAATCTATCCTCACTGGCCGCGAACATAAAAAGTCCTGTAATTTTACACATGGCCAGTTCGGGATTAGACTGACATTTGGCCGGATCAACTTTGAGATATTGATATAATTTCCCAGAAATAGAAATAATTAGTATGGCCGCCACCGAAATCATCATCGCATATTCAACTGAAGTTTGACCTTTTGAAAACCAACCGCGGCCTTTTTTTGTTTTCATCTTATCTCTGCTTATAAATGTTTAATCGCCATTAATTCCGATAAAAGTCCTACCGCCCGATTATTATATGGCCCGACATATTTTATATTTACTAACGGGCCTGCGAGTGCGTTGTTTCCAATATCTAAAACCGATACCTCTGAACGTTGGCCATCATCTAGCGATCTATCTTCATATATCGCATTCAAGATTACTTCGGGCCCAAAAGAGTAATCCAATTCCTCAACATCCTGTTCTGAAAAAGCAATCAAATTTGCTAAATCCCTATATATTTGTTTGAGAATAAAATTTTTAATAAAAGCTTCTTTCAAGCAATCTCTACCTTTGAAAAAAACTTTCCCTTCAATCCGGCCATATTCGAATTTAATATCCCAATAGGGAATTGTTGCCCCAATCATTTGTGGGCCAGAGAAAATAAAACGCTCACCGACTAAATCTGTAAAAGCATCACTAGATTTTAATTTTATATTCAGCTCAAAACAACGATATACTTCTGATTTAATATTTACATCAAATAGAGAATCTCCTGGCGCCCCACCTACAATTAAAATATCCTTGGGCCGAACAATTCCCTCATAACTCTCCAGCTCTACCGCCCACGGCCCTTTTTTATGAAAGATCCACTCTTTCACTCTAGTCTTTTTAAACAATCCACCTCTTGCTAAAAATAATTTTTGCAATCTATCCGTCAATTTTTTATCATCAACTTGATAATGAGGAAGAAGAAGTGAGAGGAAGATATGAAAGAGTTGATAATCCCCCATCGCAAGGGATATTCTGTTATGAAAAATTGCTCCTAACATTGAGAGTATCGAAGAGATTTCTGTTTTCTCTTGGGCCAATTCTGAACTAACGACTCTTTTAAACTCATCAAAAAATGGTCTTATTTGCGAAGGACAGATACTATACAACTGTTTAAATCCTACCGTCCCCGTATCTGCGCCATCAAAGAGAAGTTTTGCAACTTGTAGGCCATAGGAATTACACAGTTGGTTAAACCAATGATTAGCATCATCATGCTGGCCCATAATACTGGCATAAAGATCAGCGGTTTTAGGAGAAATTAACCAATGAGGAAATTTACGAACAATTTCTCGCAAATTACTAACCGGTCTAGTTCCCAGCAACAATCGACGATTTCCTGCAACAATGGTGGCCGGACGATTAGTTGTAAATTTATCAATATCCTTAAGTGGCCCAATATCATAAACCTCTCCATAAAGATGTAGTAGGTTTTGCTCAAGGGAGCTAATCCAATCTAGATAGACCTCTCCAAGATTTATTCGATCATCATCTACGAGCAACACTTTTTCGCCGGCCACCAGTCTGCGCAATAATAAAATATAAGCGATATAGTTTTCGCCTACCGCAAATGTATCTATTTTTTTATTAAATAGCATCGCGCTCCTTGAGAATATGATTAATAACCTCACCGGCCACATCATTCATCTTATTACCAATTTCCCATCTGTGGCCCATCTCAGCCTTTAGTTTAAATTCACTATTTAACTGCTTTGCCAATATTGTCTGCAATGAGTTTAAAAATTCTTCCGAATGCTCTACAACTTTAACATAGCTCTCTGAATATTGCTTGATAAAATCATACTCTTTTGAGGCAAAGGTTTTTGGCCCGCAATAAATATACGGCGTCATCCAATACGGTTCTAAAAGCGAATGAATGCTCCGATTAAATCCTCCCCCCACATAGGCCATTTCAAAATAGCTATACATCTCACACAAAATTCCCGGAATAAGATTTATCACTATTCCAGGGGCCTTGGAAATATCGGCAAATATCTTTGCATACTCTTGCTCTTGTAAATTTCTCGGTAATTCGTAAATGGGGAGTGTTGTATGGTGTTTAGCAAAAATAGAATCTAGTTTTTGCCGAATAGATGCCACATTATCTGGAGATAATTTATGAGGCGCGAGCATAATCAAAAGTTTTCTCTCCTTTATTGCCGCCATCACAAAAGAAGAATCTAATAAAAACAAATCTTCCAAATAACAGCTTCCCATCAGCAGTCGCTCTGGCCGATTATAATTAGGTAAAAAATCCTTCCATGGTTTGTAAAATAAGAATGCAGAAAGTTTTTTATCTAAATTCTCAATTCGCTCCAAAATGCGCATAATGCGAAAATCTCCAATATAAATGTGACACTTTTTATTCAGCGTTTGAAAATAGTTTTTATCTGCCTCCGTCAAAGTAACCATTAGATAAAACGAGCGAAAAATATTTTCATAAAACCACTTTAATGCCGACCACTTCTTTGATAATAAAAAATTTTCTTTATTTTTTATAGTCGCAGCAAAAAGTACAAACTTAATTTCCTTCTGTGCCCCAATAAGCAGAAGTTCTGGAAAAAAATCATAGCGGCAAAGAATCAGCGTCTTGGCAGAAATTAGATCAGATAACTTCTGCCCGCCCCAAAATGGCAATAGGGAATAAGAAAGGGCCGGAAAGCGATAAATCCGCAGTAAAGGATTGGCCATGGCCAGTGCTTGACAATCTTTTTCTACACTTGCAGAAAAAAAAATCAACTCAACAATTCGTCCGGCCTTTAGAAAAAAATCCAATATCGGGCGAATCTGCTCTAACTCTCCTTGGCTGGATACTTCAAAGGCAAGATCTGCAATAGGAAGACTCTTTTTATTCTTAAAAGTTGCTGGCAGATTTTTTGCCTCAAAAAGTAGTCTCTCGGAAATAGCCCCAGAGAGTGGGGCCAGAATAAATTTTACAAAAGGAAATAGTGCCGTGCGAATAAGATTAACTAACCACAACAGCGTAATTAAATATCTAGACATTTCTTTTTAAGAATCTATGAAACTATCAAAAATGTCACTTAATAATTGAGGAGATAGCTAATTCATGCTGCCTTTGGCAGGTGATTGTTTTGTCTATTATTTGTATTATTTGTATTATTTACGCTTTCCTTATTATTTTACTAAAGTATTTATAACTTGAATTTAGTCCTGATGAAATTAAAATAGCACAAAAAAGGGGCCTCGAATGAGGCCCCAGAAATTCAATTAATCATTTTAGAAAATTGGGTGCAAAGAATAAAATTATTTGCACCTCAACCTACTATCTTACATCATCAATACGAGTCATTCTCATGAACGGTGGAGGTCCACCCATTCCTTTATTTTCACCCTCTTGAAGTGTGCCATCTGGAGCAGCACATTGAGAAGATTCGCTCATTGAGAATTCTAGCATCATGTTATCAACAACATTTGAAGCATAAACTAAATCAGATGTTTTAATACCCATCATACTCTTGCTGGTGCAAAGATATGGCACAGAAGTACATTCTTTTCCTCCATTTTTGCTGCAAGTATATTCCCAGTTAGAGTAAGACTCTGTTCTGAATTCAAACATCTCATATATCTCATCTGATAGCTTCGCAAAAGTTAGCAAGGTGCCTCGGTTTTGGGGATTAGCATCCTCACAACCACCAAGTTCTGCGTTGAAATCGTCACAAAATGCCTTGGCAACACAAGTGTAGTTACCCATTCCACCACCATTATCGCTATCCGTTCCTGTATTGGAAGAGGAAGCATTGGCCGTACAAGCTTGCTCTACCCGAATGGATGGAAGACAGCTGTTGTCCAAGATATTGATAAAAGTTGTTGTGTAATTTGAATAATCACCAACGTCTCCGCCATAGGCAACGGTCAATCCTGTGCCCATCGGGCCACCCTCATTCACTTTTAGGCCTTCAAGTACAGAAACAAAGATGCGTGCAGCATCCCACTGTCCCCAACTATTTTGGAAAGCAAGACGAACAGCATCGGGATCAGCAGTTCCATCTTTTATGTCAGCTGCGGCCACCCCACTTCCCATTCCGGTCGTTGGATCCCAAAACCAGAAAGTACCATCGATATTGGTTGCTTGGAACTCTTCGCGAACTCCACTACCTGCCGGGCCATCATCTGATCGAAGAAGTTCAAAAATCGCTCCAAACTTCTTACCTTCATCACCTTTCTGATTCGTATACCGTCGAGTCAACTCCGCAGATATATCGTCATTGCTCATGAAGCGAGGATATTGACGATATTCCGTAGAAGTGTTGGCCGGCGTAGCTGTCTCATAAAAATCTGCCTTACAAAGTTTGTCGTAAACTGAGCGCAGCCATGTGCCCTCAAGCTTTCCATATTCTACAAGATTGTAATTTGCTGCGGCCAAATCTCCCACTCTTAAATTTTGCAAACGTCCGCTGCTGTTTGCGACTAGACTCAAGCGCATGTAGCGATTAGGCCCACAAAGCTCCTCAACTTCTTCAATACATCCGGCCTCTCCCCACTGACGACATTCAACAATTTTTCCACCTTTGGGAATAACCGGATTTTCAGTATTAGAAGACCAGAAGGTATTCCAGCTGAAGCATGCTTCAATATACTGATTTTCATAAACAGTCTTTCCTACCGTTGAAACGTATGTGACCATACCGCTGGCATCCTTGCGAAGCTCATATGACGCAAAGCCAGATACTTCTGCTTCAGAGAATAGACAAGGTGCGGCCTCCTGGCCCCAAGATCCATCTGTTTCCGTCCAGACAGTACATGCATCTGCGGCCTCGTAAACGGTTCCGTATGCATCTGAGCTAATTTGGCCAAACGAGTTTAACCAGAAGTTTTCTGGCCACTGCTTAACATATTTACATTCAAGAGTATCAACTGTTCTGGCCGCATCTAGCGGTTTGCTAAGAGCATCTAGCACTGGAAACCACTGATCGATGACCCCTTGCAACCCAGATGAACCGTCTGATCCAACTGCCAAATTATTCATCATTTCTTGATTAGTTGTTGCATCGGCCAAGAAATCAAGGGCAACGGTGTCTGTCCCATCGGAATATTGCCAAGTAAAATCTTTCTCTACACTGCCGCAAGTTTCGTAAGCGGTTTTACTGTTCCAAGCACCCATGTGTGCGTAGTCAGTACCGTTAATAGCATTCGTTGGGTGAAAATACATAGACATTCCAGATTTTCCACTCTTCCCGCCCATTTCTGTACATGCAAACAGATATCCAATTTCATCTTTAATTGCCAATCTGGCCGCTGTAGTTCCGGCCCCATCCATTGCGGCCTTTAGTGCTAAATATGTTGCACCAGCAAAAAGTTCACTATTGTTAGCGGCAAACCAAGGATCCTTATCTTGCTGCCAGCAATAGTTCATTTCCGGATTATCCTCGCCTGGATGTGCTGCTGCATAAGCTGCCGCCTCATCCGATTCTAGACAGGCCTTTCCATCAATTGCCATATCAGCAAATTTTTCCAACCAGCGCTTTTGATTTAGCATCAACTTTGAAGAAATCGTGCTGAAAGCAGGACAAGAAAATTCATATGTTCCAGTAAATTGAGCAGCGGCGGTAGCACTTGGTGCCAAGTCTTCTGCTGTCTCAACAACTGGAGCTACGTATTCATAGGTTGCCACAACGTCACCGGTTGAGGCGTCAATTACTAAGCTAACTGAAGCATTTTCTTCTCCATTAAGCTTGGACTCCCCATTTCCTTCTCCCGAAGTCTCGATAAAAACGATGGGTTGATAGAAAGAAAAGTCGGCCTTATAAATGAAACAGCCGTAATATTTTCCCTTAAATCCATCACAGGTTAATTCAAATGCTCCATCGGCGGCAACATCTTCAGTACAAGCAGATGGGGCAATTTCTAATGTAACGCAAGAAATGCTAAAATCACTGGTTGTAGAACCTTCTAGAGCTCTAACCCCACCGTGCCAACTTTGGGCACGTTTAGCGCCCGCATTCATTAAACTTAAACTTCCTGAGATGGTAACCGATGTATCCACTGTTGGATCATCTCCCTCCGGTGTGTCTTTGGCCGCATCACTACTACATGAGAAAAGTAGTAACAGCGGCAACATTGATAATAAAGCTATTAACTTCATACAATAAACCTCCTGTCGATTAATAATAAAAGTGCATCTTGAATATTCTTTTCCAAATCGTTGTTCATGACAACCAAGAAATCGAAAAAAAATACTTACACCTTAAAGCAAAACTGTCAGGAAACTAATTTTAAAATGGTCGCCAAATGATTATCAAATCTTGACCTACGTAATAACGCAAATAAATATCCCGACGATTATACTCAACATGTAAAAACTCTCCACTCCCTAGCGTTGCCCTTCCTTTCTCCTCCTTTTTTATGTTAGAGCGTCAAAGTCTTTGGCAAAGCATTACCCTTGTTGCTAGGCTTCTATGGTTAAAAATTTTTATATTTTTTATCAACTATCATTTTATTATTATATTTATGGCAAAAAACTAAGGAGCAAGATGATGATCAACCTGACGGTTAACAAAAAGGCACAAGAAGAGAACGCTAAATATTGTCGCCAACACAATATTACTATTCCAACTTTTAAAATGATGAAAGACCCAACACTCGTTCCTCAAAAAATTAAAGAGCGCCTAAAAAACATTGGCCTTTGGGAAGTTGATCCGGCCAACCTTTATCGCGTAACTTGGAAAAATGAACCCAAAGAAAAAGGTGGCGGACTTGGAACTGTTAATCATATTGTTCTGCCTCCAGAACTTACCGGGTGCAAGGCCAGCATTATAGTGCTTACCGGAAAATATTTTCCGACTGGAGCACACAAAGTAGGGGCAACCTTTGGTTGTTTAATACCCAAACTAATAACTGGGCAATTCAATCCCGCGACAGATTTTGCGGTATGGCCTTCTACTGGAAATTTTTGTCGCGGTGGTGCCTATATCAGCGCACTTCTTTCATGCAAATCAATTGCAATCCTTCCACAAAATATGTCCAAAGAACGCTTTGAGTGGCTCTCCAAAGTGGCCGGAGAGATTATTGCCACTCCCGGTTGCGAGAGCAACGTAAAAGAAATCTTTGATAAGTGTTGGGAGCTAAAAAAGACGCGCAAAAATGTAAATATCTTTAACCAATTTGAAGAACTAGGAAATCCTACCTGGCACTACAACGTAACTGGCCCGGCCATCGAAGAAGTTCTTCGAACTCTTCTGGGCAAAGAGGGCCGTTTTGCCGGAGGAATTTTCTCCTCGGGCTCCGGTGGAACACTAGGTGCCGGCTACTACTTAAAATCCAAATACCCAAATGCCAAGGTAGCGGCCGCCGAAGCGCTGGAGTGTCCGACTCTTTTAAATAATGGCTTTGGCGATCATCGCATTGAAGGAATTGGCGATAAACATGTTCCGTGGATTCACGATATGAAAAATACGGACATGGCCATTGCAGTAGATGACGAGCGGCCGATACGTCTGCTGCGTCTATTTAATGAAAAAATTGGCCGAGATCTTCTAAAGAAAAATAAAGTTAATCCAGAATTAGTGGAGAAGTTGGATCTTCTGGGAATCTCGGGAATTGCCAACGTGCTCGCGGCCATCAAATTTGCCAAATTCTACGAACTTGATGGCCACGATTATGTGGCCACCGTGGCCACTGATTCCATGCAGCTTTATGCCTCTCGTCTACAAGAACTCTCCTCTGAACGTGGAGCATATAACGAGGCGCAGGCCAATATGGACTTAGAACTTTTACGCGGAACCACTACCGATAATGTACTTGAACTAGGATACTACGAACGCAAACGCATCCATAATCTAAAATATTTTACCTGGATTGAGCAACAACAACGCGATGTCGCGGAACTAAATGCACAGTGGTACGATCGAAACTATTGGACTGGGCACTTTAACCAAGCTGCGGAGATTGACCATTTAATTGAAGAATTCAACCAAATGATTCAAGGATAAACTATGCCGGTACGTCAGGATATTTTAGAAAATGCTATGAAAAATTACAATGAAGAACAGGCCTTGCAGGAGGCCTCGCGTTGTCTGCTCTGTGAAGATGCTCCATGCATGCATGGTTGCCCAACGCATACTCCAGTAAAAGAATTCATTCGCAATATACGTTTTAAAAATTATAAAGCGGCATATCATCTTATCAAATCGGCAAATATTCTTGGCGCTAGCTGTGCGCGTCTTTGTAATGCCGATCAAACTTGTAAGCAAAAATGTACTTCCCATAAATTATTGCGCCCTATCGAGATTAATAAACTGCAACAGTTTGTCTGTGATCAATTCATCGGCCAAGAACCAATTGTAATCCCCATGCCCAAAACAGGAAAAAAGGTAGCAGTCGTTGGTGCCGGCCCAGCAGGAATTTCGGTGGCCTTTGAATTAGCGCGCAACGGCGTTGAAGTCACCGTCTTTGAGCGAGAAAATTATCTGGGAGGATTACTCTACGATGGTATCCCAGACTATCGCTTGCCTCATAACATCATTGAAAAAGAGAGTCGCTGGGTGGAAGAGTGGGGAGTAAAATTTATAAAAGGAGAGTCGGCTCCTTCGATTGAACAACTGACGACAAAATTTAACGCTACTGTCATTGCCTGCGGCCTAAAAAAATCAAACACACTAAATATACCTGGCATGGAACTAGCGGGCGTTATTTTTTCCAAGGAACTGCTTAAAGCACACAAACTAAAAACTCCAATCTCTCTGGGTAAAAATGTAGTTATTATTGGTGGCGGTAACTCTGCTCTTGATTCTGCGCAGGCCGCACATGCTCTGGGCGCAGAAAGTATTTCCGTTATCTATCGCCGATCAGAAAGAGAGATGCCTGCTTGGGAAAAAGAAAAAAGTGTAGCAAATAAACTAGGAATTTCCTTTTACTACTTGGCCTCTCCAGTAGAGCTACATGGTAAAAGCAAAGTTACGGCAGTTGAATGCCAATTGATGAAACTCTCTAGTAAAGTTGGGCCCGATGGCCGACGTGCCGTTTTTCCTATGGAAAACACTCTATTTACCATTCCTGCAGACAGTGTGGTTATTGCGGCCGGAGAGAGTGTTGATGAGAATTTTTTTAAAGAGAGCAAAATAGTTTTGCAACGCGGAGTTCATGCAACTAATCTACCTTCCGTTTTTGCTACTGGTGACATAGTAACGGCCAACCAATCTGTCGTTCATTCCGTGGCAGATGGCCGGGCCTGCGCCAAAGAAATTCTGCAAACATTACATCTCCCCTATCAAAATCTCACTCGCAGCAGCTATTATCGCCACGAAGATGTCGATATCTCCACTACCTTCTGTGGAATACGTTTTGAAAACCCTTTTATTCTGGCCGCTGCACCTCCATCAGACAATTTGGAGATGGTAAAAGAGGCCTTTCGTGCTGGCTGGGCCGGCGCGGTACTTAAAACCACCAGCATCGAATCAAACGAAGTCCCTCTCAAGTATCCCATGATGGCCGGTACCAAATTTGATAATAAAAATTTGATGGGCCTAGGTAACATTGACCTTATCAGTGAACACCACGTTGATATAATTGAAAAGCGCATTAAAGAACTTAAACACGAGTTTCCACACAAAGTGGTTATCGCCTCTATCATGGGTGAAAAGAAAGAAGATTGGCAAACCCTGGTACGCCGACTTGAGTCGGCGGGCGCTGATATGATTGAGTGTAGTTTTTCCTGTCCCCAGGGAACTTTAGGTTCTAAACCTGGTTTTATGCTTGGACAAGATCCTCGATTAGTAGAAGAAGTGGCCGGCTGGATTAAAGCAGCGGCCAGTAAAATTCCAGTGGTAATTAAAATTACTCCGCAAGTAACAGACATCGTAGAAATTGCCAATGCGGTTAAGCGCTCGGGGGCCGATGCTATCTGCGCCAGCAATTCGATTCCTTCACTAATGGGAATAAATTTAAAAACTTTTATTCCTTATCCTGAGGTAGGCGGAAAATCTACCTATAGCGGATATACCGGCCCGGCCATTTTACCGATTACCTTACGCAACATCGCCGAAATTTCTCGCAACGTGGATATTCCTATTACCGGAACTGGCGGCCCAGTTACTTGGGAAGATGCCATAGCATTAATGGCCGTGGGTGCTTCTAATGTGCAGTTTTGCACTGGAGTTATGCATTACGGTTTTGATATTATCAATGACCTCTGTAGCGGACTGACCTACTTTATGCAAAAGCACAACATAAAGGCAGTAAGTGAAATTATTGGCCGCTCGCTCCCATTTATAACTACTCATGATCAACTACACCAGGCCAGCAAAATAGTTTCACACGTAAATGAGGAAAAATGTATTAATTGCGGAGCATGCTATACGGCCTGCCAAGATGGTGGACACCAAGCAATTATCTACAATCCCAACAATCGTATTTTTAAAACCGACGAACAAAAATGTGTTGGCTGTGCTTTCTGTCTAGGGGTTTGCCCGGTGGAAAACTGCTTAACTTTAAAATCACTTGATTCATGAAATTATAAATTTACTATGCCCGTTTTAAAAAACTAACGCTACGATTTTTTCGCAAAACTCTTTGGTGTACTCTGTCGGTATCAAGCAGGAAAAATGGCCTTGCCCCTCTAGTAGCTTAACCGGCCGCACTGCCAATTTTTGCATTATCTCTTGAACTTCTAAGTTGCTGTTGAAAAATGGTTGGGCCTGCTGTCCTATTAACGAAAATAGCTCCATCCCGTCAGGAACTAGCGAAACAAAATTTTTAAAATTTTTGTGCAAATCTTTTTGGTTGATAAGAGAAATACCAATGAATGGCTTGGCCACCAATTCATTCTCACTACTACTTTTTCCAATCCAAGTCCCACCCAGCTCTGGATTTAAACTTGAGCCAACAAATAGCGGAATATTTTTGCGTAAAATAGGATCAATAGTGTCTGGAAATAAAATTTTTGCTCCCAATCTGGCCATTAAAGAGCAGTCCGCATAACTCATCTTAGAAAGATAATGGTTATTGGGAACAATTTTGGGATCTATGATGGCCACTCCAGGAGTATCTGTCCAAATTTGCAACAGCTCAGCATCAATTGCTTCCGCCAAAAGTGCTCCGGAAAAATCAGAGCCCTCTCGTCCCAAGGTAGTCGTTTTTCCATCCTCTGTCGCACCAATAAATCCCTGCGTTACAATCAAGGTATCTTTATCACGCAGGCCCTCACTCAAAAGTTCCCAAACATTACTTCTAATCTTATCGATAAGCGGACGGGCCCGATTAAAGTTATCATCGGTGGTAATTAATTTTCTAGCATCAACATGCAATACTCGATGATTGGGATATTTACTGTGCAGTAGATGCGAAAATAAAACAGTAGAAAGACGCTCACCTAACGCATAAATTTCATCCATAATTTCTGGCGTTAGTTTTTGTGCTTGCGAAATAAGGCGAATCGCACTGCCTCCTACCTCAATTATTTGATCCACCTCTGCAACTAACCGCTTATATTCTGTCACTTCTAAATTTTTGGCAATAGTAAGATGTTTGGCGCGCAAGGTGAAAAGTTTTGAATTAGCTTCTAAGAGCGATTTAAGCGCACTGGTGGCCACCTCTTCTAATTCATTAGTTGTATTGTACGTAGCACTTAGAATCACCACTTTCATCTGTTCAGAAGCTTTGACAATGTTCATGCAACGTCTCATTGCCGCCGCATCACGAACGCTACTTCCTCCAAATTTGGCAACAATCCCACTTCCCATTGTTTTGCACCCTAAACCCTTTTTAATTTTTTATAAGTAACTCGCTTAGGAATAAGTGCATTTTCACCCAAACGCCGTTTTTTATCTTCTTCATAATCCGAAAAATTTCCATCAAACCAAACCACCTGACTCTCTCCCTCAAAGGCCAAAATATGTGTGGCAATACGATCTAGAAAATATCTATCGTGGGAGATAACCACCGCACAACCAGGATAATCAATCAAGGCCTCTTCTAACGCACGCAAAGTGTGAACATCCAGATCATTGGTTGGCTCATCCAACAAAAGAACATTTCCTTCCTCTCGCAACATTCTGGCCAAATGAACCCGATTGCGCTCTCCTCCCGATAATTCGCTTACTCGTTTTTTATGGTCATCCCCAGAGAAATTAAATTTAGCGATATAGGCCCTGGCATTAACTTCTTGGTGGCCCAATTTAATAATATCACCACCATCAGCAATAACATCGTGAACAGTTTTATTACCATCCATCGAACGATCTTGATTTACATAAGAAAGCTTAACGGTATCGCCAACCTTAAAAGTTCCTCCATCTGGCCTTTCTCCTCCCGTCATCATACGAAAAAGTGTAGTCTTACCAGCTCCATTAGGCCCAATTACCCCCACAATCCCTCCCGGAGGCAGTTTAAAAGTTAAATTTTCGTAAAGAAGTTTATCTCCATAGGCCTTAGAGATACCATTGGCCTCGATAACCAACTTACCTAGTCGAGGCCCGGGTGGTATATAGATTTGGGTAGTCTCATTACGCTTATCTTTTTCCTCATTCATCCGCCGTTCATATTCCGCAATACGGGCCTTACTCTTGGCCTGCCGGGCCTTCGGTGAACTTCGAATCCACTCCAACTCTTCCTTTAAGGCCTTTTGCTTTTTGCTTTCTTGCTTTTCCTCTATGGCCAAACGCTTGGCCTTTTGATCTAGCCAACTAGAGTAATTCCCTTTGAAGGGAATTCCTTGGCCACGATCCAACTCCAAAATCCAACCGGCCACATTGTCTAGAAAATAGCGATCATGGGTTACGGCGATAATGGTTCCCTTGTATTCTTGTAGGTGTTTTTCTAACCATAAAATGGTCTCCGCATCCAAATGGTTGGTAGGCTCATCTAGCAACAAAATATCTGGACTTTGCAAAAGTAGACGACACAAGGCCACTCGTCGACGCTCTCCTCCCGACAAAGTCCCTATCAGTTGCTCACTAGGTGGACAACGGAGCGCTTCCATGGCCAAATCAAGACGACTATCTAGTTCCCATGCATTAGCAGCATCCAATTGATCTTGTAGTTTTGCCTGTTTTTCTAAAAGTTTATTCATCTCCTCATCGCTCATAGGTTCGGCAAACTGATTGTTGATTTCATCAAATTTATTCAACATATCCACAATTGGTTGCACTCCCTCCCGAACAATATCTCTGACCGTCTTGCTTTCATCCAATTTAGGCTCTTGCTCTAAATAACCAACCACATACCCCTTGGCCAACGAGGTCTCACCCAAATGGTTGTCATCGATGCCGGCCAAAATACGCAACAGGGTACTTTTTCCTGAGCCATTTAACCCCAACACCCCAATTTTTGCCCCGTAATAGTAGGAAAGTGATATATCTTTTAAAACCTGTTTAACCCCATGTACCTTGCCTACTTTCGACATAGTATAGATAATTTGCTTGTCGCTCATCGATTTGTCCCTTTGCTATGATAGATATTAATTTTGAAGGACAAATCTAATACACCCTGTGGAATTATTCAATTAAAAAGGCACTGAAAAGATTGGCCAAGTAAAAGAAGTACGTGGAGAGATAGAAAAGAACTACCACTAAAAACTTTATAATATTTAACTTTTTTAAAAACTGAATGCTCTCTTGTCCAACATTAAACCATAGCTCTTCTTGAATTTCTGCCAACTCCGTCCCAATCGGCTGGCCCGAGCGCTGCCAGTTAAAAATTAAACTTTCCAAGCGTAAAACCAAATAACTTAAAAATTTACGTTGCCTTTGATCTTCCGTTAAAGCGGAACTCTCCGCATGATGAATAATTTCTTTCTGGGAAAGGCCGACTCCTATCAAACTTTGAAAAATAAAAATCGTATTAAAAAATTTCCAAAAAGGAGCAAAAGTTAACTGTTGCAACCGCTGGTAAAATAGCGCAAAAAAGAGCGCTCCACTCAACTGCATGGCCAACATGAATATTTTTGAGAGCATTGATAATTTTACCTCGACGCTTTGGCCAACCATATATACAAAAAACCAGGTAATAAGTGAGATGAAAAAAAATTGCAAATAGGCTCCCTCTACCTCCTTTCGCAGGGCCCGCTCAAATTGTATATCCTTGATTACCCCTTTTTTGAGTTGGGATAACGACTCCTTGAAATTACCACCATACAATTTAGCGTAGTAAATCAATTTTTTTAGGATATCAGTGTAAAATTTATACTGAGGAATATCTCCACCACCATTTCCCGGAATTAATGAATAATCACCACCGATAGAAAAAGTTATTTGGTTGATGATCACAACAAAACTATCCCCGCAGGCCACCACCGACTGGCCCATCCTTTGGCGCCAAAAATAAAATAGCTTTGCTTTAATTTTCTCATACAAACTAAAGCAAAAATCTCCATGTCGCTTTCCCACAAAAAGGCCGGCCAAAACAATCAAAAAATAAAAACCTATCGCCATTTGATATTTCATAACAAAATTGCCAAGCAACATTGATGCCATATAAAAAATTGACGAAATAATCTAATTGTGTGATAGAATCAATCTTATTATGACAACACTTAAACATCTCGGTTTTGACAATCATCAACTGCCTCCTTATGTAAATATTGCTGGCAACTTACCAACGGACATAAAGATTCCTCTTCTTAAACGAAAGGTCTCCTTTTTAAACTCCATCTGCAATGAACTTAATCCCTACCTTCCTATTCCTGAGCACATCAAAAAAAAGTTGCAAATGGTGCGCATTGATAATTTTTCAGATCCCTTTGAAATTACCAACCGCTTGGTAGTAATTTTGGAAGATTCAGTAGAAGAGTTACAAGCACTACAAGCGCAAGAAAAGCAAGGCCAGATAGTTCACTGATTGATAAATTTGCTGCATCGCCGCAAATAGCTCCCTTGCATATATTCAAAAGTTCGCTGCTTGCTAAATTGCTCAGAAATCGAAGCAGGTTCTCGCATTTTGCCAATATCACTATCAACGCTTTTTTGCATCACACCTAAGCGTTGAAAATCATTTTCACAGGCACGCTGCATAATAGAGCGATACTCTAAAAAAGCGGCCTCGGGATAGGGGCGATCATAGGCCGAAGAGATAAACATAGGTGCTTCCTCGGATAAATGAATAAAGGCCGCTGCTTCTACTCCATAATCTTTCAACTGCCCCTTAAACTCTGAAAATTGCTGGCCAATTTTATAAAAAGCGACAATCCCTTTTTTCTTTGAAAATTTATTGGAATTTGTATCCACAATTTTCTCACAATTAGAGTGCTGAGCGGCCTCTTGAGGAAAAAGATCATAGAGAACACCACACTCTGCAATATACGCCTCCACTTCTCCTCCTTTGCCTTCGATTGTGGATTGAATAAATTCTTTTAGCGTAAAATTGAGTTTGTATGGATTAAAAGGGGTTTTATAAATGTAATGAGTCAGCTCATGGGCCAAATCTACGATTGCATTAATCACACTCAGATTACGATCTAGATAAACAATTGATTCACTTTCATAAACAACTTGGTCGGGATTACTTTTAGAAAATCTACGCACCAGCGTAGTATCACAAATAGAAGTTTTTCCAGGGCGCACTACATCCAATAAAGTTTTGCCATGTTGCCCGGCCTTGGCCTTGGCCTGCTTTGCAATCTCTCGCCCAATTTTAGACTTTTGCAAGGTGGAAAAAAGTAGACGAATGGCCTCTTGTGGATCTTTATGAATCAAAATCCAGCGCGTTTTGCTATTTAAATTACTTTCAGTATGCAAAACTCGCTCACTACGATTAAAAGGGGTGGCATTCCCGATTTGCCAAAAAAAGAGGGCAAAGACAAAAAAGCAAAAAAGAATTATTGGCCGAGATGAAATTCTCATCAACTATAAGTCGGAGCAATTGAGAATAAAATTTAGAAGTTAAGTTGGCCTATCTGGATATGGCGAGAATGTACTGGCAAACGACAAAACTAATGCTTTTTTATCCAGTATTATTTTTTACATTGACTCTTCTTGCTCTTTCGCTGACCATTTATTTATGAGCTTAAAAACTATTTTTATTTCCGCAGTCTACCTACTCATCGTTTCTTGTAACAGAGGCCCTGACAATGCTGGTAACGACGCTACTCCCACCCCGGCCAGCTCACCAACCCCCACTGCGGCCACCACTGCTGCCTGTGGCATGGCCGATGGTATCTGTCCTGCTGCTTGCACTTTTTATGACGATAACGACTGCGTAAAATGTAACTCTGTCGTAGGACTGACAGCACCAGTAGAAAGCTGCTCTGCAGAATGGCCTTGCACAAATCTTCTTCCAACCTATCCAGCACAAGGCATTTATGAAATTTCGACCGGTAGCGATATTCCCAGTTGCCAGACACAATTCCCCACGGCCGCCACCATCGTCGGGTGTGTGCGAGGAGGCCGGGGCGCTTTTAATGATGGCCCACCCAAAAACTGGATCGATGAAGATGGAATAAGTCGTTACTGGTGTGAGTATAGGCCAAGCGGAACTGCCAGTAATTCCAAGCGGCCGCTGCTTATATATATTCCCGGTTCTGGCTCTAATGCAGACGCCATATATGACTTTACGCTATTGCGGGCCAAGGCAATAGACTATGATAATTTAAGCGGCGATAGTTCTCGCAAAGGTATCATTTTAGTATCCACGCAAGGACGCAATTTGCACTGGCCGACGGCCTCTACCGAAGAAGGCAGCAAGCATGACTCTTATCATCGAAACCTCGCAACTAACCGCGATGTTGCCTTTGTCGATCACATTATAGACACTCTCGTGGCCGAAGGAGTTGTTGACCCTAATCGCATCTACCTGACTGGATGGTCAAATGGTGCAAGATTTGCCACTTTCTACGGCATATCTCGCCATCAAACTGCCACCGCCGGGGGAAATAAAGTGGCCGCAGTAGCAGTTTATAGTGGCGGAGATCCCTATGAAAATATTGCTACCGAACAATCACCATCGTGCAAACAAAATCCCTATCCTCAAACCCAACTTCCTTTTCTCGTGATTACCAGAAACTGTGACGCCATTACTTGTAACCAAGAACACTTTGATACTTTTTCTGCGGAAGGATGGATCATTACCCCTGGAAATCAAGTTGAAGCATGGTTTAGTACACTACAAAACACTATGAATAACTCTCATGCACAGTGGCTAAAAATTAATTACTACGGTGCCGATACTGCCTCCTGTTTGGCATTACCAATTTGTACTCGTCAAACTGCCACTCGTAATCACTTTTGTTGGCCAGATGGTATTAGCGATGGCGGCGGAGTCGATAGAGAGATTGATCTTTTGGAATTTTTAAAATCTAATCCTCGATGAAAGCACCTTGGGCCTACCAATCGTAAGTAATGGCAATTTTCCCAATTTTAGTCAAACCATCATTACTTCCCTTGTCTTGACTAAAGCCCTGGGCATATAGGAAATCAAAATTGGCAGAACCAAATTTAAATGTTCCTCCAATATTAGGCCCGTTGGTAGTATTAGACTTCGTAACAGCATCTCCAACCTTAGTGTATCCGTAAAGATTGTAGACCGCACCAGTTCGTAGAGTAAACCATGGTGTTATGGTATATTCGAGGCCAGTGTTTAGGGGAACAAAAATTCCCGATACCGAGGCCGTACCATACTTCCCTGTTATATAACGAACTCCCGCTCCATAAATAATCTTATAACCAATTTTACTATCTTCGGTAGTTGTTCCTAGGCCGATATTAAAATCCCAATGTGCATTTTTTGTAACTACATTGTCGGTACCAACTACGGCAGTTTGCTCCCAACTACGTCGACTTAAAACTAGATATTGATTAAATACTCCCACTTTGCGCTGCGCCCCCAGATCAAAACTAAATTTATCCTCATATTTTGATTGTGCAGCATCTCCAGGATCTTCCATTTTATTGATCAATCGATAAGAAAACCAAGTATCTGCCAGCGCAAACTTGGCCCCCAAATTAACTTTAACTCCGGAGATTTTTTCTTGAGTAGTGCCATCGGCCACAGAGACATCTACAAAGGTCAACCCTGCCCCCACTTCCACTCCTCGTAACGTAGTGGCCAATTGCAAATCAAGTGGTTTGACCGTAACGGCCGTTTCAAAATTAGCGGTGGCCGAGGAGTCCAAAAACATTTGATCAGTACGGCCATAGTTAACACCATATTTTATCCCACGCTCTGGAAGCGAAGCAATAAATCCGCCGGATCCTTCTTCATAGTTGGCCTGATTTTTAGGAATATTATTCAAATAAACAGGATTATAAAAAATATTAGAATCATCAACATAGTGATAGGCCCCCGTACTCACAACCGTATGATAACAACAAGTGGTTCCTGAAAGTGTCGTAGGAACTCCAATCGCTCCAAGTGTCGCCACTCGCACACTGCTTGCAAACAGTGATCCACTAAGTACACAAAAAGATAACAGTAAAACGATAAAAAAAAGTTTTCTCATTTCAATCCTCCTTCGGTAAATCGCCAAGACAATATTATATTCTAAATTAAAATAGCACCTTAACTGCTAATCCCAATAAAATAATTCCGGCCAGCCCCGAGGCCCACCTTCCCATTAAGTGCCCAGCGCGATTGCCGATAAACGCACCTACAACAGTCATGGCCAGTGTTACTAGACCTATCACAATAACTGGAAGGCCAATTGATGTCCCATTTATCGCAAAGACCACTCCAATCATCATCGCATCAATACTAGTGGCAACCGCCAAACTAAGCAAGCAGCGCCAACTGGTGCAAAAACAACGAGTGGTGTCACACATCTGCCCATGAGGAGAAATAGCATCACGCAATGTTTTTATGGCCAGTACCAAAAAAACAGCAAACGTTATCCAAAGAGAGATCGGTTCCACCACTGCGCGAACAAATGTTCCAGCATACCAGCCCAACAGTGGCATTCCTGCTTGAAATAGGCCAAAAGTAGCGGCAATTTTAAAATATTTTGATAAAAAAACATCTCTTAACTTTATTCCACAGCTAATAGAAACAGCAAAGGCATCCATTGAAAGTGCTAAGGCCACCATAAAAACCATCTGCAAATCCATCTGACCTTGCTCCATTTTTTTTCGGCTGACATAGGAAACTATACTAAAATTATATTTTGGCGGTAGTATTGTCTGGTAAAATTAAAAAGATTACAACAAAATTATATGGCCGTTCACAGCAAGAAAGTAGCTATAGACAAATTCAATCCAGCAATAGGAACGATCGATTTAATTTATCGGCGAAAAAGTTAGATAATGTTGGCAAGTAAGCTAACAAACAGCATTAATGCTAACAACTAACAAGGAGAAAAAAATGAGCTTAATTAACAAACCAGCACCAGAATTTAAGGCACAGGCGGTAATGGGTGACAACTCTTTTCGCGAAATAAAACTATCCGACTATAAAAATAAATATGTCGTACTTTTTTTCTATCCACTAGATTTTACCTTTGTTTGTCCATCTGAAATTCTAGCATTTAACCGCAAACTTAACGAATTTAAGGAGCGCAATGTAGAAGTCATTGCGGTATCGGTAGACTCTCACTTCTCTCATTTGGCCTGGAAAAATACTCCTGTTGAAAAAGGTGGTATTGGCAATATTCAATTTCCCATTGTCTCAGATTTAAGTAAAAGTATCTCTCGCGACTACGACGTTCTTTTCAACGATACAGTTGCACTCCGCGGACTATTTTTAATTGATAAAAGTGGTATTGTTAAACATTCCGTAGTGAACGATTTGGGTATTGGAAGAAATATTGACGAAGCACTACGAACCGTAGATGCTCTACAGTACACTGAAAAGCACGGAGAGGTTTGCCCGGCCGATTGGAAACAAGGAGATGAGGCGATGAAACCGACGGCCAGTGGAGTTGCAACCTATCTTGCTAAACACAATAAATAATAACAGGAGGTATATATGTTAAAAATTAGTCGTTACCAAGACATTAGTTTAATCGAAAATGAGGCCAAAAAAGATTATGTGGATCGCCACTCTCCTTTTGTTCACTGTAAAACCAGTGCTAAGGCCGGTGAGAAATTTGAAATTAAAGTGAGAATGGGAAAAGATTATGAACATCCTGATGATTTCGATCACTACATCAGCAACATTTCCATTTTTGATAAAGACAAAAAGCTTGCAGAAGCAACTTTTTATGCGGGGGCCCTGGGTGGACAAGGAAAAAAAGGACATCAAGAAGTAACTTTTTATGTATTGCTAGAAAAAGATGCGACCATTACCGCCCAAAGCTACTGCACCAAGCATGGCCTCTGGGAGAGTGATCCAATTAAGGTTTCCGTCTCTTAAATTTTATCGATCACCACACACATAAAACGCTCTAAAACAGAGATGCCTTCTTGTTTTTAAGGAACGGATGGCATCTCTGTGGCCGGAGCACGATCAGATGATTGCTCTAGTTTGCTTGCGACATCGGTTCCTCCATTCCAGGAGTGGTAAGCAAAAAACATCACTGCCATCAGCGGAATAAAAACAAAAGCAAAAGCGTAAATTAATTTTTTCATATATTACTCCTTAAGGTAAAAGTTTGGCCGACCAAATTATCGGCCAAACGCATATAAATAAATTATACGATCTTTGCTAAGATAGTGCCTATCGTGAGAAATTTTTGCCTAGATTGTCTCTTTCTAGAAGACGATAGCGAGATTAGAGTAGATCAAATCATTGGATCTAAAAGAACTCCAATAGGATTCATCCTGTGGTGAACGCAATAGTTCTGCCCCTAAGGCCAGTTGTAAATGTTTTGCGGGACGATAAATTATCTCATTTTTTAAAATAGTATCTTCCGTTTTTAGATCATATTTAAGATTTAATGAGGCCTTAAACTTATCATTTGCCTTATAACCCAGAAGCAGGCCCACCCCGCGTTTCCATTTGATAGCATCTCCAGCAAACAACTCTCCGGGGCCTTCATCGCTACTTTGAGAATATATGCCAAATAAATTAGTGGAGAATCTATCCCCGTTGTAACCGCTTTTAAGGTGAAAATAGCGGCGCTGTTTGTATTTTGGAACGATTTGAAAATAATCTGATTCAAAAGTGGGATGCACAGTGGCCAAACTTTCACCAAACACAGGAAATTCCTCTTTAAAATCCCCGTTAGGATCAACAATTTTATATCCGATTTCCACATCTATTTTAGAAATCTTCTGTGCGATATCTATGCCATAAATCATGTGATGGTTTACGGTGGGAGTAACCGTAACCTCCACCTGGTCTAGTTCTCTTGCCATATGGCCAACAACATGTTGTCGCCAAAAAGATTCTGGCTTATAGAGGGCGAATCCCGAAATCTCTCCGCTTTTCCAGCGATAAGAGGGCCGAATACCCAGTCCATTTTGATAGATGACTTCAGAGACTGCCGGGGTCTCCAATCTGTAATAAATTGGCACTTGCGTATCGTAGTAAGTCATTTGCTTATCTGGTAGAGGCACCCAGCTCTGAGAAGAAGTTATCTTACCTTTTTTAAAAATATATCCCGGGTTTAAGGAGGGTAGATGCATTTTGGAAATATAAAGCTGAAGTCCGATATTTTTGCCCCAGTTTTTACTAAAAAATATTCCAAATTTTCCCTCTTGCCGATTATCCGTAGGGCCAAACTCACGCAAACCATTTACATCATTTAGCAGCCAAAATTGCTCTGTACTTTCATTCCAAGGAAGAATCCTTCTTCCAATTTCCAAAGAATAAGTTTTTCCGTAATGGCCAATATTGATTTCGGCAACTGAAAAAATTTCTCCCTGAGGTTCATATAAATGGCGAATATCACCAACCAAATTACTTCCAAATCGCCCCCAGCGGCCTTCCACGTCGAGTGAAAGTCCGTAGGCATCTGTCTTAATTTCTCCATTCCCAACTTTGGAATTAACATTCTGATTGGCCTGATAGTAGATATTGCTATCACTCTCCGCCTCTGCCCAAAGAGCAAAAGATAAAAGCACTGAGCTTGCTACTGTAACAACGAGTAATTGGAACATATCACCTCAAAATAAAACAACAAGTTCGACCTAACCTATCTATCAGAAAATAAAAGAACAAGATGTTAGTTTCGTCAATGTAAAATATATATGGGCGCGGAATAATAAACTTACAAAGGGCGATGTGACAACAATTCTTTGGCCGTCCCGTCAAGTATTGTCTTTTCTTCCACTATAAATTTAAAAGTTGCAATATTCATTGATTCTGGTATTTTAGAAAAATGCGCCAATTCCAGCTTTATATAGTTACTATCTCATTATTGCTATTGATCTTAAGTAGTTGTGGTGATGATCCCAAAGACAATGCTAGTGCCAGTTTCGTTAAAGTTGACTGTACTCTTGATCCAGATGTTCTCGCTAAGATCCTAAAGGTTGACGCTAAGGCCCAACTAAAATGTTTAGAGAAAAATTTCAGCGCCTTTGAACGCTATGTTGAACGCGAAAATGATGATTACATCTCGCAAGATCAGCTAGGAAATTTTATCTTTAAATTTTTCCAAAAAAACAGCGCCAAAATCTTTTCTGCGATGAAGCTCTTCTTTAAGATCAATATGCTGGTGCTAAACGATCAATCAAATCGCATTTCTACCGAAAACATTCGAAAAATGACGGCCTTGCTAATAACTTCGAATCAAGAAGCGATAAAGCTTAGTAGTATTTTAAAAAATATCAATAACGCAAATTTTGATAAATCTCGCAATGAACTAAAAGAATCACTTCATCGCTTCACTCGCCTAACTCTTGATGTTATCGATGCCGGAAATAGTGGCCGGGGTGCCGACAGCAACCTCAATATTAAAGACTTCTTAAAAGAACTCAACAGCATTGAGGGAGTCGACTTAGATTTGGAAACTATTAATGCTTTTCTCTTTTTGAAAAAATTGCTCGTAGGGGGCGATTCCGATGTCGTAACCGGCCAAGAGTTAAAATCATTTATCCGCAAACTTCCCGACGTTGCTACTTTAGTTTTTGATATTTACTTTACCTCAATAAGGCCATTCCGCAACGATGCCGATTTATTCAAATTCTACGCTAACAAAATATCTGATTTGCAACATTTAATTTTTACTGGCAACCGGAACGATGTCTTATTCAATGTTGACGATTTGATAGTTATTTTACAAAAAATTCCCAATAACACTACCGAAATGGCCAAATTTAGAAACTCTCTGATGGTTTTTAAAAGCAAGTTTGTAGGAGGAGATCCTGCCGACTACACCTTCGATGACTTCATCTTCATAATCTCCGATATAAAAGATCTATTTAAGATGGTCTACTTCAACTATATCACCTATTCCAATGCTGAAATTTCAACCATCATGGATTTAGATGCTCCAATTCTCTCTCTTCCGCATCTTAATTTAGAAGAATATAGCTTTTTTACTCCGGGTGAAGTTAGAGCTTTACAGGAAAATTTTCTGACAGTAGCGCAAAAAACGCGACTATTTAGAACGACCGAAGGATTGCAGTTTTTTACTCAAAATTACCATCGAACCAAGTATGGTTTCAATGAAGCATCTATCATTCGTTGGTTTGTCGGACGCCTACACAGCAGTTACGGAGAGCGTGGTGCTACTTCCCGAAATACCTACTACATCTCTCTACCAATCCTGCACAAATTTTTTAATGATTTTTCTCCCATCCTACAAGAGTTTGATCTTTGGCCGGCCAATCCGGAGGAGATTATCAAGTTTACTGAAAATACTTTAAATCTTACTGACCTCTTTCAAACCAATTCCAATGGCGATAGTCGTCTAGATGTTAACGAATCAACCGAATATGCTGCTTTGGTCATAACCGCTCTTAATGTTGGTGAACGTTTTCGTAAAACCATTTTAGATTTGAATCTTTGTGAAAATAGTGGTGAGAGTGCCGCCAAGCCGGCCTTTGATGTGGGATGCTTCAGACAGCACTATTTTTCTATTTTGTTTGAAACTCTAAAATATAATGATTGGTTTGCCACTCTTTACGATTATTACAAAAATGCTTCTCCTGCAGATCGTATGATCTATTTAAAAAAGATTGAAATGTTTGCTAGAGATGACATCTCTCCTACCGCCAAAATTATGAATAAGGATATTGTAAAAATATTTGGTGCCATGCTCTGCCTAGAATCAGCAACTATTCGTTTTGACCTTAATCGCTCCAACGTACTAGAGCCTAGCGAGGTAGATGCCTCTTTTGTTGTTTATGAAAATATTATTAATAAGCTTATGGCCGAAGATAAAGAGGCCCAACCTTCTACCACTTCAGATGATGATAATAAGTATAGTCTATCTACCTTCAAATTTTTGTTGAAGTATATGCGCGCTCCAAATTCCACAATGGAATTTTTGCGTTTTCACTGGTTTCAAGACAAAAAAATATACGCTCGCCGATTAAATGTTGGCTCCCTACTATGCTATGTTGTTCGCGGAGATGAATGTAGCAAACCAATGTTAGATGAGGAAACTCCGTGATCTCTCTCAATAGTAAGGAAGTTAAAAGCAATCTTATTTCTAAACTACGCCAAGAGGTGGAATCATTATCCGGCAAACACCAAATAGTTCCAGGACTGGCGGTTGTTTTGGTAGGAGATGATCCCGCCTCTGCTGTTTATGTAAAAAACAAAATTAAAACTTGCGCAGAACTAGGTATTAATTCAATACAAAAAATATTACCACACACCACTTCCCAAACAGAACTACTTGCAGTTATCGAGCAGTTAAATAGCAATCCCGAAATTCATGGAATACTATGCCAAATTCCACTACCTCGACACTTAAATGAAGAGGAGATCATTCACTCCATCACTCCGCTAAAAGATGTCGACTGCTTTCATCCCTTTAATCTGGGCCTACTAGTTTCAGGAACTCCTCGATACATTCCATGCACACCCTTTGGAATTTTACAAATTTTAAAATATAACCAAATTGCTATTTCCGGAAAAAATGTAGTTATCTTGGGCCGTGGCCACACTGTTGGCCGCCCTCTATCCATTTTACTTTCGGCAAAAGGCCTTGATGCCACCGTCACCCTATGTCACTCTAAATCAACGCAGGTGCAATCAATCTGTAAAAGCGCGGATATTTTAATTGCGGCCATTGGTATCCCCAAATTGGTCAATCGTGATTACGTCAAAGCTGGCGCAACAGTTATCGATGTTGGTATTAATCGAATTAGCGATGGCACCGCTTCTGATAAAATGATCTTGGCCGGAGATGTAGATTTTGATGACATCAAAGAAATTGCCTATGCGGCCACTCCTGTTCCCGGAGGAGTTGGACCTATGACAATAACAATGCTTATGGCCAACACCATCAATGCGGCCAGAATTAACTCTGGCCTTCTGCCCATCACTTTTTAAAAAAGTTTTTTAAAGAGTGCTAAGTCATAACCAGACAAGGCGGTACGATCTATTTCATTATAAAGCGCCTTCGCATTTTCTATCTCACCTTTATTGGCCAGCAGGAGCGCGTAATAGAGTTTAGACTGATTGACTAATATTTTTGTTTCAATATATTTGCGCAAAAGCAATGAACTATTCCAACTATCTCCGATGGCAAAGCGCATAATGGCCAAATAGAGGCCCTTTCTATTTTTATCTTCCAATCCGGAAATAAGATATTCGGCCCGTAAATAGTCAGCATGAGAAATAAGTTGCATAATGCGCTCATCAACACTTTTGCTCTTTTTTTCAATCTCCATAATGCTTTTAAAAGCACCCTCTACTTCTATCCTTCCCCCTATACATAATTTACCGGCACAGAAAGGTTTATCTACTTTCCTCATCATGGCAAAACTGCTCTCATACTGCTGGCACAAAGCGCTCTCTTCTTGCTTGGCCTGCGTCAACTCTACAATTTTTCCATCTATTTTCGACACAAATTCTGGCCATTGAGAAGAGGCAATGGGGGCCGCTTTAATCTGGGCCAAGGCCAAAATAGCGTTTTCGGTCTTTAGTGGTGCCTGGCAAATATAGCTAACTGCTAACTGTGGTTGCCATTCGATAATATGTGTCTGAATAATCTCTTTTACGGCCATCAACTCTTTTAAAACAGTGCCCACCTCTTCTACGCGCTTTTTTAAATGATCGGCCCGTTCTTGTTCAGAAAGTGTGCTGTCAGCTTGTATCTCTTTTTTTTGTTTCTTGGAAAGCTCGAGTAATAACAAAGTCGCGGGCGTATCTTCTAATTTTACAAAATCGGCCATGCCTTCTTTATTGTAAATTTCCGCCCAAATTTCTCGTAGCAAAATATTATCTCGAAGTTTTGTTTCGTTATCTTTTAAATATTTAGTTACCCTTAAAAATGCCTTATCCTCTTGGTTATCTCGACCGCTCAAAAAGAAAATATCTCTTAAGAGCAAAATAATCTCGTTGGTCGGAGCATTTTCGGCCAAGTATGATAAAATTAGTTCTAATGATTTATCGTATTGGGCAAAATTGAGATATATTTTTGTCAGAGTAATAACCGATTGAGGGGCAGACAAAATAGCGTTATTGACTTTTGCTAATTCTAAAAGGCCATCTTCGAATTGATTTCGCAGATAATAACTTGCATAGATAACAGAGTAATCCCAAATCATGTTGGACTTGATATTCACATCATCAGTATATTCTGAAGCAGCTCTTAAGTGATTAGCGTATTCCAGCATATCGTCTTGTTCTTTAAAAACAAAAGAGGCGGAGGCCATAATGTTATAAAGTAGCAAGCGTGAATCCATATCAGAAGCAATATCACCAACTACAAAATCCTTTTTAAAGTTGGCCAACTCTTCCATAAATTGTGCGGATAGTTTTTGCTCAGAAAGAAGCACTAGTGCATTATGCCATGACTTAAGCGCAATCTCTCGATCAAGGCCAATTTGGTCCAATGGCCTCGTTGCTTTTTTATACCAGGTGACTGCTTCTTGCCCAAATTTTTTGTTCTCTGACGCTTTGCCATCACTATTTTTATTGGCCTTAAGTTTTTCTTCTAACAAAAATGCATGTTGAAAAGCACTCTCATAAAAAATTTTAGAAAAGGTTAAATTATGCTCATTACTTGTTTTAATTTTTAGATTAAAAATCCTTTCTACCAATCCATTTAAATCTGCCCATCCCTTATCTCGATATAGCCAACGATTTACTTCCACAAATTGATTCCACGATTCTGCAGAATCTCCATATTTTTTAAAGTTTTGCACAACATAATCAAAGATCGTAAGACGGTCGCCCAATTTATATAGGGCCTCAAAATAGACAAATTCCGCCAAAACTCTTGCTTTGGTGTCATAAAAGTTTTCTACGTACCAAAGTGCTTCTTGCGAAATTCTTTTATACTCTGCTAGTTCAGTTTCTCCAATTTTTTCGATGATCGATAAATCATTATTGACGTCATTAATAATGCGCAAAACACTATCCGCGGCATCCAAATAGTTCTCATATTTTGGAATTTTTGCCGCCCGCTTATACCAAGAAATGGCCTCCCATTTTTTTTGCAAGGCCTCTTTGCGTTGCGCACCAAAAAACCATACCTCGCCATGCACAGATTTTGGAAAATATTTATCATACACTGGGTATAAACTATCAACTGCTTTCCAATCCTTCGCATTATCTGATTTCACCGCCTCCTTATGCACCGTAAGTAAAATATTTCCCAGCTCACGAATAAATCCATCTGCATATTTTTCACTCTCCGATAATAACCCTAAATACTTATCCAAGTGACGAGAAATTTCTATTTTATTGGCCTGCCCTAACTCTGCTCGCGCCAATTGTAAAATCCAATATCCTTTTTTATTATTCTGCCCATGGCCATCCAAAAGACTTTTCCATCCAACCACCGCCTCGTTAAACTTTCCGCTATTTTGAAAAGCATCGGCAACATCACTTTGAAATAGAACAGAATCTTCGTCAGGAAGATTGAACATGGCAATCTCTTGAACTATTTTTTTATAATCTAGAAGGTCAATCATTACCACAATAAGGTCGTTGCGAATCTCTTTTTGAAGGCCGGAAGCTCTAAGCTTTTCTAAAACCAGAGGGTCGGCCATGTCTAATTTTATATTGTGCAAGAATAGTCGCTCAAAGTGGCGAAGAGCATTCCATTTTTTTCCCAAATTAAAAAAACTCCAAGCGGCCTTATACACTCCATACACCGACTTGGTCTCCTGGCCCTCGGTGGCCAAATGACGATAATATTCAATCGCGTGATTAAAATCATTTTTATCAAAATAGTGATCACCTAACAATTGATAGATGTCTGCTAAATATTCTCCTTGCGGAAAAAGTATCGGGTGATATTTCATCTTCTCAATGGCCAATTCAAATTTTTCTTGCTCCCATAGCAAAGAAAAAGCAAAAAACATTGCCTCTTCATCTAAATATGCCTTTTTATGGCCAATAGACTTATCCACCCAGGGCGAGATCCAGCTATAACCTTTATCTAAATTGGCCGACCATTCTTTTTTAAATTTTAGCGGATCTTCCAATCGGTATACACTGGCCAAATGCCAATAAGTCTCTGCCGCTAAAAAAGAAATCTTCGCATCACGTGCGGTAGGATCAATTGTCTCGACCTCCTTAATAATATTTTTTAATTTCTTCATTTTAAGTGAGGCCTTCCAATCATTGGCCTCGTAGAGGAATTGATCAAAATATGCTTGCGCCACTACTTTTTTATGCAATTGATCCAACTCAAAGGAACGAGAAACATCATACCTAGAAGAAAACTTGATGGCCTTTTCATAGTCCATATTTTTTAACATATAAAAGTTTTGCAAAAGCTTAAACTCACTTTGCAAAGCGATTGTCATTTCCGACTGCAATTCCTTTTCAATTACTGTTATAAGTTTATTTCCTTCTACCAAATTTTTATCGTATAGATAGCTCCATCCTAGCTCCACAAAAGCAACAGGGGCAATAAAAGATGATGGTGGGATGCCTTGGTAATAATAAATAGCGCGCTTATATTCACCTTCACTGTAGTAAGCACGGGCCAAAATAAGATATAGAGACTCTCGCCAAATTCGAAAAGAACGAATGTTATCAATCGGTAAAGCATGCTTATCTTTTTCAAAAATTTGCTTGAGCTTAACTTCAAAATCTTTGCTTACCAAAAGTGTTTCTAACTCTTTTATGATCTCCTGCTTAGATTTATGATTCTCTTTTAAATTTTTAATTATAGTCAGCGGTATATATAACGGTTCATTGGGGGCAATGCTTGAAATAAGATCTTTTTCTGGGTTATTAATCGCTTCAGCAATTTGATCAAAAAATTCACTTCCATAAACTTGGCAATTAAGCCCAACAATCAACATTGCCGAAAAAACATATTTTTTAAAAAATATAAACTTCATTTCGCCTTACTTGTAGTGAAATTTAAATTATGCGCTCTCTCCTAGATCAACCTTGCTCTCCACATTTTCCGCCTCTTTTAATTTCTCAACAACATAATGAGCTATGCGCTGTTTTACGTTGGGATTTACTCGCAAAAAGTATATTCCCAATCCCTTAAAACTCTCCTTTTGTGCCGCATATATAATAACTGAGGGTAGTGAACAGGTCCCCAGCAGTGGATGTTCTACCACGGTGATGGTAACATGCTCTCCCGCTTCAAATCCTGAATCTAGAGGAACATGCAAAAAAGTTCCTTTCTCGCTGATATCCACGCAACGGGCCTCTAGATACCTATCATTGTTGTGTAAAATAACTATCATCTCAATGGGAGCGCGAGGATAGCGTCTATAAACATTTTCTGAGCCATACTCCCCTTTTCTTTTAGTAACAACTTCCACTTTTTTAACTTGTGCTTGCCCCTTACTTCTACGCGGTGGGGTTGGATATCGCGGATATTTCACTAAAAGGTTATGTAGCTCTTGCACTTCATAGAGTCTAATCCACTTATCATCTTTGAAGTTTTCACTCCAAATGTAGTCATCAAATTTAAGTTTGCCCTCATTATATTTTGCAATAATTTCTGTTAATAAAAATGGGCCGAACGGATCTTTGGAATCTTTATTTGGTAAATACCAACAGGCTTCTTTGTTCACAAATCTCTCCATTTTTTATAAGGACATTGCCTACATAATTATTGGATCTTACTCACTCACTCCTATCGGATGCTCGAGAAAAAAACTAAAGTATTACCCGATCTTCCCCTTCAAAAATGGACTCGAGGTTAAGAAACTTTTTAAAAATATTGCCAAAACTCTAAAATGTGCAATATTTTGAAAAAACAACTAGGCATGATACCTATTATCTCTCTGATTTTATTAAGCAATGTATTTTCGAATATATGGCATGCTGTAATCAAGAGGACAACAAGGCGCAACTGTGTAGTTGGAGGGAATTTTATGACTAGCGCTCGCAAATATCACCTGATCACAGCTAGTGAAGATGAGATTAAACTTGCAAGAGAAGTAGAAAAATCTTTTTCAGAAAAAGGTAGTAATGCGAATGACTACGCAAAGCTTGTATCCCCAATTATGGCGCATGACCATTTACGAGAAGCTTTTCGGGCCATTTTAAGTGAGCTGGCAATTGCCTCTTCAGACAAAAGCTTAACCTCACAAGAGGCAGCAGATTTTCTAGAAGTTTCCAGGCCCCATCTTAATAAATTGCTAGATGCAGGAATTTTGGCCAGTCACAAAACTGGCACGCATCGACGAGTTGTCTTTAAAGATCTTATTGAGTATAAGTCAAAAAGAGATCGGGCCTCTGGAGGACTTGAGATCTTGGCCAGCGAATCAGCAAAGACTAAAACTGGTTGGTAAGGATTTTGGGAGTGGTCGTGATTAAAGCAGTATTGGATTCTTGTGTTTAAGTTCTTCAAATATTAATAAAAATCGCCTAAAATTTTGTATACACCTTCTTCTTGGAATAATAGTTATGATTTTAAATCGCATTGCAAGCATCAAACCGCACCATCTCCTCGACGTCGGCTGCGGTTGTGGAAATTTCACAGCGCAAATAGCACCTTATTGCAAGTTTATTACTGCGATTGATACTTCAGATGTCTGGCTCAAAAGGGCCCAAAATGAACAGAAACTTTCTAATGTAAAATTTGAAAAAATGGACGCACAAGATATTTCCTTTCAAGGTAAGACCTTTGATGTTGTGATATCGCGTGCAACTCTTCATCATGTCAATCGTTGGCAACAAGCTATTGATCATATGCTCAGAGTTTCTAAAAATAGAGTACTAATTGAAGAACCATTTGATGACTTACGATCTGAGTCTCGAAAAAACACTTATGACGTTCAGCAATTTTTTCTCGAACTTCAAAATGAGATCGGCTACTCACACTTTAACCATATTGAACCCAAGCTTGTAAGTGAGTATCTAAAAAATAAAGGCGTGCAGTTTGAAATGGAAATTAAAAAATCTGATGACCAACTAGATTTTAATGATCATTTTGGGCCATTTGATTCATTTGTACAAAAATCTTCTCGTAAAGAAGAATGGATCGAGCGTTACTCAAGGTTAAAAGAAAAATATGCTGCCAAGGAATTTACAGCGCCAGATACTATACTATTCTCCATCTTCTTGCATGACTGAGCCTACTAGTACTGCGACAATTTAATTTTTGCCGGTTTTTACCCTACTTTTTTTGGGCTTAATTCGTTTTAATACAAGAATATTTCGATCTTC
>MEQL01000061.1:0-185411 GCA_001770205.1 Bdellovibrionales bacterium RIFOXYD12_FULL_39_22
AGTTCGAATGAACGAGATTCTCTTAGTGTTTTTTCTGGCCTACGTGTATGCGTAGTTTTTTTCTATCTGCTAGATACTCCGTAAGTTGGGCAATAAAAATCCTTACGATTATATTGTATACTGCCTTAAGCATAAAAAGGAGATGAAAGATAATCCAGAAAGTTTTTTCCCTTGGAACTTAGGAGATAAAGTGGCGTCCATGCCAGAACACCATCGAATGAAGTTTTGGGCCCCTCGGCCTCCAATCCTTTCTGGCCAATGATAGAGTGCAGAGGCATCGTGATGGCTATCCAATTTTCTTCCATGGCGCCGGCAATTTAACGCTTTTGGGATCTCCTCCCCGTAATAATAAATGAAGGTGTTCCATCATGACCTCCGCCGGAGTCTCCTTTTCCTTCCACCATTGGAAACGGCCTTGAGCAACTCTTTTAGTCACCATCACTTCTCCGTGTCCATCAAACAGGTATAACCGGATCATCGTTTTGGATAAATTAATAAAAACAAACATTCCGCCTTCTAGTGGATTTTGATTCATTTTTAGACGACATGCGGCCTCTGTTCCATTGAAGCCACTGCGAAAATCTAGCGGTTCTGTGCAGACGAAAATTTTATTTTGCATGGCAATCTGAAAAATCATTTTATCACTCCGATAAAAGAGTTAATTATCGAAAGTAATTCTTGTTCGCCGCTAACTGCGACCTCAAGTTGAAATCCCGTTGGCGATGTTAGTGTCACCAAAGATTTTCCGATTTCAGAATTTGGAAGATGATTTTTATTCATTTTAGGTAGCTCTTGAATAATAATAGGCCTGCTATTATTTGGAACTTTTCCCATTTCCTTCTTGGCAGTTAATAGAAGCCACTTTGAAATCAAGCTACGAGGCACTCTGGTTTGTTTGGCGATGGGTGTTGGCCCATATTTAATAGAAGCTGCGCAAATTTTATCTATTAATGGTTGTGGGTAGCGTCTTTTTTTTGAACTACCATAGGTAGGACATTTTAAAACATCATTGGTCAACTGCTCTAATTCTGTCACTTGAATACCTCCTGTTGTTATTAACTAAACACAGGATGACAGAAATTATATTGCTTTTCTACGCACAGTTACCGTAAGCAGGGACATAAAAAGATTGTCGTCGGCGTAAGATAGTCTTGATAAGAAAAAACAAAAAATTCGCTATCATTATCTGAAACAAAATTCCAGACCCTACATTTGATGTTTTATTGGCAGGTTTTGGTTAATATTTAGGTGGCTGGTTTTGCGTAATATTTTGCAGTCAGCAAGCCGATTAACTTGTTTTTTTCGAAAAACTGGAGATAATAACTCTATGACTTTAAATGATATTTCAGTTCAAATTAGTGAGACAATTCCCAAAATCGAAAAAGCACTAAAACATTTAGAGTACAGCTTCCGTAAAATTTCAAAATTTCCAGTCAGGTTTGATATAGAAGATTTAGAAATCCTAGAATCATTTGAATCTTTCACGTCTAGATTCTCAAGACTAAGCGATATTTTCTCCGCAAAGCTTTTAAGATCGCTCATCTTAAAAGGAGATCCATCATTCAAAGGCAGTTTATCCGATTTTTTAAATGAGTCGGAAAAGCTAGGTTATATTTCAGATTCAAAAAGATGGTGGGCAATTCGAGCTCTTCGCAACAAAGAGGCCCATGAATATACTGACGAAGATTTAAGGAAATATTTTGAGGCCATAAAAGCAGAATCAATCTTTGTTGTTTCTGAAACGAAAGCACTTCTTAAAAAACTATGAGAATATCCGAAAAAGAAAAAAATATTATTCTATCTACACTAAATTCATTCCATCATAAAGATGTACCCAATACTAAAATATTTCTACACGGAAGTAGAATTGATGATAACTTGAAAGGTGGCGATATCGATCTATTTTGGATAATTGATGATCAATATTATGAGAACACAGTTAGCAAAAAGCATTATATCGTTTCCGATTTATCCTTGAAACTTAATGAGCAGAGAGTTGACCTAACTATTATTAAAATGTCTGACAAAAATGGGCACAGCTTTTTTAATAATTCACAAAAATTAGAGCTCTCATAGTCTGAGTCAGCCAAAATCCACTAATCAAAATCTTCTATCTATATCTTTATTCTTTTTTTCTTCCCTATCGAGTCTAGCTTTTTTCTGTCCCTCGAGCAGTTTAATTTTGTTTGTGCAACAATTAACCGAGCCCAGCACTCAGGTGATGAATAAGCACATCAGCTCTGGGACAATATCTTATAATCGACGATAATTACCTCTTTTTTTACCTGTTTTAAGCATGTTAACTGTTTTTCATTGACAATGGTGTCACACCAGTGTAACATATTAAAAAGGGGGTTGAATTATGCCTACGTTAAAAAAAAGAATTAATTTGTCTGTTGATGATTCATTATATTCAGAGCTGGAAGAGTTACAAAAAATTAGGAAAGCACCTTCTCTATCGTCAATTGTAATTGAGCTTACCAAAGAGGCCTTAGAGCTTCAGGAGGATTTGTATTTTGCCCGTATCGCTCAAGAGAGAGAGGATGAAAAAGAGGTCTCTCATAGGGAGCTTTGGAGTTGAGCTGGAAAATCACTTATAAAAAATCAGTAAAAAAAGATCTTAAATCTATTTCAAAAGATATTCAGTATATTATCAAGAGGGCAATAGAGGAAAAACTAATGATTGATCCAATCAAGTTTGGTCTTCCATTGCGAAGAAATTTAAAAGGATACATGAAACTTCGAGTTGGAGACTATAGAATTATATATTCGATTGATGAATCAATTGTTACAGTTCATGTTATCAAAATTGGCCATCGCAAAGACGTTTATGGGCGTATGGAGTAATTCATACGGCTAAAAAGTAAAACGGTTCTCTACACCAAGTCCCCTTCTCCAGTGGCCGGTTAAGTCCCTTCTTGTAGTATCCTTGTTCAATAGACTAATTTTTAAACAATTAGCTTGTGCAACGCCCTGGAATTTAACAGCATTACGGTGGTGAATTTGGCTCGCCAATTGCTTTTCTAAGAATATGAAAGGTCTGACTTATATATTTCTAATCCTTATTTTAAGTATTACTACTTTCGCAAATTATGCGGAGGCGTCAAATATAAGAGAGAAGGTTTGTGAGGATCTGCAAAAGAAGAAAAAATTAAATATTAAACTTAAGCAGTGCTTTAATATTGCCAACGAATTAGGCCAACTTTTTGTAGCACATGTTGATGGATATGGAAGTGATGACCCTATTTCTCAAGGATACCTAAAGTTAGTAAAAGATTATGACGTTGGTGGAGTCATTGTGCAGGAAGGAATGGTTGATGACCTAGTAGAACTAAAAAAATCACTTGAACGACTAAAAGCAAATCAAGAAACGCCACTAATCACATCTATCGACTTTCTATCTATTCCAAAAAATGAGAGGAAGTTTGACTCTATCTTTGTTGGCATCGGGTGGGATTCGGAAGAGGATATATTAAATTGGAGAAAACCAAATGCCTGTATAAAAAGAAAGGCATATTTAACAGCACTATTACAAAAGATGACTGGAATTAATACGGCCCTGGGTCCAGTTGTCGAACATAAGTGGTCCAGCGATATTGGTGCAGGCGGATTGGTTGATAATACGGATCAAACGACGACAGAGATGTATTTTGATTTGAAAGATGCCTATGACGAATTAGGCGTGGAGACTACAATCAAGCATTTTCCCTTTACGCCGGAGACTTTTAATCTTCACAGGGATAATAAAGATACACATATCCCAAAAGAAAAAGTGATGAGTATGATTAAAATTTTCGGCGATATTTCCAGTAGATCAGACATAGTCATGACGACACATATTTACAACTCAACCATTGATAAAGATAATATTGCAACATTTTCAGAAACCTGGATTAATTTGTTACGAGCCGGTGGATTTAAAGGGCTTATTATGACTGATGGCATGTTTATGCTTTCAAAACAAGATAAAGCAAAAATCTTTTTATCAGGTTGGCCGCATGAACAAATTAAACTATCCGATTTCGATGTACTGTTTACTGCAAAGGCAATTTTGGCAGGTCACAACCTTGTGTTGTTAGAAGGCTCGTCTGGAGATTTAAAAAGAGTTTTTAGGGGAATATTGGAAATCATTGCCAGTAATACCGATGTTGGAAATAAATTAATCAATCAAATAAATACAAGCTATAAAAGCATTATGGATTACAAAAGCAAAAAAGGAAATATTTTAAGACAGGATTTGTCTTATGACTCTAGCGTTTTTAACGCTGCTCTTGAACTATTACAAGACGACAATCTTTGTTCTAGAGATGAAGATTTTGCTAACCTTAAACATGCAGTTAAAAAATTACAAACAGAGAGCAGTATAATGGACTTTGATAGTTTAAAATCAGAAATAAAAGATACCGGAATAATTAAGCCAATATGTTCGGACTGTTTGTAATTATAATAGATTTTCTTAAGCAAATGCTGGCCTGACCCATTAAAATTGCTCCCAAAATTATGTATAATTCTATGCGATGGAGGAAGCGTGGCACGAAAAAGAACATGACAGACTAAATCCATTATTTACATGTTTGGCCGTGTAATAAAACTGGATGTTATCAACTTACTTGACCATAGAATTTTCAAATATTACTTCTAATATCAGCGCCTTTAGTAATTTTTTCAATCAACACTTTAAATTATTAAGTATCAGTTTAAATTTTTGTAAAGAAGATAGCATCAACTCGTTTCAACGACCAAGTAAAAAAAAGGAGATGCTACCATGTGTACTTGTGAATTTTGTAATACCGAATTTACCCCCAGACCTCAAGTAAAAAATCCAAGAGCGTGTAATAATAACCCATGTCAAAGGCTCAGGCAGGCAGCGAATGAAAGAGAATGGCGACAGCTCAATGATCATCTTAATTCTAAAGAGTATCACCAGATACGCCGAAATCAGCGTATTGATAAGATAAAAAAAATAAATGCAGTGGTTATAAAATCGTTGTCTATTGGTGCCGAATTTCTTGGATTACCTATCGACGTTAAAGTTTTTTGCGGTCATTTTGAACACCATTTTTTTAGAACTTGGGCTGAGGAAAATAAACAAGTTCTGGACTGTTGACTTACTTTATAATTTTGAACAGTTAGAACTATCTCATTTGTAATATTTTCTACAATCAAGCTCATCGCTCTTTAAAATTATCTAGATTATGGTTTCTCCACCGAAAAAAAGGAGAGAGTTTTGAACTTTATTGATGATGACCAAATATTTATTAATATTTTAAATGGACTTCTATATCCAAGAGAAATTCCTCTCGATCTATCTGGATTGAGTGGCCTATGTTAAAATTAGTTCAATATGAAAAAGAGACACAGAAGCTACTGGAGAGAAGGGAGTATCGTCCCGATGCTCATATTCATCATCAATATCTAATTGATGAGTATATCAAATCACACCGAATAAGAAATCATTCACCAAAAACTATTAAAAAAATCAGACCTTCCTTAATTCATGGTTTAAAGACCATGGGAATTATCTTCGCCCTCTTTTTGTTTGGGAGGCGATGGAAGCAGGAATTGGCCGACAGAGAATAGTGAATTATGGACAAAATTTAATTGACCTTGATATTGCTAATCAGACAATTAGAAACTATCTAGGAATGCTGCAAGGATTTTTTTCTTTTGTACTATCCCGCCCCTATATTATGGATATTGATAGGCCTATTAATATTGCTGATCATTACAATCGTATCGAACAACCAATTAGTGAATATGAAATTCCTACTCATGCGCTTAATAGAGAAAAAAAAGGTGTTCCACTTGATCCAGAACGAATCATTGATTTTTTAAAAATAGTTAGAGAGCATTATTTAGGAGACGGTAGATAGTGACCTGTCGGGTAACTTCGGTATAATTCAGAGGATGGCATAGCATTTTTTGTCGCATACTCATTGTTATCGATCGAAAAAATATTTTAAATATTTTCCACCGAGGCCTATTCAGCTCGTTTTTTATAGCGTAAGATTTTTTTAGATGACGAACATCAATTACTTTAAAAAACAAAAAATCATTGGAGAATCGCATGTCAACAGACAGCAGTGGTATTTATCAACAAGACCTTTTAGATTCATTGGCATCAATAACGGTAGATGTATCAACAGAGTCCCGCTATCGAATATTGAGTGGTCATCTACCATGGAGCGAGCTTGCCGATGTGGCAAACAAATATCGATCTCAAAAAATCGACATCAACAACGGTGCCAAGTTAGACCTTCGCTTACATCTAGGAATTTATATTGCCAAATCAATGAATGGTTGGACGGACAGAGAGGCAGAAGAAATGGTTCGTTACCATGTAGGAGTACGAGTTTTATGTGGAATTGCATCATCAACCAAAACGATCGATCACACAAGTATCGAAACATTTCGCAATATGATTGGGCCAGAGGGAGCAGCAGAGATCAACAAAATAATTGTCAACTCTGCAATGAAACATGGATTTACAGGAGCGAAATTGTGCGCTTCCGACACAACAGTGCAGGAAGTGCCGATTGCTTATCCTACGGAAGTAGGCCATATGAAAAAAATTGGAGAGGCATTGCTTGGTATTGGAAAAAAACTTCATTCGGGTTTATCAAAGAGTGCCCAAGAAATTTTTTCACGAGCAAAAGATATTTTTACAGAGATACGATTGTTTACTCGGGGCAAAAAAGAGAAGGCCAAGGAGAAGAAAAAGAAATTATCAATAAAAATGCAGAAAGAGGTCACAGCACTTTACGAATTAATTTCAACAGCAATTTCCCAATTGTCCAGCAAAAGTCGCAAGCAGTATCAGGAGAAAATAGACCTGTTTGGCAAAATGCTAAAACAGATAGACCAGTGGATAAAAACAGGGATACATCCAACAGGAAAAATAATCAGCACTTGGCATTTAACAGCAAGAGCAATTACCAGGGATAAGGTAGCGAAGGCAACAGAGTTTGGAAGACGGTGGATCGTCACTCGTCTACAGAGAGGATACGCCATTGGCAAACAATGTATCAAAATTGGAGCTGGTTCAGATGCATTGATCGCGGAAGAGATTTTGGCGAATTTTGTAGAAAATACGAACGGAGAAATTCCAAAGCAGTTTGTATTCGATCGCGGGGAGATGGGCCAGTAAATCATCAGGTGATCGAAGATTTGGGAATCAAGCAAAATTGTATTTTCCGCAAAGGCAAAGCAAAAATGGACGTTGGCCCAAGAGCATTTTCTATAGCAAAGCGCGAGCGGGCCCTGACAGAAGCAACGATTGCAACACTCAAAACATTACGATATGGCTTCAACAAACCAAGAGCAAAGTCAGCGGAGTGGTGTACAACCATGGGTCATCTTGCGTTTTTAGGGATGAATACGAGCAAGATATTGCGGGATTGGGCAGCAATGAAGAGCGTGGTTGCTGTATAGGTTTAACTGGCCACCTAACGAAAATATCACTATCAAGAATGCATATACTAAAATAAAAGCCTCGGCCAAATAGGCAGTTTTTGTACATCAGATCTTTTTAAGTTACCCGACAGTCACTAAGTACTTGTGTAGCATCTGCGAATACTTATTATAGTTTTCAAAAATGGATCTTTAAAAACTTTGGTACTGACAACATATTAAATGCTTCAAAACCAATTATCGATAATTATCTTGATAGTATTTCCTCTGATAAAAATAATGCTCATATCGTTTGCACCCTTAAAAAGTTCTATTCGTGGGCATTAAGAAAAAAGAAAATATTAATTAATCCTCTTGAAAAATCTATTGCACCTGTTCCAGATAAAACGATGCTCATATGCACAGATGACCAAATAAATAATCTTAGCCGCTACATAAAAAGCAGTAACTCAGACCCAGAAAGAGCAATGGTTTTGGCACTTATTCTCTACTGGGGTCTAAGCGGGCCAGAACTTAGATGCTCCACCATTGAAATTATCGATGGCCTTATTCAGATTCAGCTCTACCGTCGCAAACTCAGCTATGGCCATAAAAATTATCAAAGAGTTGAAATATTAAAATTACCAAGTAATCCAAACTGGATAAGAGATCTTCAAAAAAGATTTATTACTCAGTGGGAAGATAAATATAAAAGGGCCCAAAAGAGTTTTCCTTGCCAACTGCTACTTCTGACAAAAAATTTAAGCTCAAATCGTCCTATTGGCGTAGAGGCCCTTAGAGTTATTATTTATAAAGGGACTCTTGAGGCCACCAATGAAAAGATCCCGCCATCAGTTCTTCGTCGAACTTCCGGACATATTTATTCCCAGATAGGCGAAGTATCTATTTAAAGAGACCTCGGCTGGTCTCATGCACGTGCGACAGAGTTTCTTTGGAGACAGAGAAGCTATTACAGAGACACCAGGATACTCAAAATTGAAACACTACTTTAATTTTTAAAGTAACACTTAAACTCACCAAAATTTTATCTAAATTACAAAAAAGCGTTATCTCCAATGATAAAACAAGATTTTGCTTGTTTTTTTCTGTTATATTTTTTTAAAATGAAGTTTGAACGCATATTACTGAAAGAACTGAAAGTAAAACAGTTTTATTCAAGACGTCCTTCTTAACAACTAGGGGCCCAAATGGTATCCTTATCAACCTTTGCCCTCTGTTCAAATGCGATTTTTATATCCCAGTCCGCGGAGTTGAAACTCGTTGCGAAGAAAATCATCAAAAGAGGTATTTTGCCGAGTCATATCATAAAGACTTTCAACAAACTGCTGTGGTGATTTGAAATGGTTATTAATTAACGATTGTAAGAAGATAAATCGCCAATCATCTTTTGTTATTCAAGATGTAAAGGATCTACTAAAAAAGCTATGAGATTAGTTTCATCAGAAATCGACATAATAGTAAAAATACTTTCCAAATTTTCTAACGAAAGAGACATCTACTTACACGGAAGTCGAATTGATGATGGTGCCAGAGGCGGAGATATCGATCTGTTTTTTGTTGTCGAAGATAATATTTATTCAACAATTAAAAGTTCAAAATATAAAATTGAATCGGAGCTTTCTCTGGAGTTAAATGAACAACGGATTGATCTTGCTATTATAAACAAAGCGGAAAAGAGCACTAATTCTTTTTTTCTAAATTCGAAGAAGTTGAAAGTAAGCCCACAATCCACTAGCAAGCCTTTTTAAAAGGCACATGGCACTTAGAGACCGGATGAGTATGTCCATCTCTTCCTCAGTCTGATTTAAAAAACCATTAAAACATTATCGCTGAAGTTGATTAATCATTGTTTTCTCTTCTGGTGCATGATACTCATGAACACATCAATCATAACCATATCAACATCTCCGTCGAATATTCCATCCATTTCTTTGTGATCAAAAATAACTTATTCGGCCAGAGGTAAAACACATCGAATACCAATGTATGGAGCAACATTATAATAAGCAGCCTCTATTTGCATGGTAAAGCGGCCGGCGGTCGTACCATAGATGTAATAACCTCCAGAAACAACATCTCGAAGGGCGCTCGTGTTAACCCAAAATTTATCACCATGGTACTTCGCGGTGGCCGCGGTCCAATCTACGATACCATCTTCAGCAAAAGTATCTGAACCAACTGGTGTTCCAATGGGAAGTTGCATTCGTTTAAGCGTTCTAATGCCACTGAAAGTACTATCGAAACTATTATCTAAAACGGGGGCCTGGTCGTTATCAAACTGCAACACCAACGCACCGCCATTGTTGAAGTCTGCGTTAGTATTATCCACATTGTTAGAACTGGCCGTTACTCCCACCCCATTATTAATTTGGTCAGAATTCCATTCTGCTATATTGCCCACCATATCCTGGGCCCCATAGCGCGAGAGACAGTTTCTCGTCAAAACCCCTCCCGTAATTAAAATTTTTACACCGGAGGAAGAGGTGGAGGGAAGTGTTTCTAGATTAGTCGGGGTTAATCGATTATCAAACGACACACCAGTCGCATAATTAGAGTTGCAGTGCCCATTAACCGGTAGCGAGGCCGTTCCACTTTCAATAGTAGTAATTGTAGCATCGCTTAAAGTCGAATCCCATGCGGCAGCAACTAACCATTCTCGACGATGAAGCAATCGCTTTGATCCTGAAAAACCAACTTCGCTTTGTGCATTACAAATGAGATTAGCACTTACTGGTGAAATCATTGCTATCGGAGGAAGGCCTGGCCTGGCGGAGGCCATCGTCGCCCGCTGAGTTGCGTTAGCAGCATCATCAATTGACAGCCAACTACTAGCGCCATTAGTGTTTATATAACAGGTATCGCTGGAAGATCCCCGTTGGTAATAGACAGAATTAATCGTAGCAGTACCAGGTGTCGTGGTGCCCAGACACACTCCTCCACTACAACCGTTTTCCGAAAAATTACAGCCCAATTCATAAGCATCAACAAGCAACGACTGACCTAGATCAAAAAAAGCACCGTCACTACCTGTTCCAGTATGTATGCAACGATAGTTATTACTTCTATCTATGGCCTTGCCCATAAGTTCACACATTTCACGATTTCCAATCCACCGATGTACTAGCACCATATTCTCCGGCGGAATAGTAACTTTAATTTCTTGATCTGTGATATCTTCAGGAGGAATGGCCACGCCCCCAACTACCGGGGCAACAGAATAGTAATAAATATTTCCTGCAGAGAAAGCTCCGTTATCTATATACGTTCGCGCGGAAGCACTTATCCCTGTAGCATAGGCGCTAGAAAAATTTTGGCCCGGAGAAGTTCCGCGATAAATATTGTAACTTTCCACGGTTCCGGCAGTTAGGGTTACTGCCGCAAATTGTACCATGACAGTGGCAGGGGAGGTGGCCAACCCAGTAAAAGCGATCGGATTTTTTGCCCCAACGGCCCTGAGGTGTGTCCATCCATTGAAAGTCGCAATTGCTAATGTGGTGACAGAAACAATTGGATAAAGCGCTTGATTGCCGGCCATATCTTTTACCACCAGCGCAAAATAATACGTTGTGGCATCATCTAAGCTTGATATATTGCTCGCTAATACATTTGTTTGATAATCTAAAAGTAAATTTGCCCCAGAAATTAAATCAACCTCACTAATAGTATCTATGGCAGAAGAAGTGCTTGCCGCTACCAACCTATACCGAAGTTGACTTGTCTCCGTTAAATTGTCGCTGCCGCCTCCCCAGTCCAGGCGCAAACTCGAAGAGGTGATTAACGAACTTGTTATGCCACTACCGACTACTGGATTAGTTGTATCTGGCGTAGGTGTAGGCGTAAATGTCGCAACAGGTGTAGACGTCGGAGTAGCAACTATTGAATCTTCTGGTTCTTCTGGCGTGGGCGCTCTTTTAACCGTAGAAACATTAGATTTAGTGCAGCCATTTATTAGCAACAAAAGTAACAACAAGAGTAATGAGATCTTGCTACCCTTCCACAATATTGTTTCTGCTCTAGTCATAAAATGCTCCCACACAGCAAACGCATCACCGCTTTTCGGATATGAATTGCAGGTTTCATATTACATCCAAATATTATTAAGTCGGTAATTATATTTGTGATGACCGCCTGTCTTTAGTGATTTTAAACAAATATACAACCCAATATTCTTAAGCAGCACTTCTCGTTTTTTAAAAGATGGCCTGCGGGAGGCGAAAACTGCCTATTTTTTTTGGCATAGGCCGGAGCCTGGGTCGGGGCCTTGATCAAATATAAGTAAATTGATCAAAGAAAGTAAAATTATAAGGCAAAAATCATTTGTTGAAGTCCTCATTTAAGGAGCATCGATCTTCAATTTTCCTCTGCAAAAGATCGACATTTGAAAAATCTTCCGCAAATATCATTAATGAAGTTTTATGATCTAAGCAATTAACCCATTCCGGCAAATCAAAAATTTGTTCTGTGGAGTGTGAAATAATTTGAGACACCACATCGACTTTGTCTAAAAGTTTATTTTGATAAAGTTCGAGTGCTATTTCCGCCGGTGAAATAAAGCCTTTTTGCTCATCAGATATTCTACTGGCCTTATCAAACGGATAGTTAATGCGAATAAACTGATACATTTTTATCTCGGGAAATTTTTCAGAAATAGTATGATAAATATTACTATCGCGCTCCCCATTGTCGCCAATTAGGATAATTGTTTCCGGTGATTCGGACAATATTATTTCTGAGATTGTATTAACTTTAAAATCTTTATCTGCAGTAGATTTTCTTAAACGCAACTCCCCATCTGGAAAGTTGTTCTGTTTTAGAAATTTTCCATGTGAGTAGGACATCATCAAAAAAGTTAAAGCAGAGCTTACATAGTAAACGGAAAGTTCTGGAATCTCCCTCTGTAAAATATTGTAAAAATCACTCATCCCACTAAATGGGTGTTTTACGTTGTAGGCATTTCCTATCATGGCCCATCTATTCAAAATGTTACTCGATTTAATCGTATCGTCGATATCTGAAATTAAAACAGTTTTGGCCCAAGACGCCTGCAAAGCGGCCACGATAATTAATACAGATAGTAGTAATTTTTTAAGACTAGCCGTGATTTTTTTAATCATAAAATCTAATCTCCTAACGCAAAACACATTATTTTACACAGAATAATTTATGGAGTAATTGTACATTTAATTACTTTATCGAAAATATCATTGCGAGACGAAGAGCAATCAATTTTTTGAGCACTAATAGGACTAGTGCCACAGGCTCCATCGCTTTCTAGTCCTGCATTTTCAAGAGATTTATATAGGGAAGAAGCAAGTTCCTTTGAAACTGACAGCTCACTGTTTGTTCCTAATTCATAATCTTGTACTTGCAACGAACAGGCAAAATTCTGGCCATTTTCAGTTGATGAGCACAAAATACTTTGTGCCGTAAGAGCACATGTGCCACCGGCACAATCTTCGGAAACCCCTGCGGCCTTAAGAACATCATATATGCTGCTCGCAATATCGCCCTCAGTCAGTATATTCAAATTGGCAAATGATGATAGGGAAGTTACCATTAAAGCACTTAATAATACTTTTTTCATTTTATCCTCCAAACAGTTGTTTTATATTTAACTCAAGTACTGAGTTGTCATTTAAGACAATCGTACTTGAAATTTAAATGGGAAAAAAGGACATTGAAAAATTTACTTGCTGCTTGCTTATACTGTCTAATTATTTTCTATAAAAACATCCGACGGACTCTTTATTACGAATAGAGGCAGCGATAACTGCCGAACCAACCTCCACAGCATTGCGCAGGCCAATCAACGTGTCGTTGGGAAAGACATTGCGATAAAAACGCTCAATCTCTTCCGTTAATTCTCTAAACATCGCATTAGCACGATTTAAGCGATCAGTCGTTCGCACAAGTCCAACATAATTCCACATGGTGTTTTTTACCGTCATCCAATCTTGTTGAATGAGTGCAAGATCAGATTCTTGTTCCTCTGTTATTTTCCAATCTTTAATTTTCTCCCGAGAATAAAAACCAAGTTGGCCAATTTTTTCAAGAATATCTTCCGCCGCGATATTTCCCCAAGTAAGTCCTTCCAGAAGTGCCGTCGATGCCAGACGATTAGCTCCATGCAAACCGGTACACGAAACTTCTCCAACAGCGTAAAGATTGGCCAAATTAGTTCGCCCTTGTAAGTCAACCTTAATACCACCACATGTGTAATGCGCTGCTGGAACCACCGGAATGGCAGTTTTGGTAATATCAATTTCGTGTTCTAGGCAATGCTTGTATATGGTTGGAAAGCGTTCGATTATCCATGCTTCTTCATGGTGTGAAATATCTAAATAAACACAGGAATGGCCAGTGGTAATAATCTCTTCCAAAATGGCACGGGCCACCACATCGCGCGGGGCCAATTCTTTATCTGGATGATATTTGGCCATAAATTCTTCGCCATTAGAATTACGCAAAATTCCACCTTCGCCACGCACCGCTTCACTGATTAAAAAGCGACGATGAGAAGATTGATCATAGAAAGTAGTTGGGTGAAATTGAATAAATTCCATATTGGCCAAAATTGCTCCCGCTCGCTTGGCCATCGCATGCCCATCGCCACGACATCCCTCGGCGTTAGAATGGTGAGAATATAAAGCACCGATTCCACCAGAAGCAAGGATCGTCGTTTTAGCAATGATTTTTTTTATTTCTCGGTGATGTTGATCCAATACATAGGCGCCAACAACCTGATCTGCTTCATAACGCTGCTCTATGTTTATTCCGTGATGAGAGGGGGTGAGCAAATCAATGGCGGTATGAGCAGAAAAAATAGTGATATTAGGAAAACGCTTTTTATCTGAGATATAGTTTAACATTGAAACCTGTATCTCTTTTCCCGTGTAATCGCCTTTGTAAATAATGCGCGGAATAGAGTGAGCAGCTTCCTTGGTCTTCTTGAGCTGATTTTGTTCATCATGTGAGAAATTAACTTGTACCTTATCTAATAACACTTCCTGCAAAATTCCAGCAGAACGAATTGCCAAAACCTCCGAGGCGACACGACTCGAAGTCATTGAGCTGGCCTTCATAATATCTGCAATTAGGGCCGCCGGCTCCCCTTTAGAAAAAATAATTCCACCTTGTGCATAAAAAGTATTTGTCACTTGCGGATTTTCTTCCCGAGTGATAATTCCTATTTTCAGTTGGGCCTCGGCCAATTTTATGGCAGCACTCATACCCGCAATTCCACAACCAATTATTAGCACATCAAAATTTAAAAGCGGCGCTCTCTCACTCATAAAATACTCCTAACACTTCTTGTATTTAAAAGAGATATCCACGCTGGATGCGCCATAGGTAATTGCCCCAATACTAATCGCATCGACTCCAGGAATAAGATATTTCTCAAAGTTTGCCCAATTTACTCCACCAGAAAGTTCATAGGTAACGCCTTTAGGTTTTTGAGCAATTGCTTTTTTAATATCTTCCAGCGAAAAATTATCTAGCATTAGATGCTTAACTTGCAGATCCAGCGCATCCTTTAGCTCTGAAAGAGAGTGAATCTCCACTTCAATCGGCACATAAAAGCCATGCATTTTTTTAAAAAAAGAGAGTGCTCCCGTCACTCCGCCAAAAAAATTTTTGTGGTTGTCTTTCACCATCCACAAATCAGTCTGTCCTAATCTGTGATTATATCCTCCGCCAACACGCACAGCATATTTTTCAAGGGCACGCAGGCCAGGTAAAGTTTTTCGCGTATCTAAAATAGCAATATTATATTGGGCGGCCTTTTGAACAAACTTGTTGGTTGCAGTGGCGATACTTGAAGCATGTTGCACAAGATTGAGCGCAATACGTTCTGCCGTTAGTGCTACCGCAAACGGTAGTTTGAAAGAAAAAAGGGGGGTGGAGCTTGCGCCGCAAAACTTTCCTTCGTAATCGGAAACTATTTTGTCCGCATCTAAAAGATCTAACTCTCCCAAATATTTAAAAGCTTCCAAAAAATAAGGGAGACCGGCCATGACCAGATCTGATTTAATAAATAGTGATCCAATTACTGCATCCATGGGAAGTTGTGAAGTGTAATAGATGTTTCGAGCGAGATCATCTTCTTCAAAAAAATATTTCAGTTGATTGCGAATGGCCCTGGCAGTTAGCGCGTTGTTATTCATTTTTTACTCCCCATAAAAATTTCGCACAGCAAGTAGCAACATACTCTCTATTTTTCAATACGTTAAGCGCAAAAAAAAAGATCTCGTTTGTATAGTATGCGAGTGATAATGAAAAAACTAACCTTCATATATATTACCTCAATTGCGTTACTTCTTTGGTTAAGCAATTCGGAAAGATCGGGTAACTATCATAAAAAAAACGTCCCAGATTACATCAAATTAAAGCGAACAGAGTTGTATTATCAAGTTGGCAGTAAAGATCAGGTGGCCGCGCTTGTTTCTTATGTGGCCGGAGAATTAAAGTATTTAAACCCTAAAGACAAACAAGCACATCGAACACTGAATTTATATCATCTCTTTACTCCTTCGGGAATTCATTTCTCTGCAATGTATATTTTCTTATATCCCCTTGTCTTACTTTTTCGTAAGCGAAAATGGCTACAAAACTCTCTTTCTTCATCCCTTTGTCTAATTCCCTTTTTTTTAGATGGCCTTTATTCTATGAAGCGGGTTGCTTTGTATCGGCTATTTTCGCTATCTTTTAAAGTGGCACGTCTCAAAGATAAAATCTCGCCATTTTCTCTTTTTTTAATAACGTTTTTAATAGATTTTTTTATTGGTACTTATCGCTATTCACCACTCAGTTTTGCATATAGCTTTTTATTTTTAGGAATAATTTTTTCCTTTATCCACAAAAATAAGTTGTTACTTCCAATTGCATTATTGGGAGGACAAATTATCATTGCCTACTTCCAAGAAATATCACTACCCTTTTTAGGTTTTATCTTTGGCTTTATTTTAACCTCTCTTTTTTCTCTTTTTTTTCCCTTATGGTTTATTTATTTCTTTTTACCATGGATCGTTCCTGCAAAAATAATTTCCATCTCACTAGGGTTATATCTTAATCTGGTTAGCTTTTCTGCTAATCTGGCCAAATCAATCGGGGAGTTTAATATCACCATACCGCTAATGATTTTAGTTGTTGTGTTAACTATGAAGATTGATCAACGAATAAAAAAAAGTATTTTCCTTTTTACGTTGCTAATTAGCAGCAATTTACTTTTTGCCCCCATGGAAGCAACGAAAAAGAAATTTTATGGCAGTTACGCGAATAAGACTTATAGTCGTCCCGCTAAATTTTAACTCGTCAAATATCCGCTCATATGTCTACTTTCTTTACAGTTTTTTATGAATTATTACCTCTAAGCAACTCAATCTATGCTGGCACTTCGGCATGTTTCTCGCAAAACATATCCTGAACTCATATTTTGAGGAAAGGGGTTTTTTTATGATGCGCAACCGATTTGACTTTTTTATTCTTTTATTTGTTCTAATAATTCCTGTTTCCTCTCAAGCACAAACTCCTCTTAGTGAAATTAATGGAAGGCCAGAATTAATTGAATTACAAAAAACATTAGAACAACCCGACTTTATCGGTCAATTTGGTACTTGTTATGAACCTCCATCGCTCACCCAATTTAAAAAAAACTGGGACAACTACAGTGAAAAGGCCAAAAAGAAAATTAAAATCAATGCTGAAAACATAGCTAATATGTCCATGCCAATAAGTTTGGCCGAGCATATAACTCATATTACCCGACTTAAATCTTTAATTGAAGAGGTCAACCAACTTGATGATATAAAATGGGTGACAGAGTTTCTAAAAAATCCTGTGGTGCTTGCCGGTTTCCAAACCCAGTCCTACTTTGATTTTGTAAAAAGCGATGAAGGAATGAAGGCCTTGGCACAAGTAAATAAGATGACACCGGAACAGATGGATAATTTCTCCGAACATTTACAAATAATTCAAGCGATGATGAATGGAAAAACTTATATTCGCTCCATTGACTATGCTATCTTGCACGGCCTGTCGATCTTCGATGAAGATGAGCGCAGGGCAATCTTGGAGATGAATAAATTTTTTATGGTTACCCTAAAAAAGGCCAACGAAAAGGAAGTTTTCTATCCTCTTCGAGATTACTTAAATAAAAAAATTGTCATCAAGCTTTCTGCTTGGCCACTCATCCCTTCAACAATTAAAGGTGAATGGGCAAAACTTGTTCGCGATTTAACAGAAGACGGTATTAAGAGCTATCTTTTTAACAATCCCGTTGGTGATCTTGCGCTGGATAACTTAATACCGCCTGTAGCGGCAAAAAATCCTTTCGAAGAATGGTTTGAAAATGCTGAATGGGGAAAAGCGGGCGGCCAAGAGTTTCTATACAAAAATGAAACAATTTCGCAAACAGAGCTTGCCGCAATTGATCACGTTACCCGTACACTGTGGGGTGAAGCGCGTGGATGTACCCCTAATTATCCTCAACTTGAGGCCATCGGACGCATTTTGGCAGATCGCGCCGAGGCCATAAAGATGCGTGTCCAAGAAGATATTGATGTCAGAGAACACAACCTGGAGACAATTGAATCGGTAAGTGAAAAATTCGCTAAACGCGATTCACTGGGAAAACTATTGCGCGCCAAGCTTTCAGGCCTTAGTGACTTCGGCCGGCCGGAGCGAGCGGATTTACCTCTCGTTGCCCAGGCCACCAGTAAGCCAGGACAATTTAGTGTTTGGAACTCATTTACCGTTGAAAAAATTCTCTTAAGTAAACTTCGGGCAAACCCTAAGTTGCCTCCTAATATTCCCAATATATCAATCCCTATTCGTAAAGGGCGCTCACTGCAGGACCAGAAGGCATTAATAAATGTACTTTGTCCGGAGATTTCTAAAAATGCCGACCTCATAGAAAAAAAAGTTACCTCGGATGGGACCTGGAACTATTTGGTTGAACTATCAACTCTGCTAGTCTTAGATCCTGAGCTTTATCAAAAATTATTTTTATGGGATGGAAAAAAAGAGCGCAAAATTTATTTTTACACTCATGGTAACGTTAACCTGCCATTTGCGGTTGAAAAAAAGGTCTCAACTTTAAAATTTTTGGCCGATCCTCAAAATATTCATAGCAAAACGCTCTCGAATAAAAATCCGGCCGGCATCTGTTACATGCGTACTTTTATAAATGCCCCAACTGTTTTGTATCACCCTGCAAAATGACCCCGAGAAATTTTATCAAGCGGTATCATCTATGCCTTTTGCTGCACGGCAAGGTGCAAAATGTCTTAAAATTCAAGCTGTTGCGCGCCGCCGCATTTGCATAACCCCTTGAAAAAACACATTGGCATGTTTTGGCCTTGGTTTTGCTAAAGTGAAATTTGCGATCATTAAGATCGAATAATTTTTGGGGGAAAATATATGAAAAACTTTTTACTCGTCTTGGCAATGCTTCTTATTTCTAATTTATCCTTTGCTATCTCTGGCCCATCTACACCAAGCGGTGATGGAGATGGACGGCCTGAATGTCGTACTTATGATGTCGGCTGGGAAGAGCATGGATATCACTACACCTGTGGTGAATGTTTGGCCGAGCATGGTAAATGCGTTGAAAAATGTTTTACTTATACTTATACCTGTACCGCTTCCGGCGAAGCTAGAAATATTTATCGCGATACTAACGGAAATCAGTCCGAACAAGTTCGCATCTTGACTTTTGAGGCCGAAGGCCGCAGTGAGATGTTTGCTCGAAGAACTGCGCTTGATTACTGCTATCATCAAGCTGTTAATTGCCAGATCACTAACTGTAATGAAAGTTCTCATCTAGATCGTCAACGCAGTTGTCAAAAATAGTTAACTTTTTAGACCGCACCACACACATATTTGCAAGGGAACCACGAGATGGTTCCCTTGCATTTTATTACTCGCCTTTAGGTTTTTTTAGAAAAAATTTTATTTTTTGTAACTATGTCCCGTAAAAATGCCTATGCAAAATTTAATTAATACTATGGCACCCAATCCGAAGATAACATCTCCAACTACTCGCGCCCATCGCAAGTTTTGAATAAGTGAAGTTTGCATAAAATCAGAACTGCGTGCATACCATAATCCATAATCTATACTGGCCATTGTTTGCAAAATACCAATAGGCAAAAGACTTAATAATATCATAAGTGCCAGACCAATATTCAGAGCCCAAAAAGAGTGTTTTAAGCAGCGTTCATTCCATTCTCCTGCTGGGGCCAATACCCGTAATATCAGCATCACAAACCCCAAGGCCAACATTCCGTACACTCCAAAAAGAGCGGCATGTCCATGAACTGGTGTTGTGTTTAATCCTTGCATATAAAACAAAGCAATGGGGGGATTAATTAAAAAGCCAAAAATTCCTGCTCCCACTAAATTCCAAAAACTCACGGCCAGAAAAAACATTAAGGGCCACTTGTACTCCTTAACCCATTCTGTTGAAGTAGAGAGGCGATAAGTTTCAAAGGCCTCTATTCCCACTAAAAGTAGTGGAACAACCTCTAATGCACTAAAAGTGGCACCGAGGGCCGCAATCATAGAAGTGGTCCCTGAAAAATAGAGATGGTGAAAAGTTCCTGGAATTCCCGCCACCAAAAATATCGCAGTACTAGTAACTACTGCGCGCGTGGCACTTTTATTTTTTATCAACCCCAGGGTAGAGAAAATAGTAGCAATGGCCGCGGTAGTAAAAACTTCAAAAAATCCCTCTACCCATAAATGTACTACCCACCAACGCCAATACTCCATGACACTCATGTGCGTTCGGGCACCAATGAAAAAGCCAGATCCATAAAAAAGGCCAATGGCCACCGCCGAGCCAGTAAAGAGGACTATTAGTCCTTTGTTATCTTCATTTCGTCTTAAGGCCGGCAATATTGCTCGGGCCATAAGCAGCAACCACAATAAAAGGCCAACAAAAAGTAAAATCTGCCAAAAGCGTCCAAGGTCTACATACTCATATCCTTGATGGCCAATGAAAAAACTATTTGAAAGTTCCAACTTTTGAGCAATGGCCAAATACTCTCCGGCCAGTGAGCCAAATACTACAATCAAAAGCGCAACGAATAGAGTATTAACTCCTGCTCGTTGAAATTTTGGTTCACCTCCACCAATGATTGGCCCTAAAAATAATCCTGCTCCTAAAAAGGCCGTAGCAATCCAAAACACTCCAATTTGCAAATGCCAAGTACGAGTGACAGCATAGGGAAGATACTTTGCTAATGGAATTCCATAAAGGCCCTGGCCTTCCACCGTATAGTGAGCTGTCAACACACCTAATCCAATTTGCAAGATAAAGAGCAGTAGTACTACTGCGGCATATTTCCAGGTTGCTTTCATTGATGGCGTTAGCGTTAAATTTATAAAAGGATTTTTTGGGGGAGGATTTTCTTCGACAGCTTCTTCCCCCTTAAATGTTTTATACCAAACTAATACGCCGGCCCCCAACAGCAATACAATCACACTGATAATTGACCAAATAATATTTTTGGCAGTTGGAACATTGTCAATCAGCGGTTCATGTGGCCAATTATTCGTATAGGTGACCTTCGTTTCTGGACGATAGGTGGCCGCCGCCCAGGCAGTCCAAAAGAAAAAGGCATTCATCTTCTCAATGGAAGAGAGATCCCTAATTGCACCATCGGCAATCGCATAGTCTGCTCGCAACTTTTTAAAGGTCGGATCATCACTAAAAAGGCCAGCATAGTATTTGCTATTAGCAATAATGGCCTGTTGCCTAATTTCTGATACAACCAATTCGCCTCTTTCCGCATTATAGTTATTGGTTTTAATTTCCAAAATTAAACGATTTTTTAAAATGGCCTGTTTGTCACTAGTTAGTTTTTCATAATCCGTTTGATAATCTTCTTTCGACCAAATAGTTAATATGGCAGTCAACTCTCTATGCAGCCAATCAGCAGACCAATCAGGGGCCTGATACGCTCCATGTCCCCATATCGTTCCTACTTGTTGGCCACCAATTGACTGCCACACTAGTTGGCCTACAGTAATATCCTCGCCAGTAAAAAGTAGTTCACCCGAGCTAGAAACCACTCGGGCGGGAATCGGTGGGGCCTCACGATAAACATCTATACCGCCCCATCCTAAAATTGAAAATGCTACAACAAGTGCTACAACAAGCACCACCCATTGTTTTTTCGCTCCCTCCCAAAAGTGCATAAGATCTCCTTTGTTTAAAGTTTTATCTAAAATGTTCTTTTTTGATTGTGTTCCAAAAGCAATCATTTGGAATTGACTCAAGTCAATTTTTTAATAAATAGATAGATCGCCTTATCCGTTATTGATATAGTCCTCATGTAAGGAAATAATTGTGCCTATGAAAATAGTAAAATATTTAAATGTTATCTCTGCGCCACTTCTTTCGGCAGCTTTTTTTTATGCCGGTTGGGCCCCGTCCAAAAGCATTTTTATAAACTTTGCTTTTGTTCCGCTTTTTTATTATTGGAGTGGCCTGCGAACTTTTCGCCAAATAATTTTTTCAGCGGCAATTTTTAGTTTTTTTACTAGTCTTTTTTCGGCGCATTGGATTATTCAGGGAGTTATAAATTACGCCCAAACTTCTTGGGTGGTAGGAGCAGTTTTTTTAATCTTTTTTGCTCTTATTAATAATTATCACATAATTTTGGCCGCCGGCCTTTGGAAGCTTTTAAATATTCGGCCGTCAAATTCTATTGCCAGTTTTTCTGTTTTAATTTTACTCTACTCCACACTCGAAATCCTACCTACTATTTTCCCCGGGCAAGTTGGGGTGGCATGGCTGGTAAATGAGATTCCTAGTTTTTTTCTGGCAAAATATATTGGGATAGAAGGAATTAGTGCAATAATTTTATTTTGTAATTTCTTTTTGCTTAAAATCTTCACTACTCCTATTCAGGCCCAAAAAAGACAATACTCAGTATCACTTCTTTTGCTCTTACTAGTTGCTTATCTTGGTGGTTCCTTTATCGGTGGGAATGACCGAAAATTGGCCGTGCTACCTAATTCTACCAATGGTGAATCGATTGAGATACTACTTGTTCAACCCAATATCTCCAACCCAGACAAAATCAATGAACAACAAAGCATTACTAAGCGCAAGATTATGAAAACGCTTATCGAACTTACCAAAGCAGGAATGGCCGCGGCCGCTGAGCAAAATAGAAAAATCGATCTAATTATCTGGCCAGAAACTGCTGTTCCTGAGGTATTTAATCAGCAACATCTCGGAGGAATTTATCAAAAAGAAGTTTTAGACTTAGTCAAAGAAAGTAAATCGCCATTAATTACCGGGGCCTACTTTGAAGAGAAAGATGGCCTTTTCTCCAATGCCGTTTTTTTGCTTCTTCCTTCTGGCGAAATATCAAAATATCGCAAAAACAGCTTACTGCCGGGAGGAGAAAGTAATACTTTTTTGGCAAAACTACCTTGGATCGGCGAGAAGTTTAAATTTGCTGCTTCGCTGGTGGCCAGCAATGATCCTTCGCAAATTGCTTTGGGACAGACTTTAAATTTGGAAATATCTATTTGCTATGAAGGTATTTTAAAAAGATATAATTCAGAAAATTTCATTATCCCGGCCATTGCGATTAATGTGGCAAATGATCTTTGGTTTGGTGATTATTTTGAACCCACTCAACACGCCTTTATTACTTTGGCCAAATCTATTGAGGCCAATCGTTCCATGGCCCGCGTGGCAAATAGTGGAATCTCTTTTGTCTATGATTCAATCCAAAATACAACTAGTGTTATGAGGTCAAATATGGCGTCCACCGCCCTGGTTTCGTTAAAAACTCCACATGCCAATGCTGAAAGTTTTTATGTTAAAAACAAGTGGATACTTATCACACTTAAACTACTTTTCATTGTGGGAATCTTTTTGTTTTTTAAATTCCGACCGAAATATTCATCATAAAACGACGATCTTCTTCACCTCTAAACCCTGAATCGCTAAGATCAACAGCATATGTCGTTAGATCACACTCTAACATTTGGGTTTTAATTCCCAGTCCGGCCGAACCAAAGCCATCGCCATATCCTATACGAATAAACATAACGTGGCTAAAGTCAAACTCCATTCCAAGTCCTGTTTTGCGAAGTGCGGCAACATTTTCATACTGATTGGTTAAATCTTTATAATTAACTTCAATTCTCCACCAGACAGTATTAGCGATTTGTGGAGTAAGTGAAAAACCAGCGTGGAGGGAGCGTTTAATTAGCTCCGGCGCTCCCGCTGATCCAGCGTCCGGGGTAAAGGGGGTATTCATAGCATTATGCAGTGTTGCAGAAAAAGTGGGTAAAAACATTATTGGCAAGGTAAGCTTTGCCCCTCCCGTAATTAGAATCATGCTTCCTTTATTTTGCTCACTGTCTGCTAAATCAAAGGTGACGTTTGGATCGGCGGTACCCATGGCCTCGGTACGAAACAGCCAGGTACCTGTTACTCCCAGTTTAATTATTCCTCCCATCATGGCCAGGGTAAAAGCACCATATGGGCCATGATCTAGGCGAGTGGCGTACTCGTAAGGATCTCCCTCTTCCGTACCAATGTAGCCAAGATTTTTTTTGGAAAAAAGATAGCCGGCAGAAAGAAAACGAGTTGCAAAATTAGGCAAGGCCTGAATTCGATTAAAGGAGAGCGTCCCTTTATTGTTCAAAAGAAGTTCACGGCTTCCATCCATAGAAAAGCCTTTAATAATATCGGTAAAAACTTCAAATAATGTTCCCGATGTCCCTGCGCGAACCCATGCTTTATTGGCCTCTAGACTAAAATTACTCAAGTGTAAATGAGTGTTACGAATTGAACCTAATCCGGCAGGATTGTAAAAGGCACTGGCACTGTCATTGGCGGTACTAAGATAGGCATTGCCCATAGATAATGCCCGGCCCGAGGTGACAAGCTCTGGAAAAATTGCATCAGAAAAATTAATTGTCGCCTGGGCGGTTAAAGAGACCGTTAAAGATAAAAAAAATGTTACCAGCTTTTTTGATATTTTCATAATACGATTGTATCGCAAATACCGCCAATTTCGCAGCGGCATATTTTTTCCTCTTGCCTGACTCATTTAATTGGTCTTTTTTTCGCTATCTTCGCTGTTTTTAGAATCATCGCGTTTATCGTTAGATGACTCTACGGAGAAATTATTTTTGGCCTCACTTTTGGAGAAAAAGTGTTTTTCACCGGCAACATCTCGAACACGTACTTCCTTTATTTCGTAATTTGCCACATTTGTAATTTCAAAAGAAATTCCTTCCCACACAATAATCTGTCCGTTTTCAGGAAAGTTGTTTCCGAGCATATCTAATAAAAATCCGGCCAAGGTTGAATAGTTATCATTAAGCGGTATTTTAATATCGTAATCGCTGTCTAAATCACGAAGAGGAATCTGTCCATCAACCAACAGTCCATTCTCCGCACTTTCCTCGTCATCATCTATATCATACGATTGATCTTCCTCTTCATCGTGCTCATCGAGAATTTCGCCAAAAATTTCTTCAATTATATCTTCCAGTGTTACAATGCCAACAATCAATCCATTTTCATCTTTGATTAATGCCAGATGAACTTTTTTACGATTCATATGATCAAAGACCGCTTGTATTTTCATATGCTCATAGACAAAAAATGGCCTTTTGAGCAACTTTTTAAGTTCAAATTTCTCTGGTTCTCCAACATTAACAAAGGCCAAATCTTTAACATGCAAAAACCCGATAGTATTATCTAAAGATCCTTTACACACTGGATAACGACTATGATTATCTTCTCGAACCAGATCTACAATTTGTTTGAAGGACATATTGCGCTCAATAAACTTAACTTGCTGCCTTGGCACCATAATGTCTTTTACTTTTATGGTAGGAAATTCCAAAATGGAACTTAAAAGTCCCAACTGTTTTGAGTCGATAGTTTTTTCTTTTTCTGCTCTTCCGACTAAATATTCAATATCATTTTTTGTCACCATTCTTCCCTGTAATTGGGAGTGATCACCCAAAATTTTTTCAATAAACCAAGTAACCATAGTAACCACAGGAAAAAGAATATAAAAATTTACCTGTAAAATACGTACCACTACAGTTGCTAACGCCTCTGCGTGATTTTTAGCAAATGTTTTAGGGGTTATTTCTCCAAACAGAAGAATAAGTACCGTGGAAATAAAAACGCTAATGCCAACCGCTGCTTCATTAAATACTCTAGTGGCCACGATGGATACCATTGTAGCAAATATGATATTTACAATATTGTTCCCAACTAAAATGGTGGTTAAAATTTCATTGTGTCTTTCGGCCAAAAAAGAAAGAGCGCGTCCCTTGGGCCCACCAGCTTCGATAATCTGTTTCGCGCGATCAATGCTTATGGATAACAAGACAGCTTCTGAGGCAGAATAGAAGGCCGAACTGGCCAAGCAAGCGATCAGCGCGATCACTTCATAGGGGTAAACCATTTAATAAATTCCTTGAAACAATGAATCCATATCTATAAGAAACTTTTCCGGTGAAGAATTGTAAGTAAACCTAATCTTAACATTTCCTCAAATCTACGATACTGTGAAAAAAAGTTTATAAGTTGAGTATATAGGCAATTATAATAAAAATCTACCCGGGCAATAATGAAATCTCTTCCTCGCTCTATCGACAATGCCTTTCCACTTATTTTTGCTCCTATTGATGGAATAACTGACGCACCATTTCGCTCGGCCATTGATAAACATTTTCCACGTTGGGATTATTTTTTTACTGACTTTTTTCGCGTTCCGTCTAACCCTTCAGCAAGATTTTCAGAAAAAATAATTCTAGGCCACTTGGGTGATAGCGTTTACAGAAATCAAAAGTTGCGTCAAAAAACTGTTTTGCAATTTTTAGTTTCGGCCCATGGCAAAAAGCAAAGTGGCCAACTGGCAAAATTGGTTTCCGACATGGAAATTCCGTGGCTAGACATAAATGTGGGCTGCCCTTCCAAAAAAGTTTTTGGCCATCAAGGAGGAGCTTACTTACTTGGCGATTTAGATAATCTTCGCGCTATTGTACAAGAGATTAGAAAAAATTACCTTTATTTTTTATCAGCAAAAATACGACTGGGAATTAATGATGATGCAAACTTTACAGAAATTATAAAACTGCTGCAAGACGAAGGAGTAGATCTAATCACTCTACACCCACGAACACGTGCACAATTTTATAATGGAAAAAGTAACTGGCAGTACATTACGCAGGCCGTTCAGCAATTAAATATTCCGGTCATCGGAAATGGTGATGTTAATAGCACAGATGATATTTGGCGAATGAAAGAAGAGACTGGGTGTTATGGAGTAATGATCGGCCGCAGCGCGGTAACAAACCCTCTTCTGGCAAAAAACTACAAAGAAAAAACAGATCAAAATTTAACGTGGCCACAGCTTTCACTCTTTTTAGATGATGTTAAGATTGCCTATTTAGAGCAAAATGTAGAACCATGGCAAATTTTAAAACGATTAAAACTTCTTTTAAAACTAATGGGAACTATGATTGATGGCCAGCAGATATATCAACGCCTAACAATGAAAAATCTTATTGCGTTTGAGAATTCACTAAAAGAGATTATTCCCACCACTTAATCAGCGGCCAAATCTTGATCTATAGACCTTTTCTACTATCTGTATGCTATGGAAAGTTAAAAGTCCAAGAAGCGCAAAGAACATTCCCCAAAAATCCGAAAAGAGACTAAGTAAAAGACAAAAAAGAAGTGGCAATAAACTTTCGGCTATCTTGGACTGAAGATCATTTGTTGGTTTTAATTTTTCCAATAGTATTTTATTACTGCGAACAATCACTGCAATAAAGGAAAAATTGTGACGATTTTTTGCCACCCATTCTTCAATATTAGGAGCGTAGATGGCCAAAGGCCAAGAGTAGGCGGTTAAAAAAAAGAGGAGATAAAAAATCGAAATACCAGAGAAGGCCAATAAAACAACAACGAGTACCATGGGGGGCAAATATTTAAAATAGTATTGACGTAACATAGCAAGACAAACCTATCTAGCAATACCTACGGCCTTAATTTCGCGTAAAACAATAACCTTGATATTTCCGGGATACGACATATCGCTCTCGATTTTTTTCGAAATATCACGCGCTAATACAGAAACTCTTTCATCGTTGACTTTTTCGTTTTCTACAAAAACTCGCACCTCTCGTCCTCCAGAAATGGCATAGCAAGAGGAGACTCCTTCAAAGTCCATAACAATTTTTTCAATATCGCTTAGTCGTGAAACATAAGACTCCATCATCGCTTTACGCGCCCCTGGCCGAGCACCCGACAAAGCATCGGCCGCGGCCACTAAATGGGCCAAAATTGTTTCGGGTTTTTCATCATCATGATGTGCCCGAACGGCATGTACAATATCCGGGGCCTCGCCATATTTCTTTAAAAAATTGGCGCCAATAACGGCGTGAGATCCTTCGGCCGCAGCATCTAAAACTTTACCCACATCATGTAAAAGTCCGGCACGGCGCGCTTGTTTTACATTTAATCCTAATTCGGCGGCCATGGTTCCACAAAGGAAGGAACTTTCGATGGCATGTTGATATTGATTTTGAGTGTAAGAGGTTCGCCAGTTAAGTGCACCTACTAATTTCAAAATTTCTGGGTGAATGCCATGCACTCCAATCTCCATTTGCGCCTTTTCTCCCAACTCTCTAAGTTGGCGATCAAATTCACTTTTGGATTTTTCATAGAATTCTTCAATTTTGGCGGGATGAATTCGTCCATCGGCAATTAATTTCTCTATAGTCATCTTGGCAATTTCTCTTCTTACGACATTAAATGATGAAATAACTACCATTTCGGGAGTATCATCAATGATTAAATCTACTCCACAAATTTGTTCAAAGGCACGAATGTTGCGCCCCTCGCGGCCAATTAGTCGTCCCTTAACATCATCCGAGGGAAGCTCCACGGAACCTATAGTTTGTTCGGCCACGTATTCTCCCGCAAAACGCTGGATGGCCATACTCATGATTTTTTTTGAATTTCTTTCTGCTCCCTCGCGGGCCTCTTCTTCTAGACGCTGATATACCTTGGCAAAATCGGCCTTAGCGTCATCATTCATTGCTTGCATCAATTCTGCTTTTGCCGCCTCACGACTCATGCCACTAACTTCGCTCAAACGATTGGCCAAATCAGTCTGTTTGGACTTGTAACGATCAATTTCTGCTTCAATTTTTTTGCGTTTATCCTCTAAATTTTCTTCTTGTTGTTTTAAGCGTTGAACTTCTTTTTCGCTTTGCTCGCTCTTTTGCTCTAGGGTGACTTCTCGCTTGGCCAAATCTTTTTCTAAATTTCGCAAGTCATTTTGACGCTTTTTTATCTCATTTTCTGCTTTATCTCTTTCTTCTTGCGCAATTTCTTTTGCCTCTTTTCTGGCCTTATATTTTATGTCATTTGCATCTTCTTTGGCCTTATTTATAATCTCATCGGCCCGTCCTTGACGCTTGCGCAATTCCGTCATGGCCATCGCATGGCGCACAAAAAAACCAACGCCCCCTCCTACAATAATTGCCAATACTGAGGCAAGCACTAAACTCAAATCCATCGGACAACTCCTTCGACTAGAATCGTTATTATGAAATAATCTGTTAGAGCTGTTAAAATCTGCGGAATAAAATTGGTCTGAATCTGTTTATTGGATAACTGTGGCGCTAATAAAATCCAGCGCCTCTTTGGCAGTTAATTGAAGCCGCTCAATATTTGATTGATATTCTTTCCTCATAGATAGTAACTCTTCTGCTATTTTCAGGGCAACTAATGTTGCTAAATGTTTATCTTCTAAATGAGGTGAATTATCCTTTATTTTTAAAGCTTCGCTACAAACAAAATCAACAATTTCTTTGGCAGAAATTTCGTGCACAGACGTGTCAGATCTAAACCTAACAGGTGTACTAAGCACATCAAATTCTAACATATTATCAATCGTTTCCACTAATTTCAGAATAGTCGAAAGGCCTGTTTAAGTCAACTATCCCAAAAGTGCCGAGATGTAGTCGTTCAAATTAAATGAATTTATGTCCTCAACGCTTTCTCCTACGCCAATATAGACTATGGGGACTGCGAGTTGTTCGACAATTGCAATGGCCCCTCCGGCCTTGGAAGAGCTATCGCATTTAGTAAAAATAAGTCCAGTCAACTTTAACGTATTGTTAAATTCTATGGCCTGCCGAATGGCATTTTGCCCAGTTATGGCATCAAGTACCAGCCAAACTTCATTTGGAGCTTTGGGGTCTAATTTCGCTAAAACATTTTTAGTCTTTTTTAACTCTTCCATTAAATTTTCTTCGGTGTGTAGTCGTCCAGCAGTATCAAGTATACAATAGTCGGCCTGTCCATTTATGGCCTTTTGCAGTGCCTCATACGCAACACCTGATGGCCTTGAGCTCCCACTGGCCCGCACCATTTCCGCTCCCGCCCGCTCACACCATACCTGTAGTTGATCAACTGCGGCCGCCCGAAAAGTATCACAGGCACCGACAATTACCCGAGCTCCTTCTTTGGTGAATTTGGTGGCCAATTTTCCAATGGTGGTTGTTTTTCCCGCTCCGTTTACACCAACAACCATTATGCTGTGGGGAAATCCGCTTTTTTGTTCTGGAGATTTCGTTGTTACTGTTGATTGAATTTTTTCCATCTTCTCTCTAATGAAACTGGCCAATAGTTGTTTGAAATCGATATTCCCTCCGCTAACAGGGGCCGCACTTTTTATTTTTTCTAATAGTTCGTTAACTAATTTGGGGCCAATGTCTGAAGAATAAAGTAATTCCTCGATCTGCTCAAGTTCGGCCTTGTTCACCGAAGAGAGGGTGAGTAACTGACCAATTTTCCCCCAAATCTCAGAACGTGTTTGAGTAAGGCCTCGTTTTAAGCGGTCCGTCCAACTAACCTCTGGCACCTCGATTTTATTTTGTGGAGGAGGAGGGAGCGATTTTTTTTTAGCGTGATAAAAGAAAAACCAAAAGGCCCAAACAATGAGTCCGGTACAAGATATTCCCGCAACAATTATCCAAATATCCATTTATCAACCTCAATTATATTTTTGAATTACGAATCTTTTTATTTGGGGCAGAATACTATACCATAGCTTGCATATATGAAAGATCAAAGATTATATCCATTATTTCTGTTAACTCAATCCATCCGAACCTTTTTTACCCAAAATGGTTTTTTAGATATAATCACCCCTCCCATGGTAAAAAATCCTGGGATGGAAACACATATCCATCCTTTCGAGGTGGTTTCTGCTGCTAATAGAAAAACTTCTGGCAGCTACTTACACACTTCTCCAGAATTTCATATGAAGGAGTTACTATCTTGGGGATATGAAAAAATATTCACCCTTGGATATTGCTTTCGCGACGAAAACAAATCGCCTATTCATCGTCAGCAATTTGTAATGTTAGAGTGGTACCGTGCCAATTCGCGCTACGAATCTATTATGGAGGATTGTGAGAAACTACTTGCTTTTTGTGTCAGTGAATTTAAAAGAAATGGCATCGCCATTTCCGGTGATTTTTTATCATCCCCTTTTTGTAAAATGACAGTGCAAGAACTCTTTTTTAAGTTTCTTTCTGTGGATATTTTAAGTTTTTTAGAAATCGGGAAAATTAAAAAACTTCTTTTGGATACTTTTCCGGAAGCCCCTTGTCCGGCCGGCGATGATTTGGCGTGGGATGATTATTTTTTTCTTTTGTTTTTAAATAAAATAGAGCCACGCTTAAAAGAAATTCCTTTGCTTATCCTCTATGAATATCCATATCACTTAAGCGCTCTCTCTACTATCAAAGCAACTGATTCACGAGTATGTGAGCGTTTTGAAATTTATATTCATGGAGTGGAAATTGGAAATTGTTTTAATGAACTTTGTGATATCAACATTCAAAAAGAGCGTTTTCACCAGCAGCATGCGGCCAAGAAAAAACTTTATGGATATAGCTTGCCAACGCCCCAGGTACTTTTTAATGCGCTAGAGCGTGGCCTGCCGCCGTCTGCCGGTATTGCCGTTGGAGTTGAGCGCTTGATGATGGCGTTGACGGGAAGGCCGGATCTTTTTTGGGATTAGCTAGCATGGCCAAAGAAATGCAATCAATCCAATCATCGAAACTACATAATCTTATTATAAATCATATGTAATTTAATAATAACTTCTGCTTTAGCATGTTGCAACGGCACCTCCTTAACCCATTCTCGGTGAATACGCTTAGAACTATTTTTACGAATCTCTCCCTGCATATTATCGGCAAAGGCCTTGGCCAAATCACTAGAAAAGACCGCATACCAATTGTAAAAATCATCAGGAGATTGTGCATACAAGGCATCAATAACTTCAAGGGCGTTTTCGGTAACAATGCGCTTTACGGTATGGCCATTAAACTGTGAAATAGCATCACTACTAACTTCCATATTCAAAAACTTTCCAAAAATATCTTGCGTAAATTCAATGGCCCCGGTGCTAACTGGGCCCTTAATTTGCTCCAGGCCTCGATATTCACTATCTAGTACTAGCGCCCGATAAATTCCCTCGCGAGTTCCCTTTTGGCCTAAGACATTCATCCAGCTGGCCACTTCCTCTTCTCGTATCTCTCGATTTTTTACTGCTAAAAAAAGATCGGCCAAGAAAAGGTAGTTGTATTTTTCCACTTCTTCGCTCTTGGCATTCAAGGCGACATCATCGGGAGACTTGCTATCTCCGCGCTCTTGGATGGCCATGGCCTTATCCTTGATTTCTGGGATTTTAGGAAGAAGAATCTCTTCTTCCTCACTGTTTTCTTTTTCCGCAAAAGTTCCAGGAAAATAGTTATTAATTGTTTCGGTAATAAAAGAGATAATCGGCCTGGTATATTTCTCAACGGCCGTTTCTGCCTGAATTGGCCGCATAGATAACCAACAGATAATTGCAATCGAAAAAAACAGATGACTCTTCATGTCTCGTTCTCCTGTGTGGAAATAGATATTCTATTGGTACTAGTTGTGCTGATAGGATAAGTGGATTTTTGCTTGTAAGGCAAGAATTAATTTAAATCGCGCGAAAGCAGTTCCTTGATTTTTTCCCAATTCAAAAGAATCTCATCCATTTTTGCTGGCATCAGACTAGACATTCGCCTGGCCAGAATTTTATCAAACTCAAATTTGTCATTAACTAAATTGACCGCCTGACTTAGTGCTGAAAGTTCCGCATTGAAATCATGTATAAGCCTGTTAATTTCATCTTTACTCATTTTGCTCATTTAATCTTCCAGCGGAACGCCTTCGGGTAGAAATCCTCGCCCCTTGATTCGGTAAAAATAGTTGTTGGATATTTGCAATTCCGTCAGCGTCTTTCTTACTTTAAACTCATTTCTCTCTAAAAAATAAAGTGTGAGCTTTTTTTCGATCTCATTTATGGCCGCGGCCAATCCCTCGCTTTCTACTTTGTTGATTATGGCCGAAGAAAGAAGCTCATCGCGATTATCTTCCGCTTCTTGGGCGCGTGAATAAGAGGTGAGTGTGGTTGTGGTTGTTGTTACTGTTGCTGCGATAGTTGCTGGAAGCAGATGGCCTGGCAAATCGACAATATCTACAATCCCTCGGCTTTTTACTAGCAACAACTCGATAACTTTTTTAAGTTCGCGAACATTTCCTGGCCAATTATTATTTTCTAGGAAATTTTGCAAGGCGCTTGAGAAAACAACTTTGCGCGGAAACTCTTTTTGAAAATGTTTGATTAGAAGGGGAATATCTTTTTTTCTCTCCCGCAAGGCCGGTATATAAAAATTAATTCCCTCTAAACGAAAATAGAGGTCGGCGCGAAATTTTTTCTCCGCCACCAACTCTTCTAACGAGTCACAGGTCGCACTAATCAATTTAAAATTAGATTTGCTTAAAACGTTGGAGCCCAGCGGATAATAAGTTTTTTCTTCTAAAACTTTTAATAACTTTTTTTGCGTAGATAATGGAATGGTGCCAATTTCATCAAGAAACAACGTACCATTGTTGGCCAAATCTATTTTCCCTCTACGACTCTGTTCTGCTCCAGAGAAGGCCCCTTTTTCATATCCAAATAATTCTGACTCAATTAAGTTTTCCGGTATCTCTGAACAATTAAGATGTACAAAATTGCCCAGTGAAGCGTAGGCAAATTTATGGATTAGTTTTGCTAACATAGTTTTTCCTGTTCCTGTCTCTCCTTGAATAAGAACCGGACGATTATGTGCAGAAAGTTCTGCTAATATCTCTAGTTGTTTTATTAGATTATTATCTTGAGTTAAGAATTCATAAGAAAACATGTCGGCCAGCTGGGCCTGGCCTTTTATTATATTAAATTTTCCAATTACCAACTCAAGCGCGCGATGATCGAAGGGTTTGCTCAAAAAATCGTGACAACCTCGTTCGTATGCCTGTTGAATATAGCGATTTTCCTCTCGTCCACTAAGTACAATTGTATAAGCTCCGCTCGCACGGGCCTTAACAATAATTTCTAATCCGGCCAATTCCCGTTCTAAATCCAAATCAATGAAAATCATATCATATTTTTTTGCCTCAATTTTTTTGATGGCCGAGACTGAATCAGCGGCCTCCTCGGTGGCCGCAAATCCCTCGAGAAGGCAAGAGAGAGTTATTCGCGAAAGCTCATCATCTTCTACAATCAGAGCACTGTGTTTTTTTGTCATAATTTTTTATGATACACTTCAACAAATTTTTAACAATATTTGCTGAAAAATTTATATAGTGATTTGCTTGTAATATTAGATAGATGCTTTTAAAATATTTCTGTCTCAAATTCTAAAATTTTAGGCATGCCCAGAAAAATGGGCATTCCGAGAAAAAATATATATAAAAATAGTTAACTGCCTAAAAAATCTTTCTACTTACTAGACCAGAGTAGTTCGCTTGTTTGTCATTATTTTTTTCTTTTATTTTACGTAGTTGGCAAAAACTCGTGGCCTTTCTCTTCAATTTTATCAAAAAATCATAAAAAACAGATATAGGAATTATTTTGGTGATAAAATTTAATTATTGAGATCACACTGCAGAAGAAATTTAAAATTGCCGGCAGTGGACTCAAGACGCGAGGTCTATATGAGAATAAAAAATAAAATAAATCTCTTTCCCATTTTGGTTGTTTTGGGAACAATATTCATCGCTAGCTGCGTTAGCGAAGTTACCTCCGTAAAGTGGAGGCGCGCCCCGGTTACTCGTCCGGCCACTCTCGTAGCAACCGCGACTCCTCTTCCCGCCGCAACTGCAACGGCCACTCCCGTAGGATCTTTTGTTTTCTCCAACGCCTCTGGTACGGAATTCACCGACAGTGCCGATTATGAGTTCACTTGGGAAAAAGGAGTAGAATCGCCGGCCGATACCCATTTCCATTATTCTCTGCATACTATGGCCGGCTGCTCAACCACGGCCACTGCTACCGGCGTCGAAAACTCTCTGGCAGCACTCTTACCATTAGAAATTGGTGCAAACTATTTGCAACTTATTATGCACGATGGCCTTGAAAACCTCCTTGATAGCGGCTGCTCGGGAAGAGTTATTAGAACCGGGGCAAAGCAATTAACATCATCTTTTGGATTTACTGGGCTAGATTTTTCCGCCCAATTGGGTGATTACATTTACTTTACATCAAGTGTTGGGCTTCCTGAAGAGATGGGTGTTTGGAAAATAAAAAGTGACGGAACCAATGTTTCACGCGTTAAACAGCTGGTCATGATTTCGAGGGCCTTATTTGAGCAATTGGGAGATATTATAATTTTCAACGCAAGCGATGGTACTAGTGGCGACCAGTTATGGAAAACAGATGGAACTGAAATAGGTACACAACTTGTTAAAATAATTTCTCCCGGAGGATCTACTTTTCGAAAATCCTACGGAGTAATAAATGGTTATTTATATTTTTCGGCATCAACCATGGATGAGGGTTATGAGATGTGGAAAACCGACGGGAGTGAGGCCAACACAGTTATGGTGGCGGATATAAATAGTGGGCCGTCAAATGGGCTTCCAAGTTTTGAAGACAGTCAGACCGTTTTTACTGGCGGCTTTTTATACTTTTTTGCAGATAATGGAACAAGCGGAATGGAAATTTGGAAAACTGAAGGCACGTCTGCTCCCATCATAACAGCAGATGTGGATACCTCATTTCCTCGTCCTCTAAAAATGGCCCTTTCAACTAACGGCATTGTGCATTTTGCCAATGACGGTGTAAATGGCTATCAGCTCTGGAGAACCAGCACCACCAATTCTGACAGTACCATGATAAAAACAATTGTAGAGGGCGGCATCCTCTCTACTGGAAGCATCTTCTCTCCTTTAGGAAATGGCCAAGTGATCTTTACGGTGGGAGGAGCTTCCGGGCCAGAACTTTGGGTTACAGATGGCAGTGCCCTTGGAACAACAAAGCTACAAACAATCTGTGAAATGTGTTCTTTTGGTTGGGGAAGTACCCCCTTTGTTATCACCGGCCAAGAACTGTTTTACACCATCTTTGACTCTGCTACTGGTGATTATAATTTGTGGAAAAGCGACGGAACAATACCTGGAACGATACTCCTTGATGCCTTTGGGTCTGATTCGTTATTTGATTTTATTGCCTTAAGCAATAACAAAATAGCTTTTTTTATCGACGGATTTGAAAATAACGGCATTTGGCTTTGGGATGATGCAATAGCTACTTCTACTCGCGTACTTATCGGAAATACTGTACATTTTGGTGCTCCACCACATCCCATAAGAATCTCTACCTTCTCCAACGCCATCTATTTTTCAAATGACGACATGGTAGGAGGTATATTCCCGTGGGCCTATTATTACGCAGACTAATTGCTGCTTTTAATTTCCCAAAACTTTAATGCCAAGCGCGCCTGTCGCTCTAAAAGCTCCAGGCCATCCATGTATGCTGGCACCTTCTGGCGTTGTCTTTCATTGTCATAGTTGTAATCCCAAAAAAGAGATTGAAAAGAAAGTTGGCCGCAAAAAAGAAAATCTTTTAGACAACTGTTAATTACTAGCGTTTTTTTTGAATGCAAATTACTAAGATCTAGTTGCGAAATATCCCCATTTTTTTTACGCGAATAAACGGTTGTAGCAATTTTTTTTTGCAGCATTATTTTTTGTGTAACTAATGACATGGCGCCATCACCCAAAATAACTACTTCATTAAATTTATCACGTTCCATCATTTGATCAAAAATTTCTATAATTGCAAAATAATCAGTATTGGTGGCAAAATACTTCCCCTTTTTTTGGCACAGACAATTAATCGCCTGCAAGGATGCAACCGCTGGCCCCACCGACACCTCCTTCAAAAAAATACGTTTATAAGGGGCGGTGATACTTAGGCCCTCTATCTTTGAAGCAAATATTGTATCAAGAGAGGGGATCTCTTGGGGAGTGACGCAATCAATAAGCTTATAATCAATCTTTTCCCCCAGTAAGTTTTCGTAAACTTTCTTGGATTTTGACTGCTGAATGTTTTTTCCTAACAATGCTAGAGAGATCATATATTGGTTTTAAAATGATTTCTGGCCGCAGAAACATCGGCCGTTATTTGATAAATTAAATCATTTGCTGAGGGAAATTTTTTTTCCGAACGAAGCCTTTTTATAAAAGCAACAGAAATTTCTTCTCCATAAAGATCCTTGTCGAAATCAAATATATTCGTCTCTACATTGATAATATTTCCAGCTTTAAAGGTTGGATTGGTTCCGATGTTGGTAATGGAATTATAAATTTTGGAAGCACCGGCCTTTGTTTGTGTAACATATACTCCGAAGGGAGGAATTAATCTTTCTGTCGAAATTTGAATATTGGCAGTTGGAAACCCCAGCATTCTGCCTCGGCCATCGCCTTTAATTACTCGCCCGGCAAGTAAAAAAAGGCGTCCCAAAAGTTGATTGGCCATTTCAATATTCCCCGCTTTAAGATAATGCCTTATCACCGAAGAGGAAATGGCCACACCTTCTTTGGCAAATTCTGCTTCAATTTCAATAGCAATCTTTTTTAAAGAACAATAGTTCTCTACAAAGGCATGATCTCCGCCCTTGTTTTTTCCAAAAGTAAAATCATGGCCAATAAAAAGTTTTTTTACCGAAAAATTATTTCCTGGGGGGAAAATGTATTGATCTAAAAACTTTTCCGGTAATAGATCACTAAAATCCCGAGTAAACTCAATTTCCATTAAGTAATCTATTCCCAATGCAGAAAGAAGCTCTCTTTTTTCTTCCGGAGAATTGATTAAGAAATCGCGCTTGGGGGTTAAAACTAGTTTAGGATGTGGCCAGAAAGTTACCAAAACAGTTGCCAGCTTTGATTTCTGACAACTTGCAACCACTTCTGCAAGAAGCGACTGATGCCCGAGATGAACGCCATCAAAATTGCCAATAACAAGTCCTGCGTCGCTTTTGATTTCTCCAATATTTGCGATAGTAATCATTTTATTTTTTTCCGGCGAATTAGCGAAACTATTTCCTTAAAGTAATTGTTTCGAAAATTTATTTTTTCTTGCTTATTGTTGAATGTCTCATTTTCACAGCGACTAATCAACACCTGAAAATATTTTTTAGCGTTATCAGAAAGTTGACTTTTTTCTATAATTTCTGAAAGTGATAATTGCGTGGAAATTGCGACATCCTCCGTTGATAGTAAGGCCGCCTTTGAATCAAAAATTAAATTATAGAGAGAAGAATAAACCACCCCCTTTTTTTTCATCAAAGCAATTTGGCCACTGATTTTTTTTATCAATGGATCATTTTCTGGGCGTTGTATAAAAAATGAGAGAAGAATTAAAAAACTAACAATGGCGATAACAACATTGGCCGACTTGAAATAGTTGATTGTATCGCGACGTAAAATAAACTCCGGCGGCATAAGATGATCTATCTTAGAGGCCAGATTTTTATCTGTTTTCTTAGACGCGTTGGGCATTGATTTTTCTTCACCGCTATCTACTATACTAGTGCTGTTGCTAGCACCGCCATTTGCTGCAACGATTATTCCGGGTAATTTTACGGCCTTTTCAAAATATTGTCGCCGCTCCGGATCAAACATAGAGATTGTTAGTTTGGAATCAGCGATATTAAGTGGCCCTCTTCCTAAATAAGTATAATCAAAAATCTTAGAAGAGGTCGTCTCATTAATTGTTTTAATTTCACTTTTGACATCAAAATCTTCTAGATTTTTATTAACATAAAGCGGGGGGGCAACCAGCTCTTCCAAATTACCCGGCCCGGTAACTATTAAGCGGACAGTTATCGGAACGTTAATATTAAAAGATTGCTGTGGCCGGTAGATTTCTAACTCATGGTTACCAATTAGTCCCGAAAAGTTAGCAGGTAATTTTTCAATTGGATAATCTAAAACCTCCACAAAAATTTTCTCACTGGCCACGGTGGACATACCACTATAACCTTGTGGTGTTGCACCAGGTGGATAATTTATTTTTACAGAAATTGGATCGATAGCAATTTTCCCAATTTTCTGAGGATAAAGACGTGCGGCATAAACTTCTACGCGCTGATATACTTTGTTCCCGCTAGCAAAGCGCTCTATACGGGGATTAGTGTCGCGAAAACGTTTTATAAAACCATCCAACTTGGGATATTGCTTAACTTCTTGCGAGATAAATGGAATGGAGGTTGCCAAAAAATAGCGCAAATCAATTCCCTCTCCCTTGATTATAGAATTTTTTGAAATAACCACTTCTACAAATTGATCTTTCGGCCGTGGCGCACTACTTTGCACAACAACTTCGAATCGCGCAGCGGCCAACAACTTATCACCCGATTCAAAGCGAATATTAGTTACTCCTAATGATCCGACCTTGTCCGTTACCATTGAATAGGCATATCCCGTTTTTTGTATAGTGGTTATTTTTCCATTATTGGTTAGTGTGCGAAGATCTTCTCGGATTAAGCGACGATTAAGTACTTCAAAATCTTTGGCGCCAAATGATATTCTAAACTCCTCTCCCGCAACAATATCTGCTTTAATAACTAATTCAAAGGCCTCGTTTTTTACTGGCCGGTTTGGCGTGGTATAGATATCTAAAATTCCCCCCCCACTTACACCAAAGGCAAAGTCTGTTATTACAAAAACTAGCAGTAATAAATATTTCATCCTCACCAATCCTTTCGATTATTTGATCCCAATTGTTGCTTTTTCGTTTGATAATATTTTTTTTGAACTTCCCGATCATCACTTAATAATTGCTTCAAAAGGGCCGGAACCTTGGCCATCTTGCGCTTTTGTTCAATATTTTTTTCAAACTCTTCTAGAGAAGGAGGGGGTGGCGGTTGCTCAGATTCCTTGTCTCCTTTTTTCCCTTCCTCTTTTTTTTCCTTTTCTTCTTTTTTGTTTTTTTCGTTTTTATCATCTTCTCCGGCAGATTCACCTTGGCCTGATCCCTTTTTTTGTTTTTCTCCTTGTGATTTTGAAGAAGATGAAGATTCATCTTCGTTTTTTTCCTTTTCGCCTCCCTTTCCTTTTCCATTTCCATTTAAGGAGAGTGCTAATAATACGTTCTTACGCATTTCTGATAAGATCTTATCGTCGGCCACCATACTTTCATTTAATTGACTGGCCAATAATTTATAGCGCATTATTCCATCACGCAAATTCTTTTTCTTAAGATGTGCGGTTGCTACATTGAAGCGAACTTCTTTGTCTGCATCGTTTATATTTTTTATATTTTCACCATAAAGTGTAAGTGCCTTGTCAGTTTCATCATTGCGCAATAATTTCTCGGCCAAAGACAAACGTTCTTTTTGAGATAATTCTCCTTTTTTCAGCTTGTCCAACATTTTATTTAATTGTCGATCTGCTTGCGTAGTTGACGCATAGATTTTGCTATTGAAGGAAAAGGCCATAACAACAATCGCAACAACAGAAACTACTTTGAATGTTTTAAATAATGAAAAAAACACACTGAGAATGAATAATGCTATTGCCGGGATTAGTAGATAGTTAACCAGAACTGGCCGCGAAGAAATAGTTCCTTTTTTTAATTTTTCCTTATAAATATCCCGAAAAAATTTCAATATTTCATTTGAATAAACACCATCCGAAAGCGGAATCCAATATTTGAATTCTTTAAAATTATTGCCAAGATCAATTATTGATCGCTCGCTTAAGGCGGAAACGACCAACGAACCTTGATATCGTTTAAAATCGTTTAAAACGCCACTGGATAGTCGTTGTGGGATATTCCCCCCACGAACCGTTCCCACGCCAATCGCCGCAACCACAATTGAAGAAGGTAGTCTTAACTGCTCTCTCGCATCATGAAATTCAAAGTCACTAATGGCCAAAATATTGCCAGTGATTTCTGTTAAATCATCACTCATCTCTCGAAAATATTGCACACTCTCATTTAATGCCGATTTTAAATTAGAGCCACCTCCCACTACACTTAATTCATCCAGTGCCGCCAAGCGAGAATCCAAGAGATCTAAATCATCGGTAAAGGGGACAATCCGTCTCTGAATATCTGAAAATAAAACAATTGCAATTTTATGTCCCACTGAATTTTTAACAAAATGGCGGGCCAGCATAATTGCACGTTTAAATCGATTAGGAGTTACGTCTTCCACCAACATACTCTCAGAATTATCAATTAAAATGATGGTGTTTTGCTCCATAACGTTAGCAGAAGTGGATACTTCTTCTCCGCGAAGGTCCAACAAGGATAAGATGAAAAGGGCCATTGAAAAAAGATAAGTTAAACGACAAATCAAACTCATTTTGCTTGGACGATAAAACCAATATTTTTTAACCCAAACAAAAAACTTATGATCATTGGCCCAAATAATCATACCGAGCAAAATTATGCCCAGAAGATATATAGAGAGATATTCTCGATATATGAAGTTCATATACTTTCTCGCAAAATCAATTTTCGAATAAGCTCTACTCCAAAAAGTAGTGTCACTCCCACAAGTAAATAGTACCAGAACTTTTCATCATAAATTATCTTTCCACGAGTATCCACTTCTGATTTTTCCAACTTACTAATCTCTGACATAACGGACGCTAGCGTTCGCTCATCTGCGGCCACATATGCTTTTGCCTGAGTGATGGCCGCCATCTCTTGTAATGTATTTAGATCATAACTTCCACCGGGGATGGTGCGATAAGTTGTATTTCCGTAAAGATCCTGGCCAGTTGGAATTTTAGCATTATCATCTCCGCCAACGGCAATCGTGTATACTTTTACTGAATTTTTTTGTGCTTCTTCGGCGGCCTGCATTGGGGTCATAGTTCCTACATTGCTTACCCCATCAGTTAATAAAATAATGATTTTACTTTTAGACATTGAACTACTGGCCCGGGCCACCGCAAGCCCAATGGCATCTCCAATATTGGTTCCACTTCCTAAAAAACCGGTATTAATTTCTTTCACCATTTGTTTTAAAAGCTTTAGATCAGTAGATAGCGGCATTAAGGTGAATATTTTCTCCGAGAAGGTAATTATCCCAATTCGGTCGGTTGGACGCAAATTAATAAAATCTAGAATTTTCTCTTTTGCCACTTCTAATCTATTGGGTTTGAAATCATCGGCCAGCATAGAGGCCGAAACATCTACTACAAAAAAAATATCTCGAACTTCAATTTTGTCTTTAGATACTCCTGCGGGGATTCGCGGATTTGTCATCGCAATACCAATATAAACCCAGCCACTAATTCCTATTAAAAACAGCAGGGCCCTTGCAATAAATAATTTGCGAATAATGAATTTATCCGGCAAATATATCTCTGGCCGCTTTAATAGCTTCCAAAATCCAATAGACCAAAAGAGAGCACCTAGCACGGCCCAGGCGGCCATAGTTATACTTTTATATTCCATACATTCTTTTTAAATTGGCCTCCGCTTTACTTGCAAGTACCCGCAATTCATTGAGATCCTTTTTCGACCAATCTTTCTGATATCGAATTATAGCAATTTTTTTTATTAGTTGATCGAAATCACCATCTCCCACAATATAACGTTGCAGTTGTTCTTTTTGGTTATAAAGGGATTCAAATCCAGGCCGCGTTACGGCCCTAAATTGTCTAAGCTGTTTTAAAACTTCCCTCCGGTGCTTGATTTCTAATTTTCTTTTTTCACGAGAAACCATTCTCCGCTGGGCAATAAAAATTAATAAAACTATTGCTACACTTCCGACAAAAATCGACGGCCAAAAAGAAAGCGAAAACGGTGATGTTACTTTTTGCTCCAAAATGACATACTCCCGCGGAGGGACTTCTTCCGTCTTTCCAATAATAAGATCTTTAATTTTTAGTGGAATGTTTTTGTTTTCCCAATTCCAAATGTAAAACTGTGTGGGGGAAAAATTCTTTTTCAAAATTGCTGTTACTATAAGTTCTAGGACTTCTGCATTATTTTCGGATTGTCGAATTTCATCTACTGAAACAATATAAAACAGTCCTAAAAAATCATGATTTTCAAGCTGCAGAAACTTTTTTGCATCGTCATCACTTCCGACATATGGCCAAAGCTGAATTACTCCGTCAAAAATTTCTCCCGGTAAAATAACCTTGCTAGGGGATTCGCTGGGGCGAAAAACCGCCTCCCATTCTTCACCATTAGCAAAATTTGCAGTAATTAGCATGACAAAAATGATCAGGACACTTTGCCAACATTTCATTGTCTATATCAATCCTTTGATAAATTCTTCTAAGTAACGTTCGCTAACTTTTAAGCGTTTAAATTTCTTTTCTAAGATGGTGACAACATCATCCTTACTTTTCATATTGATAAGGCCAACATTTTTTTTAACGACACCTCTACCACTATCTATCAATGTCAAAAAGGGATGGTGCGTATTTTCATCAATAGGTGCCACCATTTGAAAGCAATGAACATTTTTATTGTATAAAATCCTTTTTAAGGATTTAAGTTCAATAAAATCATTAAAATCTGAAAAAATAACCACTTCTCGACGCTTTCCAATATAGCGCATTACTTTCGATATTTTTTCATTTTCAGTTAACATTCCTTGGAACTTATACTCCAAATTTAAAGTTCCATTTTCAAGCAATAATCCTTTTTTTTCTAACGCTGCAACGAAATTAACAATTCCTTCTTCGCCATTTTTTTTATCAAGAGAAGTAATATCATCGGCTATAATGATAACTTGAATTGTGTCTTGTGTTTCATGTGCCAGTAAAAAAAGCAAACAGATTAATTCCATTGATGCTTGCAGCTTAGATATTTCATTGGCCCCAGAAAACATTGAGCGAGAAGCGTCTAAAACAACTACAATCTCCACTCGTCTTTCTTCATCAAATGTCTTTATGTATGGCGTGTTGGTCTTTGCCAAAATTCGCCAATCAATAAAACGCACATCATCTCCCGGCACGTATATCTGATGTTCCTTAAATTGCAATCCACTCCCGCGAAAATGCGACTTAAGCATCCCGATAGCGTAGGAGTTGGAATTCTTAAAAAGCGAAGATTTTATTTTTGCAACGCTTTTTTTGACGGCCTGAATGTCCATATATCTTGTTCCGAATATAACGAACAAATATTAAATAAGTGCCCGCGCAATCTTTGTGGCCATTTCCCCTGCATTCATTTTATCGATCGTTGCTTCATAGGATAAAATTATTCTATGTCCTAAAACTTTGGCGGCAATTTTTATTATATGTTCGGGGTTTACAAAATCACGTCCTTCCATAAAAGCATTGAACTTGGCAATTTTATATAACCAAATACAGGCACGAGGAGATGCTCCGGCCAATATTGCCCCTTCAAATTCTTTAAAATACTTTTTATTCCCAGGCCTGGTCGCATGAACAATATTGACAATATATTCTTTAACCTTGTCGTCAACATAGACGCCATCTATCGCCTTTTTGGCCTGTAAAAGTATATCTGTAGATAATAGCGGAATAATTTCTTCCGACTGTTTTTTATCAAAATCTAAAATCTGTTTTTCGGCAGCAAAGTCGGGGTAATCAATATTCAACTTCATCATAAATCGATCCATCTGTGCTTCTGGCAATCGATACGTTCCCTCTTGATCAATAGGATTTTGCGTCGCCAACACAACAAAAGGGGAGGATAGCTTATGAGTTTCTTCTCCAATGGTGACCTGTTTTTCGGCCATTGCCTCTAATAGCGCTGATTGCACTTTGGCCGGTGAGCGATTTATCTCATCTGCCAAAAGAATCTGTGTAAAAATTGGCCCAAACTTAGTTATAAACTCTTCGTTTTGCTGACTATAAATCATGGTACCAATCAAATCAGAGGGCAAAAGATCTGGAGTGAACTGAATACGCTTAAAGGAGACATCACAAAGTTTACTCATAGTAGAAACACTCAGTGTTTTCCCCAATCCTGGCATTCCCTCTATTAAAAGATGTCCGTCGCAAACTAAAGCTGCCACGATAGATTCTAACATTTCATCTTGTCCAAAAATTATTTTTTTGGCACGCTTTAGGGCACCCTCTAGCTTGTCTTTTGAAGAAAAATCCATTGCATTCTCTCTTTGCTTTATTTATTAATTTCTTTCTCGGCAATTTTTTCATTTACCTTGTAATCATAAAAAGTTATTTCTGTGCGATTGCTTTTTGCCTCTTTGCCACTTCCATCAACGGTAGTGATACCCAAAAGTTCCGGAAGCAGAAAGCCTTGATACTTACTATAGTTCAAATCATACTCCATTTTAGTTTCTAAATTTCCTTGCTTAAGCAATATCTCCATATTGGTTACAAGCCATTTTCCGTTAGAGTCATTTCGTGACTCCATTTGTAGTTTTGATGTACGAATACCTCCGGGAGCATAGGTATTTAACGAACTCAATTTTCCATTATTTTCAAAGTGCATCACAACACGATTAGTATCTAATTTACCTGTTGGATCTGTTCCTTCGATTTCTACTCCTGTGGCCATTCTTTTTAATTTTAAATTGTATTTAAAAAAGCGGTTGGTAAGCCGCTCAGGAATAACAAAATCTAAACGGGTACGAACAATTTGCTTTAATTCGCTCTTTATGGCCTCAAAGCCAGGAGGGAGTCCATAGACCTCTATTTTGTAGGTGTCTGGAAATAACCAGTAGATAGAAAAATAGATATCTTTTATCTCTCCTAAAACTTTTTTACTGTTTAACATTTCTGCCAGTTTTGAGATTCTTATTTTAAATGCTAAATCTCTCAGCCCGACTGCTTCGGGGTGATACATTCCGATGTCGAAACGCTCAATGACTTTATCAGCATCACTCCCGGCACCCATCGCCGTATTATAAGAAATTAGCTGCCCCAAAATTGATATAAAAAAAATCAATCTAGTAAAATAACAAAACATGCTAGAAACTCCTTCGCCGGTTGTGCAACCTTTGCCCAACTTCAATTACTCTGATCCATATTAATTATTATAGTCAATATCGTGCCCAAGTATAGATTGAGCGCAACTGCTTAATTTTTGCCGACCACTAAATAATTATGAGAATACAATCAAAATACTCAAGAATTTTTAAAGGCCACCCGTTGCCAATTTTCTTGATAAAAAACAGATATATTTTTTGCTTTTTTTGGCAAAACACTTCCGGGAGATCCGCGAACTCCTTTGATGTTTTTTACTTGCGTAAAAATTAATGGAATAGTCATCAACTCAAGTTTACTGTGATAGCGAATAATTGATCCAATAATGGCAAAATCGTCTGGACGAAGATGGCCATTTTTGCTTATTTTCACAATCGCATGCGCACTATGATATCCGGCAAGATGAAACCAGTAATCTTCTTTATTGGCAATTTTACTTCGTAAATAGTCGTTAGAGGTACTGTCTTTTCCCACTAAAATTTTAATTCTATCCTCTAAAAAATATTCTTCAATATTAAATTTGGCACTTCCTTTTTGTCCTAAATTTTTAGATTTTTTCTGCTCTTTACCATCATACCACTCTGGATTTATCGTTTTTACTTTTTGATCCAACTGAACGTTTGGGGAATTGTTCAAAAGTGCTGTCAGCTCCCGCACTGTCTCCTGTTCCCGCAAAGAGAGAGCTGCCTCCGCGGCCTTAAAAGATTTTATCTTATTAAATATAATATCTCTTTTCCTATATAAATTATTTTCTCCTTGTAGTTTGATTTTTACCCCACATAAAACAACTTCTTGATTATTACTAAGATCAAGATGGCCTGAATTCATCTCTCGCATCATCTCCGGCCATTGCTGCAATAGATGCAAATCTTCTCTTATTTTTTTGATTTTTTTTTCTAAAAATTTTTTCTTTTTACTGTCATGTTTTACCACCAAAAAATTTTTTTGATATTCATTCAAATAATTTTCTAGAAAAGTATCTGCCGCGGCATCGACCTTTTTTTCATGGGAAATTTCCTTTCTACCAACAGCATCAAAAAAATCAAAAAGTTGTTGCTGATTAAAATCTCCGCATATTTCCTCTTTTAACCACGAGCAAAAAACTCTATGGGTACTCTCCTCCTCTTTAATAAAACTATTGAGAAAATAAGCTTTTCTTCCGCTATAAAAAAGGGCAAAAAAATTCTGATTTCCTCGGTACTGATAGGAAATCCCGATTGCTCTGTCCTTGTCATCCAAAACAATTTCTTGCAAAAAACTGTTTTCTAAAAATTTTCGCAAATACATTAAAAACTTATCTTGAATTCGCATAAGCGAATCTGGCCGACGATTACTCCACCATAATCCCTCATAGTGGTTTCCCCGTCCTAAATATAAATAGACGCTTTTCCCGGGATAGCGAATAGCAATCGCGACTAGGTGAGGGGTGCTGAAAATTTTTTGCAGTTGCCCGGGCCCATTATATTTTTGTAAATAGGCTTTCAAGTTATTGCTTACTGTTTTATAATCCAAAATCATGAGACTAAACTTACTAAACAATCCCGACTTTGCAAATCTGCAATATCTTGATTGGGAACTTATTCTAAACGATCTTTCTTCCTCCTTGTTTTTTGAAAGTGGAATGGAGACAATTCGCAATGGATTAAGTCATCGGCCGCTTTCTGCTATTAATCAGCAATATGATTCTATTGATTTCTTTTTTCAGAAAGTTGATAGATTAGAAGAGTTGCGCACTATTATACTTTATCATCACATACCGAAAAAAATTAATTTTCAGATTAAATTATCGGCCATATTAAAAGCAATAATTTTACCTGTTGATGAAATGAATTTTTTTGCCAATATTTTTGAGAGTTTTACCCAACTAGAGCGAGAAGTTCACAACGCTCCTTTTCTACTTTCATCTCGACAATCTCTTGATCAAAATAAGTATAGAAAAATCAAGCAAACCTTTGTAGCACCACTGCGCTCTTTTGTAGATGTTCACTCCAATATCGATTACCAAGGGCATCCAGCACTGGCACCTATTTATGCCAAAATACTAAAAGTTGAGCGCAATATTAAAGATCAAATTAGGGCGTTTATTAAATCTGCAAACATCGCCAATATTTTACAGTATGATAATTACGATATTATCAATGATCACTACGTTATCCCTATTCGCTCCGACAGTTATAATGCTGGCCTTGGCAAAATTATTGCGCGCTCTTCCACTGGGCAAACTCTCTATGTAACCCCCTTTATTATTTTAGATCTATCTAATGAGTTACTAATTTTAAAGGCCAGCTTAGAAAAGGCCATTAATGATATTTTGTCAGAGCTATCAGTGGTAATTCAAGAACACGCTGAGGAATTTTCTTATTTATATGGCCAACTAGAGTTGTTTGATCAATATGTGGCCAAAACTCTATTTTGTGCCAAGTACAATCTGACTCGCCCTGTTTTTTCTGAAAAATTTGTTATTGAACTTGAAGATTTTTTTCATCCCCTTATTTCTCGTCCAGTGAAAAATTCATTACGCCTAGGCCATACTTCCTCCGGATTAATTATTTCTGGCCCCAACACTGGTGGAAAAACCGTCGTACTTAAAACCATCTCTCTTTGTTATCTTTTCGTTCAAATGGGCCTATATGTTCCGGCCTCCCATGCCACCCTTTCAAACATCACCGGACTCTTTTATTTTTCCAACGATCAGCAAGATTTACGCCAAGGACTAAGCTCTTTTGCCGCCGAAGTCCGAAATTATTTGCAACTAGTAAATGAGCTTAGTGAAACAAATGTCGTTTTGATTGATGAAATTTTTAATTCTACTTCCTCCGATGAGGCCTCGGCATTGGCGCTGGCATTATTAGAAGAAATTCATGCCCGCTCCCAATCCAAAATAATTATATCTACCCATCATCAAATTCTAAAAACCTCTATTCATAACGACACTCGCTATATTTCTGCGCATGTAGGAATTGATAATCAAACGGCACTACCCAACTACCGTCTTTTTTGTGATGGCCCGGGCAGCTCCATGGCCATGGCCATTTTTAAAAATATCTCTGCTAATTTTCATTTTATCACCGACATCTTTGGCAACTTTAGTAGACGCCTAGATCAAAAACAAAAGACCTACGATCGCCTGCTTGAAGAGCTTTCAAAAAAGAAAGCTGAGCTAGACAAACTACTCAGTGAAAATAAACAGATCAACGAATTTCTCGCCAACCAAAAACGTGCCCAAGAAGGAGCCATCCTTTTAGAAAAGCAGGCCATCCTTTTGGCCCATGAGAAGAAAATTTCCAAGCTAACGGAACAAGCGCAGGCCCTGCTATCTCATATTCGTGATCTTGAAAAAGCTGAGCGAAAAAATTGTCTGGCCTCCATTAGCGAAATCAAGGCCGAAATTACCAGTGAAAAAAATGAAGTTTTTTCTAACACACAAGAAAAAGAAAGCGGCCACCTAATTAAAATCGACAAATCTCAGTTGATTATTGGCAATAATTATTATTCTCTCTCCCTTAAAAAAAATGTCTCCTTAGATAAAATTAATCTTAAAAAAGGCCAGGCCAACGTCTCCCACAAAAACCTCTCTTTTGTTCTCCCCCTGGATGATTTAATGGGTAATATCGGATTCAAACAAAAAAGCACACCTCCTCCTGTGGCGATAAACATCTCCTCACCTGCACAAATTGAAGTAGACTGTAGAGGCCTAACTCTTGATGAGTTCAAGCAAGTAGTCGAGGGCCAGCTTTCTAACCTAGTACTTGAAAATATTCCCTTCGTAAGTCTAATTCATGGACACGGAAATGGTGTTTTAAAAAATTGGCTACGCTCTACTTTTAAAAATGATCCCGCCATCGAGATGGTTTTTGATCCCTCCAATGATGGATACACTCAGCTTAAATTGAAATAGCGCAGTAGCAATAATTTAAAATAATTTAAAATTGATCATGAAAATGATTATTTTTCCGATATTTGAAGATAGTGTACGCCACACAGATCTCCCTGTGTTGGTGTAAAATCGTAACCTATTATGGAATCAACTACGTTTATATCTGCGTTTATTTGGTCATATAAATCCTGGCAAGCGGTATTATACTCCTCTGTCGTAATCCATATTTCGCCAGTTTTGTAGTGTGAAAAGAGCAACACGGTGGGGTCTTCAGAATGAATTTCAAGCATGCAGTAGTCGCCATTGGCGGCAGTACGAATGTCATCAAACGACTTCATATATCCGGTATACTTCGATTTATTCAATGTTTTGGTAACTACTCTAAAAATTCCTTCCGCTTTATTTGCCTTCTCCCACTCTTTTAAATTTTCTATTATTCTTGTTATATCGCCTTGAGCATTTTGGCAGTTATCTGCTAAATTCCAATCAACAACTTGATTTGTTGGTACCCCAAATAAACAGCCCTTGCCATCATCGCCGCACAACAGGCCCTTGTATCGAGGGGCGGCCATAGCTTTAAATGTTAGTAAAAAAATTGCCATTAAAAAAATTGTCACTAGCTGTTTTTTCCTCATCTATGCTCCAATATGATCCTTTCGTTAACGGTTGCTTTGATTGTAGTTGAATTTTAAAATTTATTTTACTTTTTGAAATTCTTACATGACGGCCATTTCTCCTGTTTAGTAAAGCGACAGTGTTGTAATTACTATCGGCCGTCAAAATAATAGACACTCTCTCCTTATACTGTATTTTTATAGGACAACCTACTTACTTCAAATTAAGTAGTTAGCACTCTTATTATCGACCAACCTTTATTCATGGCCGTCACTTCTTCGGCACCATCGTTGCACAGTAGTAGGTATATTGCTCAAACAAATCACAGGGGTAATTGTATGAGTTTTTTTAGACTGTCAATGAAATCAATGCTTCTAACCATTGGCCTTAGTGCGGTCGTGATAGCAGCTATGACGATCAGTGATATAAACACCTACTCCACTGAGTTCATGAACGATCGCCTTCCGCTCTCTCCGCGACTCGACTATGACTCCCAACGATTTATTGCTTCATCTGCTAATGCCATCAGTTATATGGATATAGAGTGCAGCGACAGTACTGCTGCGATTATTAACGGCAATTGGCGTATTCTTTTGATTACCGAAAATTTCTCTACCGGCATAAAAAGTAATCGCATTGTTAAATTTACTTTGATGTGTGAGGAAGGAACTAATCAAGCAGTAGTTCTACTTGGCAACAGTGGCGACAAAGTTAGCACCATTGATCTATCCAAAGAAGAAGACATTAATCGAAAATTCCAGATAGGAAAAATCTATGAGCTAAATCATCTAGCTCATGAAAAGGGATCATATGCCATTAAGCTCGTTCAGGAAGTTAACGGCGGTAACACTATTATTTCTGCTCAAAAATATTTACCACCCTCTAAATACATGTCGGCGGCCAGACAACGATCGGACGGTGTCGAAGAAGAAGTTGGCACCAGTGGAGTGAAAGGAGTTCCTCTTCCGGCAGAAGCACAAGAATTTTTTCTTGTTAGTGTTACAGGGGCGCCTGATGTGGAAAAACTTAATATCCTCAACTTAAATTCTGGTGGAGAAAATGGTTTTTTGCTGGATGAAACAGGTATCATTGAAGATTTGAATATCTCTCTTGATGGCAAAGGACAAGTTGCCATTTCGGGGACTTCCATTGGAGATGGTGGTATTGTTTATGATAATGCTTATGAACCAGTTGGCCTAATTAATAGGAATGGGCCAAGTAGCTACACTATTCGCTTTGCACAAGGTGATTTAAAAAACTTATCCTTTCATTTTGCTTCTCAAGAAGAATATGAAAAAGTTCTATTAACTGAAGAAGATAATCAAGCGCAGCAAGAAGAAAACAAGCTGGCGCAAGAAGAGGAGAAAAGGGAAAGAGATGCAGAGATCACTTCTAAAAAAGTTGATGAATTTAGCAGAGCAGAAACGGCCGAAGATCCAAATATCACTACTGACGAAGAAGCCGCGGCCGCACAAGAAGAAAATGTCAAATCACGGGAAGAGATGAACGATCTCGTATCCCAAGAAGGATTTCAATTCAAAAATCAAACGGAAGAAGAACCTAATAAAGAAGAAATAACCACTGAAAGCGAATCTAAATATCTCTAGCTTTGGCCTTTAAGCAAGGCCTTAAATTCTTCTGCAAAAATCGGCACTACTTTGAAGAGATCTCCAACAATACCATAATCTGCTTTGGTAAAAATAGGAGCATCCGGATCGGTATTGATTGCTACGATTACCTTAGACGTTCGCATTCCCGCCAAATGTTGAATGGCCCCAGAAATTCCACAAGCAATATAAAGGGCCGGAGAGACGGTTTTTCCTGTTTGCCCCACCTGCATAGAGTGATCCGCATAACCTGAGTCTACCGCTGCGCGAGATGCCCCAACCGTGGCCCCAATTACATCCGCAAGATCGTGCAGCACTTTAAAATTTTCGCGGGCCTTCATGGCCCTTCCTCCAGAAACAATAATCTTGGCCTCGGTTAAATCTAATTTTTCAGAGGCACCTTTGATAATTTCTTTAATAGTTGCGCGCAAAGGCCCAGCATCAAAATTATCTGCGATCTTATTAACGCTCCCACTTTTCGTTGTTTGATTCATTCCCAAAGCATTTGGGCGGATAGTGATGAAGTGTGGCCTCGGCCCAACAATCTCCACCTTAGATAAACATTTCCCGGCAAATTGTGGCCGGGTTCCTTTGAAAATATCGTTTTCAAAAATAAAATTTACTACATCACTGGCCATCCCCGCATTAAATATCCCGGCCACTCTTGGCAGTAAGTCCTTTCCTAGGGCCGTTGCGCCAGAAAAAACGTAGTCATAAGAATTTTTTTCAATAACACCTTTTAACGCCTTCGCATATCCTTCGGGAGAATAGTTGTCTAATCCAGCACCTTTTATTAAATGAATATTTTTGGCCCCATATTGAGCAAGGGCGGCCACTGCTTCCTCGCTCAGATCGCCGATTATCGCAACATCCACTTCGTGGCCATATAATTTCCCTAATATTTCTAAGGTAACGGCCTTAACACCTTTAGCATTGTTCCTGGTTTCTGAAAAAATTAATATTTTTGACATTTTTTTATCCCCGTTAAATTTCGTTCCAAATTAAATTATCTTTGCCTCATTTCTCAGAAGAGAGACTACCTGATTAACGACTACTTTTTGAGTTCCATCTTCCATCGCTTGGAATTTTTTTCCTGGTGGTTTTTCTGGCGGGAGTTGGAAATCAGAATACTTCAAGCGCCGATCCGCATCTGTAACGCCCACATCTGCCAAAGAATATTGAGTAAGTGTTTTTTTCTTGGCCTTCATAATTCCCGGTAACGAAGCATAGCGAGGAGTGTTAAGGCCTTTCTGACAGGCCACCACGCATGGGAGGGTTGTATTATAAACTTCTACTGCCCCGCCCTCTATTTCTCGCTTCAAAGTAAGGGCAGATCCATTGAGATCAAAACCAACAACTACACAAACAGACGGAAGATCCATCATCTGCGCAAGCAATGATGGTACTTGCAAATTATCGTCATCAATGGCCTGTTTGCCAGTCAAAATTAAATCTGCTTTTTTTCCTGACTTTAAAATTGCCCCTTTGATTGCTTTTGCGGTCATATAAGAATCTAAATTATCATCCGCATCAATTAAAATTGCCTCATCGGCACCCATCGCCATGGCCGTACGCAGTGCCTCCGTGTCTCGCGTCTTTCCAAGACGAACCACTACTACATTGGCATCTGGAATTTTTGTCTTTATTTGCAATGCTTGCTCCACAGCAAATTCATCATATGGATTCATTACCCATTTAATCGCATTTGTCTCAATAAAGGAGCCATCCTTCATGGGAACAATCTTGGTTTCTGTATCCGGAACCTGTTTGATACAAACAAAAATATTCATATTTTCTCCTTTTCTCTTTGTCTTGTGAAATTTAGTAGAAATATAGTATTGAAGAAAACAGGATGGATCAAGAACAAAGGAACTAAACTTTAGTTCTTATTTTTTGCTTTTCTTTTCTGACCTAATAAATCAATTATTCTCATTACCACGAACCGTCGCTTCACCTTCCGTCTCTAGAATTTCTTCAATGCTTTCACCCTTGTCATTATTGAGTGGTTGAGACTGCGTAAATTGTCCCAAATAAGAGGGAATATTTGTCTCTTCGGGGGCCACCGGAGATGACTTAACGCCACAACTGACGATAAAAGTGATTATTCCTAAAATAGTTGCTAAGCAATATAATTTAAAATTCCAAACCAAAACCACCACCTACAATGTCAGTACCGACATCTATTCGCAAAAACCATCCAGGAACTAAACGCTTCAATAGCGTTGCCCCGAAAATGAAATCATCTTTTTGCAAGGCATCCATTAAGCGCTTTTCATTTTCTAGCTCTTCGGCAGTCTTATCATCTCCCGGGGTACCCGCCACGGGATTATACGACCTTGTCATTTGATATCCAATATAGGGGAGCAGGTAAGAATAAAAAGGAGTCGAGACGGTATATTTAATGCGCGCCGTAATATTGGTGTAGCGCGTGGCCAGCTTGAGACTAGGGAAATCCTCTACCAAATTTACTCCATAACAAAATTCCGTCCAAATATTGTCTCCAATTTGATAGGCCCAATTAATATACGGTTGTAAATAAGTTGCGGGAGCAAAATCATTATTTACTCCGGCCACCATTCCATAATTGGCAGTGATAACATTATCAGTTTTTATGCCACGATCTTTATTTTCATCAAACTCCAAATCATCATCCACAAGACTTGTTTCATTGTATAGATCTTCTTCGGTATCAATATTTGCACCGGCCAAGGCCTCCGGAAGTGTCTTGCGACGAAAATAACTATCATCCCCTCGTAAAATTTGTACATCCAATCCTTCACGCATTAGCTTCCAAAGAGGAGTTGAATCAATATGTAAAATTTTAATTCCCGAAATATTATCTTGCTGTTTTGCGGTAATCCCCCTGGCCACCAACTCATTTCTAAAAATAATCGAAATATAATCTCCGGGAAAATAGGCATTGCTATTATTGCTTATGATAAAAATACGCTTGGTGGGAGAGATTCGCTGTATTGTCTCGGTAATTAGTGTGGGGGATTCAATTTCAATGGAGGAATTTTCCAACGTATCAACGGCAGAAGCGGCCAAAAGATTGCCACTTCCCAGAAAGTAAAGGCCAATTAAAAAAAAAATTAGTATAGACATAATAAAGCGAACCATTCTCCTATTGTACTTTTTATTTGAAATTAATTAAAGTCTTTCTTGCTCGCTCAATGGCCAAGCGTTTTTGTCAGATATTTAATTATTTTAAAAAAATATTAATTTTTTTTTAAACATCTGAAAAAATAATCCGAGAAAGAGAGTAGTGGTTAGTAGATTGCCAAAAAAATATCTACTGGCCAAAATCGGGAGATAAAGTATGAAACTATTAAATTCTATCTTAGCACTTACTCTTTTACTGGCCTTGGCGTCTTGCTCTAGCGGAAATAAATCTGCGGAGGATGAAAGTGGAGATTTGGCCACCAGTTCAGAAGATGCTGACTTTGTTGTGGACTCTGACGATGATAGCGCACTTGTAGATGAAGCGCCTGCTTCCGAAGAGGTTGCTAGTGACAATTCAACACCTCCCAAAGATGCTGAACGGGCACCTGGAAGTGAAGAAGAGATGGCCGCCGCCACCGAAACTACTACACCATCGCGCGCTCCGGCAGTTGCTCTGGGAGAGGACTTTGGTGAATATACCGTGGCCTCTAACGACACCCTTATGCTAATTGCTTTCAAGGTTTATGGCGATTACAGCATGTGGAAGCAGATTCAAAATGACAATAATGGCATCTCCTCAACAAAGCTTACGGTTGGATCGGTTATAAAATACAAAAAACCGCAAGAGGAATTTGTTTGGGGGCCACGCGGTAATCCCTGGTTAATAAAGTTGGGAGATACTCTAGGAATAATTTCTAAGGATGTATATGGTGCTACTACCAAGTGGCGAGATATATACAACAATAACCGTCCAATGATCAAAGATCCTAATCTTATTTTTGCTGGATTCACTTTGTACTACGTTCCTACTCGCGACATTGCCTCAGAACAGCAATAATCGCGCAGGGCCGGCAAAAAATTTCGTCTATTTGAAAGTTTAACTGTTATCAAGTAATCTATATCGTGATGCGAATTCTCAATCGTCTTTTAGTAATTGTTGTATTAATCGTTTATGGTTTTTTTACTAGCGGATGTTCCGTTTGGCATGATCAATTCGGCTCATCTAAAAATCTAACTCCTGGACATTTACTCTTTTATCAAAAATACGAGGAGCGCGATTACGCTGAGCATTTGAAATCTATCGGCCAGCAATACCTTATCGCTCCTAGCGTAATTGCCATTGATCCAAGCAACAAGGCGTTGCAATACTTAACAAAAATATACAGTACTATTGTTAACAATAATGAGCTACTGCTAAACAAATCTATTTCTCCTCGTTTTTTTATCGTCAATGACCCATCACCTTTTTATTTTTCGCTTCCTGGTGGCCAGTTTTTTTTCTCCGTTGCTTTAATTAATAAATATTTTGAACATGAACAGTGGTTAGTGGCCGCACTGGCCCACGAAATAATTAGAAGTCATCTACACATCTATGTTAAGAGACGAATTGTTCCTGTTGGATATGTTTCCACCGCACGAATATTGTCTCTGACCAGATTACCTCTGGAAACAAAGATAGAAGTAAACAAGTGGACCTATCTTGCCATGCAACGAGCAGGATATGATTCTTCTGCTCTGCTAACTTGGCTACAAACTCAAAATAAAAATGCCCTGGATTTTACACTTCAACTAGGAAATTCCCGAAACATTTCTAGAGAAGAATTTATGTTCAAAAACTTTGTTGCCCAAAAAGGAATTTCTGAGCGAGATGGCCGGGCAGAGGAAATTAATTCCTCCAAAGATTTTTACAATTTTATTAGCGAGATAAAAAAAATAGAGATTAAAGGCAATACTACTAGCGTGTCCGAAGGAAAAGGGGGCCAACCGCTGGCCTCTAGATATTTTTAATATTTGAGGTGCTTTATGCGGCCAGAAGAGAGTGAACGACTTTTTGTAGAAACACTTATAAATGACAGTATCGAGCAGGGCAAAATAGATTGTTGCCGCGTTGGCGAAATTGAGAAACTGGCCGGAGATGCTTCTACTCGGCGCTATTATCGCGCCACAACAACTAAGGATTCATATGTGGTCTGTTTAGATGAACCAATTCATGATGGCCAGCGCGAACATGAATTTATTCGCGTTCAGAGGGCCCTGTTGGCCAATGGTGTACGTGTACCAAAAATTTATGATGTCGATGTTCGAAAGGGTTATATTTTAGAGGAAGATTTGGGCAATGTTACTTTGTTAAAAAAATCTGCCGAAATTACATCTATTACAGAAGAATATTTGATGTATCAACATTGTATGGATTTACTACTAAAAATTCATCACCTGAAGCTAGATAATTATAAAAATGAAACTTTCTATAAGCTGGCCTTCGATCAAGAAAAATTGATGAGCGAGGTTAATTTCACCATAAAACATTTTATTAATAAATTTATGAAAACAACTCTGTCATCTGCAGATGAAGCGATCTTAATCAACGCTTATAGTGAGCTTTGTGGCCATATTTCCACCCTTCCTCGCCTTTTTACACATCGAGACTTTCACTCGCGCAATATTATGGTAAAAAACGGAGAATATATCGCTATTGATTTTCAAGATGCGCGCATGGGAATAGCACAATATGATCTTTGCTCTGTTTTAGATGACTGTTATTATTTTTTAAATGAACAGAATGTAGATAAATTGAAAAAATATTACTGGGATAATCTAGATTCTAAAAAACGTTCGACCAAATCCTATGATGAATTCTTAGAAATTTATGACATCATGGCCACCCAGCGTGTCTTTAAGGCAATTGGAAGTTTTTCTTATATTTATTCTTTGCGTGGTGATGTCCGGTATATTAAGCATATTGGCCATAGCTTTGAAAAGTTAAGAAAAATTCTATTTAAGTATCCTAAACTGACAGCAATTCGATCTCTTCTCTCTACAATCTATTATGAGCACTAATTCCTCTCTTTCTTCGCGGCCACCTCCTCTGTATGGCCTTATTTTAGGAGCGGGACTTGGTACTCGAATGGGAAGTATTGGCAAAATAGTTCCTAAAATATTATGGCCAATTTTTGAACGCAAAATAATTGAATTGGAAATTGAATATGCTAACAGTCTGGGATGCCAGAAAATTTTTATCAACACGCACTTTCTTCACAAGGAAGTTGAACTATGGTTTGCCGGCCAAAAATACACAAATGTTCAATTAACCTACGAGCCAGAACTTCTGCTTTCTGGGGGGCCGATTCACAATGTCGCACAAAATTACCTTGGGAAATATGACGGGCATCTATTGGTTATAAGTGGTGATCAATTTTATTTTTTTGATAATAAAATATTTCAAAAGGCCAGATTAGAACTCTCTGCCTTCCGCGCAATTCTTTTTGGCCTTAAAGCTGCTTCCGTTTCTGGATATAATCGATTAATTATTTCTGAGCAAAAAAAATTAACAAATATTGAGCAATATCACTCCGGATTACCCTCTCAGTACATAACCTATTCTGGCACTAGCTTAATCAATCTTAAAACACTTTCACCGGTAAATGGCCCATCTTCTTTTTTTCAAAGTGTCGCTGATTATAAAAACAGTCTTGTGCAAGTCGAAACTCCAGATAATTCAGAATATTGGGACTTTGGGACATTAAATCGATATAAAGACTCTATGGCCGCCCTTCTCTCAGCATTAGTAAATTACCAACATTCCCCATCCAACGGTGGAGATTTTCTCGCTTTTTGTATAAAACATCATGTTTTTGATTTTAAAAAAGTTATCGGAGAACATGCATATTTTTGTCCTTCCGATAAGCAGCAAATCGTGATCGATAATACAACAGCAGATTTTATAATTGAAAAAGGTATTTCTGAAATTTTTTATAGGACTAGGCCAACTTAATACAATTTGCAGGACATAGCTCTGCACAGATATGACACATTGTGCACGCCCACGTTTCTATATAATAACTTTCTTTTGTTTTTATAATGGCCGCGTTTGGGCACAACAGACGACAATAATCGCAGTGAACACAGCGAGAGGAAATTACAAGCTTGGGAATTTTTTCTTCATTCATAAAAAAGACAATTGGTTCTTAGCGGTTAATATAGTACCATGTAATAGAATAACTTTTTTATTATAGTAAGCAAGGTGATTATATTTCTATGCAGATAAAACTATACAAAAGAAGCACCGTCATGCGCAACATGGTGCTCTTTATCTCTCTCTCTCTGTTTTTTGTGCATATTCAAAACTCTATTAATACAGGAGTCTCCTCGTTTGATTTAGAGAAATTTGTATCCTTGCTTACAACGGAAAAGACGATGGTATTACTCAGTCTTTTATCCATTTTTTCTGTTTTATACGCAAATAGGATTTCTAAAATATTTTTTGCCCTTTTTTCTTTTTTTGTCATCTATAACGGGTTTGCTACTTTTTTTACAAAACTTGATAAAATTATTCTGCTTATGAATGGCCTTTACGTTGTTCTAGCATACTTTTTCTATCTGTTTTGGCACTTTGAATTAAATGAATCCGTCTACGTCCCTGGATTTTCCACTAGCATGATTGGAAAAAAATCGCTTTATAACATTCAGGTTGAATTATTGGCCGAGTTTAGAGATCCCATGAAAGGAATCATGACCAACTGGGACGAGGTTGGCTGTTTTATTGCGCTTGATGATGAGTTCGATGAAACAATTAAGAAAAATGTGAAAATATATATTTCTTTTGCTGGAAAAGAATTTTGCCAATGGGGAGAAATTATTTCTGGATATGGAAATGGTGTTGGAATAAAATTCTTTGAAGGCGAAGATGAACATGATCTTGATTTAAAATGGAAAGATTTTTTTTCAATTATTACAGATCGAGGATATGATCAATATTCTGAAATCTAGATGGATGGTTTTTATGCAAAAATTTTTGTCTTATGCGCTCGCTATTTTTTTTATTTTTTCTTGTCAGGTAGAAAATGTTCCGGAAACTGCCCTTAAGCGTTATATCGATTATCGACTTTCAAATAATCAAAATCGCGAAGATATGCTCTCAATGGTGTCCGGCCAACTTAAGGCCTCTTTACTGGAACAGTCTGACGAAGAGTTGGCAAAAATAATTGCCGAAACTCAGCAGCAACGACTGTCTAAGTTTAAAATTTTATTCAAAACATGTGATGATACAATTGGGGAGTGTAACATAACATATATAATCGCCTATGATACTTATCAAAATGATAAAAAAGAGTTCTCGGTAGAAGTCAAAAAAATCGCAACCATGGCCCTCGACGCTGGTATTTGGAAGGTTGCTGACGTGAAAAATTTAAAAACCAATATAGACAACAAATCCTCTCTTTAACGTTCATTGAACTAGGTTGCCGGAAAAATATTCCTCCCTTTATTTTTTATTGGGGGCCCAATTATCTAATTTAATATTTTTCCGATTAGTTTGCCATGAATGAATCGGCCATAGAAGATGGATTTATTGGAATGCTTTTAGAGGAGACCTATAAGAATGTCTCCAAAGAAGAGTCTGCGGCCGCGCCCTCTGATCTTTATAAATATTTTGATCTAAAAAATAAAAGTACTGACAGAAACGAGAGTATTGAATCAACCCTAGAAAATCACCTTTCTGCTCAAAATATTAAAATCTATGAATTTAAGTATCAAGCGCCAACGGCATGCTATCGATTTTATGTTAACCAAATGGAACTAGACATTCCATCTAATTGGTCTGTCTTTGAACAACTACATAGATCTGCCCGCCTTAATGAGTCAGCTCTGTTAATTATCAATGCCGAGAATGATTACGATGCTCTTTTTAACGTTCTACTCCCATTTGCTGAATGCAAATCAGATTTAATTTTATTCGTAAATAATCAGAAAATATATATGGCCTTTATCCCAGAGGCCCGACGAGAAAATATTCAATGGATAAAAAACTATCTAGAACTAGAGGACAAACTAACCGCAATAGATGTGGTCAAGGCTGCCTAAAGCGTCATGTAGTAATCTTTTAACATTTTGGCGTCTACTTCTAGATTGGGACTATTAGATATAACATAGCCGCGACAGTTTTTATCTTTAAGTGCACGCATTAGGTCTCGCCAATTAAAATCAGAATCTTCGAGATTCAAATGTTTTAGATCACCTTTAGAATTAGAGCTAATTCCTGAAATGTGAATATGCATATTTCTGAGTGCCTCATCACCTAATTTGCTGCGAAGAGAATCCAGAACCTCACAAAATTCTTCATAGGTGTTGTATTTTTCAGTGCGTGCATAAAGATGTGAAAAATCCATGCAAGGCTTGCAGGAGTTTACATTCTTTGTCAGAGTCACAAGTTCATCAAGGGATCCAAATTGACTGGTCTTGCCGGTCAACTCCGGACGCAATTCAATTTCAATATCCAACTTGCTTAATCGCTCTTCGATAACATTAAGACTTTTTTCCACCAAATCAAATACATCATAAGGAGAGTCTTTCATATAAAATGCCGCATGAAAGGTCATCGACTCTGCCCCGCACAAATCAGATATTTTAGCGGTCTGAATTATTCGCTCCACGGATGAGTCAATTTTGTCTTGTTCGCGAGCGTTTAAATTAATGTAGTAAGGGCCATGAGACGTTAGCGGAATTCCTAGCTCATAGGAAACCTTACGTAGGCCAGAAGAAACTTCATCCTTCATGCGTACGCCGTGAGCAAATTCAAGCTGCATGCAGTCAAGTCCTAGCGCGTGAATCTGTTTTACGCCTTCAATCGGATTACTCTTTCTAACAGTACTGTTTGGGATGCCAGCTGTTCCAAATAATAAACGGTCAAATCGCATAATTCACCCTCTCCTTAATATTTCAAATTTAGTGCAACCTAAAATACTTTCGATTTTGTCAAGCATAATGCCGAAACAAGCTCAATGTGTATAGCCGTAACGAGAAGTATTGTCTATAATTTAGAACCATTCGTGTAATAATGTTAGTTAAGTCGGAGCGTCAAAATGTATTTAATTAATGGCATGTGGAGATATTTCTATCTGTTTACGGTATTGGCCATTGTGGTTTTGCATTTTATTTTTATTGATTTCCTTTTTTCCTTCTTCTACCCAACATATGGATTAATCGGACTATCTCTAGGCCTCCTGATTGTGCTGTTTTTTCTCGCTTTTTCAGACAAAATAATTTTGTGGACCACTGGCGCTGCCGCCATGCGTCGAGAGCTTGCTTTGGAGAGTACTCTGGCCAGCTTTCAGGCACAATTAAATATAATGCACATTGATTACTACAGAAGCAGCAAGCGCCAAAACAATATTTTTTTAGTCGCTTCCTTCTTTGGCCGCCCCTCAATAATCATTGGTGACACAATTGCCTCAATTCTTTCACCAGAAGAGTTTCGCCAAATTATATTTTCTGCAATTGCCCGACTTCGATATGACGCAGTGGCAAAAAAAACTTTTGTAACCACACTGCTTTCGATAATTCTTTGGCCGTTTATCATTACATCGAAAGACCCTCTAGTCATAACTATAAAAAACATCTTAGTTTATTTTTTGATTCCCATTTTTTTTCTTAAGGGAAAAGTTTTTAACGATGTAGATATTGAGAAAATTATTTCCCGAAAAATCAAAATTGTTTTTGGCAGCGATCAGCTTTACAAAGCGGCCATTTATAAAGTTTCAGAGGTAGAAATTAAGCGCACAAATGTCGTTAACTTTCTTGATATCTTAACCAACGAACTTTCATTAGTTCCCGTCCATACAGGTGATCATATTATTAATGCACTGCAATCGGCACATACAAATTTAAGTGGCCGATGATTTTCGCAATAATTGTAATATTGAATTAACAGGAATTGTAAAAATGGAATCAGAGGACTCAACAGGAAAAAATAAAACAGATTTTGCTGGGTATTATCCTCTTTTTTTTACGCTCATTTTTGTTGTGCTCTCCTTTCAATACTCTTTTTCAACGCTAGAGTCGGTGCTATATGATTGGCGTATTGTCTACGACTGGGGCATTAATTTTCATAATGATATCGTTTTAATTACTTTAGATGATGAAAGTGATGATTTTTTAGGAGAAAAATATCCCTATACTTATGCTTCGCATGAACGTTTTGTTGACCGCCTGGCCAAAGATCGGCCAAGCATCATTAGCTATTTAGTAAAATTAAACGAGCCAAAATCTGCGCAGGAAAATAGCGATATTGATAAATTTAAAGAGGCAGTGTACGCATATAAAAATCATGGGGGAATTTTTCGTTTTGCTACTTTTTTGGAAGACAATAGTGAGATTCTTCCTCCACAAAAACTAAGAGACTTGGGATACTCTTCTGCCACCATTAATTCTGATAAAACTATTTTTTCCAAAGACGATGTTGCCAGAAGAATGGCACTTAATATCTCGGGCGAGAGTACTCTACACATTTGGATTGCAAACACTTATCGCGCAATAAAGGGATTACCACAACTAAATGAGAATTTAATTAAGGGGGCTTATTACGATAAGGAGGCAGATGCGATTTATTCTCTTTTCCGCTATCACACATCCCCTCTAGAAAACAAGCACCGGATTAGTCGAATTCCTTTTCATCGGGTTGCCGTAGGAAATTTTCCTAAGGGCTTTTTTTCTAATAAAATAGTTTTAATTGGTTCTTCTTATTTTTCTAGTCGTGCCGACTTTATGTTAACCCCCTTCAACACCGAAAACAAAGATGTCTCACAACTAACGATTCATGCGGAAATGATTGAGTCTTTGATTTTGGAAAAAACAGTTCAACAGCTACCGCAGATGCTTACTAATTTTTTATCTCTGATAATTGCGGTGGTTTTATCAATAATAATTTCTAAAGTTCGGCCAACAAGGGGACTTTTGATTACCGTTGGCGTCACTATCGGAATTTTTCTCACTTCTACCATTTTGTTTTCTGTCTTTGGCCTGTGGCTATATACAGTGCATATTCTTCTGACGGTGGTTATTGTCTATTATATTTTAATTCCCTTCCGGGCAATCAATGAATATCAGCGTCGTTTTGCAATTCAGGAAGAGACAAAACTTTTACGAAAAGTAGAAAATTTAAAACAAAATTTTATCTCACTTATGAGTCATGATCTAAAAACTCCAGTGGCAAAAATTGCAGGAATGGCCGATGTTCTCTTGCAACAGCACAAAAACAATCATCCAGAATTGGCCAAGGGCCTGGTTGGAATAATTGACTCTACTAAGGAGTTAAATCGCTTCATAACCTCTATTCTAGATTTAACCAAGGTAGAGTCGCATAATCTAAAGCTAAATCTTGCTTCAAAAGATATAAACACTGTGGTGGAAAGTGTAGTAGAGGAACTTCGCTTTGAAGCGGCCAACAAAGAAAGCACTCTTTTATTAAAAACCTCTCCTCTTTATCCAATTCAAATTGATGTTGTGCTGATGAAGCGAGTTATTTCCAACTTGGTGGAAAACGCATTAAAATATTCTGGACGCCAGGCAAAAATTGAAATCGAAACCTGGGATGATGCGGAATGGGTTTATGTAAAAGTTGCGGATAGTGGACCTGGTATTTCTGCTGAAGACTTAGATTTAATTTTTGATAAATTTTATAGGGTAAAAAATGATGCCAATCACTCTATCAAAGGTTCTGGTTTGGGACTATTTCTTGTAAAATATTTTGTGGAGCTTCACGGTGGAACTATTTCTGTGGAATCCAAACTGGGTGAAGGAACTGCTTTTAAAGTTAAATTAAAAAATGTATAAAGATAAGGAGACGAGCGTCGCGTGCAGCTTAGCTAGGAGCGTAATAAAATGCATAAAGTATTGGTTGTCGATGATGATAAGGTTTTGCAAGAATCGGTTAAGCAGGCCTTAGAATTTCACCATTTCATTGTAGAAGTTGCCGATAATGGCCGGGAGGCAGTTAACGCTGTTTTGCGCCAAAAATATGATCTCGTCGTAATGGACGTAAACATGCCAGAGATGACGGGAATTGAGGCGCTTGTAGAGATAAAAAAACATGATCCCTCAATTATTGTTCTTATTCTGACCGCCTATTCTAATGTGGGGGATGCGGTAAAGGCCGTCAAAGAAGGGGCCTATAATTACCTAGAAAAGCCAATTCAATCTGACAACCTCGTGGCCTTAATTAAGCGCGCATTGAAAGCACGATCTTTAGTTGAAACCTCTGCTTTTTCTGCCCCCAAACTTTCTTTGGGTGGGGAATCAAGCGACTCTTTTGTTGGTGAGTCGCATGAAATGAAAAAAGTTTTCAACATTATTTATAAACTTGCACAAGTCAACACTCCAGTGTTAATTCGCGGAGAATCAGGAACAGGAAAAGAGCTAGTGGCCAAGGCCATTCATTACAACGGGCCTCGCAAAGACGGGAAGTTTGTAACAATAAATTTGGCGGCAATTCCGGACACTCTTATTGAATCGGAGTTATTTGGCCATGAAAAAGGGGCGTTCACTGGCGCATCAGAACGCAAAATTGGTAAATTTCAATATGCAGATGGTGGCACTATTTTTCTTGATGAGATTGGAGATGTTGGCCCACAGATGCAGGTAAAATTATTGCGCGTGTTACAGGAGCGCTCTTTTACTCCTGTTGGTTCCAACCGTACCGTCAATGTGGATGTTCGCGTTATTGCGGCATCTCATAAACATTTTGAAGAGATGATTAAAGTTGGAACATTTCGAGAAGATCTTTTTTACCGCTTAAATGTTCTTCCCGTTTATCTGCCACCGTTGCGCGAGAGAATTTCTGATATTTCACATTTGGTTGATTATTATATAAAATATTTCAACAATGTTCACAATCTTAGTATCAAAGGAGTTAGTCCTGATGCCATGAAGGCCATGACCGATTATGCCTGGCCAGGAAATATTCGCGAGCTTCGAAACGTAATAGAGCACGCTTTCATTGTGGAATATACTGACTATATTGGCCTAATGTCTCTTCCAGAAACTTTACGTAAAAATATAAAAGGCCACCTGGCAGCAGATCCAAATAGTGACACTGAGCGCGACAATAGCGAAATGATCGATCTTGATGGAATTAAAAATTCTGTATTAGATAGAGAAGATGGTACAAATACCTCTGGCATCAATACTGGTGATGCGAAGTTCACCTTTACCATTAAAAATCGCAGCACTGAAGTTTCCATGGATTTTCAAGTTGCCAAAGATATTTTTGAAAAAGAATTCATCATTCAGGCCTTAATGATGAACAAAGGTAAGATAAATCAAACTGCTTTAAAGGCCAATATTCCCAAAAAGACCCTGCTTCGTAAAATTGAGAAATACGAGATCAACCCCAAGGAATATTATTAGATGAAACAGAGGGACAATGGAATAATTAGAGTTGCTATCATATTGGCGGTAATAATCATTCTCGATCAGATTACCAAGATATTTATTAAAACAAATTTTTATCAAGGGGAATCCATTCCTGTTCTCGCCAATTTTTTTAGTATTACCTATGTGCGAAATACTGGTGCGGCGTTTGGTTTTTTGGCATCGGCAGGAGAAATTGTTCGCAAAATTTTTCTACTGGGAGCGCCAATTATTTTTGGTGTCTGGCTAGGAAGAATGATCTGGCTTTCTCGCAATAATGCTGTTTTTTTAAATACAGGATATACCTTGATTTTGGCAGGGGGTATTGGCAATTTAATTGACCGCATCGCCTATGGCTACGTAGTAGATTTTCTTGATTGTTTTTATGGTACATATCATTGGCCGGCATTTAATGTCGCAGACTCCTCGATAACTATTGGTGCGGCAGTTTTGATTGTTGATTTAGTTTTTTTCCACAAGGCAGAATCATTGGCCTCGACAGATGGGCCAGTTGCGGAGAATGACAAGGGACAGTAATTAATTGTATCCCATACTTTTTCAATCACACTTTTTAACTATTTATGCTTATCCACTTTTTCTAGGATTGGCCTGGGGAATTGCCTATAATTTTGCCAAAAAAATATTAGTAGAAGATCGCACTATTTTGACTTCTCAAAAATTCCATATTTTTTTTGGTGGATTATTTCTTTCTGGATGGGTTGGAGCAAAAATCGCTTTTTTAATATTTTCGGTTAATGATCGAGGCCAAGCACTACAGCTTTTTTCAAATGATAATTTTTGGCTTGGTGGTGGATTCGTTTTCTATGGTGGCCTAATGGCCGGAGCACTTTTTCTATTTATTTACAATTTTTTTGAGAAAGTATTAACCCTTGAACTTTTTGCTCAAATCACTTTTCCACTGGCACTTGCTCATGCATTAGGAAGGATTGGGTGTTTTTTGGCCGGTTGTTGTTACGGATCTGCTAGCAACGTTCCTTGGTCTATTCATCTACATAACGATAATCGGCATCCTACTCAATTATATGAGGCGTTTTTACTGCTGGGATTGGCCTTCGTTTTGCGCCAAAAACTTATTCAAAAAAAGTCTCCTTCTTTAATTATCTTTTTATATCTTGGGGCATATTCTCTTTTACGTTTTTTTTTGGAGTTTTTCCGAGGAGATATTGTTCGTGGAGTTTACGGACAGCTCTCTACTTCTCAAATTATTTCTATTATAATTTTATTGGCCACCATTATTTGGCAAAGAGTTGTGAGAAATGAGCAAAAAATTTAAATCAAAAATATATACTAAACGAGGTGACCAGGGAGAGACTTCTTTGGTCTCTGGCACAACAGTTTCTAAAAGCAATTTGCGCGTTGAGGCCTACGGTACTATTGATGAATTAAATTCTTTTGTTGGGTTGCTGGCCAGCTCTCTTTCTTCTTATGCGGCACCTTTCGATACTGTTTCTAGCTCATTGCAGCAAATTCAAAATCAACTTTTTGTTATGGGAAGTCGCTTGGCCTGTGAGATTAAATTTCATGAAAAACATAAATTAAAAAGAATCTCTGAGCAAAATATTCTAGACCTTGAAGAGCAAATTGACTTCTTAGATAGTGCGCTGCCACCGCTTTCTAACTTTATCCTTCCGGCAGGAACAAATTCATCATGTCTCTCTCACGTCTGTCGAACGATTTGTCGACGGGCCGAACGACTACTTATTCGTTTTGGGGAAGAAATCTCAGAAGAGCGCGATGAAATCAATTTAATTTTTATTAATCGGCTTTCTGATTATTTTTTTGTTCTGGCCAGGTTTTTAAACGTTCAAAAGAGCAACGGCCCAGAAGTTGTTTGGAGAGAATAGAATAAAATAAAATTAAAAAATATAAATATTGGGCCGGCCCATTATGGATAATTGTCTATTGTTCATTTGAAAATTCTTCAACAATTCTTTTCCCGGCCTTTGTGCTTGCGGCTGATAGTGCTTTGATTATTGTCATCGCAAACAAGTTGTTCATCTTTGTCATTTCTGGCCGCTTATGTGTGGCGACATAGTCTGCTAATTCAGAATCAGATAATTCTTTATACGTGAACAAATTACTTATTACCACTGTGTTATAAATATTTTTACGCAACCCTGGTACCATTCCGTCTAAAATTGAATCTAGCGCTTGCTGCGTCATGCGCTTATCTTTTGGTAGAGCATAATTTATCCCATACATAATCCCAAAGATCATTTCTTTGGCAATTGCAAACCCAATCTCTGTTTGCATTGCCAACAGATCGAGTTCAACAACCAGCTGAGCACGTCTCTGGCCAGGAGGATTGGCCTCGAAACCCTCTGCATATTTTACTACTGCTTGTTGTGCAGAAGGTTCTGATGCTATTGATTCAAGCTTGGTAACTCGCTTCATAAGAGTACTGTTGTATATTGTCAGTATGCTGTTTATTTCTTCAGAAGAAAGTTCCTTTTCAAAGGCATCGCGAATTTGCAGCAATAGCTGAGAAGAATCAAATGATTCTTCTATGATCTTTTCAAATTTAACAAATTGAGATGAAGACATTTTTGATTTTTCTTTTTGAGCAGAAAGATGGGCCTGTATATTATCATCTATTGCCATTATCTGCTTATCCATTCCTGTTGCCAAAAGTAACTTGTCCACAGGCCCCTTTGGGGGAGGAGGGGCAGAGGCGCAAGAAATCGCCAAGGTCAGGATGAGAAAAGATAACAATTTGCTAAAAAAATTTTCTTTCATTGAATCTCCACAGATATTGGCCCGCGACAGAAGAGAAAAAAGTTAGTACTGTTGCTGGCATACAAATTGTGCGCCATAAAGATTCTAGAGGAGGAGTTCTCAAATGTCTAAAATTCTATGCGTTATCGCCGGATAGAGCATAATTTGCTTTTCGAAAGGAGCGCTCAGATAGCAAAAATATTTTTAAAAAAGCTCCGATCTTTTTGGTCAAGTTCGAAGTATTATAAATCCACTTTTTCATTGCATCTGACAGACTAATGATATTAGAGATAGTGAACGGAAGAAACAATTCCCCTGTTAAGTTTCTATTAATTCTGTTTTAATTTATTCGATGTCACACTATAAAAATATACCCATTGGGGCCCGCTATATTAGCGATACTGAGCCAGAACTGGGCCTGGGAATAATAAAGATGGTCGCCGATAAAAAGGTGTCTCTTTTTTTTCCTAGTGCTAAGCAAATCAGAACCTATGGCCAAAACAACGCTCCAATCAGAAGAGTTGTTTTTCAAATTGGCGATCGCGTAAAAAATTTAAATGGGGAAGTTATCGAGATTTTAAAAGTCCTCGGTGGCAATGACGAAATTATCACCTATCTGGGTGATGGCAAAAGTTTTAGTGAAACGGAATTAGACTCTTCTATTCACTTTAATCGTCCGGAGGCCCGCCTTTTTAATCTCTCTTTTGATAAATCGGCAATCTTCGGCCTCCGTTATGAGACACTTATGCATGAGCAGCGATTACAGCAAAACCCGCTGCGAGGATTTCTCGGTTGCCGTTTAGCGCTTATCCCTCATCAACTCTATTTGGCCAATAAAGTTGCCCAGTATGTTGCTCCGAGAGTTTTATTGGCAGATGAAGTTGGCCTGGGGAAAACTATTGAGGCCGGACTACTTATCCACAAACTTCTTCTAGACAATCGTGTTAGTCGTGTCCTTATTTTGGTTCCAACCGGCCTTACTTATCAGTGGTTTGTTGAAATGTATCGTAAATTTAATTTACGTTTTCGAGTGATTAATCAAGAAGAATATCGCGACGAAGATAAAAATCCTTTTTTTGAAAGTGAACTTGTAATTTGTAATATTGGATTGCTTAAAGGATCTACCCTGGCATTTGATTTAATCAATGAGGTTGAGTGGGACTTAGTGGCCGTTGATGAAGCACATCAACTCAAGTGGGGTCGGGATGGCAGCAGCATTGAATACCAAATTGTGCAAAAAATTTCTCAAAAATCTCCTGGCCTAATTTTGCTAACCGCTACCCCTGAACAATTTGGTATTGAAGGCCATTTTGCAAGATTACATCTTATCGACCCCAAACGTTTTTGTGATCTAGATAAATTTATTGCAGAACGAGAAAAATATCGAGAATTGGCGCTACAGATACCTACAATGCCTCATTCGCAAATAGAAAACTTGATTGACCAGTATGGCACTGGCCGCGTATTTTTCAGAAATAGTCGAACAACAATGGAGGGACAATTTGAATTTTTCCCCCGTAGAATTTTAAAAGAATATCCCATAATTAATAACTCCAAACAAAAGATCGCAGGCCATGAAAATGATGACTCCTGCACGGTGGCATTTAATTTAAAAAGCAAATGGCTAATTAATTTTTTAAATAATAAAGGCCAAGGAAAGATTTTTTTAATTTGTCGCTCCAAAAAGAAGATTCTGCAATTAGAACGCATCTTAAAGGAGAATATTCCTAATATTAAAATTGCCCTTTTTCACAGCGACTTAACACTTATGGCCCGCGATCGACAGATTGCCTACTTCGCTGAACCCGATGGCGCTACTATTTTGCTTTGTACCGAGATTGGCAGTGAGGGGAGAAATTTTGAATTTGCCAGTCAGATGGTAATGTTTGATTTACCAAATAATCCCGACATGCTTGAGCAAAGGATTGGAAGACTAGATCGCATTGGACAAAAACGAGATATTTTTATTCACCTTCCATACGTCAGCAATAGTTGGGAGGAGACTCTTTTTCTTTGGTATAAAGAGGGACTTGACGCCTTCAGTTACACAGTAAAAGGAAGTGAACAAATTTTCAATTTATGCCAGCAGCAACTGCATAATGCCTGCTTGGATGATCACAAGGAAAGTCGATCCGCGGCATTATCGAATCTTCTTGTTTATACTAGGGAGGAATATAAAAAACTGAAACAAGAATTAGAAGCAGGCAAGGATCTTCTTGTTGAACTTAATTCTTTTAACAATGATGTTGCTGCTTCTCTTGTGTCTCAAATAAAAGAAAGTGATCGTTCATCAATTTTGAAGATGTATCTCGATAAAGTTTTCCATCATCTTGGAGTAGAGGAGGAGGATCTTGATAAAAGCTCGCATTATATCCGCCCGGGAGATAACATGTATGTTCCTCACTTTCCAGAACTCCCCCACAAGGGAATTACTATCACCTATGATCGTGCTCGCGCTCTAGAGCGGGAAGATTTTACTTTTCTATCTTGGGATCATCCTATGGCCGCTGGAGTAATTGAGCTTATTTTAAGTAACGAGTTTGGCAATGTTTCTGTTGGCCGCTGGAAAGATAGCAGCGTCAAAAAAATCATCTTTGAGTCTATTTATGTTTTTAAATCTTTGGCCCAAAAAGGAGTTCCCACCTTTCGTTTTTTCCCCACGCAAATTATTCGCACCTTGACCGACACAGAAGGAAATGACTATTCGAAAAAGTACAGTAAAGAACAAATGGATGAGAAAATTTTAGATATTTCATCTAACGATAAAAATTCTTTTCTACTTTTGGCGCAAATTCCTAGAGATACAATATTGGCCGCCCTGAAAATCGCAGAGCGCATTGCCATTCAATCACTGCCGTCTATTAAGAATGGTTTTAGAAACGATGTCGTTTTGTTTCATGATAAAGAGATTTCGCGTCTGCAAGAATTAAGTAAAAAAAACAGTGAAGACAATAGAGATGAAATTTTCTTATTGGAGAAGCAGCGCGAGGACTTAATCAGTATTTTGACAAAATCAGAAATGTATCTCGACTCTTTTCGTCTCATTTTTTAATCAAATTTTTCGGCATTTAGTGAGTTAGTTCTATTTGCTTTCGCGAAGTCGCCTTAATTCCAAATCAACATCGCCGATAAGTGCCGTGTGAATCTCCTGAAGTTTATAGTTCATTGCCTGTTGTGCGCGCCCCAGCCGGCCAGACGAATACTCTTCGATTAAATCCATATAGCGTAACCGCAAATATAGTGATTGTTCGGCCAGCTCTTTAATTCTGTGCTCAACAGCTTCAGGCGAGTCTATAGAGGAAGAGGCAACGGCCAAGGAGGAGTAAGAAATGGTTGATAAAAACACCATTAAAGCAACACCTAAAAAGGTAAAGACCAAACTTGATTTTTTCATAGGCATCAACCTAGCATGTTTTGCTGTTTGGATCAAAAAAGAAATTCAGGAGGTGCCAAGTTGTGAAAAAATTATATGTCTCAATTTTCAAATAGGCCGACCGAAGCACTTTTCTTTTGTTATATTTGTTTTTTGTGGGGAAAAAGGGTTTGTCTTATTTTTTTAAAAAGAGATGATATTATCTTAACTAGATCATTTTTAATTTTACGGATCTCACATGCCACAAATAATGAAAGCAGACAACAGCGCCGATCATCAGGATTTTTTTTCTGAGCACCAAAATATTTTTCAAACAATCTTTGAACAATCACCTATTGGCAAGGAACTATATGATAAACAGGGCCGACTACAGCATGCAAATGAAGCATGTCTAAAAATTTTTGGCATTGAATCAATTAATGAGGTTGTTGGATTTAATTTATTCGAAGACCCCAACATCCCATTACCAATGATGGAGAGGATGCGCCAAGGCGAGATAATTAAATATAACAGTGAGTTTAATTTTGATTTGGTAAAGAAATTAAAACTATACAACACCAGTAGATCCGGAAAAATAGTTCTAGATATTTTTATAACACCACTAACAGATACTAATGGCGAAAGAAGCGGATATTTGGTCCAGGTACAAGACATTACTGAATTTAAAAACCGCAGCAATGCTCTTACGAAAAAAACAGAAGAGCTGGATCGCTACTTTACAAAAAGCTTAGATCTAATCTGTATCGCTAATGTTGAAGGTTATTTTTTGCGTCTTAATCCTGCCTGGACTGAAGTTTTGGGCCATTCGGTAGAAGAGCTGGTGGGTAGGAAATTTTTTGATTTTATTCATCCAGATGATTTACCATCTACCATCGAAGCGATTTCTACTCTTAAATCACAAAAATCAATTCCCCATTTCACAAATCGCTATCTGGCCAAAGATGGTAACTACCGATGGATTGAGTGGCGTTCTTTCCTTGAAGGAGATCTTATTTACGCAGTGGCGCGCGACGTTACCGAAAATAAGCTAATGGAGATGGCCTTAAATGCTCGTATTGCGCTTTCTGAATATGCTCAGACCCACTCTCTTTCTGCATTACTGCAAGAGACCTTAGATATAACGGAAGAACTCACCAACAGTCAAATAGGATTTGCTCACTTCGTTGATGACGACCAGCAAAACTTAACACTTCAGGCCTGGTCGACAAAAACCATGACTAAGTTTTGTAAGGCAGAAGGCCGCGGGCAACACTATTCAATTGCCGCTGCTGGCGTTTGGGTTGATTGTATTAAAGAAAGAAGGCCGGTTGTTCATAATGACTACGCAACACTTACCAATAAAAAAGGGTTGCCCTCCGGCCACGCACCAATAATTAGAGAGCTGGTTGTTCCCATTTTGCGTAACGAAAAAATTGTGGCAGTCTTTGGAGTAGGGAACAAGGCCTGTAATTACACGGGAGAAGATATCAAAGCTACTAAATATATGGCCGATACTGCTTGGGCAATTATTGAACAAAAAATGGCCGAAGAGCGCTTACAAGAAAGTGAAGAGCGGTGGAAGTTTGCGCTTGATGGTTCTGGTGATGGCGTATGGGACTGGAATGCTGTAACGAACAAAGTCTATTTTTCTCCTCAGTGGAAAAAGATGTTGGGTTATGATGATACTGACATTGGAAATGATCTTTCTGAATGGGATACCCGCGTCCATCCAGAAGATCGCTCCAGCGTTTTCGCTGATTTAAAATTGCATCTTGATGGAAAAACTCCTTTTTATCTAAACGAACACCGAATGCGCTGTAAAGATGGAACTTATAAATGGATTTTGGATCGCGGAAAAGTTGTTAACAAAAACAGTGCAGGTGCTGTCGTTCGCGTTATCGGCACTCATACTGACATCTCTGCGCGAAAAAAATTTGAAGAAGAGCAGCGAAAAACCCAGGAACAACTATTTCATTCTTCCAAACTAGCATCCATTGGTACCTTGGCCGCCGGGGTCGCCCACGAAATAAACAATCCTCTGGCAATTTTGAAAGGGAATATTGTCATTTTAAAAGATGACTATTTATCTAAATGTGTACCAGGAGATGACACTTCTCATGTTGAAAAGATTTTGGACCGACAAGATAGAGCGATTGACCGTATTGCAAACATTGTCTCCGGCCTACGCACCTATGCTCGTAACGACACTGACCTTGTGGAAATTATCTCCCTTAACAAAATAATTGGAGAGGTTCTGGGACTTTGTGAAAATATATATAACAAATCAAATATAGTTGTTAAAACTTTTTTTCACAGCGAAGAAAACCTTGTAAAACTCAATCACGGAAAATTTCAGCAAGTATTAATGAACCTTTTAAACAATGCTCGCGATGCTATTGTTGAAAAAAAGATCGATGGCCAAATTACCATCGATGTTTCAACGGTTTCCGAAAAAATCATCTTAAAAATCGCGGATAACGGTACAGGAATTGACAGACAGTATTTATCAAAGATGTTCGATCCTTTCTGGACAACAAAGCCGGTTGGCCAGGGAACAGGCCTAGGCCTTAGTATTTCTCAAGCAATCATTCACTCTTTCCAGGGAAAAATTAATTTTGAAAGTACAAGGGATGTTGGCACTACTGCTACTATTGAACTTCCGCTTTATCGAGAGGAGCGCGAATCTACCATCTTAGTAACAGGAAAAACATCTACCCCTTCTTCCTTTCCGCGGCCGACCGAATTGCTTGCAAAAATTAAAGGGCGAGTTTTAATTGTTGACGATGAAGAGTTCCTTCGAGATTTGTTGCATCATTTTTTAGAATTTTTTGGACTAGAAGTTGATGCGGCCAAAGATGGCGTAGAAGGCCTAGAAAAGGCACGCATGGGAATATATGATTTTATTATCACCGACATGAAAATGCCACGTATGAGTGGAGATAAATTAATTGAAGAAGTTTGCAAATTAAAAACAGTTCGACCTAAAATTTTAGTAATTACCGGTGGAATCTCTTCTGATTTTTCTAATGAGCAACTAAACTCTCTGCGAAAAAATGCTGATGGCATAATTACAAAACCATTCACCAAACAACAGCTTTATGAGGCCTTGACTGATCCTAAATTTGATATTAAAGCGCTTTAGCTAGTATCATTCTGTGCACGGTCTAATGTTCTAGATAGCGAATCTTATAGGTGTCACCTTGATAACCAAATCCTTGTCCATCTAGCTCAATGTACAATTCATAGTTCGGTGCCCCACCCGGAATTCCCGTCATGTTGTAAGGATCAAGTGTACGTAAATCAAATCCGAAAATTAAGTTATTACCTTTGCGCCCGAATAGTTGTGGCATAAACTGTCCAAATGGTCGATCACTGTTATCTTGGACGCGATATTTTATATTAATCCTTGGCATAGCAACAAACTGATTACCAGTGCTGTCCACCAGGCCCTCTACATAAACTTCAAAACAAAAATGTGCAACGGATGCTCTTTGCCGAGTCCAACTGTCAACAGTAATGCTTCCATTATTTATTCCGTTAGGAGCAGAGCAGGGGGCATATGCTCCGCGTTCTATCATGACTCCAAAATTACCGGCCCATGGCGCAGTAGCAAAGGCCGAGAAGGATAAAATTAAAAATGCCATTAGTTGTAAAGATACTAGTAAAAATTTTTTCATTTGATTTCTCCTGTTTTAAGAATCGGCGCTATCTTTGCCACCTTTTATCACAATAAATAATCTTTACAAGAGGGTATGAAAAATTTTCTTTTGTTTTGTTAGAAATATGTCCCGTGAAAAAACTATTTTGCCTCGACCTTTGTCAGCCAGTTTGGTCGGGCCTCCTCGATAATTGAGTCAGAGGTAATAATTTCATTGATTAAATCCAAAGTGGCCAATCCTTCTGGGGAGTTAATCATTACTTTTCCTGGCGTTTTAAAAATGTGTTTTATCTCTAGTTTTTTTTGCTTGGCCCAAGAATTAATTTGCGTCGCAATAATTCCCTTTTTAAATTTTACAATAATCCCGCCAGGGAGTGTACGAATCCTTCCTCCGCCATCTGGGGTATCATAAAAAAGTGGAAGAACTTTACTGCTTTTGAACATTCGCTGTGCCTGATTAATATTGCTCTTTTTTACTGTCTCAAGTCGGCCCTCGATTTTACCATCACCTTCTCGATCTCCTATAATCAAGCTTTCTTCATCTGAAAGAAAAACGGTTTTTTTTTCTTTTCCCGTATTATAGCTTAGCGATACTGCCTGCAATCCATATACTGGTAACATTCCCAAAATTAAGAGATAAAAAATTAAATGGTTCCTTTTAATGGCCATATATCTTTAACCCCCAATTAATAAAAGTTCCTGTCGTACTTGCGGAAACTCCTTTGGCCTTAACTTTGATCACCCAATTTCCTTCGGGATTTTCCATAAAATGGCGGGCCACTCCGAAAGTGAATAGACCAGAATAGACCGGACAGGTTCTACGCATATAGCTCAGGCTATAGCAGTAGTGTTCAGAGGCCAACTGATCAGAAATATTTTCTCCATCTCGCGCCAAAACAATATCTAAACGGCCCCAATTGTCATAATTTATTTCCACCATGACATCCACATACTCAATATGCGTGATAGAACTATTGCTTATTGTAATTGTAGAACTAACGAGATTGTCGCTTCCAATAATTGGCAAATTAACCGTTTGTACTCCTGCGCTTGGATAACTTTCTGTTACCAGCGTAGGAAAATATGCCCAGTTCGTGGCCAGAAGAGTGGCAGAAGTTGCATCAACAACCCCAAAGCCATACTGGGGATTAACAAAGATTCCGGCGCCATTACGCTGCCACTCTTCATCACCTGGATCATTTCTGCGCGCAGATCTGGCCAAGACCCCTTTAACATCTCTCCACGATAAATTCGGGTTGGCCTTCAAAATAAGTGCGGCAACTCCTGCTACCACCGGCGCAGAGGCCGAGGTCCCCAAAAAAGAGTTGGTATAGTTATAATTGGGATAATCCCCAATTGCCTCCGCCACATTGTATCCACGATCATCACCTACCAGATCAGTGGTAGTTATCTGAGCATCTTCCAAATTACCGGAAGGAGCAGAAATCCAAAGATTGGCCCCTTTCTCCGAATAAAAAAGATGCTTTCCATTATTATCTACGCTCGCAACAGAGATTACTCCAATATGCGAATCATATGGATCGTAAATAGATAATTCATTACGCTCTCCTCCATTTCCCGCGGCCCAAACATAGATTGTTCCTCGTCCTTCACGATTGTTGTTCAATCCTTCCCAAATGGTATCACTAAAGGTTGAATCCATTTCGTAAAAATGGCCAAGGTCGTAATTCCCCCAGCTATTATTGGAGACATCTACATCTCGCGTAAGAGCATCTTCTTGATGAGTATCTGTAAAACTACTAAGTAGTGTGAACCCCACAATTTCAGCATTTGGTGCTACTCCCTTCACTCCTACCGAAGTATCATTGGCGGCAATTACTCCGGCCACAGAAGTTCCATGAGAATCATAGCTGTACGAAGGTGTCGGATCATCGGTTGATTTTGAATAATTATAGCTGCTGGCAGTTTGCGAAATGTTTTTTACCAATCCAGGATGGGCCACTTCTAATCCATCATCAACAATCCCAACCGTAACATTTTCTCCCCGGTTTCCACTGGCCCAGACATCTTCAACATTAATATCTTCCCCGGGTGTACCTCCAAACTGTCCGTTGTTTTTTAGATGCCACTCATACTGGTAATATGGATAAGAAAATTTTCCTGCTCCATTTTTTGCTGAAACAGTATCAGTACTCTGTCCGCAAGAGTAAAACAGCAAAAAGCTGACAAATATAGACGTGATAGTGGTTAGTTGATTGCCGGCCATACGCTGACTGTTCGGTACTATTTGGCCAAGACTGAGGGATATTTTCTGCAATAATTTGCGCGAAAAAACAGACTAAAAAGCTCGTTTAAGCAAGACCTTCACAATTTGCATTTTAAAGCGGTTTTTTGCTAATGGTCGGGCCTCCTTGATCGCAACCTCTGCCGCCATGCTTGCGATCTCTTCCGAGGTAGATTGGCCCTTTAAATATTTCTCGACCTCATACATCCTAAGCGGAAGAGGGGCCACTGCTCCCAAAACTATTTTGGCATTTGCAATTATTTTACTTTTTCCTTTTTCATTATAACTTAACACCGTCGCCAAACTTACAATAGGAAAGTCTATCGCATTGCGAATTCTAAATTTTTGATAACGCTGTTCACTTCCAAATTCGGGAGTAGGAATTTCTATTTCTCTTACTATTTCATCTTGCTCTAAAATTTGTTCCGCGGAGAAAAATTCTTTTGCTTCAATCACTTTTTTAGTTGTTCTAATTTTGGCATCAAGTGCTAGCAGTACCGGGGCCAAATCGGAAGCATTAACCGCGATACAACCACAATTTAGACACCGATTAACTTCTGTGGCCACTTCTCCAGTTCTTTCACTTTTATTATAACAACTGCTGTGCGTTTCTAAAAACTCTCCCAGATTGGAAGCTATCATTTTTGCTTGTGTCTTAGTTTTTCCTTTTCCTTTTGTTCCCGATAAAAAGCTATCAATACTGCTGGCCGCCAGCCGGCCGGCGGCAATAGCATCAATAACTGAGGCCGGCCCATGGGTAACATCTCCACCAGCAAACACCCCTTTTAAATTAGTCGCCTTACTCTTTGCATCGACAACGATCAGCCCTCGCTCAACTCTAACCATTTTATCTGCATAACAAAGATCCGTGTTCTGGCCAATTGCTAGTATAATTTGATCGGCAGCAATTTTTTCTTTTTGCGATTGATCAAAGCTGGGATTAAAACGCCTTTCTTTATCAAAAACATTTAAGCATCTGACAAACTCAATCTCGGTTAATTTTCCATCTCTCTCAATAATATTATGTGGCCCCCAAGAATTCATGAGTTTTATTCCTAAAGAAAGCGCCTCCTCAATCTCTTCCGTAAACGCCGGCATAGTTGCTCTATCTTCTAAACAGGCCATAACCACCGAGGCCGCGCCAAATTTTTTAGCAGAGATGGCCACATCAATTGCCACATTTCCTCCACCAATAACAACTATCTTCTTTCCTTTGATTGTTTTTTTCTGTTCATCAATGTTAACAAGAAAATCTATTCCGGAGGAGAGATGCTCTGATTTTTCCATCTTCAAAGTTTTTTGCTTCCATGCCCCTGTGGCCAAAAATAGTGCGCTAAATTTTTTCCGCAACTCTTTGAGCGTTTTTCCGCGAGGGCCGATCTCTACACCCAATTCAAACTTTATACCCATTTTCTCTAGAGCATTAATCTGTTTAATGACTAATTCTTTTGCTAAGCGATAGTCGGGAATCCCATATGTAAGCATCCCTCCGGCCTTGGCCATTTTATCAAACACCGTTACGCGATATCCTTGCACTCTCAAATAATAGGCAGCAGATAATCCCGCTGGCCCGGCCCCAACAATGGCCACTGTTTGGGCCTTTTGTTTTTTGGGGGCCTTCATTAATTTCCGAGTATTGGCCAAAATATAATCCCCTAAAAATGACTCTACTGATCTAATGGAAACTGGGGCGTCCCAATCTTTTCTATTACACGCCGACTCACAAAGATGTGGACAAACTCTTCCGGTCATTGCGGGCAACGGGTTATTCAATAAAATTGTTGCCGCAGCATCGACAGTTTTTTTGCTGCGCATTTGACTCATATAAGGAGCAATTTCCACATTGCCTGGACATGAATTAGTACACGCCGGATTACCTACTCGCACGGCACCAAAGATTGAGTGATAACGATTATCGCCTAGAGCGGCACCACATTTAGTTCCACCTTTTCTTAGGCAATGGAATTGATTATCTGGCGCCCGATAGTACCAACAGCGTGGTTCTTGACAAATATTTCCCCCAATTGTCCCCATGTTTCTAATCTGGGGAGAGGCCACGGTACGTGCGGCCTGTGCCAGCATTATAAATTTTTCTTTAACTATTTTGTTAGAAATTATTTCGTCTAAAGTGGTGAGTGCGCCAATACGCAAAACTTTTTTATCTTCTCTTATGTAATTAAGGCCAGGAATAGTTTTTAAATCAACAACCGTCTCTGGGAGTTCGGGATGAATTTTATCTTTTAGCGTTCCCAGTAAATCCGTTCCTCCGGCCATAACTTTTATCGTTTTTTTACTTTTCTCTTTTGCTAATTCGCTGGCGGCCTGTTGAAGAGAGGTAGCAGCGATATATTTAAAATTTTTCATAAGCAACCTTTATGCTTTGCCCAAGGCCACAAGAACTTTCTCTGGCTTAATGGGGATATCGTTAATTCTAACGCCTATGGCGTTATAGATAGCATTTAAAACGGCCCGCGGAGTACAGGTAACGGTTCCTTCACCAATACCGCAAGCACCATATTCACCGGCACCTTTCCACACTTCCATTAGCACTGGTTCAATTTCTGGCATGTCGGCCATCGTGGGAATTTTATAATCTATCAAATTAAAATTTAGTGGAACTCCGGTGGCCTCATCGTATATGATCTCTTCTGTTAATGCCTCTCCTAATCCCATGCACTGGCCACCAATTTGCTGCGCCTCTGCTCCGGAGGCAAACATAACGGTTCCACAATCGTTGAGCACCACCAACTTTAACACCTCCACCTTCCCTGTTTCCGTATCCACTTCTACTTCCGCAAAAGTTGCGATGTATGGTACTCCTGTTTTTTCGCTATTGGGAGCTCGGCCGAGCCGAATAACAATCGGAATTAGATCTCCCGAATTCATTAATTCCTTCACTGTCATGCTGGCCCTTTTTGAGTTTTTTAGAAAAACATTGCCCTCTAGAATATCTAGATCCTCTATTTTTTGCTTCATCACCTTTGCCGCTTTTTCCAATAACCTAATTTTCAAATCTCGAGCAGCATGTGCAATCACCTCTGATTGCAAATAGGCAACTGCACTATCGGTTTGCACACAATCTTTTAAGCTCGTCTCGGTATCCACAACGTGTGGCCATAAAATATCTGAAGGGGTGATTCCTAAAAAGCTAAGGGCCTCCGCGCAACCTAATACATTGCAGGTGTTCGAACCAGTTCCTGTTTCTACGGTGGGTGCTTCTAACATGACTGTGCAATCGGTATTTAAAGTTATACCAACTTGAATTTCTCCACGCCGTGCTTCCTGCCACTCAGCATGCCAGGCCGGGTGAAAAGAAAAACCCACACCCTGTTTTTTAACGCCGGGATATTTTCCGGGTTTATGTCGTTTACTCTTCCAGCCAATCCTTTCAGCTCCCTCTTTTAAAACGGCCAACAAACTTTTATCTGGCCGCGAGCCCCACTCATGGCCAAAATTTTTTATTGCCAAATCAATGGGATCCATTACTAACTTTTCGGCCAGCATATCCACCATATGGCCAAAGATCAGATTAAATTGCGAATTGCCAACTCCTCTCATCATGCAAGCAGGAAGCTTATTGGTGTAAACGCCATAGGATTCCATTTTAATATTGGGAATGTGTGCCAACGCCACTTCGGTGATTTCCGTTGGCGCAAATTTTAATGCGAACATGGTATGATCTGCGTAGGCACCCGCATTGCCAATAGATTTAAACTGCATGGCAGTTATCGTTCCATCTTTTCGGGCCCCCATTTTTCCTCGATAAATTGCAGGTTGACGAGAATCATGAAAACTGTCGCGACGAGTATGTCTAAATTTTACCGGACATCCTGTTTTTTTTGACAAGAGCGCTGTAAAAAGAAAAAAAGGTTGATCTCCAGTATCACCTCGTCCAAACTGTCCTCCCACGTAGGAACTAATGATTCTTACTTTGTGAATGGGAATATTGAGCATCTCACTGATATGCATTCGAGACTGATCGGCCTCAAAAGAATTTGAACGTACAGTTATTTTATCATCCTTCCAATCTACTAAGCAGCACCAATTATCCAACGATGCTTGAGTAGCATTGTGATGGATAGAGGTATCCTCTACCACGATATCTGCTTCGGCAAACGCATGATCTACGTTGCCTCGATTAACAAAAACATCCTCTCCTCCAATGATATCTTTGGGCAAAATATTATTAGGTGAAATATCTGCATGGATAATTGGAGCACCAGGTTTCATTGCTTCCAATGGATCAAGCACAAACGGCAAAACCTCCCATTCCACTTTTATTAGTCGCAATGCCTCTTCTGCGATCTCTTCACTTTCAGCGGCCACCACCGCGCCAACCTCATCTGTGGCCCAACAAGCGTGATCACCCAAAACACGGCGATCACGAAAATGTCGCCACATCATACGATCATATGAAACAGTGTCCACACCATCGGTCCAACCCGCATTGGTCACACGTAGTGAGGCAAATTCTGGATCCTGGTAAGTTAAAATGGCCCGCACTCCCGGCAAGGCCGCCGCTGCACTGGTATCCATGCTTTTAATTTTGGCATGGGCATAGGGACTCCGCAGAACTTTGGCATAAAGCATATCAGGGTAATTACTTTTCAGAGTAATATCGTCTACAAATTTCACTTTTCCAGAGGCCTTCTCTTGGCCGTCTATGCGTGGACGATATCCTCCAATAAACTTGCGAGGAGTTCGTGGAGTGTATGGCCTCGGATTATTCATGGCATTCTCCTTTGTTTGCTATTTTTTCTCCTGCATGCATAACCGCTTGGGCCACTCCCGAATAACAACCACAACGACAAATGTGTCCAGAAAGAGCTTCTTTGACTTCTCCAATATTTGGCCGCGGATTTTCCTTAAGCAGTGCTTTCGCGCTCATAACAAACCCGGGAGTACAAAGGCCACATTGCAAGGCCGTCCCATATCCGGGCGCACATTGCTGTGCAAATGCCTCTACAACCGGATCATTTTTTTCTAGTCCTTCTATTGTAACTACTTCATGGCCCTCTGCCTGCACCGCCAACATCATGCACGATAACACCGTTTTTCCATCCATTAAGATCGTACAGGCACCGCAGGCCCCTTCATTGCAAGCTACTTTGAGTCCGGTAAATCCCAATTTTTCTCGCAAAAAATATGATAGCGTCATTGTAGGATTAATTTCACAGGAAGAATCCGTTCCCAGTGAAAACTCTCGCCAATTCCCATTTATTTTTATTCGCACACTATTTCTATTTTGACTGGATAACTTTTTTGCCATGATAATTTCCCTGATAATTTTTTTGTTGATAAATTGTCGTACCGTTTTAATCCGCATGTCAAGGTTATGAGAAATTAAATGCGTAGGTCCTGTTTTGAAAAGACAAATAACAGACTATGCAATCTGTACAACAGTAATCGGCTTATATCCCAAAATGTTGTTGGCAAACTTACGAATAGCAATTCGCAACGTTTCTTCTAAGGCCGCTATTTCTTCTTCTGATCCTGCGATTGAAGCAGAGATCAAATCATCTTTAATTTTATAGGCCATTTCTCGAATATTTTCTTGATAGGTGTTAAACATTTCGGGCAGGCCTAAAAATTTAATTTTGGCAAAGCTCGCATTATTTAAATTCTCTCTGCCTTTGCCGTTATTGTTCTTGTTTTTACTGTTGCTATTTCTATTACTATTGCTTAATTTTGCGACACTAATTGCCAAGACAATCAGCCCTGACTCTGCAATTTTTCGCTTCTGAGAGATGGCAGATGATTCTATTTCAAGATCATTACCATGAATAATAGTTAGTTTGGGGCCAACATTTCTTTCTATGTTAACTTCTAATTTCTCTGTTAATGACAATTCATCAAATGCCCGCAGACCGATCGCGGAGATATTCATTTGCAAAGAGTCAATAAACTCTAAATGTCTTTTAATAAAATAGTGTGTCCCATGCACTGGGATAGCATGAGTGGGTTGAAATGCCCCATACAACTGTCGCAACTCTTCTTTGGATGGGTGGCCAGTTGAGTGGATTTCATATTCATTAGCGGTGTAGATAAAACATCCTGCCTGACAAATTTCATCTACGATGGCATTAACCTTACTCTCATTTCCTGGAATGGCCCGCGAGCTAAAAATAAAAGTATCACTTGGACACATTGTAAACGTTGAGTCATTCCCACTAGTCACTCGTTTAAGGGCCCCTTTAAAATCTCCCTGACAGCCAGAGGCGAAGATAACAAGATTTTTTGCGGTGGGATCTTTCAATTCGTCAATTTTAGTAAGATGGTAAGATGTGTCCAGTAGCTTTAATTCTTGGGCCGCTTCGATATAACTTATTACGGATCTCCCATGTGGCACGACTCGTTTTTTTTGCGCTTTAGCTATTGATAAAATTGTCTTGATTCGTGCAATATTGGAGGGAAAGGCGGTAATAAATATCCGGCCAGGGGCCTGAGCAAAAATCTTCTCCAAATTTGGCACTATTTCAGCTTCCGTTGGCCCTCGTTTATCCATCAAAATATTGGTGCTATCTGCAAAAAGTAACCGTACTTTAAACTTAGCAACTAACGAGGAAATATTATCGAGATTAAATTTCTGGCCGAAATAATTGGCCGGATCTGTTTTAAAGTCTGAAACATATAGCAAACAGTATGAATTTTTCTGATCGAAGACAAAAAGGCCAAAGGAATCAGGAATAGAATGATTTACGCGAATTGGCCTAATTGCTAGTTTTCCAATATTAATATCTACCATTTCTGAGTAACTAGAGATGGTTCCCTTCAATTTTTTTTCATGTAGTTTGCGCTGAATAAGACTTTGTGCAAAAGGTGGAGCATAAACCAGAAGCTGCGGAAATTTTTTTATTACCATGTGAATAGCACCGATATGATCTTCGTGTGCATGAGTGACAATTAGTGCATCAATCCGCTCAATTGATGAAAGATCGGGAAGTAGGAAATCCACCCCAAAGACATCTTCTCGAGGAAAGAGCATTCCGGCATCAATTAAAACTACCGTCTCGCAAGTTGTGAGCAAGAACATATTGGCGCCAATTTCACCGATGCCGCCCAGGGGTTTTATTGTAATCAGATTTTTATCCATCTTTCCTGCCAATTTAAATATTTTTCTACCAATCTGAGATAGAGTATAGTAGATCGTCTCTGATTATGAAAGACGAGATCTTCTACACAATTGTTGTTTCTAAAATGGCCGCCGATATTACTGCGGCAAAAAAGATGGCAAAACTGACCGAATTGGCCATGCAGAAGTTTGGTTGTAATGGCGTTGAAGAATTTTCACTAGATGAAGTTTCTATCGATAATATTATTGGCGCCGACGCCTATGCGAAGGATGTTCTTCCGGCCAATGTTGTTGAGCGAATTGTAGAAAGCGAAAAGTACAACAGTAGCGCAGTAAAGTTTTTCTTCTATGGTACCGATTGTGAGCACAATGTCGAAAAGTTTAGAAAATATTTGCTGCAAAAAAACTTTTTTTTTCAAGAAATATCTACTCTCTCTTCCGATTGGAATGCTGAATGGAAAAAACACTACTCGCCAATTAAAATTTCCGACACTCTTTTCATCATTCCTGAATGGGAAAAAAGCAACTATCCATCTTCGGGCCATATTTTCATCAATCCGGGGCAGGGTTTCGGCACCGGAAATCATGAAACAACTCACCTCTGCTTACAACTTTTAGATGAACTTTTTCTGCCAAAAAACCCCATGGTTTTGGATTTTGGTTGTGGCTCTGGAATTTTAGGCATTGCAGCGATTAAACTTAAAGCGGCACTCGTAGATTTTTGCGATATTGATCGCCAGGCCCTAGACAACTGCAAAGAAAACATTGCTCTTAATTTTGAACTAAGTACGCTTAGCGGCTCTTCCATTGTTATTCGCCCTCGCTTAAATTTAGGGAAAAAATATACATTGGTTTTTGCCAATTTACTTTATCCCATAATTCGCGAGGAGCAAAAAATTTTGGCCTCTTTCGTGGCCGGTGGGGGATATTTAATGCTTTCAGGAATTTTAAATGAGCAAGTCGATGACACGCTGGCCCTTTTTTCTACTTCCGACTTTAAACTAATAACACATCGAAAGCGACAAGATTGGTCGGCACTCCTTTTACAGAAAACAGGAGCAGTAGTTTTATGAGAAGCGTCTATCTTCCCCAGCTTTGTCCGGAAGGGGAGAGCGTTATTATTACCGAGCGAGAACAACTGCATCATCTTTCTACGGTAGTTCGTTTGCGGCCTTGTGAGAAAATTTTGGCACTAAATGGTGCTGGCCTAAAAGTTTTTTGCACGGCAACTAGTATTGAAAAAAATGCCATAACCCTAACTATAAACTCTCATGAGGTCGTAGCACCTTTGTCTCAATTAGATCTGCTGCTTGCCCCACCTAAGCGGCCAGCTTTAGAAGAGATTGTTCGCCAATCTACAGAACTAGGGATCGGAAATATTTTTCTTCTTCAATCTCAATTTGCTCAAGAGGTTGAAATTGGAGAAGGAAAAAGTCGTTTTTTAAAAATTATAGAGAGCGCCATGATCCAATCTAATAATCCCTTTTTTACTAAATTCGAGCAAACTATCCCTTTTGCCGACCTAGAGATATTTCTTAAGCAGGCAAAGTATGAAAAAATTTTTTACTTTACTTCTCTTGCTTCGACCGCGGCCTTTCCCTCTCCTGCGCTACCTTTAACCAAAAAAGATAAAACTCTTTTTATTATTGGCCCCGAGGGGGGATTTTCCACCGAGGAGGAGAGCTACTTTTCTAACAATCCTCAGATTTCAAAACATCATTTAAATAGTTACATTTTGAAGGCCCAAACAGCAGTTGTAGCGGCAGCAGGATTTCTATTGGGATCACAATCTAATGAATAAAAATGTTTTTGCTCTTTCTAACTTTTAGAAAATTTGAAAACAGCAAAAACAAATTATAATTTGCTTTTATCCTGCGAATGCTTTATTTTTTTCTTATATGGAAAATAATGAATTTTTTAATGCCACAAATACCTCTTCTATTAAAACAACCATGCCCATTAACTTCCCGGCCGACGAAATCGACTTGGATGATATTTCTTTTATGCCGATGACCGATGGCCTGGGCTTTCATAATGATCCCCATAAAAACTTTTCTAAGGCCCAACTAAAGTCTTCAAAAAGTGTAAAATCTTCTGCCGCCATATCCAGGGGAAATATTCCACAAGTTCCCATTGCTACTTTTGATCCACAAATTCAGCAAAATAGCCTGCGTAATTTTTATGACTTTAACCAAAAAGACACTGTTGGCGAAAAGCAGCGTGAGCGTGACCATGCTCGGATTGTTCATGCCCAGAGCATCACTAGCGCCAAGGCTCGTGAAACTAAATTGGCAAATATGAAAATCAAATATATTAATCAACCACTGGCCTGGATCGTTGATGTCCTGATAATTGCCCTGGCCGTAGTCACTACTTTTTTCTTTTTCTGGCTAGCAGCAGATATCCAACTTTCTGCTCTCGGCAAAATTATTGCGGCCCAAGAGATTTTAATTTTTTCGGTGGCGATGTTTGTACTTTATTATCTCATTTATTTTTCAATTCTTGAACTGTCTGCTACTCCTGGTAAGGCACTTTTAAAAATTCGCCTGGCCAAAACAGATACTCAAGACCTGGCCATTAAAAATAGTGCAACTCGTGCAGTAATTACGCTACTATCATTTTTAGTCGGCGGCCTTCCTCTCTTTATGGATTTTCAAGGAAAACTATCTGACACCTGCGTAGAAAAAAAACTTCCAGAAAATAGCGAGGATAATGGCAAAAATGTTTGAACTCTCTGCCGCCGCCCAAACCTTTCTTTCTGCCGCCAGATCTCAAAAGAAAAAAATTGTTTTCACCAATGGCTGTTTTGACATTTTACACGCCGGACACATTCAATATTTAAACGAAGCTCGCTCTCTAGGCGATCTGCTTTTTGTTGGTTTAAATGCAGATATTAGCGTTAAAAAACTCAAAGGAGATGGCCGGCCAATTAACGGAGAGGCGGAGCGTAAGTTCGTTTTAGAAAATTTAAAGGCAGTAAGTTTTGTGGAAATTTTCACTGAGGAAACGCCCCTTTCTCTGATTGAAATAGTTAGACCGAATATATTAGTTAAGGGTGGAGATTGGAAAGTTGAGCAGATTGTTGGCCATCAAATTGTTTTAAACAGTGGGGGAGAAGTAAAAAGTCTCTCTTTTGTTGAAGGATTTTCCACCACCAACACTATCGCTAAAATTATACGTAAATCCTAGGTTATTTTAACGCTCTATAAAATCAGATAATTATAAATTAGTTGACCGTTTTGGTCGGGCTAAATCATTGAAAAAACTGGGTTTTTTCCGCAAAAAGCACTTAAGTATTCTTTTAAAACGACGAAAGGTTGGGTGAAAGAAGCAAGCTTGGCAACCTGCAAAAAGCAAGCGGCCACAGAGTGCTTCTCTTGGGGAATACACCGAAATAAACATGGTTGTTTATTTCATAATAACTACACGGATGACTTTTTTATTCGAGGAGTTTTTATGGGATTGACAATCAACACTAACATTCCTTCTTTGTCTTCACAAAGAAACCTGACAAAAGTAACACAGGAAAAAGACAACGCCATGGAGCGACTAGCTTCTGGTGTGCGCATCAATCGCGCTGCCGATGATGCGGCCGGCCTTGCTATTTCTGAGAAATTGAAGGCCAATATTAGAGGCGGTATCCAGGCAAAGCGAAATGCTGGCGACGGTATCTCTCTAATTCAAACAGCAGAAGGTGGATTAGGAGAAGTTTCTAATATCTTAATCAGATTAAGAGAACTATCTATCCAGGCCGCTTCAGATACTGTTTCTGATAATGAGCGCGGATTTACCAATCTAGAGTATCAGAACTTAACTGAAGAAATTGATCGAATTTCACAATCAACAAACTACAACGGCAGAACTCTACTAAATGGAGAAGGTGAGACCCTAGAGTTCCAAGTTGGAATTTTAAATAGCGAAGCAAATGACCGTTTAAAATATTCACCGCAAAATAGCAACGTAACCACATCCGCACTGGGAATTGGTGGTTCCACCGTCTCTACAAAAGTAGATGCTCAAGGTAATTTGGAAAAAATTGATAGCGCAATAAATGTAGTAAACGCTAGCCGAGCAGGACTAGGTGCTCTTCAAAACAGGTTGACCTCAACCATCTCTAACTTGGATGTTAAAGTAGAAAATCTTTCTGCTGCAAACTCTCGAATTAGAGATACTGATATTGCCGCCGAGACCTCCGAGCTTGCTAAAGGTAACATTTTAAGCAGCTCGGCCACTGCAGTATTGGCGCAGGCAAATATGTCTCAAAGTGGGGCATTAAAACTGATCGGATAGTCCGAGCGGTAGATGGTAGATAAGTTTTAATCTGGGCCTACCTCGAATGGGCACAGTTTAGAATATGTGAAAGTATGTACGAATTGTTGGTAGTTGGGAGTGTATTTAGGTAGAGCGTTCAAGATTTTGGACTCTCTACCACCCCTCCAACCAATTGATAATATTGTGATTTTGTATTTTTGTTGATGTGTTTGAATTTTTTACTCAAGTATTTTAGGCAAACTCCGAAGCGTGCAGTACTGGAGCTTTATAGTCCAGTTTTTTACTAACGCGAATTAAGGAGTGTGCCATGGGCCTTAGAATTTTGACCAATGTTGCCGCAGAGGCGGTAATGAAGAATTTAAGGGAGAGCTCAGAGAATACCAGTGCCGAGCTCGAAAGATTATCCTCCGGAAAAAGAATCATTCAGGCATCTGACGATGCGGCAGGTCTGGCCATCGCCACCAATCTTCACGCTCAAACATCAGGACTAAAACAGGCAACTCGAAATGCCAATGACGGTATCTCTTTTGTTCAAACCGCCGAGGGCGGACTAAACGAAGTCTCCAACATATTAATCCGACTAAGAGAACTGGCAATCCAATCGGCATCCGATACTGTCGGCGCTCAGGAGCGAGGATTTTTGGATGAAGAGTATCAACAACTCACCACCGAAATTGATCGCATCTCGGGCTCCACCAAATTTAACGGAACAACACTACTAGATGGAAAAGGTGGTGGGGTGTTAGATTTTCATATTGGCGCCTTCTCAGAAAAAAATAACACTATTCAATTTGACTCTCGCGAAGCGGATGTTTCCACTGCCGCTATTGGAATTTCTGGAACGGCGGTTAACGCCAAAGGCCAAGCACTCGATGCTGTCAACAATCTAGATGATGCAATCAATACAGTAAGTGGATATCGCGCCAAGCTTGGTGCAATTCAAAATAGATTGCAGTCAACTGTTTCAACTCTAGAAACACAAACACTCAATCAAGATGCCGCACGCTCTACCATTGAGGATGTTGATGTTGCAGACTCCACTGCAAAATTGGCCTCTGCACGAATCATCAATGCTGCAGGCGTTTCCACTTTAGCACAGGCAAACGCAATTCCCAGTTCAGCACTCAAGTTGATTGGCTAACGTTGCTCATTGGCAAATTGTTAATTTAAAAATTGTAAGAACTTTTATAAATTCTTGGCCACTATAAGAGGAGGGAGGTATGGCGCAACTTGTGCGTATGGATTCTTCTTAATTTTTTCATTGATAAAATCATTTTTTATCTTATTTTATTTTATCTTACTTTGTTTTTTATCTCTGCCATTGATCTTTGCTGGTGGCATTAATAGTTGACTAGAAAAATAAGAAAAAAAATGATGTGTAACTAATTAAATTATTTTGGTTTTTGCATTTTTTTCTTAATCTCACAGACAAAAACCCTCAAGTATTTTTCGACTGCTCCGATAGGTTAAGCAACCGAGCAAATGAGTCGGGAAATGGAAAGCGGTTCATAACGAATCGCTCTTAACAAGGGGTTTAGGTATGGGCTTAAGAATTTCAACGAACATCGCTTCTTTAGCGGTTCAAAGGAACCTAAAAGAAACAACCGGAGCTGCACAAGATCAATTAGAAAAACTATCTTCAGGAAAGAGGATTACTAAAGCAGCTGATGATGCTGCCGGATTGGCCATTGGGACAAACCTTCGGGCACAAACCAGAGGTATTAATCAGGCCGCACGAAATGCTAACGACGGTATTTCTCTAATCCAAACTGCTGAGGGTGGACTGAGCGAAACCTCTAACATCTTAATCAGATTAAGAGAGCTTTCTGTTCAAGCGGCCTCAGATACTGTTGGTGCTCAAGAGAGACAACTTCTCGATAATGAGTATCAACAACTAACTACAGAAATTAATCGAATTTCACAATCTACTGTTTTCAACGGAACTTCTCTTTTAGATGGAAAGGGTGGTGGATCATTGGACTTCCAAGTTGGCGCTTTCGCTGGAGAGCAAAACATTATCCGTTTTGACACGGGCGGAACTGATGCTTCGGCGGCCTCCATTGGGGTTGAAGGATCGTCTATCACTGAAAAAAGCAGTGCACTTAGTTCAATTGCTAGTGTAGACAGCGCCCTGAACTCCATAAGCGGATTCCGTGCAAAACTAGGCTCAATCCAAACTAGATTGAAATCGACAGTAAATAACCTAGAGACGCAAGCACTCAATCAAGAGGCTGCGCGCTCAGTCATTGAAGATGTGGACGTTGCTCAAGCAACCGCCAAGTTGGCCTCTGCCAGCATCATCAACAGTGCCGGCGTAACAACTCTAGCACAAGCTAATGCAATTCCAAATAATGCGCTACGATTGATTAACTAGAATGACTATAAGTAAAAGTAATTTGATACGAAGGCCAGAGAGCGAATATCTCCCTGGCCAATGAAAGATGATAAAATATTTTAAAAGATTTGAGAGGTAAATTCTTCTCAAACTTAAGCCCAGCCCTCCTGATAATAGTGTCGGGAGGGTGGCTTAAATTTTTTGCTTTCCCCAGGCGGTAATCGCAAATGAGCAAAGGAAATATACAAAATATTTCAGTGATAATTAAAAAGCTCCAAGAGTCCAGGGAAAAGATGATGGCCTTTTATTCCTTTGATCATCATTTGCTGCAAGCAGAAGTTGTGCTCTCCTCTTACAAAAGCGACAAAGATTCTTTGCTTTTTAAGTTTGACGAGCGCGCGGCATACTATCTACGGGAGATGATTTCTGGAGACAATCGCATCAATCTTTTTATTCCCAGCAAATCAATAACCATCATTACGACATTTAAAGAAATATCTACCGACGGCATTTTAACAACCTCTTTTCCTCAAAAGATTATTAAGTTTGACCGGCGCAATACCAAGCGAATTTTGCCTAATAGTGTTATTGAAATTAAGGCCACCTCCAAGGGACGATCTTTTATTGAGCGTTGTTTTGATATCTCTCCTCGCGGCCTCTCCATTATTACGGCAAATAAGATTTTGTCCAAACTTCCCCTGGGGAGTTTATGCACAATGGAAATTAGTATTTTGCGCACCAAGTTTATTGTCCGCGCTCAACTAATTGCCGTAAACAAAGTTGAGATGTTTACAGACAAAAACACTCCCTATGGAAATCAGCGCTTAGCTTTTAAGTTTGAAAATCTTAATGCTGAGGGGGAGCGATTTTTAGAAGATTTTGTGAATGGACATCTGGCCATTTTTCGTGGCAGTGTTGTTTAAAATTGTTATGAATCAATCAATAATATTCTCCGCTATTTCTGATCTGCACATAACCGGCCCGCAAGATCCGGCCTATGCCCTTCTGCTAAAGTTTTTAAACTCTCCCGAGGTTTCTATTTCTCAAGAGATTTTCCTTTTAGGTGATATTTTCGATGTAATGATTGGAGATCTTCCAGAATATCTTTCGCTATATGATTCTTTTTTTAAAAAAACACAACAACTACTTGATGAAAAAAAAACCATTCATTTTTTTGAGGGTAATCATGATTTCCACTTAAGAAGATTATTTCATCGGGCATTTTGCCAGCGGCCTGACCTAATTAGCAATTTTCATTACTATTTCGACGGCATAAGACGCGAATTTAGCGGAAAAACTTATTATTTTGGCCACGGTGATGATTTACTAAGCAATGATTCCTTTTATTTTCTATATCGCACAATCATTCGCTCTTGGCCTTTTCGTCTGTTGGCAGAACATCTCCTCACTTATCAGGCCATAAATAATATTGCCAAATTTTTATCCTCTTCCTTCGGAAAAAATCGACGCCCTTTTGATAGTAAAAATGAAAAAATTATCTCGCATTATCGTCGCCTAGCTTCTGACTCTTTTCAAAAAATGAAAATTGATACCATTATTATTGGCCATTCTCATGTTATGGACCTGGCAAAATTGAGAGACGGCCAGCGTTATATTAATCTTGGCCATGGGGGGCGCGATAAGCAATTTCTTTTTGCAGAACACGGTAACTTTTATTTGAAAAATCTTTCTCTCTAAGTTGGTTGAAATCTTAAAATGCCCTGCCGCAGTGCTCAGAAAAAGAATGACGTACCTTACCAATAGAGGTATTTTTATTGCTGTATGGGATCTGAAAAGAAAAACAACACGATCGTTGAACTTTTAAATCAAGTGCGGCGGGCCAACAGCGATGAAAAGTTTTTAGAACTTCTAAATTTAGGAGGCAATGCCTGCGCGCTGGAAATCGCCAAATCACAAAATGCCACACCGTCTATTTTAGATTATCTATTGCGCTTTCGCCCAGTGGCAATTCGCCATGCTGTGGCAAAAAATAACAACACTTCAATTTCCACCCTGGAAGCACTCACCTCCGATTCCGAAATGTTGGTACGAGATAGCGCTAAGGTCAATCTACTTCTCCGCGCTTCCGTCCGATGATTTGTGCAAATCACGCCAGCTTTTTCCAACTCGATTAGCGCGCTCTTTTTGAAACTTATTAACTGCTGCCAAATGATCTTTATAACGTTCCGTAAAAACATGATGGCCATCATTTTGACTAACAAAGAAAAGATAATTATGTCTGGCCGGAGACAAGACCGCCGAAATGGCCTCTACCCCGGGATTACAAATCGGCCCTATCGGTAAGTCGCTAGTCGTGTAGGTATTATAAGGGGTACTGGCAAGCAAATCGGCTTTGCGTAAATTACCATTAAAGTTTTCATAGATCCCATAAATAGTCGTAGGATCTGATTGCAGTCGCATTTTTTTTATCAGTCGATTCCAAAAAACCCCAGCGATAACTGGGCGCTCAGAACTTGCCCCGGTCTCCTTTTCCACAATAGAGGCCAGTGTCACCACCTGATGTTTTGATAAAGAGGTAACTGAAAAATCCAAGTTGGCAGTTTTTTCGTTAAAGCGCCGAACCATGGCCTGAATTACTTGTGGCGGTGTAGACTCTGGCGAAAATTGATAGGTGTCAGGGTAAAGATACCCTTCAATTCGCTCGGCGCTAACTCCTAAATGTTCAGCAAAATTGGCGTCCTTGGCATAACGAATAAACTGTTCATATGAAACAATTCCTTGTGCTTCTAATATTTTCCCAATTTCAAAAATATTTTTTCCTTCGGGAATAGTTACCCTAGCTGTAACCGGTGCTCCTAAAATTAAAATATTAATCAACGAGTCCATATTAGTTTTGCTGGGAATTTTGAAGTGGCCACTTTTAAACTTTGTCATTATCTCTTTGAATTGTGCATAACGATGAAATGTTTTGGTACTACTGATTAACCCTTCCTTTCCCAAGCGATAGTTTATAGAAGAAAAACCCTCTCCGGGAGAAATTTTAAATATCTTCTCTTCCCCAGCGTACTGCCACGAATATATATTGTAATACAGGCGCACGCCAACCATTATGGCGCCCACAAGTGGCGCCCAAAAAAGAAATAACCACAACGTTTTTTTTAACATAGTTTCTGCCCTGTTTTTTACTCTAGTTATGGCGCATTGATAGAGAACTTAACCAGTCTCTCCGCCCGAATAAAATCCTCAAGAATTATTGCCGCAGCGAACGCATCTAGCTTTTCCTTGTTAACTTTAAAATTATATTGAGGAGACTCTTTCATGCGCGCCTCCGCCTCTACCGAAGTTAGTGTCTCGTCTTGTAGAAAAAATTGGCACCCTGCTATTTTTAACGAGAGGCCAGCAGCAAATTCGCGCACCCGCAGAGTCATCTTACTCTCATTGCCATCAAGGTAATGAGGGAGGCCCAACACTACAACCTCCACAAATTCCTCATCAATGACGCAAATAATCTCCTCAACAAGTCTTTCATCACTAATGTACTTTATCTGCTTAAAGGGAGTAGGATAGGGATCTCGGCCGGGACGATAGGTGGCCAGACCGGCCTGTTTAGTGCCAAAATCGATGGCCAAGATCGTTTTATTTAAAAAGGTGTTATAGTTCTTATAGGTTATGTACATCTTGGGCAGTGATTTTACCTATCAAAATATTTTATTCAAGAGATTTTATAATTTCATAAATGATTCTTGACAAAATAATGGAAGCAGATAATATGAAAGAGTATAAACTTTAAGTTTAGAATATTCCCAACAACATTAGGCCTAGATTTTCATATAAAAAGTTATTTTGTGATTTTACCAATCGATCGGTTATTATTTATCAGGAGAAATGATTAATGCATCTTAATGATCTTAGAGAAAAAGACATCGTTGAACTAACACAACTTGCCACAGATATGGCAGTCGAAAATCCCGGCGCACTTCGGCGACATGAGCTGATTTTTGCTATTTTAAAAACACACTCCCAAAATGATGAAGAAATTTTTGGCGAAGGCGTTTTAGAAATATTGCCTGACGGTTTTGGATTTTTGCGCTCCCCTGGCTATAACTATTTGCCAGGTGCTGACGATATCTATGTTAGCCCCAGTCAAATTCGCCGTTTTGGTTTGCGCAAAGGCGACTCGGTAACTGGCCAAATTCGCCCACCCAAAGAGGGTGAGCGCTACTTCGCCCTGCTCAAGGTCAACGAAGTAAATTTCCACTCTATGGAAGATCACAAAAAGACGGTGCTATTTGATAACTTAACACCGCTTTTTCCTTCTAAAAAAATTCAACTTGAGTTTCACCCAACCAATTATAATACTCGCATCATTGATCTTTTCGTACCCCAGGGCTTTGGCCAACGCTGTTTAATCGTTGCTCCTCCCAAGGCCGGAAAAACTGTTTTGCTAAAAGATATGGCCAATGCCATTACCTCTAATCATAAAGATGCCTTTGTTATTGTACTTCTAATCGATGAGCGGCCGGAGGAAGTAACAGATATGCGTCGAAGTGTTCAGGCCGAAGTGGTTTCTAGTACTTTTGATGAGCCGGCCAATCGTCACGTGCAAGTTGCGGAGATGGTAATTGAAAAGGCCAAGCGTCTAACCGAGGCCGGAAAAGATGTCGTTATTCTTCTCGATTCAATTACTCGCCTGGCCCGCGCTTATAACACTGTTGTTCCACCGTCGGGGAAAATTTTATCTGGAGGAGTGGATTCTAATGCTCTTCATAAACCTAAGCGTTTCTTTGGTGCAGCTCGCAATATAGAAAATGGTGGATCACTTACTATCATTGCCACTGCCCTTATTGATACTGGCTCTAGGATGGATGAGGTTATTTTCGAAGAATTCAAAGGAACAGGTAACTCTGAAATTCAGCTGGATCGTAAGCTTCTAGAGAAAAGAATTTATCCATGTCTCGATATTAATAAATCGTCCACTCGAAAAGAAGATCTGCTAATGACAGATCAAGATCTACAGCGCGTAATTTTGCTACGAAGAGTTCTACATCCAATGAACACTATTGACTCCATGGAATTCATGCTAAGCAGAATTGTGAAGACCAAAACTAATGATTCTTTCCTAGAATCCATGAATGGTTAGGCACTAATTTATGAATGATCTCAACAAACAGTTCACCTCCATTGGTGGCCAGGCCGTCATTGAGGGTGTTATGATGCGCTCTCCTCACTCTTTTGTCGTGGCAGTTCGTCATCCAGAGGGACAAATTAGACTTCGCCGCGATCAATGGTTTGGGCTCTCGGCCCGTTTTAATTTCTTAAAAAAACCTTTTTTGCGGGGAGTGTTAATCCTTATTGAGACCATGGCAAACGGAATTGTGGCACTCAATTATTCGGCCTCTATTGCTATGGATGAAGAGCTAAAGCAAGAAGCTCTCAAAAAGGGAATTTCTGCGGAGGATTACGAGAAAAAAAAGAGCGAGAAGGAAAAAGTTAGTTTTGCAACCTTCTTAACCATTCTTGTTTCGTTTGCTTTTGGAATTTTACTCTTCGTTGCAGTTCCTCATATGTTAACGGCAATTCTGGAAAAGTCTGCCGGAGCACAATGGGGATTAGATGGATATCAATTCCATTTGATAGACGGAATAATCAAGGCCTGTATTTTTATCCTTTATGTTTATCTCATCAGTTTCTTGCCGGACATTAAGCGTGTTTTTCAATATCACGGGGCCGAGCACAAAGCGATCTCCACTTTTGAGGCCCGCGAAGCTTTAACGGTGGAAAACGCCAAAAAATATAAAACCTTCCACCCCCGCTGTGGAACAACTTTCATTTTTTTCCTACTTTTTATTTCCATTATTATCTTTTCAGCACTTTTTACTGTTATCTCCGTTGGGGCCAATCAACATTTTTTGATCAAGCATCTTTTGGCAATTTTAATTAAAATTGCGCTAACCTTTCCCGTGGCCGGTCTCTCTTATGAATTAATTAAAATTTCTGGAAAATACGCCAATACTTTGTGGGGGAAAATTTTAAGCTATCCCGGAATGCTTTTACAGCGTTTAACTACAAAAGAGCCTGATGATCAACAACTGGAAGTAGCTCTGGCCTCTATCAAAATGGTTTTATTTTTAGAAGAAAAATATAATCTCAAAGATGCCAAAGAAAAAGTAATTGCCATTGATGAGGTGGACATTAAAAACCTTAGCGAGGTGGAAGTTTCTAACTTGCAAATTAGAGACTTCTTAGAACACTAATGTTTAACAAACTAGATGCCGTTGTACAGCGTTTTGAACAGTTAACTGAGAAGTTGGCAGACCCTTCCATCTATGACCGACAAGAGGAATTAAAAAAAGTATCTGAAGAACGGGCCAATATTGAACCAATTGTTGAAGCGTATAAGCACTATAAAAAAGTTAAGCAAGAACTAGAAGAATCAAAAGATCTAATCAAAAGTGAAAAAGATGGGGAGATGATTGAGCTTCTCAAAGAAGAAATTGCCGAAAAGAATAAGGCCATTCCTAACCTCGAAAGTGAACTTAAAGTACTACTTCTTCCCAAAGATCCTGATGATGATAAAAACGTCATGGTGGAAATTCGCGCTGGAGCAGGAGGGGATGAGGCCTCTATTTTCGTTGGCGATGTCTATCGTATGTATCAAAATTTTTTAAAAGAACTAGGATTTAAATCTGAACTAGTTTCCGTCAGCAAAGGTGATGAGGGGCTTAAAGAAATTATTTTCAGTATCAACGGCCCTAAAGCATTTTCTATGTTTAAATATGAAGGTGGAGTTCACCGCGTTCAGCGCGTTCCCAAAACGGAAGCGCAAGGACGTATTCACACCTCAACTATTACCGTGGCCGTTATGCCCGAGGTTGATGAGGTTGAGTTTGAACTTAATATGAATGAAGTACGCATTGATGTTTATCGCTCCGGAGGATCTGGTGGACAGTCTGTTAACACCACTGATTCGGCAGTGCGCGTCACCCATCTTCCTACGGGAATGGTGGTGGCCATACAGGATGAAAAATCACAAATAAAAAACAAGGCCAAGGCGCTTAAAATTTTGCGCAATCGCATTCATGATCAAATGATTCAAGAGCAAAAGGCCGCGGAAGATGCTAAGCGACTAGGAATGGTCGGACGAGGTGACCGCTCCGAACGTATTCGTACCTATAATTTTCCACAAGGAAGACTTACTGATCATCGCATCGGCCTAACTCTATATTCCCTAGATAAAATAATCGAAGGCGATATGCGCCCAGTGATTGATGCCCTGATTGCTTACAATCAAGCGCAACTACTTAAAGGCCAAGAAGATTGATCTTATGTCCACAAAAACCTATGAGGCCTTGGCAGAGTTTTTCGAAACTCACCAGCAAAATCTAATACAATTTTATCCAGGATTAACACTGCGACGTCTAGAGCAAGAGTGGAGCCTTTTTTCTCGAATTACCTCTCAACCGCTCTCACTTTTTTTGCAAAAACTAAAACAAGGAATTCCTCTTGCATATATTTCTGGTAGCTCCTATTTTTACAAGGCCGAATTTTTTATTACTCCCGATGTTTTAATTCCTCGCTATGAGACCGAGATTCTTGTGGAAATGGGCGTGAAGGAAATTTTTAAAATAGCGCAAGGCCCAAACTCCATTATAAGGATCGCTGACATGGGTACAGGAAGTGGGGCCATTATTCTCTCCTTGTTACAAGATTGCACTCTCATTAAAAATCAAATAGAGGCGACCGCCACCGACATTAGTCAAGCGGCCCTAAATGTTGCTAAAACAAACTACGACTCCCTTCGCACACATCTGGCCTCAAATCATAAGCTGACTTTTTTACATGCAGATCGTTTAACAAAGCTTTCCACTCCACAACAACTAATTATTACCAATCCACCATATATAAAAGCAAAGGAAGATCTTTCCACGGTTCATCCAATGGTAAAAAAATTTGAGCCAGAACTGGCCTTATTTTTGAAAGATGATGAATATGAAAATTGGTTTGAAAATATGTTTATCCAAGCATACAATCTGTTGCAAATGGAGGGTGTTTTCTTAATGGAAGGCCACGAAAATCACCTTCCACTTCTTTCAAAAATAGCAGCACACTGTGGCCTTTCCCAAATTACTATCCATCCTGACTTAACGGGGCGGAAGCGATTTTTACGAGCATGTCGAATAAAGGAGTGATTATCAAATGGATAAATTATTAATCGAAGGCCCTGCTAAACTATCTGGTATCGTAAAAATCTCTAATTCAAAAAACGCCTATCTTCCCATTTTGGCCGGAGTTTTACTTTCCTCTAAACGTGTCCGCCTAAAAAATCTTCCCGCGCTTCGAGATATTCGCACCATGGTAAAATTGCTAGAAAATTTAGGCGTTAAAAGTACTCCCGATATCACAAAGGCCAATTATTCTTTTCTGGCCGACAATATAACTTCGCTTGAAGCAACTTATGATCTAGTTAAAACAATGCGTGCATCTGTTTTGGTGTTAGGCCCTCTCTTGGCCCGCTACAAGCGTGCCAAGGTTTCTCTTCCAGGAGGTTGCGCGATTGGAACACGTCCTATTGATATTCATCTTTCTTGCATGAGTAAACTGGGAGCGAAAGTACAACTAGAGGGCGGCTACGTAGAAGTTTCTGCAGAAAAATTAATTGGCACTCGCATCGTATTGCCCTTTCCCTCCGTGGGGGCCACTGAGAATGTAATGATGGCCGCAGTATTAGCACAAGGAGAAACAGTTATTGAAAATGCTGCAATGGAACCAGAGATTGAAGATCTAGGAAATTTCCTCATCGCTATGGGCGTAAAGATTGAGGGGCTTAAAACTTCTAGTATAAAAGTTCAAGGAACTACCGTTTCTAATCTTAAAGAGGTTGAATATGAAGCAATACCGGATCGAATAGAGGCCGGAACTTATCTGATGGCCGCCCTGGCCACACACTCCGAAATCACCATAGAAAATGCCATTGCTTCTCATCTTGATTGTGTTATTGACACCTTGAAAAACATGGGGGCCAAACTCGAAATAGGCAAACGCCAGATTAAAGTTTTTGCCAGCACATTAAAGGGCGTTAATATTGACACGGCACCCTATCCCGGATTTCCGACGGACCTACAGGCACAACTAATTGCTTTGGCAACTCAGTCCAACGGACAATCTATTATCTCCGAGCATATTTTTGAAAATAGGTTTATGCATGTTCCAGAATTAAATCGCCTAGGCGCAGGTATAGTTTTAAAAAGCAATGCTGCCATCATTCCTGGAAATTTACAGCTGAAGGCCGCTCCCGTTATGTGTACTGATTTGCGCGCTAGTGCTGCCTTGGCAATCGCCGCCCTGGCCGCCCACGGAACCACCCAAATGCAGCGAGTTTATCACCTAGACCGCGGATATGACGGCCTAGATATCAAACTTAAAAATCTAGGAGTTAATATCTCTAGAAAAAATGATTCCGAAGAATAATTTAAATAGGGAGGAGCGCAATGCATGATGATAAAAATTGTATCTTTTGCAAAATTATTAGCGGAGAAATACCTGGTAGCAAAGTCTACGATGATAAAAACGTCATCGCATTTAGAGATATTCAACCTGCTGCCGAACTCCATCTGCTATTTATTCATAAAGAACACACCGTTAACATTAATGAGATGATGATGAAACATCCAAAACAATTAATAGAAATTTTTGAGGCGATTAATCAATTTACCAGCGAAAACGATTTGATTAATAAGGGATATCGTATTATTTCTAACGTTGGAAAAAATGCCGGCCAATCCGTTTTCCACACACATTTCCATTTGTTGTCTGGAAAACGGTTGGGCGGCATTAACTAAGCTACTTCTCATTAATCTTAGAACGTTCCTGTTTTATAAACCTCTCCAGTAAATTCATACTTGGTTTGATCAACATGTGGTTTAGGTGTTAATTCATAACTTTCTGTCCGAAAATTTTCAAGACGTAAGTATCTACACTTGCTCCATCGCTGAAAACCTAGACTCATTTTTTTATTGTCAACAACTGTTGGCATAATAATTTCGATACTGTGATTTTTCCCAAGAACATTTGGATAGAAATGCAATCTTAGCATCATTTCTGAACCCTTTTTGTAAATTACCTTACCATTCTTTGGAAGAAGATCGCTAATCTTAACTTCCTTACCACCTATTCTTACATTAAGATGTTTGCCAAAATTACTATTGTTAAAAATCAATGGCGAGGTTGTAGTTTTAACTAAAACTTTATCATATGCTTGGCAACTTCTCATTGTGTTTTCATAGACAATAACTGGAACATCAATTTTTGATTCCTTGTATGTTGAAGAAGTAATGGTTGCAGACAATGATAGCATCACCTCATCATCTCCATTAATATTTTCAATGGCTATTTTGCCATTTTTAACTTTCCCAGTAGAAACAACTGACGTTACTCTACTGCTAGCATAGAGTTCAGATCCCAGGGCATACGTAATAATCAAAGTTTTTTCCGGAGAAATTGTTTCGAAACTATCTGTTTCCGTAAACGTACCATCATTTTGGCCAAATATTTTCCAAATTCCTAAGAGAGAATTAGTGGCCGAAAAATTTATCCAGTCCACTGGTAAATTTAATGAATTTTTTAATTCATATAGTGTGGTTACTTGTCCGTATTCATTAAAAGAGACTGCTGCATCTAGCGTTGTAAGAAAAGTTCGAATATCTTTAAAGTTTTTAACATATAAAACTTCCGTGTATGACGGCATCGAAATTATTACTTTACAATATTCTGTTTGCAAACTTTCTTTCAATTCATTGTAACGAATAATGTCTCCATCTTTTGTCGCCATGACAAAATTATTGATGGTGATGGCCTGAGATTTATCATGAGTAATACTATCTTTTACAACCTGCGCCGATAAATTCTGTGCCTCCGCAGTATAAAAGGGGCGAAGTGAATTACTGTTTTCAATTTCAATTTTTTCAGCAGTCAATTCACTTTGCATTAGCATGCTATTTCTAATTTGAAGCAACCTTTGTGTATTAACATCATAAATAGATGATGATAGCTCAATTGCAGAAAATGACTCTAGTCCTTCCGTATTCTTGTGAGAAAATGAAAAATCAATGGCCACAAGGCCACTATCTTGAATTAAATTCTGCAAACCACTACCGTATAAATTTTTTTGAAAGGGAATTGCTAACGTACTACTCCAGGATGGAAATATATAAGTATCTTCATCGCTTTCGGAAAGAAGATCTGTTATCTCATAATTTTGGGAGGCAATAGACTTTTGGGTTAGTCTTAAAATCTTTTGCCTAAGCAGTGATCTAACTTCTGCCGAACTATTTTCCGAGAGAGATTTAACAGAGACGTTTCCATCTAGTTCAGAAACTTGAAAGCTGGCACGGCGTGATAGCATTTTCTCTACTTGAATTTTAGGAAGGCGTAAAATGTTTTCATTTTTTTCAGTAGATTTAATCGCTTCACGAGAATCATCAATAAAAGGACGCCCATCTTGATGGTGAGGGGCAACAACCGGAAGGCCTTTGCCACAGGAAGAGAGAAGAATAAGGGCCAGTAAGGCCAGAAAATTTTTCATAATTTGCATAATGTACTCCTTTGCTTTGTTATGCGGTTTATTCGTTCACGGCCGCCGAATGCCGCTGAACAGAAGAGCATTAGTACTAAATATCTATGCTTTTTGAAGTTAAATGGACTCAAAGAATGGCCTTTTTTCACTTTTGAACTCCTTGTCCTTGGCAATAAAAATAGATAAAGAAATGATGTGTCTATACCGATAGTATTATCCAGATGAGTTATGAATTATTTCCAGGAGGCCTTAATGAAAAAGAATTATCTTTTCTCGTTTCTAATAGCGTTACCGATTCTTTTCCTTTCTACGGCAACGGCCGAAGATGATTTTTCTTGCTTGGGCAAAAGTGGTAATAACACCTTTCCTGGAAAATTTCGTGATAGACTATTTCTTATTGATTTGCTTCCAAAGCAAGAGCAGGAATCTCAGCTGCGCGGGACTTTTGATTTTATTTATAAAGCTCTTATTGAGCGTTGCGATTGGAGCACCTCACTTGAAATGCACACCACTTGTTCATCTATGTGTAGCAGTATCTCTAACGACAACTCCTTCGAAGGATTTGATGGTATCATCGAGGCCATAAAATATACACTCCCTCAAAATCCAATTGAAAAAATTAAAATCATCTGTAACGACGCTTGCCTGCAGGCCAAAACCTCGATGGATAAGGACAAAGACGGCAAAAATCAAAAAACAATTGTAGAAAAGCACGTCGAAATGGCCAAGGCACGTGGGATCAGGGAACGAGATGCAATTGTTAACACTCCCGGTTTTTGTGAAGATGGGGCAATGAATAAACTCAACACTCAGCTGCAAAAATATCAGGCAGAAGACGGTTATGCGAAACGTTTTGCCCCTTCATTGTTGAGTATTTATAAAAAAAAATTGCAAGCTGAAAAAGAACTCAACGAACTAATTTTGCGTATTCCTAAAACTGCTGCAGAAAAAGGAAGAAAAAATTATTTGGAAAATGTGATAGTTGAATACGCCAAACAATCTGATTTTCTTTATACACTGCAGGCAGAATACAATGGTGCTTTTAAAGCGGAGTATGAGAGAATTTATAGTCCTGAATTTATCACAGAACATTGCGGGGATACTAAAAAAATTAATGATAATTCTGAAGCAAAAAACCCTCCGATATTTGAAAAAAATACAGAACCTTCTTCGCAAGGGCAACATAAGTAATTACGAAAAGCAATTACTGAAATGAATTTCAATTTGCGAAACACAATTTTGCCACACTTTATAGTCGGTCAGCTTTAAAAACATTTCACTAATGCTACCAACTAACGCCTTGAATTGATTGTAGTTATTCATGTTTTGGGCAGTTTTGCTGCCCAACAAAATCACTTAAGGTTTATCATAAATAATAACGATAAGTTGTAAACCAAGGATTTTATATGAAAAAAAATAACTTTAGGAAAATTCTAGCAACTACACTTTGCTATTCGCTTTTTATAACTTCTTTGCCACTACTACCATCGACCGCAATTGCTACAACGGAGGGGAGTGGAAACTCTAATGTAGATGCTCACTTACCGGTCGCCGGAAATAACAATCCATCGGCAAGTGTAACAGATACAAATGGCCCTGTTGCTCTTTGCACCGAAACCTATTCTTCTGCAGAGATTCTTGCAATGCAAGCAAGCAATCGGAATACGGCACAGGCAAAAATTAACGCCGCCTATACTGCGTTTGGCGAGGCAGTTATTGCTTTGAAGTTGCAACGCTATTTAGAAGGAGATGGCTGGCCAGAAGCAATTTCAACTGTGGCCGCACCCTCTATGTCTGAGCTAGAAGCAATTATTGCGAATATTCGAGGTGCCGGGATCACATTAATTGGTACTATGCAAACTGCTTCTAGAGAGAGTTCTCAAGCGGTCGAGGCCACCGCTACAACCAATACAGCGAATGAAGCGGTTGTCGGTCAAAATCAAACAACGCAGGCCAACTACGACAGCAAAGTGGCAGCGTTGCAAGCGGATATTGATGCTGCGCAGGCAAAACATAGCACCTGTCAAAGTGAATATACGGCAATGGGATGTAATGGATCAAATCTTAATCTTGGAAATGGAGGAATAAGTTGCGAAGAAAAACAAAATGAGTGTCAGGTTAAACAGCAAGCTATTAACTCTGCCAACGCCGCCTACAATGATTTTAAAAATCCCCAAAATGGAATCGCAGTGAATATGCAGCAAGCGCAAGTAACAAACTATTCCACTATGTCTGGAAGCATGGCCAATAACCAGTCGACGACAGCAGACTCGGCGGCCGCCACCCAAAGCATGGTATCGCAAGAAATTGTTTTGGAAGGAACTGTGGAAAATTATAAGCGCGTACATAATGCTGCTGCCGAGGTTGCCATTCAGAAGGCAACACTTGCTCGACAAAAGGCCATTGATGCTATTAATGAATTTGGATCACCCAACGCCGCTTATGATAAAACAGAAGCGATGAGTCTTATCTCCTTAGTCGGTTCAGATGTTTCGCGCGCACCAGAGGATTTGGCCTTTATTGAACAAATTTCTCTAACCTCGGCCGGTGCCTTTGAGGTTCAATGTACAGATGTTACAAACAGTGATGTTCGTTGTATTTCTTATCATCTCTATGTGGCAGCATCCGCCGTATATCTTGCTTCGATGATTGTTGAGACTGGCGAATATAACAAAAACATGGCAGCTATTATGTGCCTTGAGAGAGCAACTGGATATAATGATCAGGTGTGGAATTTAGAACGGGCAGCTCTTTTGGCACGCGAAGTTTCACGCATTGCTGACATGCGCTCAAGCAGCAATGCTGTGTTGCTTGATATGTACAACATTGTAGACAAGATGGCACAAATTGAATTAGACGGCAAAATGGCACGAATCGAGGCCGCCCAACGCCGACTAGCAGCAGATGCAGAAAGTATTCAAAATAATGAAGAAGCGGAAGGAACCTTTAACATGCTAAAGATGATCATGATGGCAGCGGGAATTGCCTTGATCGCGCTGGGATTGTTTCATACGCAGATGGGTGAGGCCTTGATTGCTAAAGGCATGGCCTGTTCTCCGAGCATATGTTCTGCCATGGTTGCTGCTGGAAAAGCACTGGTTCTTCTTGGGGGCGTCGAAAGTGAAAATGGAACATACTGGAAAGCGGTCATCGCAGGAGTAATTTTGGCCGGGGTTGCCATGTTTTTTGGTAATGAAAAAGATAAGGCAAAAGAAAATCAAAAACGATCTCAAGAAGAATTAAATCGTGCCATGGCCCATACCCATATGAACTGTATAAAGGAATTTTCGGCGCGTGCACCAACACCTCTTCCACTTCCTAATGAACCATTGAACTCTTCGGGTGGATTTCCTCCAAACGGATCTACTCCGCTACCCATTGGAAGTCCTCCATCCTCTGCATCTAACTGGACATTAGGTAGCAGCTTTTTATATGCTCTGAATTTACTGTTTGATCTTCTAATTCCCAAGGCCTTTTCTTCCGAAAACATCATTTCTCAAATTGCTAGCTTGGATGATTTACAAGGTGCAATTGGAATTCTAGATAGTACCGAGGCAAATCGTTTTTTTACCAGTCATGAAGATATCGTTGCCGATCGCGCGGTACAAAACTTCCCAATTCCTGAAACAAGGGTTAATTTTACTGGAGGTGTTTTACTTCCTGGTGCAAATGGCGCACTCCTTTCCATAACTGGAGAGAGTGGTGAAATATCAACCTCTGATGCACATTTGGATGATTACGTGCATATTTTAAATACAGCTTATACAGAATTTGAAGAGGCACCAACCAATCAACAAGGCGTTATTCCCTCAGACGCCGCCAGAGGTGACAATCAAACACGATCTGCTGATAATGCGGTTGTTGGCGGAGGAATGCAGGCCGGATTCAACGTCAAAGTACCCGAAGGAAGTATCAGCACAGGTAAAAATTCGACCAACACAACTAATAAAAATACCACACTGGTAAGCAACACCCAGGGAGGAAGTTTGGGGTCCAAGGGAGAATTAGAAGGAAAAGATTCTGCGACAAGAAAGTTAACAACGAAAGAACGTAAAAAATCAATATTGGATAAATCTAAAAAGAAAAATGATTCTGCAAATTCTTCTCCCATGCTTGCAGAAATTCGCTCTAAGGCATTACAGACATATCGTTCTGGCGGACCTAAACTAGCAGATGGTAGTGCTAAATCCAATCTACTTGCTTCAATTAGAGGAATCAAATTAGATAGTACTTCCCTGGCCAAACCATCTCCGGCCAAAAAGTCTTCCCGCGAGGACCTTGGCCAGGAACAAAATAGTGCCACTTCTCTTGTTTCTTTCCGGCCTGGCACTCTTCCTGAAATGATAGAGAATAATGAAAAACAAGAAGCAATTTTGCCAATAAGCACTGCCGACAATAGTGCGGCAGAACGAGCCTATTTGGATAAAATGAGATCACGAGACAAAAGCCGTTATAAGGAAGAAAAAGATGATATTGTTCGTGACCGGGATACAAATCTTTTTAAGATAATTTCTTTGCGCTATAAAAAAACCGCAATTCCTCGCTTTTTTGATAAAGTAAACTAACGTGAATAACGGATGTTACAAAAAAAAGAGTTCATCAATTAAAAAGAGTATGGTACAAGTACGCCATTAAATACTATTCGCAGCCGTAGCTTAGCTGGATAGAGCACCTGACTACGAATCAGGAGGTCATAGGTTCGACTCCTATCGGTTGCGCCATCTTCATCATTAATAAAAAAAGGCCCAATTATTGGGCCCTTTTTGTTTTACTTGTCTTTAAATTAAAAACTATACAACGAAAGTTGAAATCAGAGTAAAAATTACCAATGATTCCATAAATGCTAGAGAGAGAAGCATTGGGGTAAAAATTTTATCTGCAGCGTTTGGATTTCTAGCGATTCCTTCAAGTGCAGCAGAAGCTGCGCGAGACTGGCCAATTGTTCCACCTAGTGCCGCTAGGCCCATTGCTAGAAAATAACCAAAATTTTTCAAATACGTTGTCCCCTCGGCCATGGTGTGGCCTTCTTGGGCGAATGCAGAAACTGCTCCTAATGCTAAAACTAAGATCAGACCTAACTTTTTCATAATATCTCCTTATGGTTGTTAATGATGGGCCGCTTGATGATGTTCATCATGATCGTGATGAGCATTAGCAACCAGTCCAATGTAAACTATCGAAAGCATTGTAAAAACAAATGCTTGAATAAAACAAACTAACATCCCTAAAAGAAAAAAGGGCATGGGGGCCAATACGGCCATAATTTGATTGGCAATGGGAGGTAATTTATTTGGAATGATTTCCGAAAAAACTTGAAGTACCAGGTGATCTCCCATCATATTTCCTCGCAACCTCAATGCTAGAGTAAATGGTCGGAAAATATTAGATACTATTTCTAGTGGAAAAATTAAAACGGCCGCATACCATACTGGGCCTGCGAAATGTTTTATATAGTTAATAACTCCTTGTTCCTTACAGCCAATGTAATTGTAATACAAGAAGGAAATAACCCCCAACGCTAGTGTAGTGCTTAAGTGGTCTGTTGGTGGAATAAGGCCAGGAATTAATCCCAACAAGTTAGAAGCAAAAATCAAAATAAAGAAAGTTATCATTAAGGGAAAATATTTTTTGGCATTATTCTCTCCCATAATTGCCTGACATTGATTATAAATAAATTGCCCTAGCGCTTCCACAATATTGCGCGTTGTAATTCCCTTGTCTGGAATTATAATATTTTCGACCTTTGATAATTTTAATCTATAAACCACGCCTAGCGCAGTCAGCATAATACCGACCAAAACTAATGCTAATACGTGTTGAGGAATATGAAAGTGATGAGAAATTGGTCCTAACCAGGTAAATCCACCTTCTGATGCTAACAACTGGCCAGAGAAAAGGAAGAAAAACAGAGATGTTATTAACTTCATTGTACCTCAACTTTCTTTACGCTATAAGCTAAGACGATAATTAAAATGACGTAGTTAAGTAAAGGTATTATTACCCTTTTCCCCATAAAATGTACACCTAAAGATATCCCAAACAACAAAACGGCCATTTTACCTATTATCAGTAAAAGAATTCCCAAATTACCCTTGGGGCCTCCGCTTATTTTACTTAAATAGTTTTCTGTTCCTCGTACTAACATCAGCTGATTTATAATGGTGATTAAGTATATTCCCATAATAACGGCCAGCTCAACTGAATTTTTGGCCAAACTCATGGCAATGGCCGTTGATGGGGCAGAGAGAATAAAATATTTTGGATAATTAATCTTTGCTTTTAATTGCATACCAAACTATCAGAAAAAAAATGTTAAAAACTATCGCCAAAAACAAAATTACCGCTAACCACTTGGGAATATATCCCTCTTTCATTAGGCCCATGGTTAAAATAGCACTGCCGATAATTGTAGATGGAAGACTAAGAGTAAGCCCTAAAACTTTCATCCACTTTTTTTCAATTAATGGGCCCAATTTAAATCACCGCTTTCTTGCGACTTTCCGTTCATAAATAGAATTTAATCTTTTGCGAATTACGTCAGAGTTGGGATATTCACCCAAAATTGAGTAATATATATCATAGGCCTTCTTTAACCTATCATCATTTTCATAGGCGTTTGCTTTTAAAAACTTTGCTTGTGCGATATTGTCTTTGCGCGTTTCACCCTTAATATACTCATTAAAAAAATAGACTGCCTTGGGCCAATCTTCCTTTTCAAAATATGCCAGTCCCATATAATATGCCGAACGGATAAAATACTCATGTTTTTCGTTATTTCTTATTGCTAAAAAAGTTTCTACCGCTTTATCTATCTCCCCATTTTTTAAATAAGAAATCCCAAGACGATTCTCAAAAAAATCTACGCTTTTTAGGCGCGGAACAAAACTTGAAAGTTTTTTATAACTAGAAATTGCCGCCACATAATCTTTTAGGTAGGTAAAATTTAATTCAGCAATCTTCTCCTCGGCGCGAACAGTCCACAATGGTACGGAGGCCTCATTTTTAATTTTTTCGTAATAGAACAGGGCCTTTTTATGATTTGCTAAATAGGTCGAATATAGTTCTCCTAGTTGATAGTATATTTTTACCTTAACTCCCGGCGGGGGATTGCTAGTCAATACCTTTTCATATTCGTAAATGGCCTTCTGATATTTTTGTTCTGCAATATAGTTTTGCGCATCTAAAACACGCTTTTGTCGGCGAGGTGTAAAATCACAAGAAATCATTAGTGATAGTGAAAGAAGTACAGAAATTATAAACGTACAATTGGCAGTACTATTCATCTACCTTGTTATTACTCCCATCTTCTTTTTTGTTTGTATTTTCTGCCGCAGTATCATTATTTTCATTGTGTTCAGCTTCAGCAATTTTTTCTACTGCTACCACCTTTTCACCTTCTTTAACTTTAATTATGCGCACACCTTGAGTAGTGCGCCCCATAAGCGAAATCCCCGCAATACTAGTACGAACCACCTGGCCCTTATCAGTGATAATCATCAGGTCATCTTTATCCGTAACAGGTTTTATGTCTATGATATCGCCATTTTTTTCTGTCAGCTTCATGGCAATTATTCCTTTTCCGCCACGACTCTGTTTGCGATAATCAGCTGAGACTGTTCTCTTCCCGTATCCATTTTCCGTTATAGACAGAATTTCTACATTGTCGTCAATTATCTCCATCCCAATAATTTTCTCATCTTCTTCGATAGAAATTCCTTTTACTCCTTGTGATACTCTGCCAAGAGGACGACAATCTGTTTCTGGAAAACGAATAATTTTACCCGCGGTGGAACAAAGCAAAACATCTTTTAGGCCGTCTGTTACCCGTACACTTACAATATAGTCGCCATCCTGCAGCTTTAACGCTCTAATTCCATTTTGCTTAATATTGGTATATTCCGATAATTCAGATTTTTTAACCACTCCTTTGGCAGTAGCAAACATCAAAAATTTATTTTCAATTTCTGCTGGTAGACATAGAACTTCCATGATTTTTTCGTCGGAAGGAATGGGGATCAAATTAGCAATATTTCTTCCCTTGGCAGTGCGAACTGCCTCTGGAATGTTATATACATGCTTGGCAAAAACCATTCCCCTGTTGGTAAAAAATAAAATTATTGCGTGTGTATCAGCAATAAAAATTTTATTATAAAAATCATCCTCTAGCGCATCCGCTCCTTTTACTCCTACTCCTCCGCGTTTTTGCGTTTTATAGGTATCTATGGCCATGCGTTTTATGTAGCCTTTATGTGTGGTAGTAACAATGACATCTTCTTGTTTGATCATATCGACAATGTCTATGTCGTCTACCTGGCCAACAATCTCTGTTCTTCGTTCATCGCCATGTTTTTCTAATATTTCTTGAAACTCTCGCTTCATTTCTTGTTTGATTAATTCCTCGCTGGCAAGTAATCTTTCCAATCCTTCAATTTCACGCAACGTATCTTCATAATCTTTAACAATCCTATCTCGCTCTAGGCCAGTCAATCGCTGTAGGCGCATTTCTAAAATGGCCTGTGCTTGTTTCTCTGAAAGTTTATATTGGCTCATCAACTGATCGCGCGCTTCCGTTGGCCCCTCTGCTGATTTAATTAATCTAATAATTGGATCAATATTCTCAACAGCTATTTTCAATCCCTCTAAAATATGTGCTTTTGCTTTGGCCTTATTTAAATCAAAAATCGTTCTGCGGATGATAATTTCTCGCCGGTGTTCTAGAAAACTGGAAAGGATTTCCTTTAGGTTCATCACCTTGGGAGCGCCATTATGAATTGCCAAAAAGATAATTCCAAAAGATTCTTGCATCTGAGTGTGTTTAAAAAGACGATTTACTACTACTGCAGGAATCTCTCCTTTTTTCAAATCAATACAAACTCTAATTCCTAGACGATTTGATTCATCCCGAATTCCCGAAATTCCTTCGATGGTTTTTTCATTAACTAATTCCGCAATTCGTTCAATTAACTTTGCTTTAATGACCTGATAGGGGAGTTCGGTAATTACAATTCTTTGCCGATCTGTCTTTCCAATTTCCTCTATCTCATACTTAGATCTAATTTGAATTACTCCTCGGCCTGTACGATACGCTGAGCGAATTCCTTCTACTCCATGAATAGCTCCCGCGGTTGGAAAATCTGGCCCGGGGATAATTTTTATTAATTGTTCAATAGAGGTATTGTTGTCATCAAGTAGCGCAATCAGTCCTTGAGTTATCTCTTTCAAATTATGCGGTGGAATATTGGTGGCCATTCCAACAGCAATTCCTGTAGAGCCATTGATTAAAAGGTTCGGTATCTTTGCTGGCAAAACCGCTGGTTCTTTTCGTGAATCATCATAGTTGGGTTGCCAATCAACAGTTTCTTTTTCTAAATCGGCCAACATCTCTTCGGCCATCTTCTGCATACGAATTTCTGTATACCTCATGGCAGCAGCACTATCACCATCAATAGATCCAAAGTTTCCTTGGCCATCAACCAGTGGATAACGCAAAGAAAAATCTTGGGCCATGCGAACAATTGTATTATATACCGCAGAATCACCATGTGGATGATACTTACCGATAACATCTCCGACTACCCTGGCAGATTTCAAAAAAGGTTTATTATGATAGTTGCCTAGATCATGCATTGCATATAGTACTCGTCGATGAACTGGTTTTAATCCATCTCGCACATCCGGAAGCGCCCTGCCAATTATTACCGACATCGCATAGTCGATATAGCAGCTTTTCATTTCATCTTGAATTAAAACGGGAAAAACTCCATCTACGTTTTTCTTCTCTGCTTTAACCGTTTCGTTGTTATTATTGTCTGTTGAATCTGTCATCTAACTAACCTCAAATTATATATCCAAATTTCTGACGTTGAGTGCATTTTGTTCTACAAACTGTCGTCGTGGCTCTACTTGATCTCCCATAAGCACAGAAAAAACTTGATCGGCATCAATAGTATCTTCAATGTTAACTTGTAATAATCGTCTATTGGCAGGATTCATGGTTGTTTCCCATAATTGCTCCGGATTCATCTCTCCAAGACCTTTATAACGCTGAATATACGCTCCCTGGCGGCCTTCTGATAAAATAAATACGGTGAATTCATCTAATGAATTAAATTCACTCTTTTCCTTTTCTCGCGAAATTACAAATTTTGATTTGATATGTTTTTTTATTCCATCAAACGCATTAAAAAGATCTGCAAATTCTAGTGAGGAAAAAAAGTTATGATTTAATCTAAAGTTTTTAATCCGAGCAGTAGTTTTGACTAATACTTTTAATGCATGTGTCTGATGTTCTGCGTCTTCAACTATGGTAATGGTATAGTCACGCAAAGTGAGATTTTTTTGCTCTCTAAAATATAAATGGAGTTTTTCCACTTCTTGCTTTAGTTTTTCCCCATCCTTTAAGGTTTTGGCATTAATTTCCGTATGCTCAATAATTCTTTGCAAAAGCAACCTATCAAAATGGACGTCATATGAGTCTAGGGTAGTGGAGTAGTTTCTATACTTATTAACGCTGCTTATAACTAATTCGTGATTTAATAAATTACCATCGGCAGTAATTAATGCGCCATCCATTGCATTTTGCACTAAGTAATTATCTAATTCTGCTTCATCCTTGATATATTTTTCTGTTTTCCCTTTCTTATATTTATAGAGCGGTGGTTGTGCAATATAAACATATCCTCTCTCAATAAGTTCTGGAAAATGACGGTAAAAAAGTGTCAAGATTAAAGTCCGAATGTGAGATCCATCTACATCCGCATCAGTCATAATAACAATTTTATGATAGCGAATTTTTGTAATATCAAAATTTTCTTTGCCAACTCCCGTACCAATGGCCTGAATAAGTGTACGAATTTCATTGTTCACCAACATTTTATCATAACGTGCCTTTTCTACATTTAAAATTTTCCCCTTCAGTGGAAGTACTGCTTGAATTTTTCGATCTCTCCCTTGTTTTGCTGAACCACCCGCAGAATCTCCCTCTACAATAAACAGCTCGCATAGTGCCGGATCTTTTTCTTGGCAATCGGCCATTTTTCCTGGAAGGCCTCCGATATCTAAAGCATTTTTCCGACGAGTTAAATCTCTAGCATTACGTGCTGCCTCTCGGGCCGCGGCGGCATCAATGGTCTTTTTTAAAATTAGTTTTGCTAAATTAGGATTTTCTTCCAAAAAGGATTTAAGGCTTTCCCCTACTAGCGAATTAACAATGCCCTCTACTTCCGAGTTCCCTAATTTCGATTTGGTTTGTCCCTCAAACTGCGGACTTTTTAATTTCACTGATACAATCGCAGTTAGGCCTTCCCGCATGTCATCGCCAGTCAATGCCACCTTTAAATTTTTGAGGAGATTATTATCTTTTGCGTAATTGTTTAAAACTCTAGTTATGGCAGTTTTAAATCCAGAAATATGAGTTCCACCTTCTGGAGTACAAATATTATTAGCATATCCTGAAAGGATTTCGGTGTAAGAGTCGGTCCATTGCATTCCTAATTCAACTTCATAATCATCTTTTGATTGAGTAAAATAGATTGGTGTTTTATGAATAGGGGTTTTTGCGCGATTTAGATAAACAACAAACTCTGATATACCACCCTCGTAATGAAATGTTTCCCCTTTCTCACTACGCTCATCTTTTAAAATTATTCTAAGTCCACGATTTAAAAATGCCATTTCGCGAAAACGCTTGGCCAGTGTATCATAACTATATTCATGCACTTCAAAAATTTCATTATTGGGCTTAAAGGTTACTGCCGTTCCAGTCTGTGTTTTATCTTCCAATTCTCCAATTATTTTTAATGGTTCAACTGTTTTACCATGATCAAACATGACTTGATGCAATTTTCCTTCTCGCTTAATTTCTACCTTCATCCACTTAGAGAGCGCATTAACTACTGCTGCTCCAACTCCATGTAGTCCTCCTGAAACTTTGTAAGCTCCACCATCTTCGTTAAATTTTCCTCCCGCATGTAACTTTGTATAAACTAATTCTGCGGCCGACACTCCCTCTTTGGCATGAATTCCAACTGGAACACCTCGGCCATCGTCTATAACTGTTACCGAATTATCTACATGCACGATTACATTAATCTCTTTGCAATATCCGGCCAACGCTTCATCAACAGAGTTATCAACTATTTCATATACACAGTGATGCAATCCTCGAACCCCAGTATCTCCAATATACATTCCTGGCCGTTTTCTGACGGCCTCAAGTCCTTCCAGAACTTTTATTTGATCAGCACCATAATTTGCATTAACTTTGGCAATAGATTCTGGTTGATTTTCCAAAACAATCTCCTCTTCCATTTGGGATATTTTTTCTAATTACAAACTTGCCCGGACTTAATAAAAATTTTATTCACACCAATAATTTTATCTAGCTCATCTTTAAAATTTTCATTTGCTGTTGTAATCAGAACTTGAAATTTTCCCTTCTCTAAAAACTTAATAAATCTACTCCAACGGTATCGATCCAACTCCCCTGAGATATCATCGATTAGCACAATTGGATATGAGCCGTATTTATACCTAAAAAGCTCTATATAGGCAAATAATAGCCCCAAATAACTCATTTTTTGCTGTCCTAAAGAGCAATATTCGTATGAGTTCATTTGATTGAATAAAATAATGTAATCATCTAGATGAATTCCACTAATTGTCCGGCCATTTTTTAGTTCTTTTGATAGATTTTCTCCCATTTTTTTTGTTATTTGATTGCTTGATAAGCTCATAAATTTAGAATTGAGAGACAATTCAATTTTATATTCTTCTGCAAAAATTTTTTTAAATATATCATTTAGATGCAGATTTAAATCTTTGATAAAATCTACTCTTTTTTTACAAATCATTTCAGATAGAATTCCAATTTCAACGTCAATTGCTGCAATTTGCTCAACTAATTTGTTTGGGCGCTTGGCCAACAAAATATTTCTAAATTTTAGTGCTTTTTGATATCTCTTTAGGCCATTTTTATATTCTGTATTTAACTGTGAAATGTTTGCATCAAACCAATTTCGTCTAAAGCTTGATTGGTTATAGAAGTTGTATGAATCAAAGGGATTTACAAAAACAACTCCTATTTCCTCATCTGTTTTTTTTACTTTCCCATTTATTGACCAAAGATTTTCTTCACACTCCATCTTTACTGAGACCGAAATTTTCTCACTGTTGTTTTTACTGAAAAGAGCTGAAATTATAATTTGAGATTTTTCACTATCTATGCTTAAGATTTGTGGAAAAGCGTTGTTTTTTCGAAATGATTTTTTATTAATTAGAAAGTATATTGCCTCTAAGATATTTGTCTTTCCATTTCCATTGTCGCCAAAAATACAGTTAATTCTTTCAGAAAAATTAATATTTACAGGGTGAAGATTTCTAAAATTGCGTGTTATTAGATTTTGAATTTTATATTCGCCCATCTATTGTATTTTTAGTGGCATAACGATACTTAAAAAATGTGGCAAAGAAGCCGATCGAACAAGGAATGGCGTTAATTTATTATTAAATTCAACCGAAATATCTCCATCTTCGTATGTGGTTATGGTTTCCATTAAATATTTAGCATTAAATCCAATTTCTGTTTCTTCTCCGTTGTATTCAACACTTACTTTTTCACTGGCCTTCCCGTAAAGTGGATGATTGGCAGAAATAACCATTTCATTGTTCCAAAACTTCAAAATAACTCCATTTATTTTTTCATTGGACATTATTTTGACTCTCTTGATGGCGTTTAAAAGAGATATTTTATCAACTATTAACCCGTGTGCTGTTTTGCTTGGAATTAATGTTTGATATTTTGGAAAATCACGAGCAATAAGGCGAATAGAAATAAAGTATTTATTTAATACGTTCGTGTATAAAAACGAATCATCAATGGATATATTAATTGTCTCATTGCGAAAACTATCTGTTATTTTTTTTAATTCAAAAACGCCTTTTCTTGGAATAATTATTCCGTTTATTAATGAGTCGTTATTTGTTTCGGTTATCTCTGCTTCTATTAACGATAGACGACATCCGTCAGTGGCCACTGCGCGTAATTTTGAATCAATTTCTTGTATAAAAAGGCCTGTTAATGCTGGCCTGGTTTCATCTATCGAAATAGCATGTGATGTTCTATTTATTATTTCTGAGAGTTGGTCGGTATTAACAGTAAAGCCATTTTTGCTATTTTCAAAATTTATTACTGGAAAATCGTTACTGCTGTTAATAAGTAAAGAGTATTGAATATTATTTCCAGATATTTTTAATACTTTTTCTTCTATATTTGATTCTAGTTGTATTGAGTTGTCTGGAAACTCTCTTATTATATCGAATATATTTTTAGTATTTACACAAAAAACACCATCATTTTCCACATTTGCACTTATTATTATCTTAACCGATACCTCAAGATCGGTTGCGATTAGTTCAAGTTGTCTGTTTTTTGCGATTAGAAGGTTTAATGTTAGGATTGGACGAGAATTTTTTCGGTCAATCACGGATAATATCTTTCCAAGAGCATCACGAAATTCTTCCGTTGAAACATTAGCAATCATTAAATGACTTCCATTTTTTTAGTAAAACAAAGTATAACAAAGCTTTTAATATATATAATATATAATTAATAAATATAATAATAAATAGATGTGGATATGTTAATTACTAATTTCTGTCCTAATTATAACACGTTAATAAAGCAATAAAATGTGTTTATATGAGTAATTTTATAAAAATTCTTCCCTTTATACGCATATTCTTTTTTTACTAAGATTTTTTTTATTTTTATTAACACCTTCTCCACATAGTTATTAACATTATTTTTAAACAGCACCTTTCACATAAGAAAAACGTAATTTTTTTAATTTTTATCCACAAAGTTATTAACATGTTAATAACTTTTTTCCACATTTCTTATTATTCCACATTTTTATTTATCCACAATGTTTATAATGTTCAATATTCTTATTAATATACCGTTTTTATTAGATAAAAACATAATCGCAAAATGTGTATTTTTTGTGGGAAAGTGGAATAATTCTTATAGCGTATTTTCAATCAAAGATACTTCTTTAGAAGTAGCTCCGTTTGTACTGATTAGTTCTTTCACTTTTCGAATAGCATGAATAATTGATGTATGATCACGGCCACCATAAAAGGCACCAATTTCTTGCAAGGTGGCGCCAATTATCTTATGAGACAAATACATGGCGACATGGCGCGCCATAGTAATTTCTTTGCTACGTGTTTTTGACTTTAAATCTGCAACATGAACTTTATAGTGTGATGCACAGGCCTTAGAAATTGTATCAAGTGAATGTTTTTTTTGTTCGCCATTGCTATTTATGGCCAATAACTCTTTAACAATATCTGCGTCTATTTCAACATTCATCACGTCTGAGTACGCGGAAAGTTTTACAAGCGCTCCCTCTAGTTCGCGAATACTATCTCTAGTATGCTGGGCAATTAGCTGGAAAAGATCATCGTGTATAAAGAGATCAATTTCATAGGCCTTCTTTTTTAAAATAGCAATTCTAGTCTCTAAATCAGGCTTTTGAATATCAATAACCAGTCCCCACTGAAGCCTAGTTTTAATTCGCTCTTCAATACCGTCAATTTCTTTTGGTGTCTTATCTGAAGTAAAAATTAACTGCTTCCCTTTAATATAGAGTTCATTAAAGATATGGAAGAATTCATTTTGTGTTCCCTTTTTATTTTTTAATTCATGAATATCATCAATCATTAAAACGTCGACTTTTTCTGAATATTTTTTTTGAAAAGAAGTTATGTCATTGCGCAAAGTTGCCGCAACCATTTCATTTTGAAAATCGCGAGCGGTTATTAAACAAATAGTCAAAGAGGGAAAGTTTTCTTGGATACCGTTAGCAACAGCGTGCAACAGATGTGTTTTTCCTAGGCCCGAATCGCTATATATATATAATGATGGATATTTGCCGGCCTTTCCTGGACTTCCAGATATGGCACGAGCTGTGGCGTATGCTAAATTATTTGAAGGGCCGATAATAAAGCTATCAAAAGTTTTTTTCTTATCAATAACGACACCCAGGTCAGAAGGCCGCAAATGTTCTAGGTATTTGGATTCAACTTTTAAATTTAAATCATCTTTTGTTGGCACTAATGTTTTTGGTAGAGAAAACTTAACTTCTTTAGCTTGTTTTGGTCTGTCTAATTCACCTTTTTTTTCTTGCAGGGAATGAAGAATATTATCCTGATTAGAACTAGGGGAGGAATTGGTCTTGGCGACAGAAATACTGAAGGCAAACTCTTTTCCCAAAGTACCAATAATTGCCTCATTAATATTAGGCATATAATGGCGCTCTAAAATTGTCTTAATAAAAGGAGTTGGAACGGAAAACTCTATTCTTCCACTTCGAATTGTTTTTAAAGAAAAATTATTATCAAAATATGCAGAAAATTTTTGAGATGAAACTGAATTTTTAAGATGCGATAAAATATTCCGACTAATTTCTTCTGCTTCATGGGCCAGCATTGATTCTTCCGCAGTATTTTCTGTCTTCTTGGCGGCGGAAGTTTCCTTGATAATGGTGTTGGCAAGATCTAATGTTTTAAGGTTTTTCGCAGATGAATTTAAAAAAAGCTCAAAAGGAAAATCTTGACTCATAATTAGTATTATCCAGATTTTTTGCAATTAGTTTTGCGGGGGCCATTATGTAGCATTAAGATTAATTCTTAGCAACAATACTTTAAGTCTTTTAAAATTATTTTTTATCATGCTTTCATAATTTTCAATATTGACCTTTTCTCTTTTGCTTTGTAGAAGGGTTAGTTACTTCTATTTAGTGAAAATATTATAATTTTTTCAATAAGGATTGAATTATGAGCAAAAGAACATGGCAGCCCAAAAAGGCCAAGCGTGCTAAAGTACATGGTTTTTTAAAGAGAATGTCTACTGTTGGTGGCAGAAATGTTATCAAGAGCAGGCGGGCCAAGGGCAGAAAAAGATTGGCGATTGAAGTTTCTGGAAAATAAGGCAACAAAAACAAACTGTTATTTGAAAAAGTATCGGCTTTTATCAAAAGCTGATTTTGACTTTATGAAAGCCGATGCGCAGCGGTCTGATTTTTTTTCAATGAGAGTTTATTATAAAAAAGGATTAAGTGCCAACGGTTGCACCAGAATTGGCATTAGTGTTTCAAAAAGAGTTGGAAACGCAGTGAAGCGAAATCGAATAAAAAGGTTGATACGTGAATTTTTTAGGAAATCTTCCCAAAAAATGAATGGATATGATTTGTTGTTTTCTGTATCCAATAAAATTATGAACTATTCGGCGGAAAAACGAGAGCAATTTTTGCAACGGGATTTTATTTCTTTTTTTAATTCTTTTTTGAGGAGAATAGAGTGATCGCTCGGCCAATTATTTGGTTGATTCGTGTATATCAATTCTTAATTTCTCCGCTTTTGGGAAATCGTTGTCGTTTTTATCCTTCCTGCTCACATTATGCGGCTGAGGCATTTTCAGAACTTAATATTTTTTTTGCTATCAAATTAGTACTAATTCGTCTTTCTAAATGTCACCCTTTTCATCCAGGCGGATTTGACCCCATACCAGTTACTACAGGAAAAAAACATGAATGATCAAAAAAGAACCTTTTTAGCAATTGCTTTATCTGCGCTAGTTATTTTTGCTTGGCAATATTATTTTACATCGACAACACCAGCTTCAAGCGAGTCCGCTAGTAAGCAGACTGTTTCCAAAGATATTGATACAACAATGATTCCTGTTAAAGATGACTCTTCAAAGTCACCTTTACCGGCAGAGGAGGCAGTAGCTGGTGCTTCTCTGGTGGTTAGTGATTTTGTTGTAGCAGGTGATAGAGTTAATTTTCTTTTTGCTTCTGATTTTTCTATTTTGCGAGTAGATGGAAGAGAGGATCCTAAGCAAACGTTTTCTGAAATTGTAGTTTCTAAAAATCCCTTTCTTCGGATTTCGGTTATAGAAGGAGATAAAGTTCGTCCCTTAAATTTGACCATTCTTTCTAAAGATAATTCATCTTATTTGCTGACTGATTCTTCGCTGGGTGTAAAAGTTTCTTTAAATTTTGATAAAAAAGATAAGCTACAGTATGTAATTGACTCTGCTCGGCCATATCAATATCAGATCGAAATGAATGCGAAAGAGACAGCAGAGAATCCCACCCAGCAGTTTTCTACCTATCTTTATAACGGTGCAAGTGTCGAGAGAATTGTTATTGGCAAGGACGATGTCGAGAGCGAAGAGCCAATTAGATGGGTGGGGATTGATTACAATTATCAACTTCTTTCCATGGTTTTTGTGGATAAAATTTCGGCAAAAGTTAATATCGCCAAGGAAGGGCCAGCAATTATTCGATTGTTGGAAGCAAAAAACAATCTCAGCGGCTTCTTTGTTTATAAGCGAAAAGATTATGACGATTTAAAAGCGCTTGGAGGCCAATTACATTTGGCAGTTGATTTTGGAATTTTTGGAATCGTGGCAGTTCCTATTTTAAAGGGACTTAAGTTTTTTTATAAAATTTTCCCTAACTTTGGTGTGGCAATAATTTTAATGACGATTTTGATTAAGATTATAACCTTTCCTCTTCAATATAAGTCTTATCAAAGCATGAAGAAAATGCAGCAAATTCAACCTGAATTGAATAAGTTAAAGGAAAAATATAAAGATGATGCCCAAGCAATTCAGCGTGAAACGATGGCGCTTTTTAAGCGGGCGGGCGCAAATCCTATGGGGGGTTGTTTGCCAATTTTGGCACAATTTCCAGTTCTCATTGCATTTTATAAGGTTTTATCCGCCGCAGTTGAATTAGTTAATGCTCCTTTTTATGGATGGATCCATGATTTGAGCGTTAAAGATCCTTACTATATATATCCAATTGCCATGACGCTTTCGATGGTTATACAACAGAAATTTACCCCTCAATCAACCACTGATGAGACACAAAAAAAGATTATGATGTTTATGCCATTTTTTGTTGGCTTTATAATGAAGGATCTGGCGGCCGGGCTGGTAATTTATATGTTTGTTTCCACATTATTGGGGATGATTCAGCAATATTGGCAGATGAAGATGGCGGATTAGTTATTTATGTATGAATAGTTTTATTGATCCGATTATTGCGTGTGCTACCGGTCTGGGGACTAGGTCGGCAATAGCGATTATTCGGATAAGTGGTTTTGCTAAAATCGATCTTTTTTTTAATTATTTTTCAAAAAATTTTACTTTGATTGCTCCACGAATTTCAACATTAGTTGATCTGTTAGATAATGGTGAAATTTTAGATAATGTGCTGGCAACTTATTTTCCTGCCCCACATAGTTATACGGGCGAAAACATTTTAGAGATTTCGACTCACGGTAATCCAATCATTGTTAATCGTGTAATTAATTTATTTATTACTCAAAAATTAGCTCGGCAGGCAACTGCCGGGGAATTTACTTCGCGAGCTCTCGCAAATAAGAAATTGACACTTAACCAGGTAGAGGGCCTCGAGCTGTTGCTTAATGGCAGAAATGAGTTAATGTGCACTCAGGGCCAACGGGCATTGCGCGGAGAATTGTCTTTAGAGTATGAAAGGCTTTATGATGATTTTAAAAATATTAAAATGGCAGTAGAGCTATCAATTGATTTTTTGGAGGACGTGGGTGAACAGGCGGCGACACATAATTTGGATTTATATATTAAACGCTACTTGTCAAATTTATTACTTCTTTATAATCGAGCTAATTTTTTAAAAGGAAGCTTTTATTCGCCGCAGATTGTACTTATTGGAGAAACTAATGCTGGAAAGAGCTCTCTTTTTAATAATATTTTAGCGCAGAATCGATCTATAGTTTCTCAAGAACGAGGAACTACCAGAGACTATATTTCTGAAGTTGTTACTATTGGAGAGGCAGATTTTGTACTAATTGATACCGCCGGATTTCGAGATGAGATTAATAGTGCTGTTGAGCGGGAGGGGGTTAATCGTTCTGACTTATTATTTTCCTCCGCCTATTTTAAAGTATTGGTAATTAATCCCACAGAGGTATTAGACCATAAGAATAAAATATATTTGCAAAACTATGATTTAATTGTTTTCACTCATGCGGACCTGCCAAATTTTGTTGATAATATTCAGGCGCTTAATTTAAATGTGCGTGCTAAAAATGCTATTTATCTGACGAATTCAAGCAATGCTGGTTCTATAGGACCAAAAACTATATCTGGTTCTATAGGACCAAAAATTTTGCATAAGGGTTTTGGTCCTATAGAACCGGCCATTAATCCTGCAGAGACTATAAAGCAGAGTGTTTTACAGAAGTATCGAGACGATATTGCAAAAAATCCGATCATAATTACTCGTCATCAGGAAGTCATTAATCGAGTTTTTGATTTGTCTGAGCATTTTTTGTCGGACTCACAACTTTTATCTTCTGATATCTCTATTCTAGCTTCTAATTTAGCGTTGATTGAGAAGGAGATTGCTAGTTTAATTGGAATTATTACAGTCGATGATCTTCTTTCTTCTATTTTTTCGAATTTTTGTATAGGTAAGTAGACCTATGAATTTTGATGACTCTTTTGACATTGCTGTTGTTGGTGCGGGCCATGCCGGAATTGAGGTGGCTTGGATTGCGGCGCAGTTAAATATGCGCGTGGCACTTTTTTGTCTTCCCGATGTTGCTATTGCCTCTATGCCTTGCAATCCTTCTATCGGTGGCGTTGGAAAGGGCCAGATTGTTCGCGAGTTAGACGCTTTAGGCGGGTTGATGGGAGTTTTGGCAGATAGATGTGCTATTCAATATCGTACTCTTAACGAGTCTAAGGGGCCGGCAGTTAAATCTACTCGCTGTCAAGTCGATAAGGAGAAATATTCTGCACTGGCCGAGCAGTTTTTGGCACAGTCATCAAATATTAGAATTTTAAAACTCAAAGTTTCTCTCATTTCTCGTCAATGTACTGATAATTATTTTATTATTTCTTCAGATGATCGGACTTTTTTGAGTCGTACATTGGTTATCACCGCAGGTACATTTTTGGATGGCAAAATACATATTGGCGCAGATAAGTTTTTGGGTGGAAGAAATATGCATGATTCGGCGCCTGCTCTAAATGATCTCTTCAATAACGTGCCGTTTGTTAAAAAGCGCTTTAAGACAGGAACTCCTGCAAGGCTTGTTAAGTCGACTATTAATTTTTCAAACTTAGAAGAGCAGATTTCTGATCCCAAGACTCGTTGTTTTCACCACCAAAATGCAAATGGTGAGCGTTTTTTGCGCCAAACTAGTTGTTTTTTGGCACATACAAATGATGTGACACTTCAAATAATTAGATCAAATCGTGAACGTTCGCCCCTTTTTAATGGACAAATTTCAGGCGTGGGGCCGCGCTATTGTCCCAGTATTGAAGACAAGGCATTTCGTTACCCAGATCGTAATACTCATCATGTTTTTTTAGAACCAGAAGGACTTGAACTGGATACAATTTATCCTAATGGTCTCTCCACTTCTCTACCTAAAGATGTTCAACAAGCTTTTATAAATTCTATTGTTGGGTTGGAAGAGGCGATGATCGCAAATTATGGATATGCAGTCGAATATGATGTAATTGATACAACTTTTTTGCATCCAACTTTAGAACATTCACAGATTCCAAATCTTTTTTTTGCTGGACAGGTTAATGGTACCTCTGGTTATGAGGAAGCAGCAGCACAGGGGATTGTTGCGGGAATTAATGCCGCTTTTAAGTTGTTGGGTTTTGCCCCTTTTGTTTTACTCAGATCAGAATCATACATTGGTGTTTTGGTAGATGATCTTGTTTCGCGCAATGTTGACGAACCTTATCGGTTATTCACGGCGCGAGCAGAGAATAGACTTTTTATTCGCGAAGACAATGTCGTTTTGCGCATGGCCAAGTATCGAAAACTATTGGGTTTGTCCGCAGAAATTGATTTTTATCATGAGAAATTTGTTAATAATTTTGATATATTATTTCAAGTTGTATCAAGTTTTACCTATCGCCCGTCATTGCAAATTAAAGAGAGATTTATTAGATTTAATTATGGAGAGATTTTTGAGAATTTAACCATGGCAGAGCTTTTGCGCCGCAGCAATCTTGATCCGGTCTCAGTTCTTGGTTTTGAGTTGGTAGAAAATGGGATTTTTTTTCATTCAGATGTTGTTGCTGCTGTGGCAACTACAATTAAGTATGAGGGTTATATTGCGCGTAATTTTGTCGAGAATATGCGCTTTGACAATATTTTGCGTAAAAAAATTAATTGGCAGCAGCTAATGTTATCAAATAATATTTCAAATGAGTGTAAGCAGCGTATTGGACAAGAGCGGCCTGAAACTTTTTTGCATCTTACAAAGATTAATGGCATTCGTCCGGCAACATTAGCTTATGTGGCGGGGACATATTGTTAATATGGATATTCGAGAATTTTCTGATTTATATAATGATTTTCTTTTTTTGGGGCCATTAGCAGGAATTAATCTCACGGCAATTTCTGGAAAGGATGATTTTTTTTCACGTCAAATTATAGATTCTGTTTTACCCTTTGAGAAAAGTAACATTATAACTACACTTCTTTTAAGCGGAGAATACGCCGTAGTTGATATTGGCTTTGGAGGTGGCTTTCCCATTATCCCTCTTGCATTTTCTTTTCCTGCCATCTCTTTTTTTGGCATAGAGGCAAAGCAAAAAAAGGTTTTAGCGGTTGAAAAAATTATTTCTCACTTTAATTTGAGAAATGTTCGTCTTTTTGCGGATCGACTTGAAAATATTTTTTTTGATCAAAAGCTGATTATTCTTTCAAAAGGTGTCAGCACCATTGAGAAGATGTTAAAGGGAACATTTGCGGCAAGCAATGTATATGTATATTTCTATAAGGGTCCCAATCTTGATTCTTTAGAAAAATTTGATTCTATTTTGGGCCAATGGGAGATTGTCGAAGATTTGTTCCTTGATATTCCAGGCACGAACGGTAGACGTTTTGTAGGGTTTAAAAAAAGAGATGTTCCACGTGGAACAAAAGCAAAGAAAAATCTTGTCAAATTTTCTGAACTAATCTAGAAATAATAATTCCGAGACAATTCACAAATTGCGTCAGAATCATTTTCATCAGGAGAAAGAAATGGCAAAAATTATTGCTATTGCAAATCAAAAAGGCGGGGTTGGAAAAACCACTACCGCTATCAATCTTGCGGCCTGTTTGGCGGTAGCAGAGAAGAGGGTTTTACTAGTTGATCTAGATCCACAGGGCAATGCGAGTGCTGGCCTGGGAATTGGCAAGGAGTTGTTTGAAAAACAAAATATCTATCACGCTATTATTGGCCAGCGTCCAATAACAGAAGCGATTTATAAAACAGAAATACCTTTTCTTTCAATTTGTCCATCTGACAATAATCTGATTGGTGCTGAAATAGAACTGGTTAGCGTACTGGCACGTGAGTACAAATTAAAAATGGCCCTTGCCACAATATCCAATGATTTCGACTATATACTGATAGACTGTCCTCCCTCTCTAGGGCTTTTAACTGTTAACGCCTTTTGTGCAACGCACAGCGTCATAATTCCCATGCAAACAGAGTACTTTGCCATGGAAGGATTGGCGCAATTATTAAATACCATATCACTTATTCAACGTTCACTAAATAGTACGCTAGAAGTGGATGGAATAATTCTAACAATGTTTGATCAGCGAAATAATTTACACAAGCAAGTTTCCACGGAAATTAAAGAGCACTTTGGAGAAAAAGTTTTTAAATCAATCATTCCGCGCAATGTGAAACTTTCAGAATGTCCGAGTTTTGGTAAGCCAATCATTTTATATGACATCGAATCTAAAGGCAGTGCGGCCTATTTCTCGTTGGCAAAGGAGATAATTCTTGGGCCAAAAAATAGAAATAATATGGTCGAAAGAAATAATCAAAGTAGTTTGTTTGAGCAACAATCTTTAATGTAGAAAAGGTAGGATTTATGGCACAAAAATTAGCACTAGGAAAAGGAATAGCATCACTAATTCAGAGTCAAAATAACAGCGTCATTAATGAAGCAGTCTTGCGAAACAACTTAATTGATAATAATTCTAACAGCGTTATTTCCCACAATGTTCTGCCAACTGGCAATGGAGAGATTTTAGTAAATCTTTCGGAAATAAAGGTCAATCCCAACCAGCCACGAAAAATTTTTAAAGAAAAAGATTTAGAGGAGCTTTCTAATTCTATTCGTGAAAATGGAATTATTCAGCCGCTAATTGTAGTCAAAAAAGATGATGGTTATGAGTTGATTGCCGGGGAACGTCGTTTGCGAGCTGCCAGATTAGCAGAGATCGAACAAGTTCCAGTAGTAGTTAAAACTGTTACAGATAAAGATAAGATGATTATGTCTATTATTGAAAATGTTCAGCGCGCAGATTTAAATTGCGTCGAAGAAGCGCTGGCCTATTTTCAATTAATGGATGACTTTAAATTAACCCAAGAAGAAGTGGCAAAAAAACTCGGGAAAGAGCGATCGTCTATTGCAAATTACTTGCGCATTTTAAAACTTCCCCGTGAAGTTATCGATATGCTACAAAGGGAACAGCTTTCTTTTGGACATGCCAAGATCTTGGCCGCCATGAAAGAAATTGATAAAACAGTACGAGTTGCAAATATTTGTGCGAGTAAAAACCTATCTGTTCGCGAACTAGAAGAACTGATAAAGAAAGTTAACCGGCCCGAAAAACTAAAAGAGGAAAATCGTAACCCGTTTTTAGAAGAAAAGGCCGATCAGTTACGCCAACAATTGGAGAAAAAAACAGGCTTTCATTTTGCGGTTACAACTAAAAAAAATGGCGCCGGACAACTAGTCATCAAATTTAGCAACGAGGCTGAATTTAACGATATATATCAATACATGATGAAACACTAGGCCAAACAGAGGAGAAAATGTTGTGGAACAAGGACATGGAGAAATTTCGGCCATTATTGAAGAAGGATGCAAGTTTGAAGGAAATTTATCTTTCAATGGGGTGGCCAGAATCGCAGGAATTGTAAACGGTAGCATTTTTTCAAATGATACCGTCATTATATCTGAGGGCGCTGTAATAAACGCAGACATTAATGCTAACGTCGTATTAATATCTGGAGTGGTGAAAGGAAATATTAAGGCCAGCTCACGAGTTGAAATCATAAAGCCGGCAAGATTTGAGGGCACACTTACCACCCCTAGCTTGATAGTAGAAGATGGAGTAATTTTTCATGGAACAACTAAGATGCGCGATAACAACACTCCGACCTCGACGCGAAATGTTTAGTTAAATAAGTAGATAAAAGCACTTGACGATATTTTGGCAAAAGATTATTTATTAAGAACTTATCTTTATCACTAGTTTCTCCTTTAATTACAAACGCTAATGTTTAAGGATGTATACTCTTATGGATGCGATAACACCTATCTTAAACAAACTGGGGCTTGACGCAACATTTTTTACACAGTTTGTAATTATCATTTTCTTATATGTTATTTTGCGTTTTATTTTCGTCGGTAAATTACAGTTTGTTCTAGAACAAAGGGAACAGCAAACAGGAAAAAAGCTACTAAATGCCGAGGAAAAATTCAAAAAGGCAAATGTTTTTGCGGAAGAGTTCACTAATAAAATTCAAGAGGCCCACGCAGATGCGCATGAAAAACTTTTTTTAAGAAAAAAAGAGATTGAGAAAAAGGCATCAGAAATAATTTTTGGAGCAGAAAATCGGGCAGAAAACGAGTTTGAGGCAAAAGTAAAAGAAATAAGAAAAGAATTTGATGCCAAGAAAAAAGGTCTAAGTAGCGATGTTGAAAAACTCTCAGAAGAGTTAATTAAAAAAATAACCTAGGGAAATGAGTTTTTTATGCAAAGAAACTTCATATTGATTATTTATACCTTATTGATCCAGGCGGCGGCATACGCTTCTTCTGCTTCAACAGAAGGGCACACTCCTTCTGCGGGGGACTTGAAGTGGAAATTTATTAGTTTTTTTATAGTTTTCTTTTTCGTTGGAAAATTTGCTAAAAAATTGATGAAAGAAAATTTTAGTAAAATGCACGAGATCATTAAGGCCAAATTTGATGAGGCGGAGACTAAGAATAAAGAAGCTGAATTGAAACTTAAAATGTTTGAAGAAAAGCTTGCCAACCTAAAAAATCATGTTCATCTAATACAGACAGACACAAATGAAAGTATCAAGCAAATTGATGAGAGAGTAGAGGTTGAAACAAAAGATAGATTGCACATAATCAAAAGAGAATTGGAAGCAAAACTGGCCTCAGAAAAAAGTTATTTAGAGAGAAAGATGAACCAAGAAATTATTGAAGAAGTGGTTGGAAAGGCCAAAGAGAAAATAGTAAGAGACGGAAATACTAAAGCAAAAGTTACACAAAAGTTAATGGCCGGAATTTAATATAACCCAAAATAATCGGGAATAAAGGTATGAGTACAATAATTGCCCCTAAATCATATGCTCAGGCAATAACTGATTTGGCCGAAAAAAATAAAATAGATCTTGTGTCTGATTTTGCACGGTTTAATGAAGCGCTAAATGGTAATTTAAAATTTGAGCAATTTTTATTCTTAGATGTTTTTACTATTGAAGAAAAAGCAACAGTTGTCAAAGAAGTTGCCCTAAAATTGTCTCTTTCAAAAATTTTCACGAATTTTTTATATTTTTTAATTGAAGAGAAACGTATCGGAATGTTGCCTTCGATCTACAAAGACGTTGTAGTGTTAGAAGATGATCGCAAGGGTTTTATGAGAGGAGTTATCGAAGGCAGTGAACAACAAATTAATGAAGCGGACAAAGAAAAACTTGTTGGTTATTTGAAGAAAAAATTAGGAAAAGATATTGAATTAACCTATCAGCAAAAAAATAGCGTAGCTGCTGGATATCGGGTTACCGTTGGTGATTTGCAGCTCGATGCTTCAATTGATAATCAATTGGAAAAATTAAAACACGAAGTTTTGAATTCGTAATCTATATAAGGGGTAAGCATGTCTATTAGACCGGAAGAAATCACAAGTATAATTAAAGATCGAATTGCAAATTTTGAAACCAGACTTCAAGTAGATGAAGTGGGTACTGTTCTCTCGGTAGGAGATGGTGTGGCCCGGGCCTTTGGACTGAAAAATGCCATGGCCGGGGAGTTGGTTGAATTTGCAACAGGAACCAAGGGAATGATTTTAAACCTTGAAACCAACAATGTTGGTATTGCTGTTTTGGGAGATGATCTACAGATTCGCGAAGGAACTTCGGTTAAACGAACAGAAAAAATCGTGGAAGTTCCTGTGGGTGCTGCATTACTAGGGCGAGTGGTTAATCCTTTGGGGGAGGCCATCGATGGATTGGGCGAAATTAAATCTAAAGAGACTCGACGGGTAGAAATTAAGGCCCCAGGTATTATTGCAAGAAAATCTGTTAAAGAACCACTACAAACAGGAATTAAGGCCATTGACTCCATGATTCCAATTGGCCGTGGCCAGCGAGAATTGATTATTGGAGATAGAAAAACGGGGAAGACTGCCATTATCGTTGATACTATTATCAATCAAAAGGGAAAAGATGTTGTTTGTATCTACGTTGCAGTTGGACAAAAACAATCGACGGTGCGCTTGGTTCAGCAAAAATTAAAAGATGCGGGAGCGTTGGATTACACTATTATTGTTTCCGCCACAGCATCACAGACTGCCCCGCTACAGTTTTTGGCCCCCTATTCTGGATGCACCATGGGTGAGTACTATCGAGACAACGGCAAGCATGCAGTTGTTTTTTACGATGACTTAACCAAGCAAGCACAGGCATATCGCCAAATGTCGCTTCTACTTCGACGTCCACCCGGACGTGAAGCGTTTCCAGGCGACGTTTTTTATCTACACTCAAGACTTCTAGAGCGTGCTGCAAAAATGTCAGATGAATTAGGAGGAGGATCTCTGACGGCGCTTCCTGTTATTGAAACACAAGAAGGTGACGTTTCTGCATATATTCCCACAAACGTTATTTCCATTACTGATGGACAAATTTTTCTTGAATCAGATCTTTTCAACTCAGGGGTTCGTCCTGCGGTCAACGTAGGTATTTCAGTTTCTCGAGTTGGTGGAAATGCGCAAGTAAAGATGATGAAAAAATTGGCCGGAACTTTGCGTCTAGATCTTGCACAATTTCGGGAGTTGGCCGCGTTTGCTGCTTTTGGTTCTGATTTAGATGCGTCAACTCAGCGGCAGCTTGCCAGGGGAGAGCGCTTGGTTGAACTTTTAAAACAAGGCCAATATGCTCCGTTAGATATTGTTGATCAGGTGTTGGCGTTGTTTGCTGCAACGAAAGGACACTTGGACTCTGTTCCAGTCAAACATATTTCGGAAGCAGAAAAAGATTTGATTGATCATTTTAAGGCCAAGCACGCAGATATTGTAAAGCAGTTGGATAAAGAGAAAGTTATTAGCGATGCTTTAGAAGTTAAAATTGTAGAAGTAATTAAGAACTTTTTGGCAACAAAAAAATACGCTTAACAGGTCATCGCAATGGCAAATGTAAAAGAGTTAAAAAAGAAAATCAAAAGCGTCAAAGGGACACTGAAGATCACTTCTGCCATGAAGCTGGTTTCTGCTGCCAAACTAAACCGCGCTCAACAAAATGTGCTAGGTGCCCGGCCTTATGCAAACGAACTTGAACGAACAATCAAGATTGTTTCTGCGTTGGTACAAAAATACCAGCATCCATTTTTGAGTGAAGCTGGTGAGAAGTCGGGGAAAGTTGCGCTGCTTGTAATATCTGCCAGTAAAGGACTTTGTGGTGGATATAATACGCAGTTGGCCAAGGCCGTAAAACATTTTGTGGAGGGAAGCAAGGAAGAGGTAGAGGTATACTATATTGGCACTAAGGTTAATGTTATTTTAGGTAATCTAGTTAAAGTTGTTAAAACCTTTGAATATGAAAAACTTGAGCCAACACTCACAGAAATTCAAAAGACGTGCAACGAACTTGCCGCACTTTTTGAGGAAAGCAAGGTTGAAAAAATCTATGTTGCCTATAATCTTTTCAAATCGGTTATAAGCTTTATTCCTACCATAAAGCAGGCACTTCCTATGACGCTAAGCACGGCAGATGCGGAGGAAGCAAAGAAAAATTTTCCGTTTGATTTTAAATATACACCAAACTCCAAAGAGATTTTGGATACTCTGATTCCGGAAGCATATTACAACAATATTTTCACCTGCGTATTGGACGCAATTGCCGCAGAGCATGGATCAAGAATGGCCGCAATGGATAATGCTTCCAATAACTGCAAAGAAGCAATTAGAACACTAACACTAAAAATGAATAAATTACGACAGTCTGCAATTACGACAGAATTGATCGAAGTTGTATCTGGCGCAGAGTCGTTAAAAGGTTAAGGAGTAAATAAAGATGGCAGAGAATACTGGTATTGTTACACAAGTTTTAGGAGCAGTTGTTGACGTAGAATTTCCTAATGGAAAAATTCCGGCGATTTACAACGCATTAAAAGTTACTAACAAAATGATCGACAAAGAACAGAATAATCTGACAATCGAAGTTGCGCAGCATTTAGGAAATAATGTCGTTCGCTGTATTGCCATGGATTCAACAGAAGGTTTGGCCCGTGGATTGAAAGTGTCAGACACCGGAGCGCCTATTCAAACTCCTGTTGGGCCAGAATGCTTGGGACGCATTATCAACGTTGTTGGTCAACCAGTAGATAATGCTGGCCCGATAAAGGCCAAAAAAACATATAGCATACACCGAGATCCTCCGACTTTTAAAAAACAATCAACGAAGAAAGAACCATTTTTTACTGGAATTAAAGTTGTTGACCTTTTGGCCCCTTATCTAAAGGGTGGAAAAATTGGCCTTTTCGGTGGAGCGGGAGTTGGTAAAACGGTTGTTATCATGGAGCTTATTAATAACATCGCAACTCATCATGGTGGATATTCGGTTTTTGCAGGAGTTGGAGAACGTACCCGTGAAGGAAATGATCTTTACCACGAGATGAAGGATTCTGGAGTTATTAATAAGGCCGCGCTCATTTTTGGCCAGATGAATGAGCCACCAGGAGCGCGCGCTCGAGTAGCGCTAACTGGCCTCTCGGTTGCCGAATATTTTCGAGATGAAGAACACCAAGATGTGTTGTTTTTCGTAGATAATATTTTCCGTTTTACGCAGGCAGGTTCTGAAGTTTCGGCAACACTCGGACGTATTCCTTCAGCGGTAGGTTATCAACCGACGCTGGGAACAGAGATGGGTGCAATGCAAGAGCGAATCACATCAACAGAAGATGGGTCAATAACTTCTATCCAGGCAATTTATGTTCCGGCCGACGATTATACAGATCCGGCACCGGCCACTACCTTTGCTCACTTAGATGCAACTACTGAACTTTCTCGCGCTATTTCGGAGTTGGGAATTTATCCAGCAGTGGATCCACTAACTTCTACTTCAACTATTTTGACTGCAGAAATTGTGGGAGAAGAACACTATAAAACAGCACGGGCCGTACAAGAAATTCTACAACGCTACAAGGAGCTGACAGATATTATTGCCATTTTGGGAATGGATGAGTTGTCTGAAGAAGATAAGAAAATTGTTGCTCGTGCTCGAAAAATTCAGAAATTTTTGTCGCAGCCGTTCTTTGTTGCGGAGCAATTTACTGGCCTTCCTGGACAATTTGTTAAAATCGAAGATACCATTGCTGGATTTAAGTCTATCTTAGATGGGAAGTGTGATGACGTTCCTGAGCAGGCCTTCTATATGGTTGGAAATTTGGAAATGGTTTATGAAAAGGCCAAAACTCTTAAGTAATAAGTAGAGTGTTTGTTTGGCCATTTGGTTTAGTTTAGTTTAGTTTGATTTGATTTGTAGATTTAAGGTGGGATAGAAAAATGAGTTTTTTTTCAGTAGATGTGCTTACACCGTCATCCGTTATCGCCAAAGGTTTACCTGCAGAATCATTACTGGTACAGACTGTTCGTGGACAAATTAATATTTTGCCCCATCATACTCACGTTATTGAAAAATTAGATACTGGACTGGTCTCGCTTATTAACGCAGGCAAGCAAGAAGATTTTATTGTCACCACAGGAATTTGTAAATTGCTAGACAATAAGGTTGTTATTTTGGCCAATGTGGCAGAGCGGCCAGAGAAAGTGGATATGGAGCGCGCTAAGCGAGCACTAGAGAAGGCAAAGAAAAAAATTACTGGTTCGGAAAATTTAACTTACGATGAATTTATCAAGTATCAAAGAAAGGTTGATCGTGCGGAAATAAGAATTAAGATGGCATTACGAGGAAACTAGTAATTGCGGTGACTTTTCCCAATAAGTTTTCAAAAGCTATAGACAAATTTAGCCGTCTAAGTTCTCTTCTGAAGAAGAAAGATAGCTGCATTTTTCTTTAGCCTTAATATCAAAGGTTTCAGTGTTTAACTCAATTTCAGCAGGACAATCCACTGAAATACGCCTTACTAGGTTAAGTAAATTATTATAAGAAATGGCATTCAGTGGTATTAAATTGCTGCGATAGGAGCCTGAAGAATTTTGATAGGCAAATTCATGCGAAGCTGCCATTACAATAAGACGAACATTGCCGTTAGTATCTAGCGCTAAAAGGTTTCCGCGATTATCTATACTTCTTTCAATAACCGTAAGGCCCACAAGCTTATCGGAACTTGGCCTGTCAATAGTAACGGTGGCGGCAAAAGAACTAGAAATAACAAAATAAAATGATAAAAAAAAGAAAAGTGATAATCTCATATAATTCTCCAGAAAAAATAAATGTCTCCAAGAACCGATTGTCCAATCATCGTCTGATGATGGCGCCGAAAATTGTTACTTAAAGGATAATCAAAATTTTCAATTGAAAATAGATTCTTGAAATTTTTACAAGAAATAAATAATAATTGTCCAATAGTTGGACATCTGCATAGCATATCTGGCCGTAAAAAATTCAAAAAAATTTTCTATGATTGCAATTTGAAAAAAATGCGATAAAAATAACAAGAAGAAAAGATGATATCAACAACGAGGAACTTATGAAAAAAATCACTATTTTATTAGTTACTATTTTTGTTTTAAGCGCACTTTTTGCGACAGAGCAACAACTTCTTTTGGATGCAGCTTGCAAAATAAGCTGTGTAGTAAATATTTCAGAAGTTGATAATGATCAAGGATCTCCTTCTTATGTTCGAGAATATAGAGATTTTTATGTAAATTTTCTTGGACTAACGCGGGCAGAGATTGAAGAAAAAACTACGAGTGTTGCTCTTGCTGAAATTTGTCAAGAAAAGTTTGGGATTGCTGATTCGTCGGGAAGAAGAGATTGTTGGTATGTAAAACATTAGTGAGGGGCAATATCTCTTAAAACATTCTAGCATATAATCAAAAAAGTCGACTATTTAGTGAGTACTCTATGCTGACTACTCACAATCTATCTAGGCAAACTCTTTAATACTTGAAAAAAATTTGTGATGAAGGAAGATATAGATTATGTCTAGGAGAAGATTATCTCTTTGGTGTCTCTTTATATGCTCCCTTTTGGTGGCCAGTGCTGCCGTTTATAGCTCAATTTTTTACCAAAAAATGTTAATAGATAGAACTGTAATAATTAAGAAGACGACGCTTCCTAGCATTGCCATAAAAATACCTAAGTTTAAAATTGTTGCAGAAGAGGTGAAGACAGTTGCCGCGACAGTTGTTCCCACAACATTTACTACGCCCAAAGCAAAGACAAAAAGAAGTATAAATATTGCCGGAGAAAGCAAGTGGAAGATGGAGACGATCAAAGAGCTTCAACTGCCACTGCCAGAGATAGAAGAGAAGTTGAGTGAAAATAAAATTGTGGCCAGAGCACATTTAGCAAATGAAATAGATGATGAAGAAAAATTTCAAGTTAGAATAGTGCCCGGGACTATTGACTCTCCACAGTCACCGATAAGTTGGGCAAAATTTTTTAACGGAATAAAAATCGAAGAGACTGCAGTGGCGGAGAAGGCAAAAGAAAAAGAAGCAGCTCATATTACGATGGAAGAAGAGAAAAATGCCCCCAAAGAAATTTTGCTAAGTGATAGTGTTGTTGCGCAAAGCTCGGCAATTGAGCGAGAGGAAAAAACAGATTCAACATATGAATCGTTGTCTTTAGAAAAAGAAATATTAGCTCCGGCCGGTCCTATAGAACCAGAACAGGAAGTGGTGCCGACGAAGGCAGAAGCGTTGAGTACTCAAATGGTGATTACTCAACAGGAAGCTGCCAAAACAGAAGTAGCGGTGACAAAAAAAGAAGGAACACTATCCAAGACAGTTCTGTCTGCGATTAAGCGTTCTCAGAAAGAGATGGTGAGTAATCAAGTAGCTATTGCTCGGGCAGAAAAGGTGGCAGCGTCAATGCCGACAGTGGTGAGTAGTCAAAAAGATGAGTATCCGTTGGCAAAATCAAAAAGCAAAGAAAAGAAAGACAAAGAAAAGAAAGACAGACAAGGGGCGGTCGGTTTTTTACCAGAGGTAGAAGAAGATGAAGAAGAAATAAAAATAAACGCATCATTTTCTTTGCGACTTTGGGGAGTAGAGGCGGAAGGAAAAAAATCAACAGTCTCCGGATTTGAATTTAGAAAATTGGTAGATCAGGAGGCAATAAGCGATGATGCTGGGGCGATAAATATTGATTATATTATTCATGGTGGGCATGGACAGATAAACGGCCTAATTGTTCCTCCTTCTGAATATTTGCCGATATACTCCTCATTTGCTATAGCGCAAAGTCGTGCGGCCGAATACAGTGTGCCCGTTTTTTCTCAAGAATATTTTTCAACGCTATTGGCCCACGATCAGTTGATAGACAGTGGAGCACATTTACTTGTAGAATTGGCGGACAATGTTCTCGATGTTGCAATAGATAGCAAGAGTGAGAAAGAGATATTTTTTGATGAAAGTTTCATCAGATGTGACCAAGATCGAGCGGCATACAAGCTGTTTATTAACGTTGTTCCTGGAAATACAGGAGCAGAGTTTAGCTTAGCGCAAGGGGGACAGGTCCAAAAGGTTCTGTTTGTGGATCGTGAGGCACTTACTTACGATTATTCGGAAATTTTAGAGAGTGAAGCTGTTAATTTTTCGCTTTATCGAAAAGAATTGTTGGGAGAAAAACTCAGAGAACTAAATATCGATGCCAGACAATTGAGGTACTTTGGTACAAATAAGGAGGCCTATCAGTTGGCCAACAACTTCTATGAAATAACAATTCCTCAAATGCCAGTTGGTTTTAATCGTTATGTGGAATTTGCACAGGAGGAAGATAACAACTCTGAGGTAGCAACTTTTTTAAACGTGGGAACTGGGGGGCAAATTGCAGTACCGAGTGCGGAATTTCGAGACGAAATAATTAAAGTTACTGGGATAAATTCACTCGATGGACGCTGTTTGATCCAGGTAGATTTTCCTAAGTTAGTAATGTCCTTTAAAGTAGAAGGATTGTCGGCCAGGGGGGCTATGTCTTTTAAAACGATGTTTTTAGATAATGATGGGGTGTGGGGAGAAGAAGTAATTGAAAATAGCAGAAGTGCTTTTTTATTAGGCGATGATCTTGGAATATTAAATATAAGTGTTAAGTATGAAGATGGTAGCGAGGATTTAATTCAATCATATTGCTCCGAAAATACCCATATTATTGAAACACTCTAAAATTATTTTGTAACACACCGCTTTTTGCCTACAAGTTTCGGCCAATTGAGAGGAAGAATTTCTTTAATTTGAATGTCAGATAATCGCAAAAATCGCTTGTCAGTAAGAGAGGTTTTACTAAAAAAGATAGTTCCACGCGGATATGATTGTTCCAAATGAAAAAGATGATTATTGGCCAAGTTGTATAATTTGCGCTCCTCTTGTCGACTAACAATCTCGATGGTTTTTTTGGGAATAAAATTACATAAAGATAGATAAGCTGCAAAAACCTCTGGCCCGTTGTCTAAAGAAGTAATTGCCATTGCTGGATCAATGGATGAGGCCAAATCAGGAAAAAAAATGGCATGATTAAATAGTACATGTGCCATTGCCAAAAATTCAGAAAAATAGTTTTGAGAAGCAAAACCAATTTGTGGATTATTATATTTATCAAAAAGATGTTCCAACGTTTGCTGTTGTACAGGAATGCGCTTCTTGGCACGAATGATATGGTCAGGGCCTACGTTGTATGCGGTGATAGCAAATTCCCAGCGCCTAAACATTTTAAAGTTTTGTTTTAAAAGATGAATTCCGGCAATAGTAGAGAGGATAGGATTTAAACGGCCATCTTCGCGTTCACTAATGGGTAAAAAAGATTTTCCTGTCTGTTTAATAAATTGCCAAGGCCCGATTGCCGAGGCACGAGAAACGGCAGAAGTATTAAAACTAGATTCGACAAAAGGGATCGCCAATAATTCTCGAGGTGCTTCCATTAAAAAAAAAAGTCTCGAAAGGGTTGAGTAAAAGGGGGCCATTCGTTCAATGGCAGAGTACACGCTATCGCGCTGGCCAGACTGTGCTCGAACTCTTTCAATTAAAGAATTAACAAATTGGCGCTTATCTTTTTGTGTTTTCGGAACAGCAATATTAAAACGCAAAAGATCGGTGGCAAGCTTGGCCGATACGGGATTTGTCCGTGGATTTGTTAAATAAAAGGGGATGGCCAATTTAATTTCTTTAATTCTGTCTTGCACCAACTGTTCTTGTAAATCATAGCGAACAAAGCGATTAAGAACGGAGTCGTGCAACCCAGTAAAGTTAAGAGCATCATAAATTATTTGGTGCAAGTCGCGGTCATGAATAACGACCTGTTCGGGTGAGTATGTCGAATAAATATCAAACCAAAATTTAACACTAGAAATTAAATATGCTGGAACTTGAAATGCCGGGTCGATTTTTTGCTTTGTGACATCTAAAATTTCTAAAAAATGAGATGATGGTGAAATGGGGGCCGGGGGACTTTTGCGTAACTTTTCATCATAAAACATTTTCTCAACAATTACTTCTTCGTTTAAAAAAATATTTTCGGGTAAAAGACCAAAGGAAGATGAAAGAATAAAAAAAGAAAAAAAGATTAATTTTTCCATTCTAAATCTTTAAAAACTTCGAAGGTTCTTTCATAGGCGGTAGTAACAATTTCAGAGGTACTTTGAGGATTTAGAGAGAAAGAGTTGCGAAAGAAAAATTTAAAATCTTCATGACGAGGGAAAATATCTATTAAACGAACATTGGGATTAAAATCTAGTTTTCTTTCTAAAATAGTAAGCAGTTGTTTGCGATGGCCTTCGTCAATATTGTTATTTTTCATAAATTCTGAAACAGTATCCAAAATTTCACGAGATTGAGAAATTTTAGAGCGGGATGCTAGAATTTTCTTTTGGATCATTAAGTAGATTGATTGCAGTAAAATGGCCGGTAATCCATAATTGATCAAGGAGCCAATTTCGTCATGGTAGTGATAAGGAGTATGAGTCCAGGAACTGATAATAAAATCACAGCGATTATCAATTGCCACATGACTAGAAAGTGTTTCTCGTATTTCGCCGTCAATATAATAATCGGTTTGTCCGGTTTGTCGATTTTGTACAGGGTAAGGTGAATAAACCGGCGGAACACTCATGCTGGCAGCAATGGATTCGGAAACGGGAATTTGGGTGTAATAAGCGGCAGTGGGATCATTAATCGGTGCGGGATAATTATACTTGCTGAAAATCACCTTGCGAGAATGATCTAGTTGTGTTGCCACCACAAACATGTCGGCAGCATAATCCTCAAAGCGATCGGAGATGATAACATGATCATTAATGTATTGATGTAGTCCTTGGGTGGAAAAAAAACCGGAAATGCTCGTAAAGGGCCGGATGAGATGGTTGGTAAAAAAAGGCCAATCCTCAAAAAGATCGCTACCTTTAATTTTTAAAGGGCGCTTTTTGGGACGGCGCAGGCCAAACATTTCCTTGTAGGAAATAGGACGCAAGCGATTTTTTTTTCTTAAAATAGTTGATTCAATAATTTCCAATGGGAGATAACCGCAGGCAAAATATAAATTAATAAGAGAGCCGGCACTAGAGCCTACGTAGGTGGAAATTTCATAGTCAGGATTGGCCGGAGAATTATTGTGCTTGAAAACAAAGCCCATTTCGTTTAAAGCAAGAGCAACCCCTAGATGCCAAGCAGATGCCTTAACCACACCGCCGGAAAGAACGATGGCCGTCCTTTTATTTTTAAATGGAGATATGTCGACCGCCGGTATTACCATTTGTCACTTAATCACTTTGATTAATTTTGATTAATCACATTTAATTATCTATAATCTTTATGACTACTCGCAATTATTATGGATAATAATAGCAGGAGTTGCATAAAAATTAAAAGAGGTATTTCAAAAATGATGCAGGGACAAGGTCAAGGAAGATGGCTGTCGATTTTAGAGTATGCCGGGTATCGTAAAATTTCTATCTCTACGATTCGTCGTTACATAAAAGACAAACGAGTTAAGGTGGAAGAACGTAGTGGTAAATATTTTATCTGGGTAGAAAAATATTTGGAAAATGAACTGCGGCCAATCTTAACAAACGACAATTTAGCAAAAGATGAAATGGAGCAGCTTCGCAAAGAAAACCAACTATTAAAAGAAGAGTTGGAAGATTTGCGCATGTTACTTAAAATATATGAAAGAGAGCGCTTTGATCGAATGGATTCTCGGAGCAATAAAGAGATATCTCCTCCGGAGATTCCACTAGCGTAATATGGAAAAGCAATTTTTAGTGGTGAAAAAATGGCCAGTTTTAAAGTAATAGTTTTTTTGATGATGGCCGGCTGGAGCGTCGCCTTTGCGCGAGTTGCCACCAACAATATGCGCCATTGCATGATTTTACCTATCACGGATAATGTTGAGGGTGCCATTTCCTACCAAGTACATGAAGAAGTTGAAAAATATCTTAAAGAAAGTCGTTGGTGCTACTATCGTTATAATTCGGAAATATTGAGTATTTTACAAAATTATAGAAAAAAACTTTCAGAATATATTATCAATAAAGAGGTGCTGCGACTTATCGCTGAGAAAAGTCGTGCCGGATCTCTTCTCTATGTAACCCTTAATGCTAGTGCCAAGGGAGTAGATGTTGGGGTTACTGTTTTTGGAGAAAGCGGGGAAGATATATATTTCAAAGAGTCAACACAGTTGAATGTAAAAGATACTTCAATTATATCTCAGACAGTTATGAACTGGCTGGATCTATATTCGAAAACAATTCCCTATTCTGGATCAGTTATGGGAATGTCAGGGGATCGTTTTACTGTGGATGTCGGCAGAGATGCAGGAGTATTGGCCGGTAATGGCCTGGAAATAGTGCGGCCAGTAAAGATAAAAAGGCATCCGCTATTAAAAGAAATTGTAGAGTGGGATGTTGAACGAATCGCTCAAGCAAAAATTACGGATGTTACGGAAGGACAGGCCCAGGCAGTTATTACTGTTCGATATGATGGTAAATCGATGGAAGCGGGTGATTGGGTTAGAGTAAATAGTAGTGAAGTGCAAAAAGAAGAAGAAGCAGAGTTTATAAAAAAACAAGATGTAACCTACGGGAAGATTGGCTCTTTAAGTATGGCCTTGCATGGATCGCTATTGGCCAATAAAGTTATATTAGATCAATCAACCACAAAAAATGTGAGCTCATTCGGAGCAGGAGTAAGCGGCCAAGGAGAAATGTGGTTAACGCGAAATATTATTGGCGTTTTGGCGGTGAGTAGAAAATTTGCCACCGCACCGAGCGGTGCCGGAAGCTTTATTTTAAAAGGCGGATATCGTTTTCTTCCCTTGGGTTTTTTCTTTGGCCCTCAGGTTGATGCTTATTTAGGTTATGGGCAGTATGCATATACAATTGATACTGATGCGGCAAAGGGATTTGTCGGGAGTACATATGGTGGCCTGCTTTTAGGAACAAAAGTTAATGTACCTGTCTATCAGGGAATTCGTGCTTTTGTTGGTTTAGATTTTATCTTTTCGCCATCGTATCAAGAAGATGTAGTAGTCCATGGGACTGCCGATGCGACGTCACATTATGTAATTGATGTCGGAGGAAGTTATGCTTACGGCCCAACTATTTTGCTAGACCTTTCAATTTTAATGCAATCAAGCAGCGCTAACTTTAAAGATCCAGCAAAAAAAATTACACTCAGTGACACTTCGCTAAAACTTGGTTTCACAATAAACTTTTGATTAAAATCAGTAATCAATATCACAGACCAAAAAATAAATAGGTGGAGAAAAAATCGATGAAGAAAGAAGAGGACTTGGCCCAGCAAATTTTGCATCATAAAATTTGTTATTATCAAGGTACCCCAGAAATTTCTGATGAGGACTATGATCGCCTAGAAGAGGAGTTGCGAAAAATTGCGCCAGGGCACCATGTTTTACAAATGATAGGATCTGGCAGTATGGGTGGAGAAAAGGTCGCACATGAAAAGAAAATGCTCTCTCTTGCAAAAAGCTATGAACTTTCGGAATTAAAGGCCTGGGCGCTAGATCATGAGTTGCTTAGTATGCACAAAATTGATGGCGTTAGTTGTTCACTTATATACGAAAATGGAAAATTAAAACGTGCTAAAACTAGAGGAGATGGCGCATTTGGAGAGGACATTACGGCCAAAGTACTCTGGATGAAAAGCATACCAAAAGAAGTGCGCAATACTTCCAGGTTTGAGGTTAGAGGAGAGCTATGTTGTTTTGAAGAAAATTTTTTTCACCTCTCTAATGAGATGGAACAAAAAAAACTAGAAAGGCCAACATCACAAAGAAATATTGTGGCGGGCCTAATTTCTCGTAAAGATAATCTAGAATTAAATCGATATATAAATTTTTGGGCCTTTGATTATATTACCGATGAAAACTTATATAAGTTGGAAATAGAGAAATTTCATCAACTAGAAAAGCTTGGGTTTGCTGTGGTAGAAGTTAAAAAACATCATAATTTTCAGGGAGTAGAAGAGAGTATTAATGAGGCAGAGAAGTTTATGAGTGATGGCCACTATCAAATTGATGGCCTGGTTTTTGTATATAATCAGTTGGCGCAACATCAGAAGTTAGGAGAAACGGCACACCATCCACGATATAAAATGGCCTTTAAATTTCGAGGCGACTCAAAGCAAACAGTTATTGAAGACATTGAGTGGGGCGTTTCCCGTAATGGAATATTAACGCCGGTAGCGTTGGTGCGGCCAGTTGAGTTAAGTGGGGCCATGATCTCACGAGTTACTCTGCACAATTTTGGCGTGGTTAATAGCTATAAATTAAAACAAGGAGACGAGATAGAAATTATTAGATCAGGAGAAGTTATTCCTAAGTTTTTGTCAGTAATTAAATCCTCAGAGAGCAAAATTAAAATTCCGCAGCAATGCCCTGTCTGTAAATCCTCTGTTAAGATTGAAGAAATAAGATTGTATTGCACTAACCCTAATTGCGTTGGAAGAGCACGCGAAAATATTTTAAATTTTGTGCAAAAAATTGGCATAGAGGATCTTTCTTTTAAACGATTGGATCAATTAATAGAGTATGGAGCATTGACTTCAATAAGCGATCTCTATCGTCTTAGTGTCGATGATCTTTTTGCTTCCTTCAAAAAAGAAGGGTCTGCTGCAAAAAATGATGAAAAAAAGTTGGCCAATAAAATTTATAAAAGTATTCAATCTTCTAAAAACATAGGCATTATCCCCTTTTTTATCTCTTTGGGAATTTCTGGTGGCGCGGCCAACAAATGTGAAAAAATTGTAAAAAATGGAATAAACACCATCGAAAAAATTAAAGAATTAACCGTTGATAAATTATTAACAATTGACTCCTTTGCAGAAAAATCTGCGACAGATTTTATACAATCACTACAAGAAAAAATTCCTCTAATAGATGAATTAGTTGGGCTAGGTTTTGTTATAAAAGATGAAGGCCGTACGCCAGATAGACTAAAAATTGAAAGTGCATTATTTGCGGGGAAAAGTTTTTGCATAACGGGGGCCCTGAGTGTTGGCCGTGATCTGATAGAAGAACAAATTAAAAAAAATGGAGGAGTGGTTGTTTCTTCGGTTTCTAAAAAAACCAATTATCTTCTTACTAATGAAACAGAATCATCTTCCTCGAAATTTAAAAAGGCCAAAGAATTACAGATTCCAATTGTAAGTGAAGAATGGCTAAACGAAAAATTAAAAAAAACTAATTAACCTAAGGAAAATGAGATGGCCAAAAAATCACAATCACTTTTCATCTGTCAAAATTGTTCATATCAAACAACGAAATGGATGGGGCGTTGTCCAGAATGTGGGGAGTGGAATAGTTTTGAAGAGTCAGTTGAAAGCAATAGTTTGAGCGCAACTCAAACAGTAAGTGGTCGAGCGGTAGCATCATCTCCGCAAAAAGTTAAAGATATAGATTCAGTGCAATTTGATCGAATTGCAACTGGAATTAATGAGTTTGATCGAGTTGTAGGAGGAGGACTAACCCGAGGATCGCTGACACTTATTGGAGGGGAACCCGGAGTGGGTAAATCAACACTACTTACGGCAGTTTTAGGAAAAATTAGCAACATAGTAAAAAATAATATTTTATATGTAAGCGGGGAAGAGTCTGCTTCACAAGTAGCAGATCGGGCCAAGCGAATTGGGATTAATCAAGAAAATGTATATGTTTTGCATGAAACACTTTGGCAAAACATTTTAGCACATATGAAAGCGATGCGGCCGGAGTGTGTGGTAATCGACTCCATTCAAACTACTGTCTCCGGAGATTTACAATCGCCTCCTGGCACAGTTTCGCAAATTAGAGAAGTAACTTATGAGTTAATGAATTATGTTAAGGCCAATGGGGTTACATGTTTTATCATTGGACATATAACCAAAGATGGTGCCATCGCCGGGCCCAAAATTTTAGAGCATATGGTAGATACGGTAATCTACTTTGAAGGGGATCAGTTTGGCCATTATCGGCTTCTGCGCTCAATCAAAAATCGTTTTGGAAATACAAATGAAGTGGGTATTTTTGAGATGAGTGATCGTGGCCTTCTAGAAGTTAACAATCCTTCACAATATTTTTTAGATGAAAGATTAAGCGGTTCTTATGGCCGCTCACTCACTTGTATTCTAGAAGGAAGTCGCTGTCTATTTGTAGAAATTCAGGCCTTAGTGGTAGAAAATAAATTTGGCAATGGCCGGCGTACTACACAAGGCATAGATCAAAATCGTCTCTCAATGTTAGTAGCGGTAATTGAAAAATATTTTGGAATTCCCTTGGGCCTTAACGATATATATCTCAATGTGGTTGGTGGAATTCGTCTTGATTCACGAGAGTCAGACTTAAGTGTTATTGCTTCGCTTCTAAGTTCTTTTCGGGGTAATCCAATTGCTGATGATACGGTTTTCATTGGAGAAATTGGCCTAACCGGAGAGGTTCGAAGTGTACCGCGGATTGAACAACGCCTAAAAGAGATTTCGCAGTTAAATTATAAACGAGTTATTACTTCCTATAAAGCTGCCAAACAGTTTGAGGGGAAATTCTCAGTGGAGATTTTAGGCATTCGCCGTGCCCAGGAAATCGATAAGTTGCTATAAGTCTTATTAGTCTGCTTAGGATATCCACTTCTCAATATTACTTAAAAATTGATCAAACGGAATTATATGGATGTTATTAAGTTTGAGTAAACGATTTCCGCGGTAGAGAATATAACTTCTGGTTGGAATTGAATTAATTTTGTCAAAGGCCTCAAGAGGTAAAACCCATTCATCGCGTGCTTTCTCTCCCCATTTAATTTCGATTGCAAAAACTTGCTTTTTTGCCTTAATAATCAAATCAACTTCTGTCTTGTAATCATCTCTGTAATAAAAAAGCTCCAACTCTTTTTTAAAATAAGAGTTGAAATGTATTAATTGCAAAATGATCCATTGTTCAAAAAGATGGCCCAGTTGTTGCTCGGTCATCTTGTCTTCAGCAATTTTTAAAATACCATTTCTAACGCCCAAGTCGAAAAAATATATTTTCTCTTTTTGTACTGCCTTTCTTACTGACTTAACTTTTGTGTATCCGGGAATTTTGTGAATGATAAGTGTTTCATAAAGAATATCAACATATCGTCGTAAACTCTCCTTGGGAATTTCTGAATCAGAGGCCAATGATGAATAATTAATTTCGTGGCCGGATGCAGAGGCCAAAACATCAAGGAATCGACTAAAGGTTGATAAGTTCCTCGCTAAGGCCTCTGCCTGAATTTCTTCACGTAAATATATCTCAATGTATTCTTTTAATAATTCTGGGCCATAAGTGTTCAGGTATACCTCGGGTAGTCCTCCGATTTGAAGTGATTTGAGAAGATTGAATTTTTCGCCAAGCTCCCAAAAGGTTAGCGGAAATAGGCGGTAAGAAAAAATTCTTCCAGGCAAAAGATTAATCTCTTTTTTCTTAAGCTTTCGTGCGGAAGAGCCACTAATACAAAAGATTAAATCTTTTTGTTCATCAATTAAGGCCTGCACAGTATTAATCAAAGATGGTATGCGCTGAATTTCATCAATAAAAACAAGCGATCCAGCATTAAGTGGTGCAACAATTTTTTCGATTAAAGAAGGGTCTTTTAAATGAGAAAGAAACTCGGACTGCTTTGCCAAATTAATTTCAATTGCCGGGTGCAAATTTCTTATAAGGGTGCTCTTGCCCACCTGCCGTGGGCCAAGCAAAAGGATACTTTTGCCAAGGTTGAATTTCTCAGAAATTTTGTTTTCCAACTGCCGAATAATATTTTTCATCTACGTATTATGGCCCATGTTGTGGGCCATAATCAAGCTTTTTGGCCCACAGCGTGGGCCAAAATCCGACTAAGAAAAAGAGTGGATCAACAAACATGAAACGAAAGGCAGGTCTTTTTACTCGGGAATTTCTTCGATAAAAATAACTTGGTTATCAATTCCAAAAACAATTCCAATTCTTCCATCAACCTTTGCCGTTCCCCCACCTATTCGCTTTAAAGCACAATTACTTACGGTAAAAATTGCAATTCGTGCATTTGGATTCCAACTACTTTCTTCAAGAGAAAGAGGGCCGGTAAATGATCTAATGTATGCATTTTCACAATCTTTGCGAAAAAGACTGCCGGTTAATTCTGCCACACCGGTATCATTTATTCGGATAACATTTTTTCCGTCCTCAGAGCGAAAAACCTTATTATAAAAATCTTGTAATGTGAGTTGCTTCGCATCTGCAAAAGCAAAGTTACCAATTGATGCTAAACAAAGTAATAAAAATATTTTCTTCATAGTGCCTCCAAAAAATATGCGATGGTTATCATCACATTCCTCTATGAGTGGATTTTACGATATGAACCCAAAAAAGGGGTGAAATATTTTTATTTTCCCGAAAATTACATATTGGTGTCAATTTATTGTACAGTGATTTGCGATTGTAATAGTGCTGCCAGAAAGTTACTTGATAAATAGAGATATGTTTTTTTGTCACTAAAAGAGGTCATTAAAGATTTCAGAAATTGTTCGTTTTCGTGGATCAGTAATAATTCGTGACATGATGTCGCTTTCTTCAAAAATTCCACAGAAGTTTTCTGCACGTGCGCCGCTTGCAAAAACTGGAGACATAAGCGCCGTCGAGCGATAAAGAACATTTTTACCTTTTAAATCAAACTCCGCCCACTCCTTTCCTTCCGTTGGAAATTCAAATGGACGAGGACCAGAGGAGGTGACGAGAAGTAGAATCTCATCATCTTTTTTTATTAAGTTGTTAAAATATGCCACGACGGAATCGAGTTCCATCAGAATCTCTTTGGCCTGGACAATGTTTTTTTCGGCTAGGGCCTTTTGATAGTTAAAATCACGGACGATGAACAAAAAGCGCTCCTTGGGCCGAGTCACAAAACGGTTATAAACCGAATTAATATTCTCTAAAACGCTGGAGTAGCAATTATTTCCCTTACATGACTTATCAAAATAAACGGAAGGAGTAGAAAAAATAGTTTTCTCCAAAGAGTGAAAAGTCTTGGTTTCAAGAGAAGGCGCCTCCATCATTTCCCAGAAAAAAAGGGAAGAGGCAAATCCACTTTCATTAGCGGCAGAACACTTTGTGAGATCAGAGTATAGATTGCTTTCACTAGAAGTTTCAAAAATACCTGCTCGCATTCCGCTATCACTGGCGCGTAAGTATTTCCACAAAGGCCCTAACTTGTAGTCTTCACAATTTCCGTTGATAAGGCCTTTACCAACCATTTGTGCCAAAAAACCATCACGTGCCGAAGGACGAACTTTAAGTAAATTATAATTCCAGGCCTTACCAAAACAGAGCATTGATTCCATGTTAGTTAGTGCAATTGCCTCGGCACTAGAAAAACGCAGCATTGCCAATTGCTCTTCGGCCAGTCCGGCAATCTGAATCCAGATTATTTTGCTCGGTCTTTGGCCAAAGAGGTGATCTTTGCGACTGATTGTCTTGCTGGTGCCACAACCAAAAAGAAATAACAGCGCAAAGAGATATAATATTTTGGCAGCAATAGAGATCATATTATAACTCTCCTCTAACGGTATCCTTTAATATTTTCATAGTAGATAATCTATCCTATTCTATTCTGACAACAATAACAAATCAATCAAGTGCTAAAAGGAAGGAGCAAATTGATGGAGACAAATTTCGAAGTTGCGACCAGAGAAATATTATGGATGATTCCCTCATATTTTTCTTATCTAATGTATTTTCTTTTTTTGGCGGCACTTGCTTATTTAATTATACAACTTAGAAAAAAAATCAGACTTGCACTTGCTACGCCCGAAGGTGTGGCGATAAATTTTGGCCAACTTGTTCCCACAAAACTAAACTGGGGGGCCTTTTTTGAAACCATATTCGCTCAAGGAAAAGTTAATCGCAAAACAGTGGTGGCCTTTTTTCATGGATTTATTTTTTTTAGTTTTTTAGTTTTGATTTTTGCCACTATTCTAGTTGGGATTCATGCTGACACTCCATGGAAAATATTTCAAGGAACACTATACAAGCTAGTTTCTTTCTGGGCCGATTGGGCCGCGATATTTATTGTTGCCGGTGTAATAATGGCCTTTTGTCGTAGATATATTTCAAGGCCGGATTATCTGCAGGCCACCAATCCGAAGCGAGAAATTTTCATGTATTTTATGCTTCTAAATCTGGCCGTTATTGGACTTTTACTGGAGGCCATCCGTATTAATCAAACGGGAATGATGTGGGGAGATTCTATTTGGTCTCCTGTGGGGTATTTCATTGCGGCACTGATTGGCCCATTGGACGGTAAAGAGAATATTGTCATTACGATTTATCGTGTTTTGTGGATGGAACATATGCTCTCAACAATGTTGTTTCTTGCCTTTTTGCCCTGTACTAAATTTTTTCATACGTTGCTGGCACCCTTTAACGCATTGATTACCCCGTCACGACAAGGCGCCATTCTTTTGCCAATGAATTTTGAAAATGAAAACGCAGAAACTTTTGGCCTAGGAAAAGTTTCAGAGCTAACTGTCAAAAATCGTATTGACACAATTTCTTGTGTAGAATGTGGCAGATGTACCATGGCCTGTCCGGCCAATCGTGCAGGAAAAAATTTAAATCCCAAAACGATCATAACTAAATTAAGAGATTTTTCAGAGAGAAGCCATGCAGAAAAGCTGACAGGAGAATTGTGGGGAGAGAGTCCACTTTATGCTTTTTCCGAGTTGGATGCATGCACAACATGTGGTGCTTGTATGGAAGGATGTCCAATGTCCATTGAGCATGTGAAAATAATTATGGAGTCCCGACGTTATAAAACATTAACCCTGGCAGAAATTCCGCCTTCGGCCGGGGATGCAACCAATAAAATAAAAAACAACAGTAATCCCTGGGGAATTGCCCAGCATGATCGCTTTAATTGGGCCGCAGGCCTTAATCTGCCAATAATTAATGAAGGTCAAAAAGTGGATTACCTATATTTTATTGGCTGTGCAGGATCTTACGATGCAGCAAATCAAAAGGTAGTAAAAGATACCATTAAACTTTTTCAGGAGGCCAAGGTTAGTTTCGCCTTATTAGGTGGTGCGGAAAAGTGTTGCGGAGATCCCATAAGGCGTTTTGGAGATGAGTATAGCTTTTTAGAAATTGCCCAAGAAAATATTGCAACATTCTCGCGCTATAAATTTGATGCCATTGTTATGCATTGTCCTCACTGTATGCACACCATCGGAAAGGAGTATGCAAAGTTTGAAGGTGGAATTTTTAAAACTATTCACCATAGTGAACTTTTAGAAATGTTATTGGCGCAGGGGAAGTTATCACCCAAAAATGCCATAGCGGAAAAAGTTACTTTTCATGATCCTTGTTATATCGGACGCCACGATGGCAACTATCATAGTGTGCGCAATATTCTAAAAAAGATAAAAGGTGTTAAGCTTACAGAGATGAAGGCCGTTAAAGAAGAGGCCTTCTGTTGCGGCATGGGTGGAGGAAATATGTGGTACGAGCTTCCAGAAGGAGAACATCTTGTTAATGGCCGTTTGCGCGAAGTGGGGGAAACTAAGTGTAATAAGCTTATAACTGCGTGTTCATATTGCTTGATAAATTTTAATTCCAGCAAAAATCATGTTAGTGAAACAGGAAATATAGAAATTGAAGATATTGCATCGCTTTTGGCAAAGTCGGTTTTTTAATTTACTGTTAATTCCGACACTGTTGTGGGGGCCACCGGCGTGGGGGCAAATATCTGGCCAGGGAGTGCCTGGCCTTCTTTCGTCACTTGAAAATGAAATTTCTCTTAATCGACAACAATATCAGCAGATGGCGGGAGGAGTGTCGGCAGGGGAAATTGTTTCTTTAGAAGGAGTAACTGCCTTATCACTTACCGCCAAATTTATTAATACATTGGTGTTATTTTCACCGCCTCAATATATTCATCTGATTGGTGATAATGAATGTACTTTCTTTTCGCTCTTAGAACATGGACTGCTTTTTTCTCTTGAGCAAACGCCAGAGCTTTTTCCGGTAATTTGGGATAGCGAAAAAGAAAAAGGCAAAGAGGGAGCTATCAATAGACGTCTTTTTTTTGACTATATCTATTCTAAGCGCTGTTTTTCCAATAAAGAGATTAGTACTATTTTTTCTCCATCTACCATTGCAACCACCGTGAATCGACTAAGTTTACCTACACCAAAGGCAGAAAAAGAATGTGATGCTATTTTTAAAAACTGGTACACTAATCCATACACTCCGGCCCTTTGCAAAATTCCGGAGATTATAAATAACTCTATTAAATATCAAGAGAAGCTTTCTTCGCTTGATAAGAAAAACAAAGCACAGGCATTGTATTATTCAAATTATATTAAACAAGGCCAGCAACTAGTAGAAAATATCGCTATCCACAAACGTTCTTACATTGAAAATCTTTGTAACAACCTTGATCATCCCGAGCGTTTTTGTTCCTTTTATTTATCAGATGACGTCTGGGCCAGGGTTGTTAAGGGAGGATTACCTCGCAATATAATGGAATATAGTTGTCGCGAAATTTTCAAAAAAGAGAAAACATCAGACGAAGAGCTCAATCTTTGTAGAACAAAAATGTTGCAAGATGATCTTCTCTGTTCAACGGTAGGGTCATCTCTTTTTCCTGCTTTGACTCCAGCTCCTCGCTGTAGTGATCTTTCTAGGGCCTTGAATAGTAGTTCCTTGAATGCCGACTATAGAGATTGTCCGGGACATTTGGATAATGATGCCGTGGCCAACATTAGCAGGATAATTAGATATTTTAAGGCCACAAAAAATGATTCTACTCCAGAAAGCTGTGAGGGAGAGATGCAATCCACTTTTGCCACTTTGATTGTGGGAGAAAAAAACAATCCTGACGAATCAGAATGGCCGATGAAGATATGCTATCCGAACCCAGTTACCAGAGAAAATGTTTGTCGAACTTATATTCCGGGGAACGATGCAACGTCTTTATTTTCAGAAGTTTCTGTGATTACTGATATATTGCACAAGATCAGGGGGGCAGATCCTAAAAACAAATGTCAGTACGTTTCTTTCAAAAAATATCGGCCACTTTTGCTTGATTTTCGTCATGGTTGTTTCATTGTCTTTGATCAAGAAAAATGTACCTCTATGCATTGTAATAAGAAAATTTTCTACAATCAAAAAGAGATGTCAGAAATTAAATATTCCGGCCGACACAATCTCGAATATCTGGCCTCCACATATATGAATAGCAGTAAATCATTAATAAAAATGATAGAGCGTCCACTTAAAGTAGAGAATAGATCGCTTAAGAACTTAACAGAAGTAACTTTTTTCTTAGATCAGTTTAAAAAGCGACTTGTTCATGGAATTGGTTGTTTAGAAGATCTCCTTCCGGCGTTTTATAAGAAGAATTCTCTCAATCAATGTCGTCCAATTCCTTTTATAATAGATGGATATTTTATTGAAGAAAATAATTCCTACATGGTAGTCAGAACCTCCATTGACGATGTTCATGCTCCTCGTCCTATTCTTTGGAGCTATATCTATAATGCTATTGCTAACTATAAATCAATTCACCCTGTCTCAATGTGGCCGTTATACGGAGTAAAAAGCAAATGAGAAAAAAATTTTTAATAATAATTTCTCTTGCTTTTTTTTCCTTACTAATGGCCGAGAGCAAATTACCAATTATTGCTACCAAACAGTCGGTGCAAAGTATTCGTCTAATTACTCAAGATGGCCGATTTACCTACTATCAGTCGGCGCAAGGAAAGCTTTTGTTGTCTAGAGACTTTGATGTTGTTTTGGTTTTAGAAGGAGCGATGTATACTAACTATTTAGTGCAAATATCTCCTGCTAGAAAGCGTCTGCTCATTTCTCAAGACAACGCTTTTCATTCTTTTTTAGGAACAAGAAAATTACTAGAAATTTTCGCTGCCGATCTAGGTAGTCCGCAGAGTGAATTGTTGGGAATGGGAATTTCTCCCGCATTGCACCTGGATGATCGTTGGGCCTCTTATTATAATCCACACACAACCACTATCTATTTTAAAAATTTAGAAAACAAACAAACTAGCTTTGCTATAGAACTGTTTAATAAATCAAATCTTTTCTTTATCCCTCAGGTGGTGATGTTAAACGATGAAGAGATTATTTACACCGATATTAATCAAGCGGGGATAGCGGGGATAATTTATTTTAAGCGGAGCGAGAAGAAACCAATCGTAAAAGTTAAAGCAACTAATATTATGCAACGATTTGAACTGTGTCGCTCATCGTCCTCCCTTTTTGTCGGACGCTTCAATCATGGAAAAAGTAATACAACTTCAACAATTCAGCAGGCCGCTTTAAAGGATGGGCCAGAAGTGCTTGATCGATTACAACAGATCTACGAAAGCAAAGACGATGACTTCGGAAACATAAACTGCACGGCCACAGAAAAAAAGCTTTATTTTATTAAGGCCATAGGCCAGGGAGGAAAGCGTCTTTCGGAAGCGGCATCTTTGGAACTAAAAACGGGAGTTGTCACCGTTGAGAGTGATTTGGAATTTGTAACCAATCTCATTGAAATGGATGGGAAATTGCTTATTGCACACAATGGAATTACTTATCTGCTATACGGGGAAAACAATCTAGGACGAGATGATCTTGGCCATCCCGTCGAGCGAAGTGGCAAGGAGGAGAAAAAATAGTGGCCATAAAAAAATTCGCCACCCTATTGATAGCTTGTATAATGCCCTTTGTTGGAATGGGAACAGCGGTCGATTCAATTTATACCGCCGAAGAGACGCTTCCTTCTGAATTTAAATTACTTTTAGAGGCGGCGCAAGATCTACCGCGCACGGACGATCAGAGCATGGCCATTTATCAAGCACTGGCCACGATTGATCTTTTCATGGCCTCTCACTTGAAGGAAGAAAGCAGTAAAATAATTTTGGTAGAAATTTATAAAAACCTTTTAAGCAGTCAAAAGAAAATAGTTGATGTGGCCAGCTATATTAATGAAAAGCGCTTCACTCTTTTAAAACATGAGATTAAAAAAAATGCCGGACAATATAGTCGCTTTGCTTTATGGATTGCGCTGGGAATTATTTCTGATTTGCATGAATTGTTTTCGGTTTCTTTGTTTGAAAGTTATATAGATAATTTTAATAATCCAAAATTTCCCAAAGAGGCCGCGTTTGTTGAGGTTAAAAGCAAGTTGCGACTAATTTTTCCTATCGTAACAGCACTATGCGACTTGAGGCCAGAAGAGTTTAATGAGTATAGCAAGAAGGAAGCAATTACAATTCTTTCCTCTATTGCCCGGACTATGCAGATAAAGGCCATGTTGGAAAATACACCACTTGTGGTTAAAGAGGGCGCGGGGTTGAAATTTTTCCACACTGCCGAATCTTCGCGGCCGCAGGCCAGTAGCTCCAATGGAGAAGATAAAATTGCCGCAATAATTTCCAGAATGCAGACGGAAGAGGAAGAGACAAACAACAACGCAAGCAAGGCCCCTCGCGACAATTGGATACCGGCCGCTGATCCGAGCTATACTCCACCCGCAGAATTGCCACATGCGATTAATGATTGGTTTGTTTTGCCAGATACAAAGGAAGCTCTGCCGGCGAAAAAATTACCTCTGGCCATTAATGATTGGTTTGATATGCCACAACTGATGCCGGGGGAAATTCCCCCCCTGGCCTTGCCAGAACCGGTTGGCCAGGAGTGGGATAAAAAAGTGGAAGCGGAAGAAGAAGAGAACGCCACGAAAACCAGTGGAAGCAATTCTGCTGAAAATAAAGAGAAGGGTGTGCCGATACCTGCTCCTGTAGAGAGCGTAGATCCAGACGATTTTTCTATAATAAATTAAGATTATGTTATTTTTTCAAGTAAAATAGTTTTGTAAAGATAAGATCATTTTTACTTTGCCAGGTAAGTTGTAATTACATATGGACAAGTAATTTCAGGAAGATAAGACAAAGAAGTCGGCGCAACAGACAAACATGTCATATAAACTCAAGATTTTGTAAAATTTGTCGAAAAGCTAGTAGGCAGGTTTGCTTTTTAACAACTTACTGAAGGGTGAAAATTATGGCCGCCAAACATTTACAAAAATTTAAATGGGCATCAATTTTACTGACGACTCTGCTGATTTTAATATCGCAAGTAGGCGCCCAGGAAATTGTTATCACGATAGAGGGAAATGAAGGTGCAAAGATAGAGCGATCAACGCCGACATCTTCTAATACTCGAGTTGCGGAAGGAGCAATAACTCAGAAAGGGTCGTGTGACGCAATAGCGCAAGATCGGGCCATACCGTTTTCGCTTTTGAATATATTGATGGCCAATAAAAGCAATCAGATTATTAAAAAATTCAATTACCAAACAGAGCGATTAGAGGTGGTTTTTCCACCATATATTGGCGCTTGTCTTGATCCGGCCGTGAAAACGTTAACTGACGGGAATAATATTTCGCTAGTGGTGGAAAACAAGAACAAAACAGTTGCTGAAACATTGCAATGCTTGGTTCGTGAAAAAGTTTTAGAAAAAGTAGAAAAAAAGGATGATGCTGCTAAAAATGGAAATAAGGTGGTGTATAATTTTTCCCGAGTTGATCCGGCCAAGTTGGTCCCTGGGACCGCGGTAAGTTTTAATATGCGAGCAAGTGGAGGGCAAACAGCTTTGAAAAGAGATGCCGAAATATATTTGGATTATTTTTCTCCGGCCACTGCTTCCTTTGCGGCAATTAAGACGATGCAAGTTGAAAATTATGGAGGTTGTGGAAGGACGGAATGGATGGAAGATGAGAGAGTGGTTTTTCGTTCGCCCGAACTGCAAGAACTAGAAGATTATAAAAACACTTGTGAAGAGGGGAATTTAGAGAAAATATTTAAATCGACTATAAAGTTAGAAATTGCTGGTAATGCTGGCGAGCTTGATGCTCTTTCGAGAAGAGCAAAAGAGATGCTTTCTGGGGCCTTGGCCTTTCATTTAACAAATCCCAAGGGAGAGATTGCGCAATTGCGTCATAAGCTTGAAGAAGAATCACGAAAACTTATTCAAGCAGAAAGTGATAGCAAAAAGATTAAGCAACTCGTCCGCGGTTACGAAAAGATAGTAGATGAGTTAGATGAGTATCTGGTCAAATATGCTTTCAAGAAGATGGAGGATTTGGTCAGTCGCCTAGACGAGGCCGATGATGACGAAAAACTTGAGATAGAAAAAGAGCTAGATACATGGCGAGATGCCATTAAGGATATTAACTATAAAGAAGTGCAGAAAACGGCACTTTCATTAACCAAAAAAGGCTTTGCAGACAAGGCCAATAAGTTTGCGGAATTTGCACTAAAAATTAAGTACTATCCGAAATTAAACGAGGGAAGAAAGGCCCCAGACGCCGAGGCCTTAAACTCCAAAATTAGAAAAGAACTCAAAGTGTTTGAATCAGAAGGAGCATTCGCAGATGATGCCTTCATTACTTCGGAAGGAGATGAGTCGGCCATCGAGGCGCATGAGCGAAATCTTGTTCAGTTACAAAATGAGCGAGTAAAGAAAATTGCACTTTGTGAGAAAAAACTCTCTGGTTGTGAGCAAAAAACATATTTATCCGTTTTTCATACCACCACCTGCTCTTCTAATGGACGAAGTAGTGCCAGTGAACTGAATCAATGTCGAAAAAAGGTCGATAAAATTTCCAAACGAATTTTAAAGGAAGTTAAAAAGATTGGTAAACTGGACGACATTTATGGAAGATATTTGGAGCGCAAGGAGGAAGAAGAAGGATATGAGGATGAAGATGATGATTACTTCTCTTTGGCCGATATTGACCTTGATTTAGATTCTGGAATTAGCGATCGCTCCGATAGGTATTCCTCTCAGCGTTACAACTATGCCGCCGGAAGTGATCCGCGCTCGCAACCAGGTGGTGGTATGGGTAACAATAGTTTGATGATGCCACCAACCAATCCGTTTGATTCTCAGTATCAACAAGGTTGGCCTTGGGCCGCTAATGCCGGATATCGCTCGACGGCCGGAAGCTCTCTTAATAATCCATTTTCTTATGAGTATGGAGCGATGGATCCTTATGCTGGATATCGTTATCCGTCGTCGCAGATGGGCCCACCGAATCCTTATGCTGGATATAGTTATCCGCAGTCAGCTACCACGCCTATTTGGTCATCGCCGCAGTACTATGGCCGTTAGAAACTAATGGTGGTTTTAAATTGGTAGATATAGGAATCAGACGCGTCGTTAGGATTATCTGAATTCGTGAAGGCGTAATAATCACCCGCGAAATGGTATCCTAAAATTCCACTTACAGAGATTTCCTTATTCCACTGATAATCAAATCCTCCATCAACTTCAAAACCAAGTTCGCTATTTTGATTTGCGGTGGCGGCAAACTGCTTATTGGTTAAATGGTTATAAGCGTCGTGGCCAGTGGAGGCAATTTCGTTAGCAGCAGCATAGATAAACGCCATGTTCCAAAGCCATTTACCAGAAAGATATTTTCCATAAAAGCGAAGATAGTTGGCATTAGTTATGTAAGAGTCATATAGGCTTTTATTGTCATCAGAGATTGCCATTAAATTATAGCGAAACATTAAATAAGCGATTTGATAATTGGGATTTAGATAGGTGGCACCATAATTAGAAATTTGCCCGTCTTCTCCCGAAATAGTTCCAGCGTTAAATCCAACAGTCCAGAAATCATTAATAAAATATTTTGATTCAAAAATAACAGATCGTGCCTTGTAATTAATATTGCGGCCATCTTGATAGATGTTACCAATCTTTCCGGAAAAGAAAGGAATTTCCACTTCAAAACTAAAATTCCCAAATCGTTTTTTGAAATAGAGGTCAAAGAGCTTAGTGTCAACAATGCCCACGCTCGTGGCCCCCATTCCCCCGACATCAGTTTGGATTAGTTGGTTTTGAGTGCCACTATCTTTTTTACTGTACAGTACTCCGAAGCCATAGGCCCGCTCGGTGTTATCATATAACATGGAAATCCCATGTTCTTCTACTTTGTGTGTTCGCGTCTGACTTCCGATAGATCCCAATTTGGCCCAGTATGGTGCCAAGGTAAAATTTCCCAGCTTGTAGCTAACAGAAATACCATCTCTAGTAGAAGAAAAATGATCGTTTGCGCCCTTGCCATCACTTACAACGGCCCCCAAGGCCCATCCTGCAGAATGTCGGCCAATTTGATAGGTACCAACATCGGAGTATAGTTCCATGTAAAACTTGGCAAACGCCAAAGATGCCACACCAGTATCAGAGGTATTGAAAGCGTAAAGAGCAGAACCCATTCCGGACTCACGTGAAGAAGTAGAGTTGTCGCCAAAGCGTCCGCCTCGCGCATATCCGTTGGTGATTTCTGCAAAAACAGAGGCCGCATCGTTGATTACGATGTTTGGTTCTAGGCGAAAGATATAGTTTTGAAAAGAAGCATTATCTCCTGCGCCATTGGTAATATAGATTTCCTGCGAGCCTGGATCAATAGGAGAGGTAGAATTGGTTGACTGAACTGTTTTGCGGTAATTGAGGATATTGGTGGTGTCAACCGAAAGTGCTCCATGCCAGTCGACGGGTATGGCCCAAAGAGGGGCGGTGACGGCAAGCAAAAGGTTGGCAAAAAAGGCCTTTTTAAATAGTTGAGCGCTAGTGTTGTTACGATCCACAAATTTCTCCTTCAAATGAAATATACTAATTTCAAATAATGTAGAATGATATATTATTAATTATCAAGCTGAAAAGCTAATTGACATAGTTAAGTTACCAAATGTTGCAAAAAAAGAGAATTTTTAAAATTGTTGTTTATTTAACCTTTTTTTCTGGCCTGTTTATGACAGTGCTTTTGGCAATTCTTTTTGCAGATATTCCTTTCGGACGACTTGATGAATATTTAGAGGCGCAGGAAGATCGTTTTATTACCGCAAGCGGGCCGACGCTGGAACGGGATTCTATAATTTTAAAGGAACATCTAACGTCTTATCTTCTTTTTTCTGATTCCAATATTGATTTACGCAGTTGGTATCAAGAGCGATTGGAAAAAAAAGAGTTGGCACCTTTTTCAGAGGAGAAAGGAGGGAGTGTTTTGTTGGTGGGAGAGGATATTGCGCTTAAACCACCGTATAAAAATAATTGTGATAAGCTCTATTGTTTTCAAAAACGGATCAAGTTTGACTATATTCCAGCGCTTTTTTGGAAGGGATTAATGGGAATTGAGGATTATCGTTTTTTGGATCACATTGGAGTTGATTTTAAATCCATCTTGCGTGCAATAGTAAAAGATCTCTACGAGATGCGTCTAGCACAAGGGGCCTCCACCTTGACCCAGCAATTGGTACGAAATCTTTTTTTATCCAATGAGAAATCTTTTGTGCGCAAAATCAAGGAGGTTTTTTTCTCCATCTATATTGATTGGCGTTTTTCTAAGGAGCAGATTCTCGAAGCATATTTTAATGAAGCCTATTGGGGAGTGCAGCAGGGAATTTTATTGCGAGGAATATATGCTGCCTCCGTTTTTTATTTTGGCCGCCCTCCTCAATACATATCTTCTTATGAAGTGGCCATTTTAATTTCCATGCTGAAAGGGCCTAATTACTACGATCCAAAAAGCGAGAAGGGTTTTGTTCGCTTGCAGGAGAGGGCAAAAGTGGTATTTAAAAGATTAGAACAAATGCACTTATTTCCTTCGGAAGAAGGAGGTATTTGGAGTGAAAAAGAGTGGAATAGTTGGGGAAAAAAAATAGTTGCTAACGATGATCGTCGTCCCTTATCAGCGTTGTGGCAAATAACATCTGCCGAATATGAGCATCTTAATAGTTTTGAGGCCTATGTTTTTGTTGATGCGGCCAAGGTTACTCTTCGCCGTGCACTGGAGAGAATAAAAAAAGAGGCCACGCATGATATTTCGGTAAAGGCCATTGTTGGCAAGGTGGCACGAGAGGATGTGTCGGGTGGCGAAAAAATAGAAAATGAGCGGCCTTTTATTTATTACTCAAAGGAAGAGCGAGATAAGTTTCTGGCCATTTTTCAAGAACCGCATCAAGTAGGCAGTACTTTGAAACCAGTCGTATATGATGTTTTTTTACAACATGGTAAAAAATTTTCTGACCTGGTTTCAATGGGGGAAATTACGTTAAAACTAAAGTCCGGAAGTTGGTCGCCTCGAGAGGCACATGAAGCAGAAATGCCAGAAGTCACTTTAAAAGAAGCGCTACTTAATTCCTATAATCGCCCGGTTATAACACTTGCTCAGGAAATTGGTTTTGAAAACGTTCAAAAAATACTTATTAATTATGTTCCTTCCCTAAGCTTGCCACTGGCAGAATTTCCTGCACAACTACTGGGAGCAGTAGAGTTATCAGTCGGGGATGTTTTTAAAATGTATTCTAAGTTTGTCAGTGAAAAATGCATAGAACGAGGGGAGGTGTTTAGTGAGGCGGAGGGTGAGGAAGAATCGGTTTTAAAAATTCTTTCCGATCCAACCCTTTCAACCACGCGACGTGTAGTGGATGGGCCTATGCGCGACATGCGTTTTTTTGGTAAGACCGGTACCTCGAATAATGGAAATGATAATTGGTATATCTTTTTTGATGGAAAAAATCTCGGAGTAATTTGGGTGGGTGTTGATGGTGCTAAGAGCAGTGAGGATTTAAAGTTATTCGGCTCCAGTACCGCCTTTTCTATCTTTCAACAATTTTCCACTAATCGAGGAAAGCGCTTCGAAGAGATGGCCTGTCAATAAAGAAGAAGATAAAAAATCGGGTTGCCTTTAAATGCAATGGATAGTATATTCGAACCAAGCAAATCATAAAAGTACTGGGGTGTCGACAAGTGGCTAAGTCAGCAGATTTTGATTCTGCCATTCGAAGGTTCGAGTCCTTCCTCCCCAGCCAGTTTTTTGAACTCATTGCTCGATTCAAGTAACTTCATTATATGCAATCAGGTGGTGGCCAATGGATAAAATAGTTTTGGTTTCTGGCACATCAAATTTAAAACTTGCCCAGCGAATTTCCGAAAATTTGGATCTTCCTCTGGTTGATCCTCAACTGGTTCGTTTTGCCAATGGGGAAATTTTTTGTGAGATTGCCTCAACCGTTCGCGGGGCCCATGTTTTTGTTATTCAATCTACTAGTTCACCGGTCAATGATACCTTGATGGAACTATTAATAATGATCGATGCCCTAAAGCGTGCTTCGGCCAGCTCAATTACGGCGGTAATGCCTCATTATGGCTATTCTCGCCAAGATCGCAAGGCCACCTCTCGCTCACCCATCTCCGCAAAATTAGTAGCAGATATTTTAACAGTAGCAGGCGCAAAAAGAGTTATGACAATGGATTTGCATGCGGGACAAATCCAGGGTTTTTTTGATATTCCTTTTGATAACATCTATGCGTCTCCGGTTTTTTTCAAATATATGAGCGAATGTCTTTTTACTGATAAAACAGTTTGTATCTCTCCTGACAGTGGTGGCGTAGAACGAGTTCGTCACTACGCAAAAAAACTCAATTGTGATCTGGGCATGATTGATAAACGGCGTGTGGCCAAAAATGTTGCTAAGGCCATGAACATTGTGGGAGATGTACAAGATAAAGAGTGTATTATTATTGATGATATTGTGGATACTGCCGGGACACTAATAGAGGCCTGTCGCGCTCTTAAAGACAAAGGGGCAAAAAAAGTTTATGCCTGTGCTACCCATCCGGTACTCTCCTCTCCCGCATTGGATAGAATTGAAAGTTGTGCAGAATTGGATCGCTTGGTTGTGACCGACACCATACCACTTAGTGCACGCGCTCAAACTATTTCTAAAATAGTAGTGCTATCCACGGCAGAAATATTTGCAGATGCCATTCAACGAACATTTAAAAATATATCTCTAAGCCCCCTCTTTATTGAGTCACAAAAATAATGGGCCGCTTAGTTGTTGGCCTGGGAAATCCTGGCGCAGAATATGATGAAACTCGCCACAACATTGGTTGGGCCGTTTTAGATTCTCTCTCTTTTGCGGATAAGTTAAATTGGCGGGATAAATTTAAAGGACTATACGCCGAATATGCCATGGGAGATGAAAAAATATACTTTCTCAAACCGATGACCTACATGAATCTGAGTGGACAGAGCGTCTTGGCATTATCTTCCTTTTTCAAAGTTGCCGTGGCCGATATCTTGGTGGTGCATGATGAAGTAGATCTTCCCTTCGGAACAATTGCTTTGAAAAGAGGAGGTGGGTTGGCCGGCCATAATGGCCTAAAGTCAATCGCACAACTTTTAGGGAGTCAAGATTTTCTTCGGTTACGAATGGGAGTTGGCCGGCCAATTTATGGAAGTATGAGTGGCTGGGTTTTAAGTAAGTTTACAAAGGAAGAAGAGGTGGTTTTGTCTGCCATGTTGGAGGGGACTGCCAAGGCCATTAATATTTTTTTAGAGAAGGGTTTTGATCATGCTGCCTCGGCCTATAGCAAGAAAAATTTTGTAATTACGCCAGAGAAGTGATATTGAGCAAATCAAAGTGAGGTTATAATGGGTGTTAATTGTGGAATAGTTGGTTTGCCAAATGTTGGTAAGTCGACAATTTTTTCGGCCATGACTGCGGCGCCGGCCGAGGTGGCAAATTATCCTTTCTGCACTATTGAGCCTAATGTGGGAGTAGTTACGGTAAAAGATGATCGTCTGATGCGAATATCTTCTTTAATTAGGCCTAAAAAATTAATTCCGGCGGTGGTTGAATTTGTAGATATTGCCGGATTAGTAAAAGGGGCCTCCAAAGGCGAAGGATTGGGCAATCAATTTTTAGGCCATATTCGGCAGGTAGATGCCATCGCTCATATAGTACGTTGTTTTGAAGATAACGACATAACTCATGTTGCCGGCAGAATTAATCCTGCTGATGACATCAGTACTATCAATTTAGAGCTGGCCTTGGCAGATTTAGAGGTTGTGGAGCGAAGATTTGATAACGTAAGTAAATCGCTTAAAGCGATAAAAAAAGATGCCGCCAGTTCTGCGCGTTCGGCCCTTCCTGTTTTGGAAAAAATTAAAAAAATGTTGGGAGAGGGCCGGCCAGTAAGATTGGCCGGGTTGAGTGAAGAAGAGATGGCCTTGATTGCTGATATGCATCTTATCACTGCGAAAAAAGTTATCTATGTTTGTAATGTGGATGAACATGGATTAACAAAAAATAATGAACATGTGCAGGCGGTGATGAAAATTGCGCAGGAAGAACAGGCAGAAGTGATTCTTCTTTGTGGAAAATTGGAAGCAGAAATATCTTTGCTAGAAACTGAAGAGGAAAAGCAGGAATTTTTGATGGCCGCCAACATAAAGCAATCGGGCCTCGAGCAGCTAATTGTAAAGGCCTATGAAATTTTAGGCCTTAAAACCTACTTTACGGCCGGAGAGAAAGAAGTTCGGGCCTGGACTTTTCATGAGGGCGCCAAGGCCCCACAGGCCGCCGGTATAATTCATTCTGACTTTGAGCGTGGTTTTATTCGCGCAGAAGTTTATCACTGCGAAGATTTATTTTCTCTTGGTTCTGAAGCGAAAGTAAAAGAAAATGGAAAATTTAGAATTGAAGGAAAAGAGTATGTGGTGCGAGATGGCGACATAATGCACTTTCGTTTTAACGTCTAATCTTAATTTTTTCTCACATCACCCTTGGTGGCCGCAGGACGAGAAGGCCGAAAAGGTTTCCATATTTTCTTGGCATAATATTTTTCATCTTTTGTGGAGTAGAGATAGGGATTACCATCATAATCCTTTTTTGCACACAGCTTCGGATTTTTTTTCGAGTTATCAAAGATATTTGAGGCACCATTTAAGCAGACCAAATCTATTTCTGCGGTGATGGCATACAATGATTGGTATAGTCGTTCCTTAATGTTGCTGTCTGGCGGGGCCTGCGCATAGGCCGTTTGCGCCATTTCTTTGGCAAAAGAGAGATCTCCGCGCTGGGCAATTAGTTTGGCAACAAGAGAGGGAATGTAGGTAGCATGGTTGCGCGCCCACGAAGTGTTAGCAATTTTATTAAAATGAAATGTTGCGCGGTTTATATCCTCTAACTCAAAAAAATAGTGATAACCCATATTAAAATTCAAAATTATATCATCCGGAAAAAAACGATATCCTCGGCGGTAAAGATCCCCGGCCCCCCAGTCATCATCTTTCACAATCGATAAATATTGGCCTCCAACTAAGTAGTTTTCATAAAACCACGGATCGATAATAGCGATTGATTTAAAGCGCAAATACATCCAAGAATTGAGATCCTTTTGCTTGTAATGATCTAAATCAGAATCAAGCAAAGTTTTAACCCACAATACACTAGAAAGCATTCGCTTGTTCCCCAAATGGAAGAAAGAAAAGATATTATCATCGATGTTGGTTGCCGCCTCCTGCATAGAAATAGTGATTGCCGGTCGCGGATAGTTTATATTCAGTTGATAGGCAAAGAAAAGAGAAGCAATTATCACAAACAGATGCAACATGCTCTTGATGTTATAGAAATGTATAGGCATAGTAAATAGTGAGATATTTTCCATGATTGAGTTTTGCCATATATCCAAATCTTTTCGTACTGACTTCTGGGCGCGGCCGATTAATGCGTTAACAGATGTTAGCTTCCAACTTTCTTCCAAAGAGGTAACTGGCTTTTTGGGTGCAAATGGCAGCGGAAAAACGACAACGTTAAAAATTTTAATGCATTTTATTTCTGCTTCTGCAGGAGAAGTTGTCTATGCACCCGAACTAGGAAAGACTTTTTTAGAAATAGTTAGCAATATTGGTTATATGCCAGAGCGGCCCTATTTTTATTCTAATCTGACTGGCCGAGAATTTTTATTTTACATGGGATCATTAAATGAGGTCAAAATGCCGCTGCTGCGTGAGAGAGTTTCTCGGTGGGGAGAAAGATTACAGATTGCTCATGCGTTGGATCGAAAAATTAACAATTATTCCAAGGGAATGTTACAGCGGCTTGGCCTTGTAAGTATTTTGCTTCATGGCCCACAACTTTTAATTTTAGATGAACCTCTTTCAGGAGTTGATCCGATCGGTAGAAAGGAGATGAAAGCGGCCTTGGACGAAATACATAAAGAGGGAAAAACAATCTTTTTTAGTTCTCACATTGTTCCAGACATAGAAGAAATTTGCACAAGCGTGGTAGTACTAGAAGAGGGAAAGGTCCGTTATAGTGGGCCAGTTGATGCTTTGTTGGGCAGAAATAGCAATAAAAAAGAGGGGCCATCATTAGAAGACATGGTTTATAAATTGGGTAAGTTGCCATGAGATGGAATGCGCTGATAAGTGATTTTAAAAAAAGTGTAGTGGTTGCCAGATATACATTTGCTGAGTTGTATAGAAGTAAAATTATGATCAATATAGTTTTACTAGGACTGTTTTTGCTGGTGGCCTGCTTTGTTGCTGCGGAATTTACCTACGGTGTTCCTCAGAAGGTGGCCATTGATTTTGGCCTAGGAGGCCTTTCTATAGCGGCCGTCGGAATTGCTCTTTTGATGGGATCAACACTGCTGGCAAAAGACGTTGAATCACGAACTATTTATATGGTGCTATCACGTCCCATTTCTCGTCATGGCTTTCTTTTTGGAAAAGTTCTGGGCATGGCCGGAATCTTGCTTATAAATGTTCTCTCTCTTGGCCTTTTAAGTTTTTTTGTCTATTGGGTATTGGGGGGTAAAATTCACTTTTTGTTCTTTTGGGCACTTCTTTTTTCTTTCATGGAATCGTTGCTGGTTTTATTAATAGTCATTTTGTGGTCGACTTTTTCTAATCAGGTAATTTCGATAATTGCTACTTTCTCTTTGTTTACGGTAGGCCATGCAGTAAATGATGCTCTGGCCAATAGCTTTGTTACAAGAAATCCGTCCCTTTTTAAGTTTGCCCATTTCTACTCGCTATTTTTTCCTAATTTTTCTAAAATAAATATAAAAGACTTTGTGTTATATAAGCAAATGCTTCCGGCCAGCTATTTAATTGGTGCTCTCTCTTATTCCCTGATGTATTCTCTTTTTTTATTCACGCTAACAGCATATATTTTTAACAGGAAAAATTTAGATTGATTACCCCTTCATTTTCTTATCATTTGTTGGCCTTTGTGTTTGGTGCAATTATTGGAAGTTTTTTAAATGTCCTAATCCATAGGATGCCGCAAGGAGAAGATTTTGTTTTTCGCCCTTCTCATTGCCCATATTGTCAGAAAAAAATTCGCTGGTTTGAGAATGTTCCTATATTAAGTTTTATAATGCTAAGAGGCCGTTGTTCTAATTGTCAGAAGCAAATCTCCTGGCGCTATCCGATAGTAGAAATTTTGGGTGGAGCAATGGCCATCTTTTTATTGCCTTCTGCTTTTTCCCGCTATGAAATATTAATTTTTCTAGCATATTTTGCTGTTTTTTCTATTTTTGTAGTACATTTTTTTATCGATCTAAAGCATCAAATCTTGCCAGATTCCCTCAACGGTATTTTGGCGGTTATTTTTCTGGCGCTGACAATATTCAAACATGATTGGCCCTTTTGGTTATCAGGCCTTTTGTTGGGAGCAGGATTTCCTCTTCTTGTCACTTGGCTGTTTTATTTGTTACGTGGACAGGTTGGCCTAGGAGGCGGAGATATAAAACTTTTTGGAGCGCTGGGAATTTTTTTGGGCCCGGTAGGAATTATTCAAAACGTTTTTTTAAGCTGTGCGCTGGGATCTGTCGTGGGAATAACTCTCATTTTGTTAAAGAAAATGAAAAAGGAGACCCCAATTCCCTTCGGCCCATTTATTATAATTGTCTCTTTCATTCAAATATTTTTTCCTGCCCTCCTGTTTTCTATTTTTCCACCTTGATCGTAGTTCGTTTGATTTATCTTCTTGATCTGTTTAGGTTATTCCAGATATAATTGATAAGGATTATTATTGTGTGTAAAGATATGAAAGAATAATTTAGGAGCGATGTGGCAGAGACCTTTCAAATTACAAATGTTTTAGAAGGAATAAGAGAGGCCGTCTCTTTTGGTAAAAAGAAAATCGTTGGAATTGATATCGGAAGCTCGGCGATTAAGGTTGCGGAAGTCTCTGTTCAAGGACGAGGAAAGGTGCGATTGCACCGGTTTGCCCATATTCCTCTTCCGGAAGGGGCCATAATTGAAGATGAAATTATAAAAGGAGACGAAATATCGACCGCCATTGAAGACGCCATAAAAGAGGCTTCTTGTGTTGGACATGCCGTCTGTTTTGGTATGGCCGGACAACACTCGATTACTAAAAAAATCCAAGTTGCTGGCGGATCGAAAGACGAAGTGGATGATCAGGTCTATTGGGAGATTGAACAGTTCATCCCTTTTGATATCGATGATTCCGCAATTTCTTACGATGTTATTGGTGAAAACAATGCCGGAGGAGTAGACGTTGTCTTTTGTGCCGCCAAAAGTGACGCCGTTGATAACTATAAAAATCTTTTTGAACAGGCCAACATAAAGGTAAAAATTGTAGATACAAATATTGCCTCCCTCATAAATGTTTTTGAATATAATTACCAGGATAAAGTAAAAAATAGTGATAGATCGTATATAATTTTAGATTTTGGTGCTCAGCGAACAGAGTTTATTGTTTATCGAGAAGGGACTCTCTCTTTTTGCAAAGAGATGAATATCGGTGGCCTGGTTATTACTGAAGAGATTCAGCGAAAAATGGGAGTGAAATATGAGAGTGCTGAGGATCTTAAAATAGTTGGTGATAGTAGCGGTAATTTACCAGAAGAAGTTTTATCCATAATCGATGATGTGGTGGAAGTTTTTCTAGTCGAGGCCAAAAAGACTTTAGATTTTTATATTCAATCAACTTCTGATGAAACCATTGATCATATTTATGTAACCGGAGGTAGTGGACAAATTCCAGGATTTATAGAGGGCCTTGCCAGTGCATTGGGCCACGAAGTTTCTATTTTTAATCCATTAGAAAATATTGATTATGATAAACATTTTTCTACTGAGGAAATTAACTATATTGGCCATTGTGGCGCCGTAGCATTGGGACTTGCAATGAGGAGTGGAGATTAAATGATTAAGTTGAATCTTCTTGATAAGAAAAAAACGGCAGCAGTATCATCACTGCCTTTTAATCTTACGACGGAATCACTTAACATTAAGGGATTGATTATTTCCTTCGTTGTTTATCTGCTGGTTAGTTACATAATTACACCAGGACTTAATAGTGAGGTAGATACTGTTTCTGAACGTATTAGCAAGATAAATGGTGAAATTGCTAAGATACAAGCAGAAATTGATTCTCAAGCGGAGTTAAAAGAACAGCTTTTGTCGTACAACGACCAAATTACCGCATTACAAGAGAAGACAAAGGTTGTGCAAAAAATTTTAGAAACGCGAAGAAATCCTCGGTCTCTTTTGGAGCGAATTGCGCGAACAATTCCTGATGATGTTTGGTTAACATCTCTTTCGATAAATCAAAATGCAGATATAAAAATAGAGGGAGAATCCCTTTTTTATAAAAGCATTGGAGAGTTTATTGCGTCGGCCAATGATTCAGTCTTTTTTGGTAAGACGCTCAAACTTGCCTTTGCCACTACTGATACGAATAGAGATGGTGGCAAAAAGCGAGTAGAGAAATTTAAAATTGAAGGGACTGTGCAAAACTTTGGGAATTAAATAGATGGCCAATACAATTTTGCCCAAATTATATCTTCTCATTATTGCCTACATAGGGTGGGGCCTCTATCAAGATTATGAGGTAATAGAAGAGAAAAAGGCCGAACTTTTAACTCAAGAGATTGCAAGTAACGCCAAATTAAAAAAGCTAGGAACGCAGCGAGAAAAAATAAAAGAGTATTTTTCAGATATTGATGCTGCCAAAGAAAGAATTGAAAAGGCCAACCTGCAGATTGAAGAGCTGCAGAAAAAATTTCCCTCAGAGATTTCCACAACTGCTGATTTGGATTTTTTTACTCAAATTGCAACCTCTTTGAAGATGAAAGAAGTCCGCCCGCAGCTACAGAGTGAGATTTCAAAAGATTTTTACTTTGAGCAGCGCTACTTTTTATCAACACGAGGAACATATTTACAAAATTTAATTTTTTTAGAAAAAGTTGCACAAGCGGAGAGGCTTTATAATATAGATAGTATTACTTTGAATGTGGCCAATGAGCAGAAGATGGGCCGCTTTCAGGTTATCTCCTCCGATATTGTGTTGGTTGGCTACAGATATAATAAAAATTACAAACCACCACCTCCTCCTGAAATTCCAGAGAAGAAGAACAAAAAGGCAAAGAAAGTAAAAAAAGGAGTTCGAGGCAACTCCGGGGATGGCGATTAGATATGGGTAGTCTGTTTAATTTTTTTCCCACCTTACTGGCAGTTTTGTTGCCAATTTTGGCCATTTGGCCGACGACAACTCTTTGGTCTCAAGATGAGATTTCGGCAGTTGATTCTGCAAATGAAATAGTCACGCCCACAGAAATAGAAAATATTACCAATAACGAATCCACTTCTTCTTTTTCTTCTCCTGCCAATTCGGCACAGTTTCCATTCTTAAATGGCGAAAAAACATTGATAGAAGAACCATTTAAAATGCGAGATCCTTTTAAGCGAATTGTCAGTTTAGGAAAAGAGAGTGTGGCCACTGAGAATTCTGGCGAACTTTCGTACTCCGACGGAGCAGAAAAAAAAGATATCAAAGGTATTCCCCTGGATAGAATAAAAGTAGTCGGTGTTTTATTAGGAAAAAATCGGAGGGCCATGGCCAAAGTGGCCGGTAGTGATGGCGTTTATGTTTTAAAAGAAGGAATGCTTTTAGGAGAAGAGGAATTAGAACTGAAGGCCATTTTGCCTGGCGGAATTGTGCTTATTGAAAAGATAAAAAACATCTATGATCAAGAAGAATATTTAGAAACGATTATCCCCATCACCTCCGAGACAAATATCAAATAAAAAAGATCGGCCATTGCGGAATATTTTATTTTTCCATAGGATTACACTTATATTTTATTCGGCCTGTGTTATACTAATAACAGGACTCTTCAAGGATGAGGTAATTATGAAAAAAGGATTTTTTCGAAAACTCTTCACCTGCCAACTTGCCGCAGCATTGGCCTGTGTGTCATTCATGGCCGGTGCCCAAGAAAATTGTGAACTACTAAATATTGATTTCAAGCAGCAAGGCGAGGTTTCGGTAGTAACACTCTCTTTTGACAAAGATGTTTTTGATGTCACCAAACAACATTTAACGGAAGATAAACAGGTCATCATAGACATTAAAAATAGCAGTGCCCTAGAGAAAATATTACGAGGCCTTGATACTTCGGAATTTTCGGGAAGCGTTGTTTACATAAACCCCTATCAGCGCAGTAGCGATGTTCGCGTGGCCATTCAATTGCGTGACAACGTTCGCTCTATTCTAAAAAAGGAAGGGAATCTAGCAATAATCACTATCGAAAATAGATTTGGAGTTTTCTCTCAATCTTACATCGATGAAAATGAAGGAGGGTTCGGCGGTGTTGGCCCCAAGGATTCCACGGCCGGACTTCAACCCAAATCAGATACGGTAGAAGATATCTTAGAAAATCTCTCTTTGAGTGGAAAAAAGGTTTATATTGGCCGCCGAATTTCAATTAATGTTAAAAGCGTATCAGTCCCAGATATTTTAAATATGATTGCAGATGCTTCGGGATTTAATATTGTTATGAACGAAAGTTTGGCCAAGTTGCCGCGCTTGAGTCTTTCTTTAACCAACACTCCCTGGGATCAGGTGCTAGATACTGTTTTAGAGATCAATAAATTGGTTGCCAAAAAAAACGGGCCTATTTTATTGGTGAAGACGGCGGATGAGGAGACGAAAGATCTAGAAGAAAAGCAAAAAATTGCGGAAAAAAATATTAAACAAGAGCCGCTGGTGACAAAAATATTTCCAGTAAGTTTTGCAGAAATTGGAAGTTTGGAAAAAATTATTACGCCATATTTGACCAAAGAGCGAGGAACTATTGCGCAAGACAAGCGAACAAATGCGATAATTGTTAAGGATACGGTTGAATCGGTTGATCGGATTAGAAAAATTGTGGAGGCACTAGATACTGAGACCCCACAAATTATGATTGAATCTAAAATCGTAGAGGTGATAGAGTCGCACTCTCTTAATGTTGGCCTAGGCGATGGTGTGCACGCGGGCTATGATCCAATCGGGCCAACTGCCCCAAACAAAGGCCCAGGATTTTCTCTTAGTACCTTGACCAATACTGAGACGTTGGGTGTAAATATTTTACGTTACGGAAAACTAACCGATTTAAAGTTTAATTTAAATTTAATGGAGTCTGAGGGGAAAATTAAAATCATTCAAAGTCCCAAAATAATTACCCAAAACAATCAACAAGCAACAATTTCTCGAGATGATTCTCGTTACTTTAAAGTGACAACTCCGGCCACCAATAATTCAACCGCAGGAAGTGTTAGTACCGCCGACACCTGGCAAGAAGTTTCAGCAACTCTTTCACTAGATGTAACGCCACAGGTTACCAATGACGGCTCAATTATTTTAAAAGTGGCCGTTAACAAAGGATCCTTTGGCGTACAAACAGATCCAACGCAACCACCCCCTGCGACAACTAGCACCATTAATACTAACGTCCTGGTGGATAATGGATCTACTGTGGTAATTGGAGGTATTTATTTGTATGAAGAGAGTGAAAGTCACCATGGAATTCCATTTTTAAAAGATATTCCATTAATAGGATGGTTGTTTCGTTCTTCATATAATCCCAAACAAGATAAAACAGAGTTAATGGTTTTTTTAACTCCGCGAATTATGAATCAGGAAAATGCAGGGCTTAATGTGGCCGACGATAATTCGTAGAAGGCAAGAGGCAGAGAACGTCGTGACAAAAAAAATAACCACCTCTCCAATTGTAGCTAAGTATTTGCAGGCATATGAAAAAGATCCTAAGTCAACTCTCTTTGCTCCATTGGCCGAGGGCATGCGTAAAATTGGAATGGTAGATCGAGCAATTAAGATACTAGAAAGTGGATTGCGTTATCATCCTGGCCATGTCCTTGGGGTTTTGGGTTTGGCCCAATGCTACTTTGACCTAGGAGAGCATACTAGAACTTTTGATATCCTAAGGCCCATTATTGGAAACAATCGCGAAAATATTAAAATGCAAAAATTATTTGCGCATGTATGCATGGGAATAGGAAAACTAGAAGACGCATTAGAAACCTATAAATATCTTCTCTTTCTTAATCCCAATGACAAAGAGGCCGCTCAATTTGTGAAGGGATTAGAATCTCAAGGCATAAGAGAAGAAGATCCGCTGTTGGCACTAAGAGATAGCACGTCGGCACAGGAGAAAGATCAATTATTTGCGGTGAACAATATAGATATTATTAAAGAAAGCGCCGACTGGGTTCCTGTAGAAAATTCTAAGCTGTTGTCGGAGGGCCGCCCTTCGATGGCCAAAGCAGAAGAGTCTTTTTTTGATAGCGCAGAAGAATTTGATCATAAAAACAGACAAGAAGGCCCTGAAGATGAATGGCAAATAAAATCACATGTGCCAACCTCTATCGCCACTGAAAGCGTTGGTCGACCAAAAGAAGAGGCGTCCATTCAAGCCCCAGTGTTGTCACGGACAACGACAAGCAATACCAATGACGATGGGCCAGTAATAACACATACCTTGGTGGATCTCTATTGTGCGCAAGGACATCACCAACGGGCATTAGAAATATTAAATAAAATGTTGGCCTTAAATCCCAACGATCATCGAACGATAGAAAAAATGGAAGAGGTACAGAAAATAATAAAGGATAAATGCCTCCTAGATGAAGGGCGCAAAAGTCTAATGGATCTTTTTGATAGCAAAATAACACCTGCCATTCCAGTTGTTCCAGAGAGCGGTCAAGTTAAAACTGAACAGGAAATAAGCAACGGAAATGAAGATCGAGCTGTAGAAGAATTTAAAATGGTAGAAAAAAGAATGTTAAATTTCTTAACATTAATCAAAAAAAGAGCTAATACATACCTCTCTGAAAAAAACACGAGGGGATAGTGGCGATGAAAGATCGGCCTTCACGAATAAAAATTCAAATTATAAATGGCCCCAACCTGAATATTTTAGGCCAAAGAGAAAAAGATATTTACGGGGAAGATTCACTTTTGGCAATTCAGTCATATGTTGAGGAGAAGATAAAGGGCCTACCCGTTGCTCTTTCCTGGTTTCAATCAAATATTGAGGGAGAGATTGTTAATGAGATACAGCGATCTCTCGCAAAAGAAGTAGCGCTTCTAGTGATTAATCCCGGAGGATACTCGCATACTAGTGTCGCTATTTATGATGCGCTAAAAGCACTTCCTTGCAAAAAAGTAGAAGTTCACTTGACAAACACGCACAAACGAGAGGATTTTAGAAGAAATCGAATTACCGCAGGTGCTGTGGACGTTATAATTGAGGGTGCTGGAAAGGATAGTTACTTACTTGCCATTTTATCCCAAACATTTTGAAGGAGTTTTAAAAAATGATACCTACCACTGAACTAAAAAAGGGATTGAAGATTGAGCTAGAAGGAAAGCCGTATGTGATTTTACAATCAACGCATACTAATCCAGGAAAGGGTTCGGCCTTTGTTCGGGCCAGAATTAAAAACCTGGAAACGGGAGCAGTAATTGAACGAACCTTTAAGGCCGGGGTTGATACGGGCCTTGAACGTCCAGAACTAGATGAGCGACAAATGTCCTATATGTATTCAGACATGGAAGGATTTAATTTCATGTGCCAGAACACCTATGAAACTATTCATCTAACAAAAGAACAAATTGGTGATGATATTGGATTTTTACAAGAAGGAATTATGGTTGCCGTTATTTTTTATAAAGGCCGACCAATTTCTATCGATCTTCCAAACTTTGTTAATATTCGCGTTACTTCCGCAGAACCGGGAGTAAAAGGTGATACTGCCACTGGGGCATCTAAAAAGGCAACGCTAGAAACAGGAATGATAATAAATGTTCCGCTTTTTGTTAAAGACAATGATCTATTAAAAATTGACACAAGAACCGGCGAATATGTCGAGAGAGTTAAAGAATAAAAAAGAACTCTAAATACTTAGAGGATAGGTAATTAACTAGTGAGTAATTTTCAAAATGCGCTAGAGTGTTACAACGATAATAAGTATGATGCCGCATTTGCCTGGTTTAAAGCGACAATTAGTGAAAAGGATGGCCAAGTAGAGACAAAGCTTTTGGCCATGGAATATCTCGCAAAAATTAATATACTCCTTAAGCACAAAAATCTTTTATCCCAAATACAATTTGATCTGGCGTGTGAACTTCTTGAGAAGAGCAGTTGGTCGAGTGCTTATAAGTTATTTAAAGATGTTTTTTTGACAATTGAAAGTGAGAAACTAGAAAACTTACCAAATAAAATCCCCCGAGGAGTTTTACTTAACAATCTATGGAAAAGTTCAAGCGAAAGTGGAGAGATAGAAGACGCCAAGTATTTTTTCAACGAGGCCTTTTGGCAGTACAAAAAAAGTAATAATAGTTGGGCAATGTTAGGTCTTTTAGAAAACTATCAGGAAAAATATCCACTGCCAGACCATCTCCAAGATGAATATTTTCGCCTTCTTCTGATTTCTGGAGAGTTAGCAAAATTTCAACGGGCCACTAATTTTATTAGAGAGGATATTTCTGAGGCATTTGCGCAAGATAATTTTATTGCGTTAGTTGGCCAACCTAAATATCTGGCCCTGTTAAAGAAGTTATCACAGGAAATCTCTTGTTTTCCAAATTGGCGAGAAGATGCGGCTCTTTTTGAAATTGTTTTAGTGGAATTATTTTTAAGCATATATCCTAAAGAGATAAGTTTTCGGGTTAATCTTGATGATAGAAAAAGGCTCATAAATTTATTATTTGAATTTCTAGTGGTTTTTCCAAACAATCCGGTGGGTATATTGGTTTTGTATCAATACGGCATTGTTTTTTCTAAAAGATTTATGCTGCAAGCACTTATCCCCAACATTGCCCCCAAGCGCAGCGGTCGACGCGAAGACGATAAGATTTTTAATGCACTAAAAAACAAAAAAATTGACCTGGTAAATATGAGAACTTGTGACTACGTTGAGGTTGGTGATAGCGATTTTGAAATTGATCTAGGGGAAGATCTTTTTGTAGATAATACATCAAGAGGTGATTTGCATAAATCACCAACACAACTTATTCATGCGATAGATTATTTAATTAAAAGTGGAAACGAAGAACATATAGACAAATTAATGGAGGAGCTTAGAAAAATTGATCCTCAAAACAATTATCTTAAAGAGCTGGAGGCCAAAAGGCAAAAATCATTTTCGAATAAGGCAAATCAAGAGGTCGCGCAAAAAGATCAACAGCGAGAGGACAGACTTGTTCAGACACTAGAAAATCTCATTCACGGAGAGAGAGACGGGTTAGAGGAAAGAGAATTTCGGCAAAAGGAAAAAAGTGTTATTGATCATCTTGTTTTACAAGGACGTGAATATATTTGTGATAATGTTAGTGATTTGGCGACAGCATTTTTAAATATGCAAATGTACTCGGCGGTAGAGTTTGTCGTAAATATGGCCGAAACGGCCCCTCGTCTTACCGTAGAAGAAAAAGTTGGTCTTTCATATATTAAGGCATCGGCCTTAATGGAGCAAAAGCGGTTTTTTGATGCGCTTGCAGAGGTAGAAAGTGTTCTTGGCGGCCTGCCACTTACGAGCGAAGAGAAAAAAGACTTTTTATATTTAAATGCTGAGCTTCTTTATGCTGTGAAGGAGAGATCACGTGCATTAAAAATATATCAAGAGCTTTATAATATTGATCCAAATTATCGAATGGTGAAAAACAGGATAGGGTTAATTGAAAGCGGGAAATAAATTTTTTCTTATCTTTGCCATATTGGTTTTGTCTCTGTTCTATGGCGTCTGGGAATTTACGCAAACATCATTTTTCATTGGACAAATAAAGGATAAGGTTTCACAAGAAGTGAAGAAACAATCTGGTATTTCTGTTGCCTTTGATAATTTTCAACTCCACTTTTTTCCACCCAAAACAGTTTTACAAAATGTCGCTTTTGGTGATTCAAAAAATAAATGGAGTGCCACTTTTTCTACTGTTTCAATTTCATTTAGTCCGCTTGATATATTTTCTAGCGAGTTGGTTTTTGATGAGATAGCTGGAGAAGCGGGAACAATTAGCGTTGGACAAATAAAAAGAGATGAAAAAAAGAAAAAAAATGATAATTTATATCAATCTCTTTCGTTATTGTTGCCACCGGCCATTTCCAAAATTAAAATTAAAGATACAACCATTGATTTTGCTGGCAAACCATATGCAGAGATTGACAAGCTTTTTTTACTGCGTTCCAACAACCTATTCATAGCAGAGGCGTTCGCCTCCGACATCCAATATGGCCAACACCAGATAAGCACGTTAAGGGGCAAATGGCATATTTCTCCTAAAGAAATCAAAATCATTTCAATGGAAGTTGGTAAACACGAATCGATTGTTGCGATTAGTGGGGGAATTTTCGATGGTAAGTTAGATTTAAAACTTAGCATCGACATTGAACTTGCCAAGATATTGCGCGATTATGATATAGATCCCGCATTAATTAGTTCGGCAACAATAAAAGGGGAAATTTCCGTTATAGGCAAATTAAGCGCACCAACCTTTCGCGGAAAGATATCGGTAGAAAACTTGATATGTGATTATTTGCGCATGCAAAACATTAAGCTGACATTTTTCAGCGATAAAAATCAAAACATTTGGATAGATAAACTTCATGGTATTTTCGCAGATGGCTCAATTTCCTTGCTGGCCCCAATAAAGGTTTTTAGTAAAGACAGAGGCGATATTGTTTTTCCGGAATTATCTTTTGATTTAAAAAACATGCAGACAGATGTTGCATTGCATTTTTTGCGGAAGAGCTTTAGTAACGTTGTTGGGAAATTTACCGGAAGAGTTTTCCTTGCCCCGCGGCCAGAAGGCCTGGAAGTAGTCATCGAAAAGGGGAGTGCAATTGATAATTTTAGATTATTAAAACATGGAAGCACTAAGAATATTTTAGAAAATGAGCGGATAGGATTCGACGAGACACAGTTTTTCATTGATAAAAACAAAAAAATAACAATGAAAGTAGGATTAGAGATTGCCCAAAAAAAGGTTGTTGGAACGGGGGTTGTTTCAAGTGATGGAATTGAGATTCGTGCCAATTGCGCAGATATGGATATGAATAAATTTGGGCCAATTGTTGGGAAGAAAATTTTAGGAACGGGGCCGATTAGTGTTGTTATCACAAGGAATAAAGAAACGACACTGTTTACTTTTAATCTAAAAATGGAGGGGTTTAAGGTAATAGGCTTGGACTTGGGAAAAACATTGGCGGAGATAACATACAACTCGACAACTAATCAATTGCGTATTAATCAGGGCATGATATCTAGAGGCAATTGTCGATATACCTTGGACGGGATATTCGATTTTTCCGCGGAGAGTAATTATAATCTTAGGGCAAAGTTTGATCGCTGCAGTGCTGATAACTCCAGGGCAATCTTTAAACACTATCTTTCAGGAAGATTCCCAACAACAGAGCGCATAGATTTTACGCATTCGTCGAATTTATCGATAAAAGGAAATTTACATCAATCAAAAATATCAGTGAATGGTAAAACGCATATTTCCAGGGCCTCTATTTGGGGCGAGCGAATTAATGGAGTCGACGCTAATATCTCATATTCCAATGAACAACTAGAAGTTACGGCACTCGATTTGCGAAAGGGCTCCGGAAGAGTTAGTGGAAAGTTTTCGTGGAATTTTAATAATGGCCTTGTTGATTATGATTTGGCCATTAGAAAAATCAAATTAAGGGAGTCTGATTTATATCAACTTTTAAATTTAGGCCATGATGGAGAGTTAGCAGGAGTAATGGTTGGAAGAGGTGCTCGCGATGGCCTTGAGCATCGTCTGGAGCTAGAAATATATAACAGCACAATTGGCACAACCCGGGTCAACAACTCGCGAATAAAGATATCTGGAACGAATAAAAAAGTCTTAATAGAAGGTAATTTGTTAGGAGATAGTATAAAATTAAATTCGCTTTTATTTCTTAGATCTTCTGAAATTAAAGAGAAATCCACGCTTCATTTGGAGGTAAATGAGAATGAAATAAAAAATCTATTTGGCCTTTTTTCTGCTCACAATGCCATCGGAGCAAACATCAGAGGACAACTAAAGGGGTTTTTAGATGCCTCTTTTGACCTTGAAAATCCCGCGTCGTTAAATGTTAATTCAAACATTACGGATTTTAATTGGGGGGCTGGCGCAACACAGTTTAGTTTGATTGCACCTGCCAATTTGGCGATAAAAGAGGGAGTTATTCAAAAGTGGTATTTGAAACTAAAAAATCAAACGGGAAAGGATTTTATTATCAATTCTGGCCAGGGAGATTTTAAAAATGAGTTTAGAATTTTTTTCGACTACAATTACAATGCAGAACTTTTTTCCATCCTTTCTCCACAGATTGCCTTTGCCGCTGGAAAGGTTGAAGGGATGGCCGTTTTTATTGGAAAAAAAGGAGGCGGACAATACCACGCAAGTGCTAAAGGAAGAAATATTGATATACGCTTAAAAAATATTCCCAACGACTTTTCTATGGTCAATTTTAATGTTGTTTTTGATGATAAAAAAATAATTTTTGATAATTTTTCTGCCAAATATGGAAATGGGAATGTTTCGGCCTCTGGACGTGCCGATTTTTCTCAAGATCTTTTTTCTCCGGCAGTTGATTTGAATTTATCCTTACGACAGGTGCAAGTTCCCTTTATGTCTAATTCTAGTGCCCTTGTTTCTGGGGATTTTGAGGCCAATGGGAAAAAACGCCCATATTATGTTTCAGGAAGAGTTTCTGTTTTATTTGCTGAATTGCTTGAAGATTTCTCGGAATTTTATAAACTTAAAATTGTAAATAAAACCCTGGACGGAATTCTTCCTACCGAAAGAGAGGAGGATAAACAGGCCTTTGTTGATTATAAAATTGATGTCAATTTTATGCGCGGTATTTCGTTTAAAAATAGTTATATTGATTCTCGTTTTTCCGGAGAAGGGGTACTAAAGGGAGAGGACGCTGACATGAGGTTTGTTGGTAATTTTGCCGCAATTAAAGAGACATCAAAGTTTAAGTTCAAGGGACATGAATTTAAAGTTTATGACGGGAATATATTTTTTAGTGAAAACAAGGATAAGCAAGCTATAGAAGTGAAAATTAATAGTACTGGGCAAATTGGAAATTATAAAATAGCTCTTAATGTAGATGGCCGGCCGGAAAACCTATTATTGAAAATGGAATCTAATCCCCCTCTTTCACAAAATGACATTCTTTCCTTGCTGGCCCTTGGAGTTACAACTACGGCCAGTAAAAATCTAGAAGAAAGTGATTTAAGCGCGGTAGCAACTTTGGGGCTTGGAAACTTGTTGGCCGATCAGCTGCAAATTAGTAAAAACATTGCTAATCCCCTGGGCCTTCAACTAACAGTTTCTCCCGAACTAGGAGAAGAGACAGACGAACAACAACTGCAAAATGTTTCCAGTAGTACAGATACAGCTTCTAAAATTCGCTCTACGACGGTAGTTAAAATTAAAATGAATCTGGCAACTAATTTGGATTTATCCCTCTCTAGTACTGTTGGTGGTGCCACTGGCCAGAAACAAGAGATGCATATAGATTATGGTATTAATAAAAATATGTCGCTACAGGGAGTGTATGAATCAAAAAGTAGCGCAGACAACACCACAGAGACAACGAACTCTGCAGGGTTTGACTTAATATATAGAAAATCGTTCAAGTGATATTAAACCAATGGACGGCCATAAAAAATTATATTCAATCTGTAATTACTTCTTTTTAGCTGGTATTTTTCTTTTTAATTTTTCATGGGCCCTCGCAGCGTCTTCGGTGCTTCCCGTGACCTTATCATGCGAAGGAGGCGGCCAATGTCCTTTTTCTTTGGGACAACTGTTTCCTTTATCTCAACGATATAGCATTGAGGATGTGAGAAAAAAGCTTTCTGTTTTTATTTCCACAGACAAGTCGATAGCTCAATTTCGTTACGAGATATATTTTACCGAGGAGAGGTATCAGGTTCGACTTTTTTATAAAGAGAAAAAACATATTAACAAGATTACGGTTGTTGGTGATGTTGATGTTGATCTTCTCGCAGTGAGGGCCGCCTTGCCATTTAAAGAGGGAGAGTACTTTCCAGATGGCCAAGAGATGCGCCAGGAGTCTCCTAAATATATAATCAAATATCTAAAGGGGTTGGGGATAAACGTTATTAATGTTTCCTGCGAAATAAGACCGATCAAAGGTGAAGAAGTTGAAATAATCTATATTATTGGAAATGCCAGAGAGATAATGGTTTCAGATATAATAATTCGAACGGACGTAGAAATTGATCTTTCGGCGGTAAAAAATACATTTTTACGCTTTAAGCATCATCCCTGGGATCAGGTTGAAATTGATACAACAATTGCGCAAATTGCAAAAGATCTTTTTGAGCAAGGCCATTACGGTATAAAAATAACTTCCTATCAACAGATGGAGAATAATCACCACTTTGCCAAATTGTTACTCTCTGTTGCTGTCGGAGATAAAATAACATTAAGTTTTTCTGGCAATAAAAAATTCTCTCGACAGGAGCTAATCTCTCATCTACACAAGGCCATAATTGCTAATCAATTATCTTTTTCTGAGCAAAGCGCCCAGGTGGCAATTATTGATCTTTACGAAAGTGTTGGGATTTATAATACCAAGCTAACTTCCCATGCGCTATTTGGAAGAGATTTAGAGGGGCGTAAAAACAAAAATATATATTTTTATATTACGGAAGGAAATCATATAAAGCTACCGCCACCATTGTTAAAAGGCGCAACACTTTTTTCTCGCAAGAAACTTGTTGAACTATACAATAAAACAGGGAGTGATTTGGTAAGGGCCGGAAACTTAGATAGAAAATTCTTGACAGATTTTTCACGAATTATACAGGAAGAATATGTTAAAAATGGTTTCTTATCAGCAGAAATATCGTCTCCTCTTATTTCGTTTTATGATAATGGCCAACGTGCCTCCGTGGAATATTCAATCAAGGAGGGGGTGCAAACGGTTGTAGAGGAAATAAATTTTTTAAACGTACCAAGGTGGCTGCGAAAAAAAATCATAAAACAGTTAACCAATATGCCAAGAAAAGCACTGGATGCCTCGGTCGTTTCTGCGGAATATCAGAAGGCCTTGGAGATTATAAAAAACAATGGATATCTTTTTGCCCAGATCTCAGATCGCTCAGTTCCGGAAATGGTTGATTATTCTTTGGACTATAAATTTGCTAGGCTCAATTATGACTTTTATCTTGGAAAAAGCGCTAAATTTTTTGGTGCAAAAATTTTAGGGAGAGAGAAAACGCAAGAAGTTGTTATATTGCGGGAAATTTTATTTTCCCGCGGAGAAACAGTAACGGCAACGGCCCTGGAAGAACTTAAAAACAAGTTGCTTGCGCTAGGAATTTTTTCACATGTCTCAATCATGCCAGAAACAATTAATGAGAAAGAGGGCGAGGTAGAGGTGCTCTTAAAAATAACAGTTAAAGAGAGTGATGCAAAAATTATAGAATTGGCCCCTGGATTTAGAACAGATATCGGTTATAAACTATCATCTGCCTTTCTCGTAAACAATGTTAATGGCCTCAATAGATCCTTTGCTCTTCGTTCACAAGTAAACCGCAGGGTAGATCTAACAGGACTGAATGAAGATAGACCACAAGGAAAAGAAAACCTTTTAGAATACAACATTGATCTTAGTTTCTCGGAGCCATATTTTCTTATTCGGGAGTTGAATTCTCAGGTGGAGTTTTCTACTTCTCGGAAGCGCTTTTATGCTTTTGATGCAGATATTCGCAAATTTTCCACTTCACTTTCTAAAACGATATTGGGACATGTTGATCTTGGCCTGCGTTATCAGTTAGAGGATTTTTCACAATTTAATGGTATAGAGGGGGATGATCAAAATAATAACGATTATTTTAGAATTGGAGGGATTGTTCCATCAATTGCCCTAGATTGGCGCGATGATAAAATTAGAACAAAAAAGGGTGCCTATTTTTCACTGTCTTTAGAATTGTCAAATGCTGATTTTGGTTCACAAAACCAAAAAGATCGCGTTATTAATTTTAGCAAAATTATTTCACGAAATCGCTTCTATTTTCCGCTTGGGGATTGGGTTGTTGCGTCTTCTATTTCTCTCGGACGTGAAGATAACTTAGATCCAGATCATTCTCGTAGCTATATTCCCTCCGTGAAGGTTTTTCGCATGGATGGAGTAGACTTGGTACGAGGTTTTTCTAGCGAAGAGATCAATCGCCTACCAAGCGGAAGTGATGTTGGTGAAGTGCGGGTAACAGATGAGGCCTATTTTGTTAACTACAAAATTGAACCTCGCTATGCGGCCAGTGATGCTATCATTGTTGCGTTATTTTTGGATGCCGGCCGTGTCTATGTAAATCAATTTGATCCGCTATCAGTGCGTTCAGCGGCGGGGGCCAGCCTGAAAGTTTTAACGCCGATTGGGACTCTTGATTTTGATTATGGTATAAAGCTTGATCGTCGGCAAACAGGGGGAGAGGCGGAGAGCTTTGGCCGATTTCATCTCGCAATAGGCTTTTTTTAGTTATTTTTTGCCTTTTCCAACAACATTCGGTGATTTTTGTAAAGATCTTTTTAAAAAGTTTGTTATTGACTAGCGGCCCCCACATCCTATATAACCACTCTCTAAATTTGCTTTTTTTAAAAAATAGGTTTCTTTAATTAATTAGGCAGGTCATTATGTATACTCAAAAATCGTTTGTTCTTAAACCAGCAGAAGCTCAAAAAAAATGGTACCTAATTGATGGCAAAGACATGATTGTTGGCCGTCTAGCAACAGAAGTTGCACGAATTTTACGAGGAAAAATCAATCCTAAATTTACCCCCAATACTGATTCCGGTGATCATGTGATCGTTATTAATGCAGAGAAAGTTAAGTTCACAGGAAATAAGTGGGAAGATAAAAACTACAACTGGCACACAAACCACATTGGTGGAATTAAAAAACGGACAGCAAAAGAGCAGCTGATTAAACATCCGGAACTAATTGTGTTAGAGGCAGTTAAAGGAATGCTCCCAAAAACTACGCTAGGAAGAAGTCAACTTACTAAGCTAAGAGTGGTTGTTGGGGAGTCGCACAATCATGAGGCACAGAAACCAGAAGTTTATAACATTTAATTATTAAACCTTTAGAGGAAGAAAGTTATGGCAGTAAAAGGAAAAGTATACAAGGCCCATGCGGTGGGAAGAAGAAAGTGTGCGGTTGCACGCGTCTACATGTCAGAAGGCTCTGGAAAAATAACTATTAACAGACGGCCTGTTGATAACTATTTTGAAAAAGGAACTTCACAATATGTAGTTAATCAACCGCTTACCCTTTTAAACGCATCAGGAAATTATGATATCCTTGTTAATGTTAGAGGTGGTGGTACCACAGGACAAGCAGGTGCTGTTCGTTTGGGAATTTCGCGAGCACTATTAAAAATAGACCCAACGCTTCGCCCGGCGCTAAAAAAGGCCGGATTTTTGAGCAGAGATGCAAGAAAAGTTGAACGGAAAAAATGTGGTATGTCTGGAGCAAGAAAAAGATACCAATTCTCTAAACGATAATTCAAAAAGAGAAATAATTCAAAAAAGGCCCACAGTAAGGAAACTTTCTGTGGGCCTTTCTGTCTTAGTTCTATAAACCAAAACAGTTGTGCCTAACAAAAACTAATGAAACCAATGTAATTGTTAAAAACCATCAAAAAATAAAGTTTATTTCATAAAATCCGACACGAAACTTAAATAGTTTTTAAACTAATATTCTTCGGAGAGGCGCAACGATGAAAATATTTAATCGTCAGACCATAAAAAAGTTTCTGAAAAACCCCTGTCAACTCCTTCTGATAACGATGATATTCGGAGTAACTCTAATTGTGTCCCCATCCTGTGTACCAGTTTCTAGGCTCGAGATGTCGGAAGACAGATCTCCCACTGCAACTACTCCAACTGTGGATAATTCTATAAATCAAAATAACTCTGACTCTATAACCAGCCTCTTTTGGGATGCTCCCGTTGAAGGATTGACTGTTTTGCTCAAAGAGAGCGGAAAAACTGTTGTCACTGGCAAGCGTGGAGAATTTAGTTGTAAGCAGGGAACAGAGGTGGTTTTCAAAGTGGGAAAAGTTGTTCTTGGAAGTACAAGGTGTGCGGCCATAATCACTCCGATTGACTTGATTGTTAAAGACAAAAACTCTATGGCGAACGATGAATATACTCCTCTCGAAAAATATAATGAACTAACTTCAGCCGAGCAGCAAGCGGTAGTCAATATTGCTCGTCTTCTACATACAGTGATGAGTAATGATATTTCAACAAACGTAATGGTTATTAGCACAACCTCTGAAGAGCTATTAACTTATGGATTTACAGAAGCACTTGGGAACAGTTGGGACGAGGAAGTCGACTTTGAAAACCAGGTGACCATAGATAGTGCGTTGGAAGCAATAAAAAACAAGCTTAGTGCACCAATATCGAAATATGAAATATCTTATGAAACAGCGGCAGAACATTTAGAGGCAAACCTAGCGTTTCTTTCAAACAAAGATACGATTATAGCGCTAAGTGTTTTTGAATTTTTTGAGACATTTTCCAGTTACAATATAACAGGAACAGCAAGCAATCTCCCGCTTTGCAATGAAAGTGATTGGAGTTATACAGAGGGCGAGTGCCAAACTGAATCCAACGGAAATAGTTTTATACAGGGCGTTTGGCGCAAAATTAGCGCATGTTCAGGGGATGTTGAGTATCCCTCAATAATACAAATTCCGTGTACCGCAACGGCAATACCAACAAGTACACCAATTCCAACGGCAATACCAACAAGTACACCAATTCCAACGGCAATA
>MEQL01000061.1:185452-219229 GCA_001770205.1 Bdellovibrionales bacterium RIFOXYD12_FULL_39_22
GCAATACCAACAAGTACACCAATTCCAACGGCAATACCAACAAGTACACCAATTCCAACGGCAATACCAACAAGTACACCAATTCCAACGGCAACACCAACAAGTACACCAATTCCAACGGCAATACCAACAAGTACACCAATTCCAACGACTACTCCTATACCGCACACTGTCAGCGTTGCGGCAAATTTTAGACAGGCAATTTACGACTATTTCCTAAGTGACCAATATCGAGATCGCATAATTCTGGATTATTCTTCCTCCGGGGCCTCCTCTTGTACAATCAGCGGAACAATCACTCCGTTTGTTATTGATACTAAGGCCACCAAGGGTGCTTATACTGTGATCTATGTGTATGATGTTGGCACATATTCTGCCAAAGTAACCTGTAAAGCCGCCGATGGATCTAGTTCCACCGCAACGGCTTCTTTTGAACTAAAGGCCTGCACCCCCAAAAAATTATATTCTGCTGATTATGGAACAATGTGCAGTTCTGTTTCAGGAGTTGAGCGAATACAGCCGGCCACCTGTAATGCAAGTGGATCGGCCATAGTATATGGTAGTTGTACCCTTGTTTGTGAACAGGGTTATCGTCTAAATAGTAGTGGCGTTTGTGTCGAAATGAAAGGACTTAACTGCACAGAGATCAAAGGGAAGTGGCCAGGCATATTGGCCGATGACTATCTGTACCTATCAGTTCTTGGCTGGAGCGGATATCCTGTTTTAAAAGGATATCGGTACAGAAAGTGTGAGATGGTGGCTCCGGCCACCTCTGTTGATAGCACAGATATAACGACTGAAGCAACTTGTTCTCCCAGGGTGCACGGGATGTATAATACCACTAAAAACAAGTGGTGCGTGAAAGTAAATAATTCCACAAGTAACTATACAACACCGACTCGGGTCGGTGCTAGAATAGAGTATAACCAATACAAAGCCTTGTGTTTTGAACAGGAACAGAGCAATCCCGACTATCAGTATTTACTGTCTACCGGGCCATATAATAAGAATGCATACGCAATTACTTGGCCTGGCGAATGGGGAACTAATAGCAAGGGATTAACCACCTACAGTGGGATTGCTTACGCAAGCGAAGCGCCTACTGCTTATGCAAATTGCCCAGGAAAATATTCTTACTACGATATTAGCACAAAAAATTGGAAGGTAGAAACTTGCAGCGATAGTACCTGCTCATATCAACAAACAGTTCAATGTTACATGAATCCTAACTTGTGTGGAGGCAAAACTACGGGCACAACTACCATCACATCACACCGACAGTGTATTACTGCGGTCGCTTGCCATTATGCCCGGTATAATTGGCGAGATGTATATAGTGAAGATACCAGCCGGCCCTAGTCTATATTTGTGTGAATCACCAAAGAATAAATTGAATTATTCAATATAACTAATGATATACAAGTACGGCCTGGCAATATAACAAAAACAATCAAGTATTTCCCTGATTAATCCGATAAGGAATTAAAGGCGGGGTTATGCAAACAAGAAGTATTTTTAAGGTCATTTTGTTTTTTAATCTCTTGATTGGAACAAGAGAACTCTATTCTACTCAATTTTTACCCTCATCCATAGAAGACCAACTCTTAAGTTCATCGGCGGTTATCTGGGGATATTACAATGATGAGACCTATAAAAAATTGCCCACTGGGCAAGTCGTTACAGAAGCATCTTTTTCAGTCATAAAATATGCGGGAGCAATTGAAGGCGAAACCTTCAATCAGCATGCCTTTAAAGTCCTTTTTCCTGGGGGTGTTTGGGAAGATATTGTTTATGATATCAGCGGAGCGCCAAGTTTTTCTTCAAAGGAAGAGGTTATTTTGCTTTTACGCAAAGATGGATATGGCCATTGGATAACAAATCTTTCAATGGGCAAATATGGAGTGCAAAAACAACTAGATGGTACTTACCTAATGTCGGCAATTTTTCCGGATCATCCACAGCTAGGGAAAATTGCCATGGCCGATTTTGAGAGACAGATAGAGGAGCGCTTTCACGAGAAACTACATTTTATAATTAATGGACAGGGGGAAATTTTTCCTAACAAAACCGGAAGCAAGCAAAAGGAAATTGCCTCGGCGGTAAACGGTCGGTCTGGAAGGATGCCGGCCTCAGAAGAGAGCATAGAACGAGAAAATCAAATAAGTATGTTCTGGTTAATGATAATTTTTAGTTTGCTTGGACTGCTTTCTTCATATCTCGTCAAGCTACGAAAATAGCAGGACAATTATGCGAATAAACCATTGGGCCTATTTGTGGCGATGCTTTTGGATAGTTTCATCTTTCACGATATCTACTTCGTTGTTGGCCTATGTACAAAACAGATCAATATATGGCGATAAAGTAAAATGGCCGCATAGAACAATTGCTATAAACGTAGTCACTGGTAACAGCTCCAATCTTTCGAAAGAAGAGGTAGTTTCTATCATTAAAAACTCTCTCGGAATCATTGGCGATAGCGGATGGCAGCAGCACAGTAATCTTTCCTTCACATTGACGATAGATGCTGCGCCTGCAAAAAACAAAAATGATATCTATTTTACAAAAAGTGGTGAAACATTTGCGGGGTTATCATGTGAGGCCAGTGGGGTTATTGGGAAGACAGAAACGATGTATCGCCAAAGTAGTGGAGAGGTTTTAGAGGCAGATATATTGCTTAACGATAATTGCTTTTTTTTTGCAGATCCTTCTGCCGGCGCAATGTATTTGGGAAATGCCGTAGTTCACGAGCTGGGACATCTTTTGGGATTAGGGCACAGTGAGGTGGCGGATTCTGCAATGTTTTATCTGTTAAACGATGGGCAGCGAGAGTTGCATTCGGACGATATTGCAGGAGTCGAAGAAGTATATCCGGGAAATATAAGTAAAGGCTCCATTCGAGGAGTGATTGTTGGCGGTAGTCGTCTGCCTTTGGGGGTAATGGGGGGACAGATAGAGGCCTTTTCATCCAACAATGGACAATTAATTGCTTCGGCAATTTCTGATGTAAATGGTAATTTTAAAATCAGCGGATTGCCAATAGACGATACATATTATTTGTATGTTCGTCCCTCGAAATATTTGGCCATACTTCCAGAATACTTTCAAAGCAGCAAAAAAGATTTTTGCCAATCTGGCACAAATTATCGAGGGAGTTTTTTTCAAAGCTGTTTGGCCTCAGAGCAGGGCCTTCCCCAGGGTATCAGATTATATACTGGCAATAGTTCAATTGACGTAGGAAAAATTTCAATTGGTTGTTCGCAAAAGGTATTGCCTGAATATATTGAAGATAAAGAATTAGAAAGCAATGAGTGGCAAGTTTATGATGATAGTACAGAGATTGCCGGTAATTCGGTAGTAGGAATTTTTACGGGAAGTGAAATTAACGCGGGGACAGGAGATGTTTTTACAATTGATTTATCTGATTATGAGGTTAAGAGCGGGGAAATTTTTTTAGATGTCAAACTGATATATCAAAAGTTATATTCTCCTCTTCGCCTATCAATTTTGGCCCAAGACTCGTTTGGTGCGGTTTTGGAAAATCAAAATACCGAAGGATACACGGAAAATAATTATGGAGAGAAAAATTTTGACATTATTGAACACTATCGTCTACAAAGCGGCCGCAGTGGATTAAATCGTTACACAATAACAATAACTCCTGATGGGCAGGCATATAGTGAAAATGATTTTCTAGATGCGTCTAATTTTTTAGACGATATGCGCTATTATTTTCTGGTTTTTACGGTAAGCGAAAAGCTTTTAACCTCTCAGTATAAGGTAATTTCTTCTAAGCTTTTTCCTACACTAAGCGACAATCAAAGTTGTCTAGATGGAGAAAATACCTACTCGGTTTTGGCCAATATCAGAGAAAAAGAGAACACTACTACTGAAGGGGCAAAGAGCAACAGTAGTGTGGCAAGTTTTGTAAGTTGTGGAACAATCAATTTCATCGATAATAATCAAGGCCCACCGTCGGTTGGTGGGGCCCTGATTGGGTTTGTCATGGCACTATTTGTCCGTTGGTTTTATGGACTAGCAAGTAGACGAAAAATTGCCGGCTAAAAAGGCTTGGAATATTGCAAGGTTAGTATCATAATTAAAAGATATAAATGGGCCTTTATGATGAAGGATTGTTATGAAAATAAATGGATTTATTTTTATCCTTTCGCTAGTAACATCGATGGTATTTGCGGGTAATTTGCTTGATTCAAAAGTTTTAATTCTAACAGGCAATAAGACATCTAATTATATGGCCGAAGGAATTTTTTCTAATGGCAAAGGAGAGATTGCCAAATCAGAGCTGAAGGCAATTCGTCATGCATATACCGATGAGCAAGGATATGAAAGGTTGGTTTTTGATTTTAGTACAGAAGTGCTTCCACAGGTTTATGGGAATTTTTCTGGGAAAGAGAAAAAAATATATTTGGATCTTTTTAACACGACCCTTAATTCAAAAATTGATTCCTTTGGAAATAGTAAGTTTGTGAATGAATTAGATCTTTTCCCAATTACGTCGGAGTCTCTCTCCTTGGAAATCACGCTGAAGGAGCAGTTGTCGGTAGATGTTTTTTACCTACAAAATCCCGCTCGACTTGTAATTGATATACGTTAAAAAAAGGAAAAATAAATAGCATAAGGAGCCACCAAAATGTCTGACTATGACAACGATTATCAGATCCAAATTAAACACAAGCCAGCCGATGAAAAAGTAAAATTTCCGGAGGCAGTAGTTATTATTCCCATAATGAATAGTCCGATTTTTCCAGGAATGATTGCGCCTATAATTTTGAGTGAAGATAAATTCACGACAGAACTTGACGATCAATTATGGAAGTCGGGATATATTGCTCTAAATTTAGTTAAATTTAAAGAAGGGGAGAAACATGTTGAAGAAGAGATGAGTGCGGAAGAGGAATATGAATTAGAAAATAGAGAGATTAACGCTCACGATATTTATAAAGTTGGAGTTCTTTGCAAAGTAGTAAAAAAATTAAAACTTCCAGATGGCTCAGTTAATATTTTAGTTCATGGAATTAAGCGTTATCGTGCCTCAGATATCATTCAAGATTCACCACTTTTAATTACTAAGATAGAAGTTTTTGATGACATTATTGAAACTGATGAGGAGCTTGATGCCTTTGCTCGTTCAGTAATGAACCAGGTTCGCAAACTCAGCGAAATCAATCCTTACTTCAATGAAGAGATGAAGTTGGCGATGATTAATTCTCCCTCTTCTGGGGCCATGGCAGATCTCGTGGCCTTTGCTCTTTCTTTGGACATTCCAGAGGCACAAGATTTTCTCGAAACGCTGGTAGTTAAGAAGCGCTTTGCAAAACTGCTAGTCTATTTGAAGCGCGAAAAGGATGTTGCCGACATTCAGAAGAAAATATCTGACGAGGTTAACGATAAGGTTAACAAATATCAGCGGGAATATTTCTTGCGCGAACAGTTAAAAGTTATTCGCGGTGAATTGGGGATGGATGAAGATGATAAGTCGCGTGATTTGAATAAAATCAAAGAACGACTTGATAAAAAGGGGCTGCCGGAGTTGGCGATGAATGCGGCCAAAGAAGAGCTAGAGCGTCTAGAAGTAATTCCGGATAGTAGTCCTGAATATAATTTGGCCAGAACCTATATAAACTGGATGTTAGATCTTCCATGGAATGAACATGATAAAGAGCTTATTGATATCACTGCTTCGCGTAAAATTTTAGAAGCAGATCACTATGGACTCGAAGCGCCCAAAGAGCGTATTTTGGAATTTTTGGCAGTCAGAAAACTTCGACCCCAATACGACGGAACAATACTTTGTCTTGCCGGCCCTCCGGGAGTTGGGAAAACTTCTTTGGGAAAAAGTATAGCACGTTCCCTTGGCAGAAAGTTTTATCGCTTTAGTTTGGGAGGAATGCGCGATGAGGCAGAAATCAAAGGCCACCGGCGAACTTATGTCGGCGCAATGCCGGGAAGAATTATTCAAGCGCTAAAGCGAGTTGCCGTAAACAATCCTGTGATTATGCTCGATGAGATTGATAAATTAGGAAGCTCTATTCATGGAGATCCGTCCTCGGCATTATTGGAAGTGTTAGATCCAGAGCAAAATAATTCATTTATAGATAACTATTTAGATGTTCCTTTTGATTTATCCAAAGTGCTATTTATTGCAACGGCAAACTATATTAACGACATTCCTGCGCCTTTGCGGGATCGAATGGAGATTATCGAGCTGAGTGGTTATACAATCGAAGAAAAAATTTCTATTGCCAATAAATGGGTTATTCCTAAGCTTTTGGAAAAGCATGGATTAAAAAGGAAAGATTTTTCAATCACGGCAGCAGTTTTAAAAAAATTAATTAGTGATTATGCTCGGGAGCCGGGAGTGCGACAACTCGAACAGTATATTGCTAAGCTTTGTCGTCGTGCGGCACTAGATAGAGTTTCACATAAAGGGCACAGACACTTTGTGCCACAAGTGGATAAGCTGGAAAGTTTATTGGGTAGTGCAAAGTTTCAGACAGAACATGCACTAAAGAGTTTACAGCCAGGCATTGTTACAGGGCTTGCTTGGACACAGTTTGGGGGAGAGATATTATTTATTGAAACTATTCCGTTACGCGGAAAAGGGGAGTTTAAATTGACCGGCCAGTTGGGTGGCGTAATGCATGAGTCGGCAACTTTAGCATACAGTTATGTGAAGAAGATGCTGCAAAAAGAAATTCTGGATGCAGAGGAAAAGCAGATTAACAAGAAAGACAAAAAATCTGGCAAAGCAAATAAAAAAAATGGCAAGAAACCAACTTCGGTTTCGGAGACATTAACGCCTAAAGAAGAGGCCGCCAGCAGTACTTTACCCCAGTCGCCGCTAGATTTTTTGGCCGCACATGAAATTCACCTTCATCTTCCTGCGGGAGCAACACCGAAAGATGGGCCTAGTGCGGGTATTACAATGGCATTGGCACTTTATAGTCTTGCAACACAACGGCGGGTAAAAACTGGTTTTGCTATGACGGGAGAATTAAGTCTCACAGGTAGAGTGTTACCGGTTGGTGGGATTAAAGAAAAAGTACTAGGCGCAAAGCGTGCCGGAATAACCAGCATTATTTTACCCAAAGAAAATGAAAAGGACTTGAAAGAAGTTCCAGAGCGCCATCGCAAAGGCATTACTTTTTATCCCGTTGGCCATTTTGACGAAGTGGTAAAGTTGGCAATTTCTAAGAGTAGCTAGTGTCATGGCGCCTATGAATTGAAAGCGCACACAAAATAGTAATTTAGTAAACTATTTATTTTTGGGGAATTATTTGCAGCTTCTTTTAAAAGAGATCCCTAACGTTAATTTTAGTAAGCCACAAGACGATATGCCTTTTAGAGAGGCGTTTATATGGCCAGATTCAAAAAAATTTTTGATATTAAAGCGATCTTTGCTTTGTTATTTATTCTTACTGCATCGATGGGGATTGCTCGTGAATATGTAATCTATAGTATTATGCAAGATATTCCTATGGGCGAACCAAGGGAAGTAGTGAAGAAAAATTTCTATATGAATATTGGAAAAAGGCAGGGAGTAAAAGAAGGTACTGAGCTTGATGTTTTTCGTAATATTTCCATACTAGATCCATATAACAACAAACAACGTTATAATTATAAAGTAAGAATTGGTCTTTTAGAGGTAATTCACTCCGAAGATGAGGCGTCAATTGGTATGCTAAAAGAACTTTATAAAGATACCAAGACACCTTTTTTTGAACTAGAAGGGATTATGATCGGTGATAAAGTTGATGTAAGTGTAAGGCGTGATTAGGGAGTAGGAGGTATTCCTTGAATTGCCTTAACAATTTCTCGGCGTGATTTAATCATTTCAATCATGCTATTAATTGCCTTCATTGTTTTTTCCATGCGAACTAATTCTTTAGACTCTGGCAGATTCTTCTCGCTAACCTGGGCCTGAATAGTTTTTAATACGAATACCCCCATTCCTTGGGCAATTACAAGTTGATTACTTATATCATGCAAAAAAGTACGCTCTTTAAGAATATAATCATTGAATGCTTCATCTATGGCCATGTGGTGCCTCTTGGTTGTTGCATGTTTGTAATGCGAGTTCCTATCTAAGAATTATATCTAATCTCTTACTTTTTAAAAGATAGGCAAACAGCACATTGTCATGAAAGTCGAGTTCTTTAAGTTTTAAAATTTGTGGTATATTTGTTGGTATGGGGGAAGGAGAAAAGACAATAAGTTTTGTTATTCTAACGCCATTATAGACACCAAAAAAGGTCGCTTGATAGCAAAGGTGGCCGGCAGGAATATCTTCTCGCGCAAATCTTTGTGTTTTGCACGCAGTACAGCTCGTTAATAAATAAAATGGTCGCTTCATCTACTGTCTTTACTGCGAGTCTATATAATGTATTCACTCAGCTATTACTCTGTTTTTTCTAATTTAATCACGCAATCGAAAAATTTTTCATGACTTTTTATTATTTTTACTCTAAGTAAGAGAGTAATATCATTGTCGATTTATTTGAGAGGTATAAGATGGCCAGGATTACTATCGAGGATTGTTTAGAGAAAGTTGAAAATCGCTATGAATTAGTTCACTTGGCAATCAGACGAGTAAAGCAGCTCCGAAACGGAGCAGAACAGTTAGTTTCCAGTAAAAACAAGCATATTGTTACTGCGCTTCGTGAAATTGCGGCCGGAAAAGTAACTCACGCCCCAGTTAATGAGTACGATTCAGACGAATTTTAGTTCTTTTTATGCGGTTTTTTCTTAGTGGGGATCAATTTTAATATATTTCATATAGTTGGCGATCATATCAGAATGTCGAAAATTTTTTAGATGCCCATGCAGCAGAATGTAGTCCCGTCCATAAAATAACATAATTCGTGGAAGATCTTCTTGTACAATATTTTCCATTTGTCGCATCAACTTATATTTTTCTTCGCCATCATTCATTATTTTAAGTTTTTCAAAAAGAGAATCAAATTTGGGGTTGCTGTAATAGGAAGAGTTTGGGCCGGGAGGAATTTTTTCAGACACCAACAATTGCAAACAATTTTCTGCATCTGGATAATCCATCTGCCAACCGCCTTGCCAAAGCTGCATGCTTCCTTCCTTGGCCTTTTGCAAAAACTTTGGAAAAGTGTTGGGAACAACTTCCACATTGATCCCAAGATGTTTTAAGTTTTTTGCAATAAAATTTCCCTGTTCCCGTGCTGTTAAATTATCGGCCCTTAAATCAAAGTGTAGGGTGGGAAGCCCCTTTCCATTGGGAAAGCCGGCAGCTGACAGAAATTCTTTGGCCTTTTTTAAATCATACTCAAATGGTAAAACCCGCGCAGGGTCATAGCCTGGCACTCCGGGGGGGTATATTGAATTTGCCTTGAGGCCAACATAATTGGTGTATATTTTGATAAAATCTTCAATGTCGATAGCGTGTGCAATTGCTTTGCGCAATAACTTGTTTTTTCCTAAAATCGGATCTTTCATGTTGAACTCAATCCACCAATAGGTAAGAGATGGTGATATTTGTAGTTGAACATTTCGGTTTTTAAGTTCGTCGGTTAAATCCCTGTTGGGGGTTATGGCATTAGAGAAATTGTCGCCAGGCAATACCGCAAAATCAATTTTTCCTTTTAGGAAACTTAACCAGCGTGTTTTACCCTCTTTCATTATGGAAAAATCTATTCCCTCAACAAAAGGAATTTTTTTACCAGCATCATCAAGCAGTCCGGAAGTATTTGCAACACGATCTCCCTGTGAAGGATAGTAGTCATCGCGATATTTTTCAAAACGCTCAAGTCTTAGGCCGGTTGAAGGAGTCCAATTTGCCAATTGAAAGGGGCCAGTCCCAACAACATGTTCTCTAAGGTCATTTTTATAATAATAAAAAGATTCTATGGGGATTGGTGCGGAAAAACTCATTGCCAGGGCAGAAAGCATTTGAGGATAGGGCGCAACCAAATCAATTATGAGTGTATAATCGTCGGGAGCAGAAAGTCCTTCGATGGGTGTTGATTCAAATTTAGAAAAATCGTCACCAACAATTTCTGTAAATTTTGCAACACCCTTGATGCTATTTTCAAACATCCAGTTTCCCTGACTTTTAGTTGGGTGGAATGCCAAGCGCTTAAATTGAGTGATAAAGTCAGATGCTTTTACAACTCTTTGTGTTCCGGCAATAGATGGATCGTTATGATAAACAACATTTTTCTTAATTTTGATTATGTATCTTGTTCCATTATTTTCAATAACTGGCATATCTTGGGCGAGAAGAGGTACAATGCTGTATGGCCTTTTAAGATAGTGATATTGATACAGAGTTTCATAGCACTGATAAATGACTGCCGCAGAAATTGTATCATAAGAAGTTGCTGGATCGAGAGTAGAAACTTCTCCGGCCATGGATAGATGAAGACGATTTTGCTCTCGTTCATGGGCCACAGGGCGGCGACAAGAAAAAATAGTCAAAAGGATTATACTAAAAATAAAAAAAAGAGTTCGGGTAAAATAAAAGTTTATGATGTGCATTACCTAATACGCTAACACAGTTTATTAAAATAGAAAAATAAGTTTTACACATCAGCCGAGTGAGAATCATCAAAATTATAATCGCCATTATCTGACCAAATTTCATCTGAACAAAAAGGAATTTCTTGCAAAAAGGAACGAAATGAAGAAAAAGAGTGCCCTTTTGTCACTAGTGCGACAATGATTTTATTTCGCATTGCCGACGGGATTGTTGCAGAATCAATTCCGTTGGTGCGTATGGATTTGCTTATAATTGAAAGAATTTGATCTTTGCTCGATATGTTGCAGTCAGAAAAAACAGTATTAATCTTTTCTATAGTAACGGTTATCCCTTCAGCGGCCAAAGTTTTCTTTATGAGCGTAACAGATAAATTTCGCTTAACCAACAAGCGAATTTTTGCCATGGTATAGTTATCTTCTTGATAGATTCCGGCATCATTCATGTGCGCAATGATTTTATCCACCAGGGATCTCTCAAGGCCTTTATTCAAAAGCTTTTGAGAGAGTTTTACCTTAGAGTAATCCCTGCGTGATAATAAACTCATTGCGTAGGCAAGTCCCTTTTTGAATTGCCTTTCATCTTCATCAATCATTGTACTACTTTTTTATTTTTTTTGTTGGAATCAGTTCGTTTATCTAATTCATCTTCTATAGAGTCATCAATTTCCCCTGTCTCAAAATTAATATTGCTGCTAGGGGTGGTTCCTTTGTTTAGATTGTGTCTTTCTAAAACTTTTGCGCGAATTTCTTCGGCCATTTCTGGATTTTCGGATAGAAATTTTTTGGTATTTTCTCTTCCCTGGCCCATTTTGGCGTTGTTATAAGAAAACCATGCGCCGGCCTTCTCAATAATCTTCTCCTCTACCGCAATATCAATTAAATCTCCAAACTTTGAAATTCCTTCGTTAAACATGATGTCAAACTCAACACTTCGAAAGGGAGGAGCAACTTTGTTTTTAACAATTTTAATTTTAGTGCGATTGCCAATTACCTCCTCGCCATTTTTTATAGGCCCAACACGGCGAATATCTATTCTGATTGAAGAGTAAAATTTTAAAGCATTTCCACCAGTGGTGGTTTCTGGATTTCCAAACATCACTCCGATTTTCATGCGAAGCTGGTTAATAAAAACAACAGTGGTGTTTGAACGAGAAATAGAACTGGTTAGTTTGCGAAGTGCCTGAGACATTAGCCTGGCCTGCAGGCCCATGTGTGAGTCTCCCATATCACCTTCTAGTTCTGCACGCGGGGTAAGAGCAGCAACAGAGTCCACAATGAGTAGGTCTACGGCACCTGAACGAACAAGCATGTCAGTTATTTCTAAGGCCTGTTCGCCACTATCGGGCTGAGAGATAAGTAAATTAGGAACATTAACACCAAGCATGGTTGCGTATGCAGTATCCAGAGCGTGTTCTGCATCAATAAAGGCAACAGTACCTCCGGCCTTTTGGCATTCTGCCGCAATGTGTAGGGTTAAGGTTGTTTTTCCTGAGGATTCTGGCCCAAAAATTTCTATAATTCTTCCTTGCGGAATCCCGCCAACGCCTAACGCCAAATCTAGTCCCAGACAACCTGTCGGAATAACCGGTGGCTTCACTGCCAGCGTTTCATCTCCCAACTTCATAATGGCCCCTTTCCCGTATTGCTTTTCAATAGCGGCCAGTGCCAAGTCTAGTGCCTTTGATTTATTTTCGTTTTGTGCTTTAGTGGTGTTCATAGAAATCATCTTTGCTCCTTTGTTTTACTCAACTATTTTTGTCCTATGTTTTCATTTTGAGATTGTTAAGTAAAGTAATCCAAAATGAACCGCACGAATAACTTTCTAAGCGAATGGAATTTTGTTATGATTACATTCGTCTCAGAAAAAAATTTCGCGGTTATAAAAATTCTATGCGTATGTTTTGCGTAAGTCAAGCAAAGATCTGATAGATTTTGAAAAATATAAAATTGGTAACACCTGCCATTATGCCTGCAACAAAATCATCCATGACAATACCAAAACCATTTTTAACTTTTTTATCAAAAAAAGAAGCAGGCCATAACTTTAATATATCAAAGAAGCGAAAGAAAATAGTGAGAAGGATTAGTTGAAAAAAAGAGTCATCTATTCTAAAAAACCAAGCAGTGAAAATACCAAGAGTTTCGTCAATGACAATCCATTGCGGATCAATTTGATTAAATTCTTGTTGGGCAACGTTTCCAGCTAGAATTGCGATAAAGAATATTGTCAAAAAGATTGTTATAGTTAAACTGGTGTTTAGTCCTGCACACGCAAACGTGTATAGAAATGGCAAAGAGGCAATGGTTCCCATAGTTCCCGGTGCTTTTGGAATAAATCCGGCGCCGAAGAAACTAAGAAAGATCACGCTTGGTCTTTTTAAAGATGGCCTAATCTTGCACTCCGTGGTGTGGTGATATTGATCTTTAGATTATTAAAAATATATGGATAAAGAAAGTTATTTATACAAGTACGTTTTTGATTGGCAAACACTAGACATTGTTTTGGGTGGAAAATCTTCACTGGATTCAAAATATTTTGTGGGGATTGTGGAAAATAAGGCACAGGGAGCAGATTTTTTGCGGGGATATGGCCTTTCGCCAGATGATCGCGTCGCTTCCGCCGAGCTTTTCGGTAATTTCCAAGAGGCACTACAATTTATAAGAAGATATTTTTTGAAAGAAGGAAATCCCGATGGCCTAGATTTTAAAATCCCCAATTCGCTTTACATGATTAATGACATTACAGATCTTTTTATGATGGCCTCAAAGCATGCCAAGAATGAGGAGGATCGTCTCTGGGCAGAAATTGTTTTAAAGGTAATGCACACGATTTTACATGTTGATAAAGATTTGCGATCAAAATATTTTTCAATTATTCAAACTCAAATTTTCGATAGATACTATCGCTTCATAAATCGCGATGGCGAAAATAGATTGTATCTTGGAACAAAAGACTCGGCAGATGCCAATTTCAAAATTCCATTGGTAAACTTTGAGACAAAAGATAAAAAGAGTCGTGATAGCATTATTATAAAACTCATGCATAAAGTAGACAATGTGGCAGAAGAACTCTTTGATCGAATTGGCCTTCGGATAGTAACGAGAAATAAGTTTGATACTCTTCGCGTTGTAAAATTTCTTGTAGAGAAAAATATTATTGTTCCACATAATAATAAGCCAAGTCGGGCCATAAATACGCTAATAAATCTAGAAGATTTTAAAAAGCGCTATAATAATCTTATGAAGGTTGCTATTCGCAATGGCCTTTCGGAAGATCGTTTCGTACAGGCGTTAGAAAGAGAGGCCGAAGAGTCCCCCGTTGATAAACAAAGAATTCCTATCAATGAACATACGGCGAAGGCATATAACTCCATTCAGTTTACCTGTCGGCATTTAGTGAAATATGTAAATCCGTTTTTTAAAGATTTTAAAACACTTCGCGATATGGCCCAAGGGCCAGAACGTGAAAGTGTTTTAGCAAAAAAAATCCTCTCGATGGATATGTCGTTGATTGCTGGAGATGTCCGTTTTTTCTACCCTTACGAAGTACAGGTGGTGGATGAACAATCTCATCGAGAAAATACCTTAGGGCGTGCTTCGCATCAAGAGTACAAACGTGGCCAAGTGCAATCTGCTATGTTGAGAATTTTTTCACCGCTTTTGAAATTTAAAAATAAAGAATTGAACTAAAGGGAAGATGCTCGCCAGGTGGAGGGGTAGCTGTCATACGGAATTATCTCTTCCATGTCTTCAGGAAGTATTCTTTGAACAAACATTTCAAATCCTGGATCACTGGTTGCGAAACTAACATCTCCACTGCCATTAATTCCTTGTGTAGTGAAAAGAGCGGCAGTGCGGTCTTGAAAAAAATTCTTAAGATATGGATCGGTTGGATCGATAATATTTAGATTGGAAATATTAAGCTTGAACAGGTAAAATTTATTTCCCACTTTTGTCATAGTGTTATTCAATTTTAACCATGCACCGGCATAGGTAACTTCAATGAATTGTGAAATGGATATATAGGTTGACCCATAAATATTCACTTGGCTCAGTCTTTGTGACATTGCCATTAACGGGGTGGGGGAATCCAAGTTGCTATTTGCTCGCAGGAGGGTATTTACAAGAGAGCTGTTAATATGTCTCTCTTGTCTATAATCGCCAGGTTGTCGTCTTTTTAAAAAAAGATGTGCCTTAAAGCCTTCTTTTTTTATGTTGTCGATTAAAGTATCGTCAGATACAGCAATGCCTCGCCACACTATTCGTTTCCCAAGATGTTCACTATAGGCTTCTCTCAGCGCGTGTGTCGAGATGTCTGGATGCGAATCAGAATAATCCAAGGCAAAAGCAAAAAAATGATCAATTCTAGAAATAATACCAGGGTCCAAAAGTAAACAGCTGTATCTGTGCTTAAGATAATGTCTGGCGTTGCTGATCTTTTCAGACAATTTATCGCCTAAGCTATACCTTGGATACCAAGTGGCCAAAAGCTTATCTACTAGCTCCTCCTGCCCAGGATGAGAAAAAAAATCCCAAAATTTTTCATTCCGAAAAAGATCACCCGTTTCTTTGACAGACTCAATCAAATCAAATGCTTTTTTATCTAAAACAATTTTCCCTTCAGCAAGCACCAACTCTCGAGTGCCATCATCTAAAAAAGGCATGATTTTATCAATACACTCGTTTGCCGTGGAAAAAAACGAAAATAAGAGTAAAGGTATAAAAAAAATTGTCTTTTTCATAATATCCGTTTTTCCATTTTTGAGAGAGATGTATTCAAAGAGTATCACAAATAGACGCCAGGGCCATTCCTCAACCCATAAATTACACAGGTGTAAAAATTTTAGTCAGTACGAGGTTACTGTTATGTAGAAGTTGTGCGATTTCGTTTTGGATTTTGTTATCCACAATTTAATAAATTCTTGTGCCGATTCTATGTGGGCGGAAGATGAAATCACTATCAGCGGATGGAAGGGTCAGAGAAAACCAAACCAAAAATGCCCGGCCCTTTATTAGCTTTTCATCAACCAACCCCCAAAAGCGAGAATCAAAAGAGAAATCGCGATTATCTCCCATCATGAAATATTTTTTTGCGGGAATCTTTCGTTTGGGATAATTCGTCTGATAATAGTTATCAGTGTCTTGTTGAATAATGTGCTCGTGCTCGCCGGTTCGAGTTTTGAAAAATTTTAAATTAGAATCTCGAAGAGATTTATCCATGTCATGCATGAAAGCATCACCAGAAATTTCAGTATTTCCAATAGGAACATCGTTTATGTAGACCGTCTTGTCCTTAATTTCCAAAGTGTCTCCAGGAAGCCCGATGATGCGCTTGACGTAGTTTAAGTCCTTGTCCTTGGGAAATTTAAAAACAACAACATCTCCGCGACTAGGTGCGCGCTGAAAGGCCAGATAGACAGGATTATGATTACCAATATCGGAGAACGGAACTTTAAGGCCATACGCCATTTTGTTAACCAAAATAAAATCACCAACAAGCAATGAGGGGATCATTGAACCGGTGGGAATTTTAAAAGGTTCCAAAAAAATTGATCTAGCAATTAAAATAAAAAAAATTAAAATATAATAAAAACGATATTCTCGCCAGTGGCCTTTTTTAGTTGGTAGGGATGTTTTGGAAGAATCGTCTGCTGTCATTGTTAGTTAGTCGCCTCGTAAGCAAATTTTTCGTTTTGAATCAAGTCGGGATTAATTGCTTTATAATAGTATTCAATAATCGCTTGGGCAAGATAGGCAGAGCGAACATACCACTTGGAAACGTTGATGTTCATAACACAAATTGAAATTCCTCGATTGCGGGAATTTTGAGGAATAGCATAACCGGTAAACCAATCACGTTTGCCGTGGGGGGTACCTCCCGTGATACTGCCAGTCTTTCCTCCCAGCGAAAGATGATTTTTGATATTTCGTCGAAGATGGCGAAAAGATCCTTTCGCCGTTCCAGACATAATCGTTTCGCGCATCATTTGTCGCAAAGATTGAGCAGTTCTAATATCAAAAACGCGCACGGGATCTTTTACTTGCAACTTTACATCTTCGCCCGATTTAATATCGAGGGCCTGCTTAATGATTGTGGGGGAAAATAATATTCCATCATTTGCAATGACCGAAGAAAGCATGGCGGCATGGACGGGACTGGCCGTGGTGGTCGTGTTAAATCCGGAAGCTGATTCTGCCATGTTGTACTCGTCGGTGGGGAGTGGAAAAATAGAACGAGAAACCTCAATTTCTTCCATCGGCTTTTGATTGAAACCAAAAGCATATGCCATTTTATAAAGGGCCTCATCGCTGATTACACGCGAGGCCTTCGCGAAAACGACGTTGTTAGAGGATGCAAAGGCGTGTTCAAAAGTAATAAGGCGAGACCAACGATCATTACGATCATCCAATTGGTAACGATAAAGAGTGGTTCCGCGGCCGCGGTATGAAAAAAAAGTATCATTGCTAACCTGATTGTTACTTATTAAAGTTGCCGCGGTAACAATTTTAAAAATACTGGCGGTGGGATGAGTACTAGAAAAAGGCAGGGTGTTATTAAAACTATTAGTGCTGCGCTCATAACCAAGCGCAGTTATAATATTACCGTTGTTGTTGTCGATGACGATAACTGCCGTGTATTCCGGGCGATAAGCCTGAATTATTTTTTTTACAAAGCCGGTAAGTTTTTCATTTAAAGAGTATTCTAAATTTATTGTCTGGCCAGGAAGTTCGAGAACGGTGGGCCATGTTGCCGATTTTTTGAATGCTCCGTTTAAGGCAGAGCGAAACAGATATGGGTTAACAGAATTTTGATCTTTGTCGATCAATCTCTTATCATCACGCAAAAGATGATTAATTAAATTTATTGCCACAAAAAGAAACATTCCCACAGCAATTATGAGCATGCGCATATTCAGGCGTGGCCGTCGATCTATGGGGATTTCATCACTTTGATACATAATTTAGGCCTATGAGAAAAAATTCCTTGCTGATTGATCGGGTAGATTTGGGCCGAAGTGCGGTAAGTTTTTCAAAACTTTTTCGCTGGCCTTTAATAAAATTTTGCGCATCGGCGCTTTCAAATATTTTAATAACAAAATTTCCGCCAGGACGAAGCAGGAGGGGTAATATGGCAAATACCTGTTCAACGATGTTTAAGCTCCTGGCCTGATCTACGGAACGAATCCCTGTAGTATTGGGTGCCATATCAGAAAGAACTACATCCGCGGGACGGCCAATTTCCAAATCGGCAGGAGATGTTAAATCGAAAATATCTCTCTTAAACAGCCTAACATTCTCCAAAGAAGATAATTTATTGTTTATATCTTGAATATCAATGCCTATCGTTAGGCCCTTTTTGCCAATTTTCTTTGCAGTATATTGGATCCAAGATCCAGGATAATACCCCAAATCAAAAACCAAATCTCCACTTTTTAAAATACGATATCGTTGATCAATTTCTTCAAGTTTATAGATACTGCGTGCTAGATAATTATTCTCTTTTGCTTTTTTATAGTAGTGATCTTTTACTTTAAAAACCATTAGCTTAGTTTCCGACATGTGGTAACACAGCATCATGCTGCGAATTTATATTCAGATTTAATCTGCCAGTTATTGATTTTATACTTTTTTATCTTAGTAAGCAAAGTGGATTTACTAATTTGCAAAATTCTAGCGGTTTGATTAATTTTTCCTTGATGTTGTTCTAAGGCGTAACGCAAATATTGCTGTTCAAAAAAATCCATCGCCCGATGGTAATCAAAGGTCAAGTCTCCTCGTAAAAAAAGGTCTTTCACCGTTGGAGCATTCTCTGTTTTTACATCTGACGAAGAATGGCCAGGAGAAATCTGTTTGGCCGCATTGAGAGTTGGGGGTGAATGTGGATAACTGGCCCAAGCGGGAAGATCAGAGAGTAAAATAGTGGGGCCCTCTGCGCAAGTAATTAAATATTCCACGCAATGCTTGAGTTCTCGAATATTTCCTGGCCAAGAATGCTCTAATAAAAAATTGTAACATGAATCTGAAAACTGAAAGTTAGAAGGGGTGATATCATCAATGTGTTTAGCAGAAAAGTCTTTTAAAAATATTGAGAGCAGTTGGGAAATTAATGAACGGTTTCCTTTTATTGGAGATAACTCATGATGATAAATCATCAGGCGAAAATATAAATCTTCGCGAAAAAGGCCAGCGCCAACCATCTCTTTAATATTGCGATTAGTTGCTGCAATAATTCGACCGCTAAAGGAAAATGGCCGCGAAGAACCAACTGGAAAATAGCGACGCTCTTCTAAAAGTTGGAGCAACTTTTTTTGCCCACCAAGAGAAAGATCACCGATTTCATCTAAAAAAAGAGTGCCGTCAAGCACCTCTCCGCAAAGGCCCGGCCGAGCAGCAGAGGCATCGGTAAAGGCCCCTTTCAAGTTGCCAAATAATTCACTCTCTAAAAGGGTTTCGGAAATAGTTGCAAGGTTGGCGGTTATAAAGGGAGATGCTTTTCGTTTGGATTGGCGATGAATTTGATTTGCCAAATAAGACTTTCCCGTCCCCGATGGGCCGGTTAAAAAAATTGGAGAATCTATATTTATAATTTTTTCTAATTTTATACTCACTTTCAAACCTCCTGAAATTAGTATAAGTTGATAGGGAGGATGTATAATTATAAAAAGGTGCTGGCAAAAATCTATTTGCTAAGCAAAAGGTGATTTCTATCTTGAAAAATAAAAAAACAGCAAAGGCAATATTAGCTCAGCTGAAAGGCTGTTATCCAGAAGCTCACTGTGAATTAAATCATAAAAATGCATACGAATTGCTCGTAGCAACCATTCTTTCTGCGCAAAGTACTGATACTCAGGTTAATAAAGTGACGGAAAAACTTTTCGTCACATTCCCAACTGTACAGCATTTGGCGCTTGGGAAGCTGGGGACAATAAAGACGATTATAAAGTCTCTTGGACTTTATAACAACAAGGCAAAAAACATTTTAGCGAGTGCTAAAATGATTGTGAAAAACTTTTTTGGAGTTGTTCCGGACAGTATGGAAGAACTTTTACAATTGCCAGGAGTGGGAAGAAAGACGGCCAATGTAGTTTTAGGGAACGCGTTCAAAATCAACGAAGGCATTGTGGTAGACACCCACGTAAAGCGTTTAGCAAAAATCTTAGAATTTACGAAGGAAGATGACCCGTTAAAAATTGAGCAGGATTTAATTTCTATTTTTCCTCGAGAAGATTGGTGTCTTATCAGTCATCTGCTTATTTTTCACGGTAGGCGTATTTGCACGGCCAGGAAAAGGGCCTGTGATCGTTGCGCGATTGGAAGTTACTGTTTGCATAATAGTGAGCGTTTAAAAAAATCATAAAAAACTTCTTCGGCAATATCCTCGCGGCACCAGAGGATATTTTTGTCATATCTTTCTTTGTTTAATTTTTGTATACGGTTTCCAGAACTATCATACATTGCAATATTGTTTCTTTTGCAAAGGCAAAAACCTCCAGCAATATCCCAAATATTTTTTCCATGTTTGGTAATAATGAAATCACATTCACCGGAAGAGATTAAACCCAGCTTGTAGGCAATACTACCAACTTCTTTTAGGATATATTTGTTTTGATCGTATTGATCAAAAAGGCCCTCCTGAATCTCTGTGCGGGAGATAAAACCTAAAAGCTTATCTCGCTTAACCAGATTAGAAGAGAGAGATATTGGTCTGGAGGAGGTAAGGGAGATGCCATTGTATGGATTGTAAATCCACCCCCAGAAGTCATTTGTTTCAAAATCAGAGATTATTGCCAAGGAAAGAGCGCACTCTTTTGTTCCAGAAATTAATTCTCTAGTACCATCGATAGGATCGAGAATAATTGCGGGAAACTGTAAATCCCCATGATCTTCTTCGCTGAAAAAAGAAAATCCTCGTTCAATAAAAGGGGCCAAGGACTTTTTTAAATAATTAGAAATATCAACGTCAAGTTCAGTTACCGGGGAATTGTCTATTTTAAGATCAATTTTTAAATGGCCAAGAGCGCGCTGATGCTCAAACTCTTGCAAGCGAGAAGAAATAAATTTTTTGATCGCTTCAATTTGGCCGTTATCTAACATAAGCATCCTAGGAAAACATTCGCAAAAGAACTTTCAGGCGAACTTCTAAGTGAGAATCTAGCAAACATATTATAATATAGATTAGATAAATCATATTGCGGCCAGAACGCAAACGAGAGATTGATTGAAAAAGAATCTCTAGCGGAACGAGAGAAAAAAGAACGGTGGGCCAAAGAATAGAAAATCCTTTCAAAAGATAAGAGTCAATGGTTAGTGAGTAGATAAATAAGATCAAAAGAAGAATGAAAAGTTGCTGAATACGTTTAGTATCAATATTAATTTGGCGAAAAAACTGTCGATTGCTCCAAATAAGCTTAGCAATTAGAAGAGGAAGACCGAGATAGGCGATGGAAAAGAAGGCCTTTTTGTTCATAATTTTGATCAAAGCACTAAAATAATTTGCATCGATGACATTCGATAAGTTGAAGGCCGATCTGTTAAAATATGCCACAAAAAAAGAAAGCAGTAATCCGGGGATAGCGTATCGTAAAAGTTGTCTTTTAAACCAATCAGTCTTCCCGGGAAGAAAGAAAAAATAAGTCAAGATAAGTTGAAAAATGGCCAGCCATGCCCAGGCGTGATTGATTAGTACGCCCCAGAAAAACATAAGCCCCCAATAGAGTCCAACGCGATAGGAAGAACTGCGAGTTAACCAAATTAAAGACCAAATCCACAAAACAGAGTAGGTGGTTAGCAAAGAGGCCCCGCTGTTGGCGGCCAAAAGTTTAGTGTAAGGCCAAGAGGAAACCAGGGCAAAAATACCTAAAATAGATAGACGGCGAGATACAAAATAACGCAACAGTGCATAGGTTGTTACGAGAAACATTCCAAGGCCTACAAAATAAAAATGCATACTCCATCCCAGACGAAAGAGAGAAGGATACTTTTTAAAAGGAAGGTAGTTAACATCAAGGAAAATCCAAAACTGTGCACTTATTTTCTCTAGAGGATCAAAAAACATTTTGAGAGCATCTGGATTGGTTAAAGAGGGTAGTTCCGGTAGAGAAATAAAGAAAGTAGTTATAATCAAGATCAATAAAGTTTTTTCAAAACGATCAAGAAATTTAAATTCACTAAAATAGGCCGTCACTGTTTCTTGAATTATTTTGCCGCGAGTAGGCCATGAATAGAAGGTTCCCAGCACTACCCAGGTTAGCCAAAAGAGATTGCTTGTCCACTTGGCCGGGAGGTAATCAATAACGTTGAAATAGATGGCCATAACCGCCATTCCCAAAACCAGGCGATATACGACTCGATCAAATGAGGAGTTGGCCAAGAAGAAAATATTAAAACGATGATCAACCTCTTTTCCTAAAAGAAACCATTGGCCGATCATAAAAATTATATAAAAAATCATCATGGCGGACTGTGTGAAGGGATGAAGATTGAGTTCTGTTTGCAGTAAGGTTGGGATAAGTAAAAAGGAGGTGTAGATAAAAGCGCGGATTAAAAAAAATTTCATTTTCTTAATCCCGATTGTTGATAAAAATGCTTTGTTTTGCTCCATATTTTTCTATCTGCCTAGAATATTTAGAATATATCCCGCGCACATGGTTGCCAAGAATATTCAGTGAGAAATTGTTGCCCATCCGGCCACAATTGCATCGAACTGTATAAATGCTATCATCTATTCCATAATGGGAAGACTTTCTGGAAGAAGGTTTTCTAGCTCAAACCTAATCAGAAGGAGGCAGTTTGGGTATCTCTTTTGGCTCCATTGGAACCGGCCTTCCGAAAGATATTGTTCAGCAACTTCTTACTGCTGAGAAGGCCCCGCTTGAGCAAATGGAGGCCAAAAAAGGTAAAATTGAAACTAAGAAAAAATTAGTAGAAGAGGCCATTGGGCTAGTAGAAAAAATCCGAGGAAACTTAACCGCCAACAGCAGCGTAAAAAACCTCCGAGAACTAAAGTACGAAACGCGTAACGATATAATTGATGTTGCGCTCGATAAGAATATAGCGGAACCAGGGGAGCATCAGATCGAAGTTATTCAATTGGCCCAAAAATCTACTGCGATGTCTTCTGGATTTAAAGACAAAGACAACAGCTACGTTGGGGTTGGATATATACAATATACACTTCCCAATGGGGATAATCGGGAAATATATATCGATTCAGAGCATGCTTCGATTGCTGGAATTGCCAAGTTAATCAATAACGACCCAGAAAGTGGAATGACTGCGCAAGTAGTTAATGATGGAAGTGGAACGGACACTCCCTGGAGATTGTTGATTAGTTTAAGTGAAACGGGAGCTGGCAATAAGGCCGAATTTCCTTACTTTTATTTTATCGACGGAGAGGATGACCTTTATTTGGAATCGCAGCGGCCAGCACAAAATGCTAAAATAAAACTAAACGGTTTTGAGATCGAACTTCCGTCAAATAAGAACTCCGATCTTATTCCGGGAGTTACGTTAAACTTAAAAAAGGCCATGCCTGGAGAAGAATTTTCTCTAAAAATTTCGGAAGACGTTGGTGCCATTACAGAGAAAGTTGATGATTTGGTAGCAAAAATCAATGGTGTTTTATCTTTTATTAAAGCGCAAAACACCATGGATGCGAAAACGGACACCTCTATTACTTTGGGTGGCGATATGTCTTTGCAATCGCTGGAAAGTCGAATTAGAAGGGCCGTATTTCAAGATGTTCAAACGACATTTGGCCCTCGGCGTTTTGGTGATTTGGGCGTGCAATTTAGCAGGGAAGGAGTGTTGCAGCTAGACAAGAAGAAATTTGAGTCGGTGTTGGCCAGCGACTTTCGCGCGGCCACGCAAATATTGCGAGGGATTTATACTGAAGAGGGAGTGAAAAGCTATGGCTTTATGGACTACCTGGAAGAGGCGGTGGAAAACTGTTTGCGCGCTCCAGATGGATTGTTGCTGTCCAGAAAAAACACCTTTCAGTCTAACATAAACGAGATGGATCGGCGTATTCAAGACAAGATGCGTTCGATTGCACAGAAAGAGGAAAATTTAAAAATGAAGTTTGCTCGACTAGAAAGTACTATTGCAAATTTGCAAAAATCTAGTGCGGGTATCGCTTCGTTAGCGGCAAATAATGTAAGTCCAGTGACCCAATTAGGATGATAAAAAAATATTCGCGAGGAGGATAAAATGAGTTATGGATTAGGAGCGTATAAAAAGACCTCCATTCACACAGCAAGTAAAGAGCAGATCCTGTTAATGCTTTATCAGGCGGCAATTAAAAATTGTAAGAAGGCCATTGAGGCGGTCGAACAAAATCAGATTGCCAAGAAGGGAGAGTACATTGGTAAATTGCAAGACATTGTGATAGAATTAAACAACAGTCTCGATTTCGAGGTCGGAGGCAAGGTGGCCCAAGAGCTTTCTTCGCTTTATGACTATGTCTTGTTTGCTAGTACCCAGGCCAATATCAAAATAGATGCAGAACTTTTAAAAAGTTGCCTGCAAGTTTTGATAACCCTCTATGATGGTTGGAATGAGGCAATTAAATCACTTAAAACAACAAAATCACCAACAAACAACCAGCAAGAGGAGTAACTTGTGAAAGAAAAAATTTATGAAATGCTTATGGAGTACACATCATTAGTTGACGCACTAGTTGAAAAATCGGAAGCAATTTTGTTGGCCAGCGAGCAGGGAAATATTGATTTTATTAATCGGGAAGCAGAAAACCGACTAAGTTTGGTTAATATTCTAGAGCATATTCAAGACAAAATCGATCTGTTAATCCCCCAAATAAATGACTTGAATAGTAACAGAGAGTTGTTAGAATTATTAAAGGTGTGGCTTGGTGAGTTGGAGATCTGGAGTGGCCGCGTTCAATGGATTGATAATCAGATCTACGATTTCTTAAACGCAATGAAGGAGGATACGGCCAAGGAAGTTGCTAATATTTTTAGAAGTATTAATCAGTTTAAGGGTTACGATTTATCGTCCGTTAAAAAGTGATTTCTCAATGCGTATCAAGGATGGAACGTATGAAAAATTTTGTCTTGGCCCCACCTATAGATTCGTTTCAAATCAAATATGCCAAAACGGGCCAGGCCATTCCCGTTATTAATGATGTTCACCTGCATTCTATCTACTATCCCATCAGAGAGGCGGAGGCCTTCGTTACTAAGCAAAAAACTATTATTGGTGAAAAAAAACAGGTTTTGCTTTTGGGGTTGGGTTATGGATACCACGTGAATGCTTTGGCCAAATATCTTTTTAGCTCTTTTGGAGATGATTTTGAAATTTGCGTTATAGAGCCATTTGAACAACTAGTGGTGGATGTTACCACGCTTTCTCTTATTAATACCGACAAAGTTAAGATTTTTTCTAGTAACAACGTTGCCGATCTTTTTGATAATTTAGAGCTGATAAATTTTCTAGTCAAGCGGCCGGCGGTCGTTGCCCATCCCTCCTCTTTCAATCTAAGTAGTAAATATTTTAAGGCATTTTTGGAATTCAAAGCAGACAAAAGTGCCGAGGGCATTTCTGCTAGACTATGTGATGAGTCGCTAAAAGTATTTTACCATCAAAATTTCACTTCATCTGGCCAACAGCGCTCATATTCCGAAATTATTAACAAAAAAACAAAAGTTGCGCCTTTGGACTTTCTGTTTTTGGCGTTGGATAAAATTACTTCTGAGGGAACGAAGAAATTAACGGAGCAAGTGTAGTATGGAAAAAAACATTTTAATTATTAATCTAAAAAGGTTTGGAGATATATATCAGGCCACACAGTTGATTGATTCGATTATTGCCGTTGATCCGTTGATGAATATTGAGATGCTTGTTTACTCAGAGTTCGAAAAGGTTACCAAAACAATTCAAAACATTTCCAAGGCACACATCATTGATAGGGAAAAAATAATTTCGCTCAAGAACAATCCAGTATACTCGGATGCTTTTTCTGTAAATGAACTTTTCGTTGCGCTAGAACCTTTGCGAAAGAGGAAGTGGGATAAGGTAATAAATTATTCTGGAGATAATGTTTCTACCTACATCACTTCTTATTTGGCCACAGAGGATAATTGCCTAGGAGTTTCTTTTAATGAAAAAAATATAATTAAATATTCAAATCGTTGGTCTATGGTTTTTAATGATTTACTTACTTCGTATAAATATACGCCAATAAATTTTTCCGATACTCTTCATAATATGGTGGGGGTTAAGCGTGCAGAAGGTGCCAACCATATAATTACCAATGAAAAGCATAACATTGTAGCGGCAGATAATCTTAATCGCATTAGACAAAAGGAATCAGAAACACTTCGACGTGCCAAGGGAAGCACCGGAACGGAGACAGTGAAAATTGTTGGTTTGCAACTAATTACTTCTCAAGCGGACAAAAATATTCCACTCAATGTTATGATTGAGTTACTAGGAATGTTGCTAGATGACCCTCAAAAATATCCTGTTTTACTTATTGCCCCCAATGAGACCGAACGTCGTTATGTAAATCGTTTGAACGAGTATTTTGATAATAAACTAGTTACTATTGAATCAGATTTCGTGGCGTTGCCATCAGTTCTTTCCAACATTGACTTGTTAGTTGCACCCGACACGGTGGTTAAACATCTTGCTGACTTGCTAAAAACACCAGTTGTAGAAGTTTCTTTGGGAAGTGGCCCCTTCCTTAAACAAGGAACCAACAATGTAGGAAATTTAATTCTTACAGATCTTCTCGAAACGAGGGTATGGTTTGATGGACAGATTGGCAGTAACGATGGCAAATCAAAGCAGACCAATATTAAGGCCGAAGATATTTTTAATGCGATCACTGTTTATTTCAATTCTGCGCTGGAGACAACAACAACCCTTTCTTCTAAAATTTCTTTATACAGAGTAGAAAAGGATAGTAAGGGGACTATATATCGACCGGTGAGTGGAGATGTTAACGCCTCTGTTGAGATAATGCGATTATTGTCTCGCCATACTCTTTTTACGCTAATGGGGATTAAAGATTTTTCTGACTTGGAAGAAATGATTGCAAGTTGGCCGTCCGCGGCCGTTGTGGAAATAATTAAGACATCAAGAGATAACGTCGTGTTGGCAACCAAGCTACTTTTAAATACCCTCCGGTGCTTAATAAAAACGAAAGAAGGTAGTCGTTATGGCCAGGCCTTTTTAAATGCCCTAGATGAGTTGTTGGTAGAGTGCGATGCACATCAAATAACGTCTATTCCAATTATTTTCTTCAGAGCAAAGCTAGAAGCATTAAGTAGTTCTTCGGCGGAGCAAAATATTTCTGATGTAGAGACTCTTTTGTATGACTTGAAGGCCAACGTACAAATGATAATTGCAATATTAAATACAATTGAAAACAAAGTTATGGAACGAATACGAGCAGAAAAAGAAAAGAAAAATGATAGCACTAACGAAGCGGCCGATGGCAATTAAACCCAGAGTAAACTCATGGAAAAAATTAGAGAAGAATTAAAAACGAAGATTGATACAATAAAAACCAGACTGGAAGAGCGCAGTAATGAACTTGGCCGTGAAGAGATGCAGATTTTGTTATTCAGTCTATTATTAGAAGAGGAACAAAATGCAGGCCCAAACTAAAATAGAAAACGATAAAAAAGAGGTGGGGCCGGTGTCTCTGCCCAAAACCTTATGCCTACTTCAAATCACCCGCACAGGGGATGTCATTCAAACCCTGCAGGTGGCAAAAGAGCTTCGACAAGGCCATAAAGATGTGCGACTGATTTTGGTGGCCAGGAAGCAGTTTGCTTTTGCTTTAGATTTTATTTTAAAAGAGTATTTTGACAAAATTGTTTACTTAGATTTCAAATCTTTTTTGATAGAGGATGATTTTGCTATTGCCAATGAACATTTGACAACTTTTTTAGAGGAGTTATCCACTGAGAATATTTCGGTGGTTGTAAATTTGTCCTTTTCTAAATCTTCTTCTCTTCTTTCTTCCTTGATCCCGGCCACTCACAAGTTAGGGCCCTTCCACGGAGTGGATGGTAACCTGCGAATTGCTGATCGTTGGTCCAAATATATTTATTCTACAGTCATGAGTGGGCCACTAAATCCGTTTTCGCTAGTGGATATCTATAAAAAAATTATGGGCGTGGAATATCCCAGTATGTATGAGACATCGAATCGAACTGGGCGGCGGGTTAGAAATATTGTAATACATCCTTTTGCTTCTGCTGCCAAAAAATTTTGGAAACCAACAAAATGGTCAGAGGTAATTTTAAAATTATTAAAAGATAATTCTGCCGTTAATCTTTCGATTGTGGGCAGTGCGGAAGAGATGGAGTTTGCGGATAAGATTTTGGAAAATCCATTGCTGCGACCTTTTTCTGCTCGAATTAATAATTTAGTTGGGCAAACATCTTTGCAGCAACTTTTTTTAATGATGGAAAAAGGTACAGATCTCTTTATTGGCCATGACTCTATGGTTGGACATATTGCTGCTTTTTATGGAGTTCAAACGGTTTCCGTGGCACTCGGGACAGTACGGCCAATAGAAACTGTTCCATATGGAAAAGAAAACTATAGTATTGCCCCTCGGACCAAATGTTTTCCATGTTTTCCCAGCGATGCTTGCTCGTATTTTCAATGTCACGCGGAAATTCCTTTTCAGGCCTTAGTAAGTGTTGTTTCGCAAATCATAAAAACAGGCTTGGTATCGAGAGAAGAATTAGAAAAAGATGTCTCGGCCTTTCATTTGAATGCGGTAGATGTAAGACAAACCCGATTTTCAGAACAGGGACTTTTAGATTTTCAGGCCATAACATCAGAGCAATTATCGCTGGCGGATATTTTAAGAAAGCTTTATAGGATTCTTTGGCTTTATGCTTTTGAAGAGTGTGAAGAGCGCCAATCATTCCCAATGTTAACCTCTGGCGCACATGCCGAAATTTTACATTATTTCGATGGATTAAAACACCTATATGAACTCAATGAGTTTGGCAAAAAGTATTCGCGCTTTATTTTAGAAGAGATAGGTTCTAAGACGCCAAGCATTAGTAAAATGCGAGATTTCTCAGGCAAAATTGATGAAATTGATAAATTGCAAAACATTATAAAAGATCACTATCCTGGATTATCGCCCTTTATAAATTACTTTAACTTGGTCAAAGGTAATTTGGAGGGAAATAATATCGTGGAAATCGCAGAAAATTCTTTTTTAGCATATCACGCCCATACTTCATTGGTTAGTGGACTTTACGAACTAATGGAAAAAATTGTGGCAGAGTATAAACATTTAAGCGCAAAAAACAGCAGTGCTACCCCACGGGCCGGAGCATAGGAGAGGAAAATGGAAAATTTAGATAATATTTCGCAAGAAGATTATGTAACACTTACAATTGAGGCCCTGGATGCCTGTCCTGATTATATCGATAAAATGATTTTTAATATTAAAAAAATAAATAGCAGTTATGATGAAAATAAGTATCAAGATGCAAATAAATTTTTCGAGCAACTGACTATCATGCTAGAAGAGTTTGTGCAGCTCATCTCTCATATTAAAATATCAATACAATCAAATTCTGACCAGGTTGTGGCAAAGAATCAAGATGTGGTTAATGTTGAAAATCATTTTCTAGGAATTATTAAGGCACTTATTCCGGCCAAAGAAAAAAATGATATAATTATGCTTTGCGACTTGCTAGTCTATGAACTGGTGGATAATCTTACATTGTGGAAAGAGATAACCATCCCCCATTTAAGACAGATGCTGAAGTAGACAAGATCGCGTTCACCGAAATTGATGATTTTTTTAAAGAAGAAATAGCGAATGTTTCTAGTGTTGTTGATAAAATCCAAAAAGTGGTTAGAAAAAAACAAGAAGCAATTGCAAAGAGAGATGCTCGATATCAGAAAATAACACATACTAAAACACAGCTAATAGCAGAATTATCTGATTTTATAAAAAAAGAAACGATAGGTAATTTTCCACAGCTTATTTTGCGGAAAAAGGAGTTTCGTTCTTATAGCATCGCGCAAATAATTATACACGAACGGGGACAGCAAGAGGTGGTTAGTTACCATTCGGCACCAGGCCAACAATCCACCAAACTTCATTTTTCCGTAGCAAGTTTTAATAATATTTTTAATGTTGTAAAAAAAAGTAAAAATAAACTATTCAATCAATCACAAGTTTTTCCAGAAAACACTGCCATTTTGGGTAGCTTTTTGGCAAAAGAGTTTGAACTTTCTGGCCATCGAATAATTTTTATCATGTCGCGAAATGATTTTATTCCCACAGACTATGAAGAACAAAAATATTTCACGGATTTCTCAGCAACACTCAGACATTTCTTTAATATCCTACTTTTACAAGAAAGGAAAATTGCCCGAGGAAGAAGGATGGTTCGTAGTAGTAAGTGGGTAACCTCTATTTTGGAGAAGCAGCAGCAGGAAAATACTACTCCAGATATTTTACATTTCCAAAGAATTACTCTTTTGGGTGATCTTTTGAATACACTAAAGCACGAGTTGTCAAATCCCCTGTTCGGCCTAAAACTTATGGCCGATGTCATGCAGGAAGAAGCCGAAGATGTCGAGGCATGTGATGCCTTAAAAGATATTGTCGGCGCTTGTGATCGTTGTCACGATATTATTAAAAACTTTTCCATAATTTATAAAGATTCTAACGAAACAGAAGAAGTAGATCTAGAAAAACTCATAAAGGAAGTAATGACCCTTACAAAAAGCGAAACTCGAGGTATTGCCAAAAAATTTATAATTCAGAATGAAATTAAAGTTGCGTTGGTGCGAACTAATATAACCTGGATAACTCAAATTCTTTTTAATATGATTTTAAATAGTGCACAGGCAATAAAAAATCATACCAATGACCTTATCAATCATTTGATCTCTGTAGAGGTGGCCATTCCGACAAATTCGAAGGATCTGCAAATTTCTGTTTCAGATACAGGCCCAGGAATTGATCAGGAAATAATTGATCGTGTTTTTGAACCTTTTTTTACAACCAAGCCAACTGGAAGCGGCCTAGGATTAACTATTTGTAAAAGTTTGGCCGCGAAATTAAATTCAAAAATTGTTTGTCGAAATAATTATCCTGCGCGCGGAGCTACCTTCAGCATAAAATTACGCCCAGAACGCTATAAAATTGTAGAGAATTGATGAAAATTTTATTAATAGAAGATGAAATTCTTATTCAAAAGTCACTTAAAAAGATACTGGAACGTGCTGGAGCAACCGTGTCTGTGTCAAGTTCTGGAAAAGAAGCTATTTTATTAATAAATCAAGGAAGCTTTGACCGCATTATTTGCGACATAATGCTGCAGGACATAACGGGGTTTGACGTCATTGAAGAATCAAAGCGAAAATATGAGACAGAAGAGATAAAAAAAATATTCATTCTTATGACCGCCTATACTTCTCCTCAGGTTATAGATGCTGCCTCAAAATATGGTTGCAAAATAGTCAGTAAACCATTTGACGATTTGGAGAAAATTATGAATATTTTCATGAGTACAAATGATTAGCATAACAATAAAAAAGGGCCCAAACGGTGAAAAATAATCGGCCAATTAGAAAAGTAGTTATAATTCTAAAACCAGGAATAGTTGCACCCCTAAGAAAAGTTCTTCCTCCAATAATAGATTTATTGAAGGAGCAGCAAGTATTTTTCAAGATGCAAGAATCTCATCGTCTAAAGAAAATATTGGCTGCCAAACAGTATGCCAAAATTAGTTTCATTGAAAATAATAAAATTTGTCCAGGCTGTGATCTTCTTATCTCTTTGGGGGGAGATGGAACTCTTATTGGTGCTTGCCGAGAGATTGGAGAAAATAAAATTCCAATTTTTGGAGTTAACGTAGGACATCTTGGCTTTATAACAGAATTTTCTGTTTCTAATTTTATCTCGACATTAAAAATCGCACTTTCTGGTAAATATCAGACATATAGAATTCCTCTTTTTTCCGTTAAAATTTGTAAAGAGACGGAGGTTTTGTCGGAACATTTCTTTTTAAATGATGCGGTGATTAATAAAACGGATATTTCCCGCATGTTTTTACTAAATGTTGATGTCGATGATGAAACAATTTCTCGGTTGGTTGGAGACGGGATAATTGTCAGTTCTCCAATAGGGTCTACCGCTTATTCGTTATCGGCGGGAGGGCCAATTATTCATCCGGCAGTATGCTCATTTGTTCTTACGCCAATTTGTCCTCATTCTCTGCTTAGTCGTCCGACGGTGATTCCCGATAGTGTAAAAATTAGCTTTACGATAAATGAAAGAGACTATCCGGTTACCGTTACGGTGGATGGCCAACAGGTTGTTGCTTTACATAAAGATCAAAAAATAACTATTTCTAAATCTGATAAGTATGTTCTATTTATAAAAAACTCGGCAAAAACATATTTTAGTACGTTGCGAGAAAAGTTTACTTACGGCTAGGTGAAGCAAGGAGATTTTATGACTAAAGTGCCAGAGCTTTTTTTAAGGTCTATGCGCTTGCAGAATTTTGCAACTTTTGAAAATCAAGAGATAATTTTTTCTAATAGCTTCAATGCTATTGTTGGAGAGACTGGTTCTGGGAAAAGTTTAATCCTGGATGCCCTGCAACTAATTTTGGGAGGAAGGGCCGATAAAAAAAGTATTCGCAACAGTGCGGAGTTTGCTTCAGTGGAAGCAACTTTTGGCCGCACGGGACAAGATAAAGAGATAAAGGCCTTTTTTAATGAGATTGGACACCCATACGAAGAAGAAATTATAGTTAAAAGAATTATTTATCGGGATAACAATTCTTCTAAGGCCTTTTTAAATCACTCCTCCTGTGCGTTGTCGACTCTACAACAATTTTCACGCCGTTTCATAGATTTGGTGGGGCAGTTTGAAAATCAAAAACTACTTTCAGACGAATATCAGCTGCAACTTTTAGATTTGTTTGCGCGCACAGGAACGCAGCTTACGGCCTATCGACAGTTATTTTCTAGGATGCAGAATCTCTCTTCGCAAATTGAAGAATTGAGAGAGGCCAACAAGAACAAGGAAGAGCTTCGGGATTATTTAAAATTTCAATTAACCGAAATTAACAACGTGAATCCTTCAAGTGAAGACGAGAAAGAATTGATTAAACTGAAGGCACAAATTCAAGAAGCGGAAAAGCGTGGAGAGGTTACTGCCGCAATTTTGGACTCATTGTCCAATGGTGAAAATGCTATTATTGTGCAATTAGGGCAAATAATAAATTTAGTAAAAAAACATCCGGCCTTTTTTGAAGATAATTGGATGGCCAAAGTTTATGAAGCAAATACAACGCTAGAAGATATTTCATATCAACTTTCAGCTCAAGATAGTGATTTTGAATCAGAAAACATTTCATTAGAAGAGATAATGGATAGATTAGATAAATATCAAAAATTAAAGCGTAAGTACGGTGTAGAAATTGAGGCCGTTTTGGCCAAGCGAGATGCACTCGCACTTCAGCTTAATGAGATTGATGAGTTTGATATTAAAATAACAAAACTATCTGCAGAATTGGAAAGTGTTACCTCAGCCGCTAGCAAAATGGCCCAAGAACTTCATCAGTTGCGGATGGTACATGCAAAGAAATTATCCAGCGAGTTGACTAAAAACTTAGGGGAATTGCGCATGGCCGGGGCGAGTGTTAATTTACAAGTGGAACTTTTGCCAAAATTAAATATCAACGGTTCCTCTGTGATAAATTTTTTAGCTGAAACCAATCCAGGAGAAGGATTTTATAAGATTAAGGATATTGCATCAGGTGGAGAGTTATCCAGAATTTTACTTTCTCTTCGACAAATCCTTTCGGCGGTTGATTCAATTTCAGTATTCCTATTTGATGAAATTGATACCGGTATTGGTGGTGAGACGGCCCTTTGTATTGGTAGATCGCTACAAAAAGTATCTTCATCTTCACAAGTAATTGCGATTACTCACCTTCCGCAGATTGCCTTTTATGCAGAAAAGATTATTCAGGTAGAGAAACGACAACTAATGCATAGTGGTGGTAGTCGAACAATTTCACAGGTCAAAGAGTTTGTTGGACAAGAGCGCGAAGTAGCAATTAAAGCGATGAATCCGCTACAGTGATTTAAGAGGTAAAATAATATGTCAGAAGATGGATTAAAAAAACATTTCATCCCACTTTTAGAGAATCAAAAAGTGGAGGCATTAGAGTTTATTGCCAAGCGAAGAATTAATATTTTTGTTTGGGAAAAAGGACATGC
>MEQL01000062.1 GCA_001770205.1 Bdellovibrionales bacterium RIFOXYD12_FULL_39_22
CTTCGGCCAACGGACTTGGAAGCAATAATATGAAGGGTGTTTTTATAGATACTAACGATTATATATATGTGGCAACGACAGGAGGTCTTTCGATTTCTACAACAGGTGGAGCTACATTCACAAATAAGACCTCGCTCCAGGGTTTGGGGAGTAATACAGTTTATGGTGTGTATGTGGGTGCAAATGGCCATATTTATGCTGCCACGGCCGGAGGCGTTTCGATTTCTACAGATGGAGGAGCTAGTTTCACAAATAAAACGACGGCCCAAGGCCTTGGAAGCAATACAGTAAACAACGTGATTGTTGGATTGGGCGGTACAATTTATGCGGCAACTGGCGCAGGCCTTTCAATTTCTACGGATGGAGGAGTAAGCTTTACAAACAAAACAACAGTTCAGGGCCTAGGGGCCAATACGGTGTACAACGTTTATATTGATTCTAATGATTATATTTATGCGGCAACTGGCGCAGGCCTTTCAATTTCTACAGATGGAGGAGTAAGTTTTGTAAATAAAACAACAGTTCAAGGATTGGGCAATAATGCAATATACGATATATATGTAGATCCATTGACTGGCGCCATTTATGTTGCAACGTACGGAGGTTTTTCGATTTCTACAGATGGTGGGGTGAGTTTTGTTAATAAAACAACCAACCATGGAATTGGAAATAACGCGATCAAGGGTATTTATTTTGATTCCAACAGCGACGTTTTCTTGGCAACTGAAAATGGGTTATCTACCAATAGCTACCCTTGACAGAATAATTGCCGACGGTGTTACCCCATTAAGTTGGAATATTTAAGCAATATAACAGAAGTTTCAGCTAGAAGCTCGTGAGAGTTTTGTCTTCTGCGTTTACAAAAAAATATTAAATGTAAACCATAAAACAATGTTATAGTACAAGGGGAATAATCTTTTATCGACTAAGCCGTAAAACCCCTGGCCTTGGCTCCTGGGAGTTTTTACTAGTAGTTAATATATAATGCCTATGCCAAAGGGGATACTGCATGCCAGGACATTTTGGATCGACTAAAATTAACTCCGCGGTATTTATTATTGCGCTTGTTTTTATTAGTTGCGGTGTTACTACTTCTTCTTCCAAAAAAGTGAGCGAAGTGATTCCTCCGTCGTCAACATCTACCCCAATTGTTGTTTCTGATATAATTGATCGGCCATATTTTTTGGCATTTCGAAGTATTGACAATACCGTAAGACTAACCTTTAGTGAGGCGGTTCATTCAACTGATGGAGCAAATCTTTCAGCGTCATGTTTTTCTGCTGTCTTAACTGGTGGCGTGGCAACAATTGGCCCATTACCGAGCTTGAGTAAAATAAGCGATACCGTCTACACTTTGGATCTTGATATTCAAGAAACCTCCAATGGACTTGAGATGGTGACTATTCAAGTTGTCAGTGGAAAAATTTTTGATACAGAAGGAAACGAAGCTCTTCCCATTCCACAAGTTGTGCAGCTTCTGGATTTTGTGATGCCGAGCTACAATGTAGATTACAGCGTTGAAGGGAGTATTAATGTAAACTTCAGTGAGGATGTTGTCGATATATTCCAAACTGATTTAACAAAAGATGATTTTAATGTCACGATTGTTGGAGGTACGGCAACACTTGGTCCTTCGTGGACACTAACAAAAATAAATGATAGTACTTATAAAATTAGCCTAGATCTCCAATCATTGCCAAATGGCTCAGAAGTCGTTCACGTCAACATGGCCCCCAATAGCGTTTTTGATCTTGGTAAGAATTTAGTGTTAAGTTCCGATCAGACAGTTACACTTCAAGATCAGACGCCTCCAACGTTCAGTATTACTGTCAACACTCATGGTTCCGTGATTGTTGACTTTAGCGAAGCAGTTTCTGACGAAGTCAACGAAGATCTTTCTACAACTGATCTATCGGCCAACATCGTAGGTGGAGTTGCTACCAAGGGTGCCGGGTGGGCAGTTACAAAAGTAAACTCTTCTCGTTATATCATTGACCTTGATTTACAAGCCGTGCCGAACGGAGATGAGATTGTTTCAGTAAACGTTGTAGATAATAAAGTATATGATTTGAATGATTTTGAAGCACAAAGTTCGATAAAAAGCGATAATCTGCTGGCGGAAGACATTCATTTGATAACACCAGTCAATATCAACATCAATTCAGAAGCAACATTAAGCGCTATAGGTGGATCTGGATCCGGGTATACCTATTCTATCGTTTCGGGCGAAGGCAGTATCGGTCCAGGAACTGGTATTTTCTTTTCTGGAAGCAATGTGCGAACAACGGTTGTCAGAGTGACAGACAGTTACGCAAATTTCGAAGATGTTTCCATACATATTGGAGGTACTGGTCTGTATGCCGTTGGTGGCTATGATGGCACAACGATGGACGATGTTGAGATATCATTCAACGGAATTGATTGGAGTCGTACTGATACTGTTTTGCCATCTCCACATGGAGAGGCCGTGCTAAAAGTATACAAAGATAGATTGTGGTTTATTGGCGGTTACAGCGTTTCAAGAAATGTTTTCTCCAGCGCAGATGGAGTTAGTTGGACAAATCACGCCAACGTATTACCGACTGGTGTCGATTGGGGTGCCGCAGATGTCTACAACGGAACACTTTACTATGTTGGTGGCGCAGTAGGATTAGTTCTAAGCTCGACAACAGGATCTTCTTGGTCAAATGTGGGAGGACTTTCTGGAGGATCAGATGGAGGCCATCTCTTTTCTTACGATAATAAAATGTGGTTTGCAGATAATGATACAGTTGTCTGGACTACTGATTTAGTTGATTGGCATGGCGGGACTATTACATTGCCAGCAAGTAGAATATACATGGCCGGTACTGTTTTCAAAAATAAAATGTGGTTGCTTGGTGGAAATACTGGAAGTACTAACGTGTGGTACTCTTCCGATGGTAGTGATTGGCATAATGGTATATATACGTTGCCATCTGGCCGTGATGATGGAGAAGTGACAGCCTTTAACAATCGAATTTGGTACATAGCTGGAAGCGATAATGTTGGTTATACGCGTAGCAATTTATCGTCAGTGGATGGTTCGTCATGGGAGGTTCATAGCAACGTTATGAACGTAAATCGCGATCGTTACGGGCTCGAAGTATTCACAGATAAAACCAAAGGGCCTAATCTTGTGACACTAACTTTTGCGGCAGATATATTTTCAATAAATGATTTACGCGGCAGCGTGTATAATGAGTTCGGAGCAATTATTTTCGTTGCTTCCTATGGGATTGGAATTTTATCTTCTGTGGATGGCGGTGCAACGTGGAATGAAATAAATTCGTCAAATGGGATTATCAGTGAAGATGTTTATAATGTTTGCCTGGATCGAAGCGGTAATCTTTATGCCGCTACGAACGGAGGACTTGGCGTTTCAGCAAGTAGTGGCAGTACTTGGAGCAACTTTACTACGACCGACGGACTTGCTAGCAACATAGTTCGTGATGTTTATGTTGACCGTCGTAATTATATTTACGCTGCAACTGAACTAGGATTATCAGTATCTACCAACAGTGGTTCTAATTGGATAACTTATGATTCCGGGGATGGGCTTGCCGAAAACGTGATTAAAGATATTTTTGTCGACTTTAATTACGTAATCTATGCTGCCACTGATAGCGGCCTTTCCGTCTCATCAAATGGAGGAGTTTCCTGGACGACATATACAACCGTTAATGGACTGGGGTCGAATGTGATAAAACACGTAACTGTTGGCACAACGGGAATAATTTATGTTGCCACATCCGAAGGACTTTCGGTTTCAGTTGATCAAGGTAGCACTTGGCGAAATTTTGATACCACGCTTGGCCTACCAAGTAATGATACGTCAAGTGTATCGGTTGATAATTATGGAGTAATCTATCTATCCACCGCTAATTCGGGGTTGGTTATTTCAAAAAATGGTGGAGTAAGTTGGACAGTATTTGATACTGGAGATGGATTGCCCTCCAATTCTCCATCACAAGTGACAATTGACAACGCTGGCAAGATTTATACGCCAACATCTAGCGGAATGGCCATCGGCGGACCATAGTAACTCAGGACCCTGTAGTTTTCTGCGATAGAAAAAGCGAGGTGAACTATTGCCATTCTAAGATCTCTTTAGGTCTGGTTATTTGTAAATGGTATGTCAAAATTATTTATAAGCTGAAGAACATCTATTTGGCGCTTAATCCTTCTGTTTACCCAAATATCTTTTGTTAGTAAAAACGAGATTATTTTCATATTGAAATTATATCGGGCAGACATTTAATCTGACAGTTTCTGCAATACTAAATATTCAATTTCCCTTTTTGCCTTAGATCTTCGATGAGATCTACAAAGTATTCGGCGGATTGTGCGCCTTGCACTGGAATGCCGTTAATCAAAAATCCAGGCGTCCCATCGCCCAACCCCATTTTGTTGGCCTCTTGTTGATCGGACGCAATCCTCATCGCGATTTTATCTGATTTAATATCATTTGCAAGTCTGGCCATATCAATACCAACTTGCTTGGCAATGCTTTTGAAAAATAATTCTCCGTTGCGAATTTTTCCATGCTCGCGAAAAATTGCATCGTGGAATTTAAATGCCTGACTTACGGTGTGTTTAGAATTAAGGATGAAACAAGACGCTAGGAAATTAGACCACTCTTGTCAAAGATCAATATTCAAAGCATGGCAACAGAATGAACAACAAGTTACGAAGTGGATTAAAAAAGTTTTCCCACAAATAAAAGCTAGAGCAAAAAAAGAGGGCGCGGATTTTCCATGAATATGATTTCTGCCGTCAGTCCCAGAGGAGATTTTAGATTTATGGTGGTGGACGGAACCGTTTCGACGACGGTTTTCTTGGAATTTCTGAAACGACTGCTGGTTGGATCGAAAAAAAAGATTTTTTTTATTGTTGATGGCCACTCGATCCACAGGTCGAAAAAAGTGAAAGAATTTATATCAAAGCAAAATAACCGAATGGAAATTTTCTACCTCCCGCCATATTCACCAGAGTTGAATCCAGACGAACTTGCATGGAATACGCTGAAGAATGGCATTTGTGGGAAGATCATCAATTAAAGACAAGAACGAATTAAAATCTAAAGTTGTTGGCGGATTAAGGCGAATTCAAAATCCCAGGGAATTTCGTACACGCGCGCGTCTTTTGGGTTTTTTAGAGTTGGCCAACAAAATTGATTTTAAGATTTTAGGATTTCGGGTAGGATGTACGGGCGGAGGGTATAGGAGACCCCGTTTATTCTTACTATACTCAGGCCTTTCGATTTCTACAGATGGTGGGGTGAGTTTTGTTAATAAAACAACCAACCATGGAATTGGAAATAACGCGATCAAGGGTATTTATTTTGATTCCAACAGCGACGTTTTCTTGGCAACTGAAAATGGGTTATCTACCAATAGCTACCCTTGACCGAATAATTGCCGACGGTGTTACTCCATTAAGTTGGAATATTTAAGCAGTTTTATATTAAAAAAGCATATTCTAAGAGTGTAATTAAGCATAACATATTTAGGCAAAAAATTGTTTTTTTAAAATACTTAATATTTATTATGATTTTTAAAAAGTTGCAAGCAGCAACAAAGAGAGATCGCAAATGAAAAAAATACTTATTAATTGGCAATACAAAGTAGCGATACTGTTTTTTTTATTCTTTATTATGACACCGCTGTCGTATTCAAAAGATAATTTAGCTGGCAGTGTTGGTGAGTTGCGTGAATGCCTAGAAAAAATGGAAGAAGGATTTCGGAAAAATAATTGGAAGGGGGCCGAGAACGAATTGAATGAATTCAAAAAGGGCCTTAATGAAATTAGGCCGGAGTTAATGAAAAAATGGGAGATAAAAGAATTAGAGAAACTTGATTTATTAGTTGGATCTTTGGGGATGGCCATTTCGAAAGAGAGTAAGGTTATGGCCGAAAATCGTTTTAGATCAGTCTCTTTCGCTTTTGTGGAACTTCTCAAGAAATTCCCAGAAGTTGAAACATCTTGGATTGAATTTTCGTGTAGATATATCGATCAATCGCTGGAGTACTTGGCCGCAAAAAAATATTATGATTCTCAGCAAGAACTCGGTGAGATTTTAGAGTTGTTGGAAAAAAATGAGATGGCCGCAGATAAAAAAGAAAAAGGCAATATCCGGCCATTGGCGGAAGAAGCAATAAAATTACTGACGGAAAAAGAATACGATAAAGCGAAAAGCATTATGATTAAACTTAAAGAATCTCTAAATCAATTAAGAACAACCAATCGGCATGGTGTTTAAGCAAATAAAGTCAAATTTTGGCCACCAATTACTGCTAATATTTGTTGGATTGATATCGATTGCCTTTTTGGCAATTGGTTATTTTAGCTATTCTTATATGAGAGAGGCCTTGATTAATGAGGTCCAGACTAGACTAGATCTTGTTTTGAGATTAAAACTAGAGGCACTAGAAAAGCAAATGGCGAGTCTAATACTGCGCAAAGTACCCGAAGAATTAATCGCAGACACGATTCAAGGACATATAGAAAAACCACTAATTGAAGATGGATTTATTGCTATTATTCGGCCCCCATTTTCAATTGTTGCGGCTTCCAACAATGTCAGCCTGGATACCTTTACTCCAATTTTTTTATCAAAAAATTTAATGCCTGAAGCGGTGAATACACTAAAAATTACTTTTGATAATAAAACTTTTCTCTCGAGATATGTGTCATTTAAAGAAATAAACTGGGTGTTATTGGCCGGGGAAGAGGAGGCGCGTTTAACAGATGGCCTATTCCGACTGCGAAATAAAATTATCGTTATATATTTTATAATTCTATTATTTATGATTGTGGCATCTAAATTTATTACGTGGAGAATTGTTGAACCTATTAAAATATTGTCGATATTTGCCAAAACTTTTTCAATAAATAAGAAAAACGACTTAATTAAAACTGGCCGGATAGATGAAATCGGAGTTCTTACGACCTCATTTAATTGGATGACTACCAATTTGGAGATAGCGATAGAAAAGGAAAGGCAACTAAGAGAAGCGCAGATCATGCTAAACACGTTCTTGCAGTTGACGACAAAAAACATCTCATTAAAAGAAGCGTTGGGCATAGTGATTGAAAAGGTCGTTTTATTTGATCCCAAGATATTTCAACCGCGTGGGTGTATTCTTCTCACAAATAGTGCCGATAAGGCGGCATCCTCGCAGCTCAAAATAGTTGCGGCCATAAATTTTGATGATTTTATTTTGAAAAATTACACAGATCTTACGCTCAATAATTGGGTGGAGGATAAAATAACAAAAGGGGAAATTGTTTTTAAAAGTTATTCTTACGCCGGGCAACTGCATCAGGAAGTGGAGTCAGGTAACTACTTGTGTGTTCCAATATTAAATGAATCCAGCAAAATATTGGGGATAATGAATGTGTATGTCACAGAAAAGTGCAAAGAAGATGATACGGTAGTAAAGCTTTTGAAATCGGTATCTGATGTGATTGCAGGATTAATTCAATATAAGATACTAGAAGAAGAAAAAGAGGAGATTCAATTACGTCTTGTAGAAATATCTCGACAGGCCGGTATGTCGGAAGTTGCCACTGGTGTTTTGCATAATGTCGGAAATGTTCTTAACAGTATAAATATTTCTGCGGGTGAGATCGATGATATTTTAAAAAAATCCTGCGGGAGTAAATTTGCCCAAATTGTTCCCGTAATTGAAAACAAATTTGGCCAACTTGATAATTATTTTAGCACTGATAAAAAAGGAAAGCTTATTCCACAAATTCTTGTTCAATTAAAAGAGGAACAAGGCAAGGAAGACTTAACATTGGCCAGAGAAATAAAAAATCTTAAAAACAATGTAGAGCATGTCAAAAACATTATCTCGGTTCAGCAATCTATGGCCGGAATCAAAGGCCTGGTAGAGGAAATTTCTCTGAGGGCATTAATTGATCAAGCTATTCAAGTAAACTCAATTGCGCTAGATAGGCATTCAATTAAACTGACAAAAAAATACCAGAAAGAAGTTATCGCCAAAACTGATCGTTTGAAGGTTCTTCAAATAATAGTTAACTTGCTCAGCAACTCAAAACATGCTTTATTAGGAGTTGATGGTGGGAAAATTGATATTGTGTTAGAAAAAAAAGATGAATGGGCCTATCTGGAAATAATAGATAACGGGATTGGAATTGAAAAAGAAAATATGACGAATATTTTTCAATTTGGCCATACTACCAAGCGTAATGGCCATGGTTTTGGTCTGCATAGTTCAGCATTGTCGGCCAAAGAGTTAGGAGGAGAGTTAACCGCAAAAAGTGAAGGGAAAAATAAGGGAGCAACATTTACACTAAAAATTCCAATTAATAGTTAATGATTAATAGTGACAGGTGAATAAATATGAGTGATGAAAAAGCTAGTTATAAAAGCAAAATTTTAATTGTTGATGATCAAAAAGCAATTCATGAAGATTTTGAAAAAATACTAATTCATAACAGCAAAGATGAAACAAAAGCCGATGCTCTCATTAAGGAGTTTTTTGGCAAAAAAAAAGAGCGCGAACTTAAAAATGATTTTATCCTGGAATCGGCATTTCAAGGAGAAGATGCGGTTACGGCCGTTCAAAAAGCATTGATAGAAATGTCCCCTTATAAAGTTGCTTTTATAGATATGAGGATGCCGCCTGGCTGGGATGGATTGAAAACGATTGAAGAAATTTGGAAGATCGATCATAATATTCAAACAGTACTTTGTACGGCATATTCTGATTATTCATGGGAAGAAATAATTGATCGTCTAGGTAATTCTGATCGTCTGTTAATTTTAAAAAAACCTTTTGATAAAATTGAAGTTATGCAACTTTCTTTTGCACTTTGTAATAAGTGGACCCTAACTTATGATATGAATCAACTTATTGAAAAACAAGCAGTGCAAATAAGAGAACAGGAAAAGCAATTATTTCAAAATATTAAGCTTAAAGCACTTGGAGAAATGGCCGGAGGAATCGCCCATGAAATAAATAACCCGCTTACTATCATCAATGGGCATATTATTGCCATTGATAAAATTATTCAAAAAGGAGATTTGAAAAACATACAAGATATACGTGATCATATAGGTCTTATAAAGAAAATGATTACTAGGGTTTCAAGTATAATTACCAATATGAAAAAGTTAACAAGGAATTGTGAAAAGGATTCTCGAATACTAGTTACGTGCAAAGAGATAATTGAGAGTGTTCAGAGTGTGTGTTGTCAGAAATTTGTAAATACCAAAATTGATTTTGATATTGAAGCTATTACGGAAGAATTAAAAGTATTTTCAATTGGCACTCAACTTCATCAAGCATTAATGAACATCGTTTTTAATGCATATGACGCTGTTTCGGATGGCCCGAATAAGTGGATAAAAATAAAGTGTATCCAGGCGGAAGGATTCGCCAATATTATTATTACTAACAGCGGTAAGAGAATACCCGGCGATATGGAGCAGAATATATTTGATCCCTTCTTTACAACAAAAGATCCAGGGAAAGGAACGGGACTTGGCCTGAGTATTTCCAAGAAAATTATTGAAGAGCACGGTGGGGAGTTGTTTTTGAATAAGGAATCCAAAAATACAGAGTTTGTGATTAAATTGCCTTTGGCCGTAGTGGCCTAAGATATTGCCTGAATCGCGAGGAGTTGTTATGAGTGTTGAAAGTAATATTAAATATTCAATAGAACATTATGGGAGAGATGAACTTGATGGAGCTTTTATTCATGCATGTATAGCGATAGATGCTGTTGCAAAATCAAGATATCCTTTATTGAAGAATAATGAACGAAATAAAAAATTTATAGATGAAAAAATGTTAACAATTACGCGCCATGGTTTTCCGGGTATTCACGCAACAAGCATAAGCTATCAGTTTGAGCATCACTCGATTAGAAGAGATGATAATCGATCTGAATTGTCAGAAATAATTTACCATGTTCTTCGTTGTGAATTACTTCATGAGGCAAAACTATCAGATAACTTAAGGTTTGTTGAAGAGACAGTAGTTGCGGATGATAACAATTCGATTATTTTACCAAAAACCCTAGTTAAGGGTCTTATTGGTGCCGTTATTGAAGATGATATAAGTCTTAAAAAAAAATTTGGATATTTTTTAACGTAAAAACGTAGCAGGATGAATGGTTGCGTGGATTTTTTTTAGTCTTCTCTTTACGAGGATCATATTTCATGAAATTTAAACCACAGTGCGATGCAAAGATTGTTTGTCCTTAGCGCCAGAAATAACCAACGTAGGTTCTGGTGGCACTCTCAGTAGCATTGTGTTGCTCGATCATTATGGTAAGGCCCGAACCTTTAAAAGCATTAATATCTACACCTACTCCCAATCCATAGCCGGTATCCATTCTGACTTCATCTTGGAAAGAGCCAACGCCAAATACTCCTGTGACTTGTACAAAGGGTAAAACTGGAGATTTTTCTCCTACGAAGGCCAGGGGATAGTAGTTGCCTCCGACGGTAAATTCTCCTTGCGTTAGCGTTCCGGCCATTAAATAGGTAAAGCCAGATACCATGCGCAGAGAGCTAGGATCGGTGGCCAATTGGAAGTGTGCCATGTAGCCGCTAGTATTTCTAGTATCGGTGGCCTCGGGATCGTCCATTCCGAGATTAAGATTGAATTGGAATCCGGCCTCGGTAGTACTTGCAATGGTGAATAAAAGAACAAGAATAATGATGTTGTTTTTTTTAAACTTCATTGCTTTATTTTACTATGATAGAGGAAAAGTTATAAGAGAGTACAAGCTTGCCTAGCTAGTATGTCAGGCAGCTTTTTTGTCGGGTATTTCGTCTGTCTGGGGTGCTTTGTTTGCCTTATGCAGAGTAATAATTTCGTCTATGTCTAAACATTTTCTCATATCTAGCAGTATGGTAAGGGCCCCGTCGTCATCTTTGGCAACTCCAGTTATAAAATTTTGATCCACCTTTGAGGATTCGGATCTCCATGGCTCGATGGCGGTTGCAGGGATTGATTTAACTTTTTTGACATCATCGACTATGGAGCCAATCATAATCCCTTCAAACTCAGTGATGATGATAGAGGTTTTTTTCTCTTGATAGGCATCGGCCTTCACCGCCAATTTTATACGCAAATCAACAATAGAAATAATTTTTCCGCGAAGATTAATTAGTCCTTTGTAGTAATCGGGGGCCTGCGGTACTGGCCGAATGTTGTTGGCCATGCTTATTACTTCTTTAACGTCTCCTAGAGAAACACCATAATCTTCTTCGTGCAAAGTGAATATAAGATGCTTGCCACCATTTTTTTTAGGTTGGTTTTCTACAGACATATAATATTGCCTCCAAAAAAAGCGGCCCATCGGCCAAGTCGTATACTATTTCGGTCGGGATAATAAAAACTTGAGCAAAAAATTAACATTTTATTGAAATAAATATAGAATTCTATTGGAAAATAACCATAAATTATTATTTGGAGTACAAACATGTCGATCCCCAATGATTATCCACAGATGCCAAAAGAGTTTTGGCAAAAATTTTATGAAGTTACCCAAGTCCCCAGACCTTCCAAGCAGGAGAAAAAATTCATTGAGTATCTGGAAAAAAGTGCCAAGAGTGCGGGCCTAAAATATAAAAAGGATCGTGCCGGGAATGTGGTTATCTATAAACCAGCAACTGCTGGTTATGAAAATCATGGTGCAGTTATTATTCAGAGTCATATGGATATGGTTTGTGACAAAACTCCCGAGAGGAAAATAGATTTTGCCAAAGATCCTATAGAATTGTGTGTTGAAGATGGTTGGGTCTGCGCGAATGGAACGACTTTGGGGGCGGATAATGGATTAGGGTGTGCGGTGGCCTTGGGACTGATGGAGACAAAAGGGATCAAACATCCAGCACTGGAGCTGCTTTTTACCGTTGATGAAGAGACTGGATTGCATGGTGCCTTGGAATTAGATGCTTCAATGGTTAAAGGTAAAAAATTAATTAATCTTGATACCGAAGAGTGGGGGGCCGCTTATATTGGTTGTGCAGGTGGAATTGATTATGAGTTAAAAGGAGAATTTGCGGGTGATAACATCGGTGGCAATTTGCTTCCGGTAAAAATTGTAGTGGGCGGACTCAAGGGGGGCCATTCGGGAATTGATATTCATCGTGGCCGAGGGAATGCTATAAAAATTTTGGCCGATCTATTGTGGGCCTTAGGAGAAAAAGAGTTTTTTATCTCGCAATTTATGGGAGGAGCGGCCCATAATATTATTCCTCGCGATGCTGTTGTGGATATTTGGATTGCCGAGAGTGATTTGAAGTTTTTAAATGCGCTTTGCACAGAGAAGGTTAAATTCTATAAGACCTTTTTAAAAGAAGATGACCAGGCGCTGTTTATTACAGTGGCCAAGCAGGATAAGAAGAGTTCGCATAAAAGGGCCCTACAACCTAAGCAGCAGAGTCGGTTATTAAATCTTTTAAATGTTTTTCCGCATGGTGCCTATGGTTATAATTGGGAAGCAGATTGTCCACTTGTTACTCATAGTTCGAATTTGGCCATTGTAAAGTTAGTTGACGGGGAGTTTTATCTCTTAACCTCTATTCGCTATTTAGAAAAAAATGAGGTGATAGAAGTAGAGAATAAAATAGATGCACTTTCTAAAACATTTTGTTTACAAAAAATTAAAGGTAAATCTTATCCCAGCTGGCGGCCAGTTTTTGACAGTCCTTTGCTAGAGGTGACGAAGAGGGTTTTTTTACAAGAAGAGGGAGAAGAGATAAAAGTTAAGGCCATCCATGCTGGTTTGGAGTGCGGTATTTTGAAAGATAAGTTAAAAGAGTTAGATGCTATATCGCTAGGGCCCAATATTAAAGGAGTGCACTCACCCTCGGAGAGGATAGAAATTGAATCAACTAGTAAGTTTTGGTATTTCTTTTTAAAGCTGCTAGAGTCTCTATGATATGAGTGTGGCAAGTCAAAGATTAATCTTTTTTTCAAAATGGAAAGGGATCTGGCCGCTGATGCGCGAGATGTTGAAAAATCTTTTAGCGGCATATAAAATTTTCTCTTCCACGGGTGGATCCATTATCGCCTCTTCTTCTGCTTTTTCCTTACTACTGACTATTGTCCCAATGGCCTTGCTTTTAATTAGAGTGGTAGGATTTTTTGTGGGAGATATTTCCCTTAGTAATGAGAAAATTTTTATTTTATCGGCGCAGTTTTTACCGGGAGTTGCCCCTGATTTAGTAGTGAAAATGAAGACGATTATAACGGAGTTGTTGAAGGGAAAGAGTACTATCTCGCTAGTAAATTTTTTAATGCTCGTGTGGTCTTCACTACTTTTTTTAAACTCTATTTGGCACGGACTATATTTATTAACAGGGGATCGTTCTTATCGTTCTTTTCGGCGACATTTTAAAGGCCTGGCGATTATCTTGATTTCGGTTTTATTACTGGGTGTAACGCTTACGCTACCTATGGCCATCTCTTTTGTTGAAGCTCTGATTCGGAAGAATTTTTTCACGGCCTTTATTTTCGAACATTTCCCGGCCATGGCACCAGTATTGAATGAGTTTCTTACCATGGGGCTTTTTACTAAGCTCTTAGTTAAGTCTAATCTTCTTCATATTCTCATTTTATTGCCCTATTTTGCTTTTCTCTATCGTTGGTTTTTGTCAGACAAGATATCACTAAAGGTTGCCGGATTGGGTGCCTCTGTCTTTGTCGCCAGCTTTTTTGCAGGAAAATTTCTTTTTTATCTTTATGTATTTTATTTGCGTAATAATTACGTTGACAATTATGGTGATTACTATACATTTTTATTATCACTTATCTGGTTGTTTATTGTGATATGTTTTTTCTTTTACGGGGTTTGCGTTTGCAAAGTATTTCATCAAGCAGAGGTGGCCCGAAAAGGAGGGGGATTAAATGATAAGAGTTATTCTTAATATCTATATTGCGCTATTGATTGTAGATGCTGTTTTAAGTTATATGCCTGAATTGCGCAAGGCCAACTGGGCCGTCAAAGTAAAACAGGCCGCTGATGTTACGCTAAATCCAGTGCGAAAAATTTTGCCGCAAGATCTTCCGCTGGATATTTCTCCTTTTATTGTGGTGCTAGCAATCGAGCTAATTATGGCACTTTGGTGAGATAGATGGAAATAGAAGCAATCTCCTTAGAGGAATTGACCGCAGTAACTTTGGAACTCAATAGTCGAATAACTAGTGATATCTCATTTGAAATAAAATCAGAACGCAATAGGTTGGAAGAGTGGTTTGAGGATTTGCTGCCACCCAACTCTTCTGGACTGCTTTACCGAGTAGAAAAAGGGGCAAATACTTTTTGTGTTAAAGGGATTCCTTCCAGGAATTTGCGCCAAGACTACAACGCTATTATGGATGGTGATAGTGAGCTATGTGCCCGTTTAAAGATTGCTATTGCTGGTGATTTTGATGATCTGTTTTTTTTTCCGGTAGAAGATTACTATTATGCGGAACAGATAAAAAAAGAATTTTTTAATCGTCGTTTTCCTATCGCAGAAGATTTGCTTTGTAACTTAAGCGATCCGGGGATTAGTTGGTGGCTAGATTACTCTGAAAGGCATTTGGCAATTTATTTTAACTCTCACGGAGTAGATCGCCAAGAGAAGTTGATTCGCTTGGGGCCAATTGGGGATGTCGGCAAGTTGCATCGTCTGTTTAATAAAAATATTGATCTTCTTTGTCGCCTTTTTGATGCTTCGGAATTTGTCTGCACCGAAAAATACTTAAGCATAACGGTCAGACGAGGTGACGATTGTTTTTTTAATCCACTCCTCAGTATTTTTTTCAAAGGAGAGTATTCACTATCAGAGGATATTTTTCGCTTAGGTGAATATTCACCATCACTGCATTCATATTTTTACGAGTTGGCCACTGGCCGCAAGTTTTGGTTAGAACTTATTTCTATTGTCTCATAACTTTAAATTTTTCACTTGTTTGGAGTGGGCAGGCGCATTACAATAGAAGCTAGACAGGATGTCTTTCAACAATAAAACAGGATGTTTTGTGGACTACTCGCCAAATAGACAGCATCAATCAATTGGTACTGACAGATTGCAGAAGGCCATTGAGCGCAATCGTGCTAAACAGGCCCAGCGAGTTGGAGGCCCAAATAATCAAAGGCCAAGGGATAATTTTCAGGAAGACCTTTTTGGCCGTGAACGAGAAAACTTTTCTACTCCTCCGCAGAGATCATTACCGCGGCAACCTTTTTCTTCTGAAGGAAGCAGTCGGCACAGCAATAGTAATAGCAACGGCGGACAATTAGCGGCCTCTTCTCCCGCGCGGCCAATGCGAAGAACTATTGGATTATCTAGTGACGAAATTGGTTTCACCAACAATCTTCGGCAGGCCCCCAATCGTGTGCCAGGAACAATTGGATATAACACCGGTCGGAATCAGAGTGCTGTTTCTGCTTTGGGTGGCAGTGTAGGGGGATCAAGAACTGGCGCAACGTCTAATATTTCATCTATTAAAAGGAGTGAGGGGACAATTGGAGTTGGTAGAAATGATCGAGTTTTTGAAAAAAGCAAAGAGCGAGATAGAGAAAAAAGCAAAAGTTTTTGGGCCAATATTTTTATCTATGCTGGATGGGCCTTCTGTTTCTTCTTGGCCTTGCGCATGTCTTTTGCGGAAAGAGGTGCCTGGGAATATTATAGACGGCATCAGGTTCTAGATAGCAGAATGGAACTTCTAAACTCAGTAAAGATGCAAAATGACACGATCAAAAGTGAGATAGAGTTATTACAGAATGATAAAAATTATCAAAAGAAAATTATTCGAGATACATTAGGTTTTATTTCTGATGATGAATATTTGGTTCTATTTCCTGAGGAGGAAAGGGAAACTGCACAGGTAGAGTCATCCCTTCACTAATTAATTTCGCTATCGCAGATTTACTTTTTATCTCCAATACATGTCTGGCAAAGGTGGGGGATGTTTTGGCCACGCTGTGGATGTTTTTCCTCCCTGGATGGGCGGGCATATTGCGAGCAATAGAGATAACTTTGAATTTCTCATCAAGAAAAATGATATCTAAATCAAAGTAAGTGTCAGGCATCCAAAATCTTCTCACTCCGTCAGCAAAGTAAAAAAAAAGTACACCGGCATCTTCAGGAAAAGCTGCCGAGGCGATGCCACTTACTCCTTTTTCCATCTCTGTAGTAGTAAAAAGAACCGTTAATTTTAATTCGGAAATGTTGCCTTTCTCTTTTGGTGAAAGAGTTATTTTTGCTTGTCGATATTTTTGTAACGTATCTTCCGGACCGAAATCTATTACTGTTTGGCCATTGGTCGAGGCAAATAGTAGGATAAAAAACAGTGTAAAAAATGTAGCTATCTGTGGTAGTTTCGGGTTAAATTTATTGTTTAACTGTAATAGTAACATGCGAAAATGTTATCGAATTTACCAGGAGAAGGCAAATGGCCAAGATAAAAGAAGGATTATTACGAACTCATACTTGTGGAGAATTAAAAAAAGGACACGTTGGCGAATTGGTTACAGTGTGTGGGTGGGTAAATAAAGATCGCAATTTAGGAGGACTACATTTTGTTGATTTGCGCGACAAATATGGCATAACGCAAATATCATTTTCGGACTACACAGGCGACCTTAATCTATTTAAAGATATTTCACTGGAGTCAGTAATTTTAGTGAAAGGAGTGGTAGGTGCACGGCCAGATGATGCAATTAATAAAAATATGGCAACTGGCGAGATAGAAGTTCGCGCTCAAGTGGTGCAGATTCTCTCCATTGCGGATAAAGATACTATTCCCTTTTTGCCCTATGGCGCTGTTCGGCCGACGGAAGAATTGGGCCTTCGCTATCGCTATCTCGATTTAAGGACCAAAGAGCTACAAGATATTTTACAGCTACGTTCTAATGTAATGAATCGGGTGCGTGCACTGCTTATTGAAGAGGATTTTGTAGAAGTAGAAACTCCAATCTTATATAAGTCTACTCCAGAAGGCGCGCGAGATTATATCGTTCCTAGTCGAGTTCATCCCGGAAAAGTTTATGCACTTCCACAGTCGCCGCAGACACTTAAGCAACTTTTAATGATTGCTTCTACCGATAAATATTTTCAAATTGCTAAATGTTTTCGAGATGAGGATTTGCGCGCTGATCGACAACCGGAGTTTACCCAAATTGATATTGAAACTTCCTTTCCCACTCCGCTTTATATCAAAAAAATTGTGGAGAAAATTTTGATTGATCTTTTTAAACTACCAGCAGGATATAGCTTGCCAGTTATGAGTTATGATCAGGTAATGGAAAAATACGGTTCGGATAAGCCTGATTTACGCTATGGACTAGAGCAATACAATGTGACTTCGCTTTTTGCCAATTCTGCTTTTGCAACTTTCGCAGACGTGGCACAAAATAGAGGGTTGGTAAAGGCCATGTTTGTTTCTAATAAAGTTGGATCACTTACTCGCAAAATGATTGATCAATTCAAAGATGTGGTGGCCCCTTTTGGCGGTAAGGGTGTTGCTTGGTTTAAGATGGAAAATGGCGCGGTCTCTGGCGGGATTGCTAAATTTATTACTGATGATATTTTAAGCACTTTATATCGCATGGCCAACGAGAACAATAAGAGTGATGGTGTTTGGTTATTTATCGCAGATAATAATCACGACATCGCTCACAACAGCTCTGATGCCCTTCGACGTTTTTTAGGGGAAAATTTAAAATTGATTGGTAGTGAAGATAAGTTTTTATGGGTGGAGAAATTTCCACTTTTTGAATGGAACGGGGAGGACAAACGCTTCTATGCCAAACATCACCCATTCACTTCTGTGGCCCAAGAATCAATGGATGATTTTTTATCAGGGGATCATGCACGTTTAGTTAATTGTAAGGCCGAGGCATATGATGTAGTTTGTAATGGCTATGAAATTGGTGGTGGGTCGATTAGAATTCACAACCAAAAAGTCCAAGATAAAATGTTCCAACTACTGGGGATGAGCGAGTCAGAAATAAGAGGGCAATTTGGATTTTTTATTGATGCTTTGAAGTATGGAGTTCCTCCGCACGGTGGCCTGGCCTTGGGCCTTGATCGTTTGATGATGATTTTGGCCAGAACAAATAACATAAAGGACGTTATCGCTTTTCCCAAGACAACCTCGGCGGCAGATCTTATGGCCGATGCGCCATCAGTTCCTGCTGAGGCACAGTTAAATGAACTAAAGCTTCGTTGGAAGTAGTTTAGGCCGCATTTTGTTGATCATCTTTTTGTGAGGGCCCATCATCGCCAATGGCCGTTACCGCAGTAGTTCTAAGGGGAACGACATTGTTTTCTTCTTTATTTAGGTTTGTGTTTGTATGCAGATCAAAAAGATCCAGCTGCATCGGAGGCATGTTGTTGATGTCAACCACCTCTGTTTTAGAAAACCAATCGGGAATTCCTTTGGCCGATTTTGTGATAAAAGGCAGTAGCATGACTATTGGAAATAGAGAGAGCATGAAGGCGTAGGCCACGGGACGAAGTGCTGCCTCGGAGAGGGAGAGTTGGCCATGTTTTTTTGAGCGTATTTTCAAATTAAAGATAAGTTTCCCAATACTTTGGCCATCAGTGGTGTAGTAGGAAGCTAGAAAGTAGCCGATTAGCATTACGGAAAAGACAATGGATTCGCTTTCCCAAATTCTTCCGCGAATGGCCGATTGCTTATCACTATATAGATAAAATAAAAACAGTTCCACGAAGTGGATGTAGCTTATGACTGTTAGCTTGGAAAGTAGGCCCACGATGGAGAGATCGGTGATAAAGGCCAGCACTCGATTGCGCAGGATTTTGCGTCTTGCGGCCCGATCTTCTTGTTGAATATTGTGTTCGAGATGATCTGTAGTGATTGATTCCATGGTAAACCTGTCGGATATTTAAGGGAATAACTTGAGCTAAAAAGACGGGTTCGAATTGACTCAGAATATCTGTTACCGAGGCTTGGTAACTTGATTATGATTTTCAAGATGGTTGCCTCAAATCCCCCCTCTTGGGTAAAATGGAATTACACCAATAATTCTCAATTTTTACTTAATCCAAGGAGGGAGGAAGTGAGTTACCCAGCAATTATAGAATATCTTCGGGAGTTGGCCAAGATTTATTTTGGAGCAAGTAAAAAGAAAAAAACTCAACTACTCGACGATGCAGAAAAAATAACTGGCGAACATCGCAAAAGCTTGATCAGAACACTTCGCCCAGGAAAAGTAATTGAGAATAACAAAAAGAAAAAATGTGGAGCAAGGGTAACTTATCCAGAGGAGCTGCTCCTTCCGCATATAAAATTTTTGTGGATAGCAATGGAGAGAATTTCTCCAAAGAGAATGAAGGCTGCCTTCGCTGATTGGTTGCCCCCTATGTCAGGGAACATTGCAGTCTGAAGTTGGAGATAAAAACTTTTCTCAACCATGTGATTTTTACATGGATTGGCA